>JAZNPT010000017.1:0-18812 GCA_045589815.1 Acutalibacteraceae bacterium
TGAGGAGACTATCTACCTTCTTCTTTTCTCAAAGCTTCCTAACGAGCAGGAATACAAGGATTTTGTGAAACTTCTGTCCGATTGTCGAGTTCTTCCGAAGCATTTTGTACGTGACGTTATCATGAAAGCCAGCAGCAAGGATATGATGAACTCGCTTGCTCGTTCAGTGCTTACTTTGGCATCATACGATAATAACGCGATGGATACCTCTATCGAAAATGTATTAAGACAGTGCTTGCAGATTATTTCTGTGTTCCCGCTTTTGTCTGTTTACAGCTACCACGCGTATAATCATTACAATAAGGGTGAGAGCCTTTATATCCACCCCCCCAAGGCAGAGCTTTCCACAGCCCAGAACCTTCTGCAGATGCTCCGCCCCGATGGCGCCTTTACGGAGACCGAGGCACGCACTCTTGACCTTGCCCTCGTTCTTCACGCAGAGCACGGCGGCGGTAACAACTCCACCTTCACAACACGTGTTCTCACCTCAAGCGGCACGGACACTTATGCCACAACTGCAGCAAGCATCGGCTCACTCAAAGGGCCGAAGCACGGCGGTGCAAATATCAAGGTCACAGAAATGATTGAACATATCAAAGAAGGTGTCAGCGATATCACAAACGAAGGTCAGGTTGCGGACTTCCTGACAAAAATCATCCGCAAGGAAGCGGGCGACGGTTCAGGCCTTATTTACGGCATGGGTCACGCAGTTTACACACTCTCTGACCCCAGAGCAAAAATCCTTAAACAGAAAGCAGAGGAGTTTGCGGTAAACACAGAATTTGAAAATGAGTTCAGGCTTCTCAACCTCATAGAGCAGCTTACTCCTGAAATTTTCAACAGCAACAAGTCGCAGAAAAAGGCTGCGATGTGCGCAAATGTTGACCTTTATTCGGGCCTCGTCTACAAAATGCTCGATATTCCGCCCGATCTTTTCACTCCCATTTTCACAATTGCAAGAATTGCCGGCTGGTCTGCTCACCGAATTGAAGAGCTTGTAACAGGCGGCAAGATTATCAGACCTGCTTACAAGAGCAACAACATAAGAAACATATATGTTCCAATCAATAACAGATAAGAGGTAACTCATAATGGAAAACAAATCCCTCAAAAGCGGCTTCGGTATCGGAATGCTGATTTTTGTTGCGGCAGCCGTTATTACCCTGCCTGTCAGAACAATTCAGTATTTTACGGTTCTTGAAAGCGAAACAGGCTTTTTCCGCGAAACAAATTGGAGTGTAATCCTTCTTTATGCAATTCTTACCGCCGCAACAGCTTTTTGCCTTGTATTCGGCTTTATTCGCCGCAAAAAGCTTGAATATTCATTTGAATCAATGAAGCGCCCCGGCTTCGGCATCCTCTCGCTGACCGCCGCTTTGGGTATTCTTGCAGACGGCATTAACTGCATACTGTCCGTTATGAACACTCAGACTATCCTCACTCCCGAGGGTAAGCTCCAACCTATAGTGTTTATATCGGGGCTGGAAGCTGTTTTTTCACTTTTTTCTGCAATATATCTTCTCGCCGTCGGTGCAGGCGCACTCAGCGGAAAAAACAACGGTTCTGAATATAAATTGCTCTCTCTTGCCCCCGTTCTCTGGAGCATGTTCAGGCTTATTTTCCGTTTCACACGCACAATAAGCTATATCCGTGTGTCCGACCTCATGTTTGAAATGCTGACTGCAGCTTTTCTTATTCTCTTCTTTATGGCATTTGCTCAGGTTAATTCAGGCGTTAACGGCAAGGGCTGCGAATGGAAAATTGCCGCTTACGGGCTTCCCGCAGCGCTTTTTGCACTTCTCTGCTTCGTGCCGAGATTCATTGTTACCGTTACAGGCAATGCAAACCTGCTTCATGAACAGTCACCGGTTGAATACTGCGATTTTGCCGTTGCACTTTTCATAATCTCAACCGTTTTCACAAGGGTCACGGATAAAATCCCCGAAACCCGTTCAGAGGAATAAACCATGTTTTTACAAAATGTTCTTATCGCAAGCGAACAGGTTGCGATTCTATATATACTCGTTGCAGTCGGCGCAATTGCCGACAAAATCGGGATATACACAGAAAAAGTTGCAAAAAGCTGCACTGACCTGCTTTTTTATATCATAACTCCCGCAGTTATAATTGAAAGCTTCTGCAGCCTGGAATATAATCCGGAAACCGCTAAAGGGCTTTTCATTGCGATGGGCTGCGGTTTTGTTCTGCACATTGTTTCCGCAGGCATTTCCTCCCTTGTATTTAACAAATGTGAAAAGGATAAAGCCTGCATTTATAAATACTCCTGTGCTTACGGCAACTGCGGATATATGGCGCTGCCGCTTGCAGGCGCCGTTCTCGGAGATGAAGGAGTTTTTTACTGTTCGGCAGTTATTATCTCATTCCAGATTTTCAGCTTCACTCACGGAATTTACACAATAACCAAGGGCAAAGAGGGCGAAAAGGTTAAATTCAACCTGAAAAAGCTGATTGTTAATCCCGGCGTTATTTCCGTTATAATCGGATTGCCGCTCTTTCTTTTTTCGATTAATCTGCCCAACATCATTGCCTCACCCATCGGCTATATAGCAAGCCTTAACACTCCCGTTGCAATGCTGATTTTCGGAACCTACATTGCAAACACGGATTTTAAAACAATATTCAAAAATTGGCGGATATTTGCTGTTGCGCTTGTTAAGCTGATTATTCTCCCTCTTGTTCTGCTCGCTGCTTTCAGGCTTGCGGGAATTTCGGGAACTCTGCTTGTTGCGCTTTCAATATCCGCAGGCGCTCCCACGGCCAACAACACAGTTATGTTTGCCGCAAAATATGACCGCAACACCGGCCTTGCATCTCAGACAGTTGCGATAGTCAGCTTTATTTCGATAATCACCCTGCCCGTTATGATAGCTTTGGCTCAGGCTGTGGGGTGATAGGTTTGGATATTAAAAATATAATGGACAAAATTACCCCCTTGTGGGGAATATGTTCATTTGATAAAATTAAAACAGGGCTTATCGAATGCAGAGCCAAAGGCAGACTGCCTAAAAACGCAAAATCAGTAATTGTTGCTTGTTTTCCCTATCTGCTTGACGATGCAATGTATGCAGACCGCAACATTTCAAGATATGCAGTTGTTACGGATTATCATTCAGTTGCTCTTGACCGCCTTGAATCTGCTGCGAAATGCCTGAAGTCGCTTTATCCCGAGCATGAGTTCGCAGCCTTTTCCGATAATTCTCCGATTCCGGAGGTGAAAGCCGCCTGCCTTGCAGGGCTTGGTGCAAAAGGCAAAAACTCATTGCTCATAACACAAAAATACGGCTCTTTTGTTTTTATCGGCGAAATAGTCACCTCTCTTGAATTAAGCTTCGGCAGCTATGCTGAACAGCCTTGCATCGGCTGCGGCAAATGCATTCAGGCCTGCCCTGTGTCTGCGCTGGCCGAAAACGGCTTTAAAAGAAGCGCCTGCATTTCCGAAATAACGCAAAAAAAAGGTGAGCTTTCTCCCGATGAAGAAAAACTCATGAAAGAATGCGGCTGCGTCTGGGGCTGCGATATTTGCCAGGAAGTTTGCCCCATGAACCAAAATGCCGCCGTCACTGAAATCGAAGAATTCCTTTCTTCCCCCATTGCACATATAGAAACCGGTTGCAGCCTTGACGGGCGCGCTTATGAATGGCGCGGAAGAAAGGTTATTGAAAGAAATATAGCCGTTCACGGCCAATAAAGGAGTTTTACACATGAAGCTTATCGTTGCCATTATCAACAATGACGATTGCCCCAGCGTTCTTAACGAACTCACTCAAAAAGGCTACGGAGCAACCAGGCTTTCCACCTCCGGCGGATTTTTGAGAGCTGGCAACTCCACTCTTCTCATCGGAACCGAGGACGAAAAGGTTGATGACGTTATCGAAGTCATCAGCGAGTTCTCACGCAAGCGCACCCAGATGGTTTCTCCCTCCCCCTCATTCATGGCAGAGGGCTTTATCTCCCGTGCCGTTGAAGTTACCGTTGGCGGCGCAACAGTTTTTGTTCTTGACGTTGACAAATTCATCAAACTTTAAGCATAAGGCAGAAAACCAATGAATATAACCGGCTTTGATCTGAACAACGCAATTGAAAAATCTATTTCAGCTGCGATTCACGCAAAAAGATTCCCCCATGCCGTTATCCTTGAAGGCGGTTCATCGGAGGAACGGATGAACCTCGCCAAAAAAACAGCCTGTGCGCTTGTTTGCAGCGGCGGAGGAATCGTTCCGTGCGCAGCATGCCCTGCCTGCAGAAAGGCAATAGCAGATTCCCATGCGGATATCCTTGTTTACTCCGTTGAAGATAAGCCCAAGGCATTTAAGGTTGATATCGTCCGCGAAATCCGCAACAAGGCTTATATTGTTCCCAACGAGGCAGACAGAAAAGTTTTTATTCTTGAAAACTCACACACAATGGGTGTTGAGGGTCAAAACGCAATTTTAAAAATTCTTGAAGAGCCGCCGGCTTATGTTAATTTCATCCTTCTTTGCTCTTCAAAGTCCGGCTTCCTGCCAACCGTTCTTTCCCGTGCAACAGTCTACACCCTTGGTCAGGCTCAATCCGCAGAGGATGACTCAGTTCCGAGAGAAAGCATTGTTGAAGCCGCAAAAAACGTTGCCCTTGCGGCAACCGCCCTTGACGATATCGAAATAATCAAGGCCGCAGCGGTATTTGAAAAAAACCAAAAGCTTTTACGTGCGGCATTGCCTGTTATTCAGGAAATATTTGCACAGGCGCTCAGAATAAAATATTCTGCTCAGGAGAACGAAGCCGAATTCGGAGATATTTCGGCTGAAATTGCACCAAAGCTCAGCCGCCGTGCCTTGCTCGCACTGATTGAAAGCACAGATGCTTTAATGAATTCAATAAATCTTAACGCTAACCATAATCTGACGGTCACCGCCCTTTGCACAAAGCTTCGTAAGGCGGTAACCAATTAATATATAAAATCGGAGGTTCATATATGGCTGAAGTTATCGGCATCCGCTTTAAAGAAGTAGGCAAAATCTACTACTTTGATCCGGACGGAAAAATATTAAAAAAAGGCGAAAAAGTTATCGTTGAAACTGCTCGCGGCGTTGAATGCGGCGAGGTTGCAATGGATAACCGTGAAATAGCTGATGAGGAAATCGTTAAACCCCTCAAGAAGCTTATTCGCATCGCCACAGAAGAAGATATTAAAAGAGTTGCGGAAAACAAAGCAAAGGAACGTGACGCTTTCGGCATTTGCCAGAAAAAAATTGAAGAACACAAGCTTGACATGAAGCTCGTCGGTGTTGAATATACATTTGACTGTGCAAAGGTTCTGTTCTACTTTACCGCTGACGGAAGAATTGACTTCCGTGACCTTGTTAAGGATCTTGCAAGTGTTTTTAAAACACGCATCGAGCTTCGCCAGATAGGCGTAAGAGACGAATCAAAAATGCTCGGCGGTCTCGGCATGTGTGGCAGACCCTTCTGCTGCAGCAGCTTTCTCGGCGAATTCCAGCCCGTGTCTATTAAAATGGCAAAAGAACAAGGTCTTTCTCTTAACCCTGCAAAAATCAGCGGTGCCTGCGGCAGACTTATGTGCTGCCTCAAATATGAACAGAACGCCTATGAACACCTTCTGAAAATAACTCCCAAGCCCGGTGCCATCGTTGAAACTGCCGAGGGTGCAGGCACGGTTGTTGATTTCAGCCTTCTTACAGGCAAACTCAAGGTTCAGCTCCATGATAACCCCGACGCTCCGCCCAAATTCTTTAACCGCAAGGAAGTCAAGCTTGTCAGAGACGCAAGAATCAAGGTTGCAAAAGAAGAAATTGAAGCTTTGAAGCATATTGAAGGCTGATTTGTTGACAGAAGAATATAATTTACAGCAAAAACCACTTGCATTTTTAAAATAATGTGATACAATGGTTTTGAAAAAATGTTAAGGAGGATTTCACAATGGCATACATTATTAATGACGATTGCATCTCCTGCGGCGCTTGTGCAGCAGAATGCCCCGTTGAAGCTATCTCCGAAGGCGATGGCAAGTATGTTATCGATGCTGATGCTTGCATCGAGTGCGGCGCTTGCGCAGACGCATGCCCCGTTGAAGCTCCCAAGGCTGAATAATTAAACTTGGTTTAAACCGCTTCCCATTCGGGGAGCGGTTTTTTCTTTCAGAAAGGACATATAAAAATGAACAGACCTTATGTTATTTATCACATGCTGACCTCAATCGACGGAAAAATTGCCGGTGATTTTCTTTATAAATCGGAACACATGGCTCTGCACGAATGCTATTATGACATTCACCGCAAATTCAATGCCGATGCCTTTCTTTGCGGCAGGGTGACCATGCAGGGCAGCTTTACAGGCGAAGCATTGCCGGACACATCCGAATGGGAAGGCAATCGCTATCCGCGCGAGGATTTTGTTGCAAGCAAAGCGGATTTTTATGCTGTTGCGGTTGATACCAAAGGAAAGCTCAATTGGCAATCCGCACGAATATCGGATGACGACCCGGGATATGACAATGCCCATATAATCGAGATTCTTTGCGAAAGCGTAAGCGATTCTTACATCGGCTTCCTTCGCAGCAAAAAGATTTCTTATGTTTTTGCAGGAAAGGATAAGCTTGATTTACCTCTTGCAATGCAAAAGCTTAAAGCTCTTTTCGGGATTCAAAAGCTCCTTTTGGAGGGCGGCGGAATTATAGGCGGCGCATTTGCCAAAGAAGATTTAATTGATGAAATCAGCTTTGTTTTATCCCCTGTTATTCAGGGCAATTCGGGGCAGCCTGCGTTCGCAGACTGTTTAACAAAATTTCCGTGCTTTTCAAAAATATCATCAGAGCCGCTTCCAACCGGCGGAATACGGATAAGATATTTTAAATAAATCTGTAAACTGTTGCTATTTCGGAAATTTGCTGCTATAATTAAATAAACTCAGCATATTATTTTTTGGGAGGTAATCACATGCAATCAATCAAAAAGTACATTGCGGAATTTATCGGCACCTTTGTGCTCGTGCTTTTCGCTTGCGGAACCGCCGCAGTTGTGGGCTGTTCAGCAGAAAACGGAACCGGCTATCTTCTCACAGCGCTTGCATTCGGCCTTGTTATCGTTGCAATGGCATATTCAATCGGCAATGTTTCGGGCTGCCACATTAACCCCGCAGTTTCAATTGCAATGCTCGTAAGCGGCAAGCTTTCAGTAAAAGATTTTATCGGCTACATTGTTGCCCAGTTCGCCGGTGCAACAGCAGGCGCAGCGGTTCTTATGGCTCTTGTGGGCAAAGAAAGCGGCCTCGGCGCAAATGCACTTTATAATGACAGCATCGGTCTTTCAATTCTTGTTGAAATCATCCTCACCTTTGTTTTTGTTATCGCCATTCTCGGTGTAACCTCAAAGGTTGAAAACAGCGCCGTTGCAGGCATTGTTATCGGTCTTACTCTTACCCTTGTTCACATTCTCGGCATTTCTTTCACAGGCACTTCCGTTAACCCCGCACGCAGCTTCGGCCCCGCAGTTCTCATTGGCGGCGACGCTCTTGCAAACGTTTGGGTATTCATTGTTGCTCCCCTTGTTGGCGGCGTTCTTGCAGCTCTTGTTTACAAGTTCCTTGCCGCAAGCAAAGAAAAATAATTCAACACGCTTAACGGTCTGCTTCGGCAGGCCGTTTTTTATTGACATTTAATTTGTTCAATATTAATATGGAATTATAACAAAACTCAACTTTTGAAACATAAAAACAGCGTTGCAACACATTGTTGCGTGACTTTTATCGGATTTTTTGCTTTAATTTAATTGCAGGAAGCATTCCTGCATGGAGGTGAAGCTATGGCAAAAGTTTCAAAAAATATCAAGAAACTGCGAAACGAGAGAAAAATGACTCAAGATATCCTTGCCGAAAAAATTAATGTTACAAGGCAAACCGTTTCAAGCTGGGAAACGGACCGCACACAGCCTGACATTGAAATGCTCAAACTGCTTGCAGACATTTTTAACGTCAGCCTTGAAGAAATTATATACGGAGAAAAGCGTAAGGTAGGTCTTGAACCGTCCAAATCGGATAACCGCAAAACAATGACAATTGTTTTTGCAACCCTCGGCACTCTGCTGACGGTTGCAGGTCTGCTGATTATTTTTATTGCTTCATGGGACCATATCCCCGCCGGGCTTCTGGCTGTGCTTATGTTTTTGCCCCTTCTTGCGGGCTGTGCCGCCGCAATTTTTGCATATTTCAAGAAAAAAGAAAGCATTGCTTGGTGTGAGGGCGCTTCCGTTGCATGGGCAGCGGGGCTTGCAATAACAAATGCGCTTGTCAATGCAAATTTCAGTGCAGACATCGGCTTTATCAGCCTGCTGATGATTGATGCCTTGCTTATTCTGCCCATGGCATTTATTCTTAACTCTGTTTTTCCGCTTACGGCTTATTTCGCCTGCATAACGGCTTGGAATATGCTGCTTGAATGTGAATATTTTCTCGTTATGCTTCCGCTTTTCGGCGCAGGACTAATTCATGTTATCAAATCAAGAAACAACAGCATTAAATACAAATACTCCGTTTGGGTATCCGTTATTACCGCCGCTGTTATAGTTATTTCAACATGCTGTTTCAACAGCAAATACCCAGGGGCTGTTTTTATTTATCTTTTGCTGGCTATTTTTACTGCACTTTATGCTGCGGACAAAGGCGGCGACTCCCCCTATCCTTTCAGGTTTGTCAGCGTGCCCGCCGCCGCAATAACTCTTTCGGTTTTGTGCTATGACATCAACTGGCCGTTTTCAGACTACAGCAGAAATTATCCCTGTGTGCCCCAAGCTGTGACCGCACTTGCTATAATTGCAGCCGGAATTGCATTGGGCAGAAAAAGCTTTAATAAAAACCCGCTCAAGATTGCCTTTGTTTCGGTTTCCGCTGCCGTTTCGGCGGCATTTGCGGCGTGTTCATTATTCAACCGCTTTACGCTTGATTTTGAGCTGCAGGTTTTTGTTATTTTTGCCGCTCTTGCCGCAAGCATAATTCTTGTTATCGGCGGCATAAAAAACGCAAAGCTGTCAACCGTAAACCTCGGTCTTATTATGATTTGCTATATCGTTTTCATCACCTTGTTTATGGGCGAATTTGAATTTATCTACAGCGGAATTGCCTGCGCAGTTATGGGCATAATTCTGCTTTTGATTAACAAAGCATTGTCTAAATCCTTCAAAGATAGGGAGGCTGACAAAAATGCGTAAAAAAGCACCTATCATAATTCTTATCGCCGTTCAGCTTGTTTTTGCTCTTTCGTTAACCGCAGTTAAACCCGTAAAAGAGTGGATGATTTATAACCTCGGAGAAACATTCACCTTTGAAACAGAGCGGCTGATTGTCTATTATGACGATTTAAACAACACTATAGACTTTTATGCGGATATTAAAATAGAATATGATGCTGAACATGCGGTTATCGGCAAATACGGCATAATTTCAATCGACAAAAACGGAATTTCCAGAATAAGCGGAATATCGCAGAGCAAGCCGAGAAATCAGCCCTATATCAAGAGCTTCTATGAGCCGTTTGTTATCAGCTCTTGCCCGTTCCACTCTGAAATTTCTCCGGAAGCCTATGAATCATTGTGCGTTGAGTTTGGATATTGCGCAGAAAAAGATTTATTTGGCGGTGACATTATGGAGGCAAAATCGAGCCACGATATAACCGTAAATACGATAGTATATAAAGGCGAATTCCGTTACCTGGGAATCTTTGTTGACGGAATGCCTATTGAAGATTTTATAAAATAAAAGAAGAGAGAATCGGCACAAAACCGATTCTCTCTTTTATTTTACCATATTACATTTACGGTTAGTCCGTCAACAGTATATTCCATATCGCCTCTGTAGTGATTTTCAACCGCATTACAGAAAGCATTCAGCATTTCTTCATCTTTCATTTCGATTGAAAATTTAAGAGTCTGTGATTTTGCGGGATAAAGCGTATCGCTGATTTTAAATCCCGTCAGCCACCAATGAAGCTGATTGGGGCGGCTCAAAAGCAAATCTTCGCCGTGATAAAGCTCCATGGACATATTCATCATCTGCTCATCGTTTGCGCAGTTATAATATGTGCCGAAGCTGCCCGGCTCACGGGTATAAATGCCAACCTCTGCGCCGTTGCTGACAAGATAGTTGCCCTTCCAGACCTGTATCATCCATTCAAGCCCGTCATAGTCAAACTTGATTCTGCGTGTATTATAGAAGAAAAACGGAGTTGTGTAGCTGAAAAGGTCATATAAGAATGTGAAGCCGAAATCACGCATCCAAACATTAAGCTGCGAATAAAGCAAAAGCTCCGCATAAGAAAATTCAAAACCGATTCCGAGCATTCCGCTGCTGTCCTTGCCTTTGACAAGATTGTTAACCGTATCAACAACAACGCCTGTTGTAATAACCTCTTGGGTTCCGTCACGCACGGTTATGAGAAGCGCAATCTCATAATATCCCTCGCCCATTTCTTCAAGCGGGACACAGAACGCCTCGCATTCCTCAATCACGCTGAAATACAGACCGAGGAAATACATAAGCATTGCAGGCAGTCTTTGATCTTTATCATCGAACTCAAAGCGCTTTTCATAAAATTTATCGCGCAAAACCGTGGTGTCAATCTGAAATGTTTCAGTTACAAATTCAGCATATTGATTAGTTTCAGGCAATCTTGTGAGCATCATCAAAAGGTCAAGACCGGTTTCCTCTGCCATATAATTACAGATTTCGGTCAGCATTTCGTCGGTTTTAAAATTGAAATGCTCCTGCTGCTGAAGGCCTCTGCCGGTAAAGAAGCGAAAAACCATATTGAACGCCTTAACAATGCCCATAAACTGCGAGGTTGTCATGGCAGGGTATCCGCCGTCTTCGATTATCAGGCAGTATTCTTCAAAGTTCTTGGGATTAGTGCTGTCGGTTGATGCACTCGCTGTAAAAGTAAATGCCGAAAGTCCGATTGTCAAAGCAAGTATCAGTGAAATAATTCGTTGTATTCTTTTCATTTTGCCTCCCATTAATAAAATATAATTAAATGTAATCTTTCACATTTTTTGTTGTAATGAACGGGATCTTGGAAAAAGTTTTTCGTTCAAGCCTTTTTTTCACAACTTTATAAGTTTAACCTATATTTAATTTGTTGTCAATAACTTCATTTTTGCAAATCGCTTGACATGTTGGCTCTTTCAGGAGTAAAATGAATCATCAAAAATCTTGCAATCGGGAACTGAAGGTAATATATATTGAAACAGTATAAATTAAAAGAGTCTTTAAAGAATGTTTTTCCGTGCCTGAGCTACGGAATTATTTGCGGCTCAATCACCGGATTAATTATTTTTCTTTTTAAATTCGCAGCGAAAAATTTGGAAAAGCTATCCCGTTTTTTGTATTCGGCGGCAAAAGAATCTTCGCTTTATGTTGCAGTTGTTTTTATCGTCCTTGTCTTTCTCGCCGTGCTTATGATTATTCTGCACCGAATAATACCGGAAGCCAAAGGCGGCGGTATACCGCGCAGCGAAGGTGTTATACGAGGCATACTGCCGTTTCGCAGTTTAAAAACATTTTTCGGAGTTTTCTTCGGAAGCATGATTAGCTTTTTCGCAGGCCTGCCTCACGGAACAGAGGGACCCGCAGTGCTTCTGGGAACCTCAATCGGAGGAATGTGTTCCAACCTTTCAAAAAACAAGGGTGCATGGGGCAGATATATTATGAGCGGCGGTGCAGGGGCAGGCTTCGCTGTTACAACAGGCGCTCCCCTTTCCGCAATCCTTTTTGTGTTTGAAGAAATCCATAAAAAGCTTGCGCCGATGCAGCTTCTGATAGTTTCTTTCTCAGTTATTTCCGCAAGCTGCGTTAACCGCTTTTTGTGTTTCGCATTTGACATGGAATCTGCGCTGATTTCGGTTGATGTTCTGCCGCAGTTTGAACTTGTTCATATCGGATACCTGCTGATTCTCGGGGTTGTAATTGCCGTTGCAGCTGCTGCATTTGATTTTATTTCCCGATTTTTTTCAAAATTCACACATAAAATATGCAAGATTCCTCAAACAGCAAAAATGGTTTTTCTGTTTTTGCTCGCAGGCATTCTCTGCTTGTTTTTAGCCGACGGTGCTTACAGCGGCCATGATATTATCATTGATGTTTTACACAACAACAAATCCTTGTTCTTTCTTGTTTCGCTGTTTGCAATTCGTTTTGTTATGTTGATTTTAACTGCTGATGCAGGTTCAACGGGAGGAATTTTCATTCCGTCATTGGCGGTCGGTGCGCTTGCAAGCGCAATAACCGCAAAGCTGCTGATTTCGCTTGGGCTGCCGGAGGAGCTTTTCCCTGCTTTTGTTATTTTGGGAATGTGTGCTTTCGTTGGCGGAACAATGCGTGCTCCGCTCACGGCAACCGTCTTTTTTATTGAAGCTACGGGGCAATTCTCAAACCTGATTTTTATTGCGCTGGTTATATTCACCGTAACCGCAATAACCGAGCTTTTAAATCAAAAACCGTTTTATGACCGAACTCTTGAAGAAACCGAAGATATGCTTAACCGCGGAAAAGAGTTAAAAAACCAAACCTTTAAGCTGAAAATTTCTGCCGATTCGTTTGCGGCAGGCAAAACAGTCAAAAATATTCTGTGGCCGAACCGTTCAAGCATTGTCGGAATTATCAAAGCGGAAAATGATTTCTATGAAACAGATAATAACGGCGAAAAAAAGCTCAATGCCGACGATACTGTTATTATTAAAGCAGATTTTTTTGATGAACACATTTTAAAAGAACAGCTCCGTTCGCTTGCAGGAAGTGAACCGGAAACAATAAATCTTAAAGGACAGATTGAATGAAAAATATTGTTTTAATCGGAATGCCCGGCGCAGGCAAGAGCACCATCGGTGTTTTGCTTGCCAAAACAATGCTTATGGATTTTTGCGACACGGATTTAATAATCCAAAAAAGCTGCGGAACAAGCCTTTGCAGCATTATTAACGATAAAGGCACCGATGAATTTATATACATTGAGGATAGAATAATAAGCTCCCAAACATTTATAAATTGTGTTGTTGCAACAGGCGGCAGCGCCGTATACGGCAATAATGCAATGAAAAATCTGTGTCAAAACGGCATCATCATTTATTTGAAGGTTAATGCAGACGAGCTTCAAAAAAGGATACACAACATTCACACAAGAGGCATCGCCATGAAGGACGGAACAACTATCGCTCAGCTTTATGCCGAACGTGCTCCGCTTTATGAAAAATATGCCGATTATACGGTTGAATGCACCGACGCAACACCTGAGCAATGCGTTGAAGAAATAGCAAAACTTCTTAAACAAAACACCTCGGAGTTTAAATTATGATCAGAATTATGTTCGTATGCCACGGCAATATATGCCGAAGTCCGATGGCTGAGTTTATTTTTAAAGACATGGCAAAAAGAAACGGTGTTGATAATATGTTTGCCGTTGCTTCAAGCGCAACCAGCACCGAGGAGATATGGGGAGATATCGGCAACCCCGTTTATCCGCCCGCAAAAGCAGAGCTTTCAAAGCACGGCATATCCTGCGAAGGCAAAAGAGCTGTTCAGCTCAAGAAAAGTGATTATGATAAATACGATTTATTCGTCGGCATGGACAGCATGAACATTCGAAACATGCTTCGCATTTTAGGCGGCGACCCGCAAAACAAAATACGCAAGCTGATGGAATACACCGACAGGGGCGGCAATGTTGATGACCCTTGGTACAGCGGCAATTTTTCCCAAGCATACCGCGATATTTATAACGGATGCGAAGCTTTAATAAACTCTCTTATCTGAACAAGGCAGGTGCGTTATGAAATTCAATCTTTTTGAAAAAGCAAAGGAAAATATCATTGTTGTTGCTCACAGAGGCGCTTCGGGCGGCAATATACCGTGCAACACCATGGCAGCTTATGAAATTGCTCTTAAGCAAGGCGCTGACATGATTGAAGTTGACGTCAGCTGCAGCCAAGACGGCAAGCTGTTTTTGTTTCATCCCGGCATGGAACAGGAGCATCTTAATATGGACATAGATTTGGAACAGATGAACTATGACGAAATCCAAAAACTGCGTTATGTTAACTTTGACCAAACGCCAACACAGTTTGGGATTGCAGGATTTGACGATTTTCTGGAGCAGTTTAAGGGCAGATGCTACATAAACATAGATAAATTCTGGGATAATCCTCAAAAAATCCATGAAGCAATCAAACGCCACGGCATGGAGGAGCAAATGCTGGTCAAAAGCAGCCCATCAGATAAGGTGTTTGAGGTGCTTGAAAATCTGGCACCCGAAATTCCGTTTATGCCGATTATAAGAGGAAAACACCCCTTGCACGAAAAGCTTCTTAAAAGCAACATTAACTATATCGGCGTTGAAGTGCTTTTTGAAAATGACAGCGAATATCTTGCAAACGACGAGTTCATTGAAAAAATGCACCAAGACGGCATCCTAGTCTGGGCAAACTCAATAATCTACGACTTCCGGAAGCAGCTTTGCGGCGGCCACAGCGATGACAGCGCACTGACCGTCAGCGAGGATTACGGCTGGGGTTGGATTGCCGACAAAGGGTTTGACATGATTCAGACCGACTGGCCGCTGATGCTGATTAACTATCTGAAAAAAGCAAAAAAATATTATAAGTAAATAAAACGCTCTTTAAATACACAAAACCCGCTGAAAAAATCAAGCGGGTTTTGTTGCATTCTTATCTCTTAAACCTTATTTAACTATCAGAATATATGCTGCATCAGCCTGCGTTTCAAAAGAAACAACGTTTCCTTTTCTTACAAACGGGATTTCCTTTTTGTCCGTTTCTCTCACAACGCATTTGATATCGGCGCATTCAACATTGCACATTCTGCCTTTAAGACTTCTTATTTTTAACGACGTGATTTTTCCGTCTTTGTTTTCGGCAGAAACCAGAAAAGCACCGTCAGCTCTCAGGTTTTCAAATGATGCTGCTGATTTTTTGTTCCAGCAAGGAAAAAGCCTTATAACTCCCTCATGGCTTTGCATAAGCATTTCATTAACGGTTGCGGGAACCGTTGTGAGATGTTCGATTCCGCCGCCGTGATGACGAAAAAGCCTGTTGGGAAGCCCGAATTCCTTTATATTCTGATGAATTCCTTCTATAAGAAAATCGGGATTAACACCGATTCTTGCTCCGGCAGGAAGATATGAGTTTGAACCGTTATCATCAAGACGTCTGTCGTTGATAAAATATGTGTTTCTCGCAATTTTAAGCAGCTTTTCGCCTGAGGAAAATCCCACCTGAGAAGCAGGATAAATATGCTGAAGTCCCACGGTATTATCATTCCTCCAGCGAATGCCTCTTTTTGAATAGCGGAAACATTTTTTGCCGTGCTTGATAAAAGTGGGGAAGTCGCTTAAATTCTTGTTGATATCTTCCCAGAGAGCATACTTTTCGGGGTTGAGATTAAGCTCCTTTGCCATATCATAAATGCCGCTGAACAATAATTTAACAAGGCCGAGAGAGTTTATGGCATTAACAGCTTCAATCTGACCTTTGTGTGTTATGTATCTGAATTTTTCACCGCGGTAATAAGGAATTTCGTGAGCCGCATCATTTTTTATGACATATCTGCCCTTTTCTTTAACAAGGTAATCTTCCCAGAAAACGGCTGTGTTAAATACGAAATCATAGTAATTTTCGAGTGCATAATCTTTATCGTACGTTGAATACCAATGCATTATGGGAATTACGCAGGCATAAGCGGCATGGCTCTTCTGGCCGAGAAAAAGTATCCCGTGCTCCTTGCAATCCTTCTGGCTGTAAAAATCAAGTGCCTTCGGGCCGAAGCTTACGGGGAACGCATAGCCTCTGCATCCGAAAAGCCTTGCCATCCTTTTCGCCTCTTCACGCATATCGTTGACAGGACTCATGTAGCCGTCAAAAAGCTCGGGATGATTGGCGGAAAATATGCAATAATAGGGAGCTTCATAGTTATAATTCATATGATAATCTCCCGCCCAAGGGAAAAAATCGTCTGTTATAAAATTGCCAAATAATCCCGGCGGGAATTCTTTGTTGCCCATACAACCTGCAAGATGATAAAGACTTGAATTATAAAATTTTTCGATTTCTTTATCTTCCAGAGTTACTTTGGATGCCGAAAAGAACTTTTCCCATTTTTTCTGCGTTTTTTTCTTGTCACGCTCATAATCACCGTGCAAAGCCAAATCGACGCCCCTGCCAATGTAATCATTGTCATCAAAACAGGTGGCCGCAGAGATACAATAGCGGACGCATTTAAAACCATCTGCTATGTATGTATCAAGCTCTCGGCAGCAAAGAATTGCCGCTGTCTCGCACTCAACATCTTCGCCGCAAAACTTGCGAAGATAACATTTAACGCCTGTATCAACAAACTCTGAATTCGTCGAATTGCAGGTGCTCGGGATTTCAATATTAACGCTCGGAAACTCCTCTGTGTCAGGCACTTTGATTTGAACATAAATCAGGTTTTCGGGAGCAACAAACAGCTCCATTTCCGTGTTGCAGAATTTGCACTCAAGAAGCCCCTTGTCAAAATACTGCTTTATATTATATTCGGACAAATCAATGTTCCCGATTCGCAAACCGCCAACAGCTTTTATTCCGCCGTCGCTATGCGCACCGGGAGCGAATTTCCAGAAATCACATTTCGAAATATGAATAATAAGCCCCTTGTCGTCATCGTCAAAAACAACCCCAAGGTCACCGTTGCCGCTCAATGCACCCGCAGGTATTTTATAGAGTATCTTGCGGTCATCGGTATTCACGGGCCTTGAAGTTATTTCATTAAAATAAGTATTCATTATTTATCACCAGCCTTCAGATTATTATAATTGTTTTTCGGGCTTAAATCAAGTGAAATTATGCAATCAACTGCGCTATAAATACTTTCTGAATTCATATACTATCCCCTGTTTTTTCTATGACTTTTCAGAAATAAAGCACCGAGCACTTATACACGGTTCTGATAAATTGATTTGCAGACTAATAAACATTTTCTTTAATTGACTAAAATTATTGAAAACATATTATAAAAATGATAAAATAAAATTAAATATATATTTTAAATTATGGTATGCTTTGTTTAACAAACAGAAAAATGATACTTGAACCAAATTTTTGGAAAGCAAGAATTAAAGGATGTGACACATTATGCCAAAAGAAAAACATAGAAAAAGGAAGTCGGCTTTGCTTGTTTCTTTATTAACAATTGCAGTAATTGCGGTTGCTGTTACAGGCATCAATTATTTATCGGTTCAGCATCTTTTGAAAACAGGGACCGCATACAGCAGGGTCGAATTTGAAAATCAGCTTGTTCCTCATAAGAATGAAAACGGAAATTGGTGTTTTATAACCGACGGTGACTTCAAGGTAATGCAGCTTACCGATATCCATATCGGCGGCGGTTTCATGTCAAAAACCGTGGATAAAAAAGCTCTTAATGCCATTGCCGCTATGGTAACAAAAGAAAAGCCTGATCTTGTTATTGCAACGGGTGACATTGCTTTTCCCGTACCTTACAGAGCCGGAACATTTAACAATCACAGCGGAGCAAAAGCTTTTGCAAATCTTATGGAAAGCCTTGGTGTGTATTGGGATGTTACTTTCGGCAATCATGATGCCGAAGCATATTCATATTTTGACAGAAAAGCAATGGCAGAATTCTATGAAGACGAGGAATATGAACATTGCTTATTTCAGGCTGGCCCTGAAGATGTTGACGGTTACGGCAACCACACTATCGAAATTAAAAACTCAAACGGAATTATTATTCAGGCAATAATTCTGATTGACTCCCAGGCTTATATTAAGGATAACATTATTGAAAGCATCAAGGGCACTTATGATAATATTCATCCCAACCAGGTTGAGTGGTATGAATCCGAAATATTGCGGATGAACGCCGAAAATGAGAAAATCAGCAAAGAGTCTGTGCCTGTCAAATCCCTTGCTTTTTTTCATATACCGTTGGTGGAAATGGATGATGCATGGACTGAGTTCCGTGAAAACGGTTATAAGGACACGGCAGATTTCAAATATACCGAAGGCATAATCGGAGAACTTGGCAGACAGGTATGCTGCGGTTACGGTGAGGATGACCTGTTTGAAAAGATGCTTGAGCTTGGCTCAACAAAAGCTATGTTTAACGGCCATGACCATGTTAACAACACCACTTTCGAATATAAAGGCATTCTCTTCAGCTACGGCTACAGTATTGACTATTTCGCATATTCGGGCATTGATAAACTCGGCTCACAGAGAGGCTGCACTATGATTACCTGTAAACCCGATACCACCTTCACTATTGATAAATATAACTTCTATTCGGACAGATATAATATGGAAGGCTTCACACGTGAAGAGGTTACAATGCAGTTTGAGGATGTAACATATCAGGTGATTCCAGAATAAATCGCATTAAAATGCTTGCAAAAGGAATAAGAAAGTATGATTAAAGAAAAACTCAGCAAGAAGAACTGGTTTATTATCACTCTTTTCTGTTTTATGGGCGGTATAGCCTGGAATACGGAAAACATGTATTTCAACACATTCATCACAAACGAAATCTATGCCGATGTATCACAGGCGGCAATCAGAGGCACAATGGAAGCAACAACTGCAGTTGCCCGTATGGTTGCTCTTTCAGCCATTGCAGCTGTTGTCACAACATTCATTATGGGTGCACTCAGCGACAAGCTGAAAAACCGAAAAATGTTTATTTCCGTGGGCTATATTCTCTGGGGAAGTCGGAGGCCAAGCGGTCTTAGGAAGACAATT
>JAZNPT010000018.1:0-31251 GCA_045589815.1 Acutalibacteraceae bacterium
CTTCCAGTTCTTGACATTTGCCTTTATTTCCGAGAACATTTCTTCAACTTTGATGTTCGCACCGCCGTGTTTGGGACCTTTGAGCGCACCTATTGCGGCACTTGTTGCAGAATAGATGTCTGTACCGGAACTTGTTTCGGCGCGGCATGTGAAGGTGGAGTTGTTACCGCCGCCATGCTCGGCATGGAGCATAAGGCATATATCGAGCAGCTTTGCTTCTTTGTCCGTGAATGTTTTGTTTGCTCTGATGGAGCGAAGAATGGTTTCTGCCGTTCTGTGTTCAGGCTTCATTTGATGAATATACATGCTCTTCTTATAATAGTGTCTGCGCTTTACCTGGTATGCATATACCATAATTGCGGGAATCTGCGCAATCAGATGAATGCACTGGCGAAGAACATTTTCAATCGAAATGTCATCGGGATTGCTGTCGTAAGAATAAAGAGCGAGAACTCCGCGGGAAAGCTTGTTCATAATATTGGGCGAGGGTGCTTTCATTATCATATCTTCAATAAAATCTTCGGGCAATTCACGGCATGCCGCAAGGATATCGCAGAAATTATCAAGCTGCTCCTTGGTGGGCAGAGTTCCGAAGAGAAGAAGATAAACAACTTCTTCAAATCCGAAACGGTTTTCTTTAATACAGGCGTTAACTATATCCTCCATATCAATGCCTCTGAAGCGCAGATGGCCTTCTCTGGGGATTTTTTCGCCGTCATCAATAAAATAGCCTTCAACCGTGCAGACACCGGTGATGCCTGCCATAACGCCTGTTCCGTCTGAATTTCTTAAGCCTCGTTTAACATTGAAGCGTTCAAAGTCGGCGGGGTCTATATGGTTATATTTGCGAATTTTATCGCATAAAATTTTAATGTCATGTTCAGCAACATGGGAATCAATGGTGGACATATTCTGAGCCTCCGTTCCGTTTAAATGATATAATATCTCCATCATAATCAATTTATTATATATCTTAAATATTTAAAAGTCAAGTTAAGAAAGGATGAACAAAATGCGCACGAATCTCATTATTTGCATAATTATTGCTGTTTCAATGATTTTATGCCCGATTGCGGCGCTCGGAAGCGAAGCTGCTCCCAACGACAGGCATGAAAGTGCAAAAACGGCAGGTGATTTGTCGGCCGAAGAGGGAGAATACATTTCTGTTTTGTCATCATCGAGCGGAGATATTGAAAAGGTTAAGCTTCGCGAATACGTTATCGGTTCGGTCGCGGCGGAGATGTCCGCCTTGTATCACACGGAGGCTCTTAAGGCGCAGGCGGTTGCAAGCTATACCTATGCCAAAAAGGTTGGTGAGCAAAACGAAAAATATAAGGATTCGTCGCTTGGCGATGCCGATATAACCGACAGCCCCGATATTCATCAGGGATATATAAACGAAAAGCAGCGCAGGGAAAAGTGGGGAGAAAATTTTGAGGAATACGAAAAAAAGGTGGAAGCGGCCGTGGACGAGGTTTTCGGCTTATATATGACCTATAACGGCGAAACAGCTCTTGCCGTTTATCATGCAAACAGTGCAGGCAGAACGCAGAGTGCCGAAACACTTTGGGGCAGCGAGATACCCTATCTTATCAGCGTGGAAAGCCCGGGCGACAAGCTGTCGCCCGACTACATAAGCACTCAAACGTTTGATGCAGGCGAGTTTAAAAAATGCGCAAAGAAATGCGATATTAATCTCAGCGGTGATAAATCGGAGTGGGTAGGCGAACTGACAAAAGCGGACAGCGGATATGTTATGTCTGTTCGTGTGGGCTCAACCGAGGTCAGCGCCTCAAAATTCAGGGAGGAATTCGGACTTAAAAGCTGCTGCTTCGATATTGAATATTCCGACGGCGAATTTACGGTTACTTGCTACGGCTACGGTCACGGTGCGGGCATGAGCCAATACGGCGCGGATTATATGGCAAGGCAGGGCTGCTCATGGCAGGAGATACTCGAACATTATTATACGGGAATTGAAATCGACAAAGATTAATATTTGAATGCAGCCGAAGATATCGTTTTGCGATGTTTTCGGCATTTTTATATCTAAAATTATGGTAATATCAAGAAAAAACAATTTTTTGCTTGAATTATGATTGATTTTTTTGTAATATAGAATAACTGTGCAAAATATAAAAGCAAAGGAGATATATATGCAGGAAAATAATCAATTCAAACCTTATATTGCTGCAAGCAAAATCACTCCCGAATTCACCGTGACTTCAATTGTTATGGGCATTATTCTGGCAGTTGTTTTCGGAGCGGCAAACGCATATCTCGGCCTGCGTGTCGGCATGACTGTTTCGGCTTCCATTCCCGCTGCGGTTATTGCCATGGGCGTTATCCGTGTTGTTATGCGTAAAAATTCAATTCTTGAAAGCAATATTGTTCAGACAACAGGCTCAGCAGGCGAATCACTTGCTGCAGGTGCAATTTTTACCCTTCCCGCTCTTTATCTTTGGGCGGCAGAGGGGAAAATGGACAAGCCCAATCTTGTTGAAATTACTCTTATTGCACTTCTCGGCGGACTTCTCGGAGTATTCTTTATGGTTCCGCTTCGCAACGCTCTTATCGTTAAGGAACACGGAACCTTGCCCTATCCCGAAGGCACCGCATGCGCTGAGGTTCTTCTTGCGGGCGAAGAAGGCGGCTCAAATGCGTCAACCGTTTTTGCGGGCATGGGTTTTGCGGCATTCTTTAAGCTTATCATTGACGGAATCAAGGCTGTTCCGGGCGAGATTTCGTTCAGAATCAAGGGGTTTGCGGGCGAAATAGGCACTCAGATTTATCCTGCCGTTATGAGCGTAGGTTATATCTGTGGGCCTCGCATTTCATCCTATATGTTCGGCGGCGGCATCTTGAGCTGGCTTGTTCTTATTCCCATGATTGTTCTTTTCGGTGAAACGCTCACACTTTATCCCGGCGATATGCCCATAGGCGAAATGTTTGCGCAGGGCGGTGCAGGCGCAATCTGGGGCACATACATCCGCTATATCGGTGCGGGCGCACTTGCTGCCGGCGGCATAATCAGCCTTATCAAGTCGCTACCCCTTATTGTTCGCACTTTCAGAGACTCTCTCAAGAGCATGGCGGGTGGATCGAATGTTGGCTCGGAACGCACAAATCAGAGCATCAGCATGAAGCTTGTTCTTATTGCTATTGCGATTCTGACAATCATTGTTTGGCTTGTTCCGGCAGTTCCCGTTTCACTTCTCGGCGCAGCGATTGTTGTTATTTTCGGATTCTTTTTTGCAACCGTTTCTTCCAGAATGGTTGGCCTTGTCGGCAGCAGCAACAACCCCGTTTCGGGCATGGCAATCGCAACCCTTCTTATTGCGACCGTTATTCTTAAGCTCACAGGCGACACAGGCGCTCACGGCATGAGGGCGGCCATAGCAATCGGTTCAATCATCTGCATTGTTGCCGCTATTTCGGGCGACACTTCGCAGGATCTTAAAACGGGATATCTTCTCGGTGCAACTCCCAAGAAGCAGCAGATTGGTGAAATTATAGGCGTTGTTGCGGCGGCTCTTGCTATCGGCGGCACTCTTAATCTTCTTGATTCTGCATGGGGCTTTGGCGGTGATGAGCTTGCAGCACCTCAGGCAACACTCATGAAGATGATTATTGAGGGCGTTATGGACGGCAATCTGCCCTGGGGTCTTGTTTTCATCGGTGTGTTTATCGCTGTTGTTGTTGAGCTTATCGGCATCCCCGTTCTTCCGTTTGCAATCGGTGTTTATCTTCCCGTTCAGCTTAATGCATGCATCATGGTTGGCGGCCTTGTTCGCCTTGCGGTTGATAAGATGAAGAAGCCCGAGGAAGAAAAGAAGAGAATCACAAATGACGGCATTCTTTTCTGTTCAGGCATGATTGCGGGTGAAGGACTTGTAGGTATTCTTCTTGCGCTGCTTGCTGTTTTCGGAATTGATAAGGTTATTGATATTTCGGGTTATCTCAATCTTCCCGACGGCATTGCAAAGGCTGCAGGTCTTGTTGTTTTCGGCCTTATAATTCTTTCTCTTCTTAAGTTTTCCGTTTGGAAGAAAAACAAGAAAGCAAAATAAATCATGAAAAAGAAAAACGAAACAAATTATCTCGAAAAAATACCCGTTCATCCCGAGGGGATTCCTTGGAAAACCGATGAAAACGGAATTGTGACCCTTGAAATTGAGAACAAGGGTGCAATGAACCGAATTGCCCAAAAGCTTTTCAAAAAACCGCGTATCAGCTATATTCATCTTGATAAAACGGGCAGCTTTGTCTGGCCTCTTATCGACGGAAAAAAGAATATAATCGAACTCGGCAAGGCGGTTGATGAGCATTTTGGCGAAGAAGCCCATCCGCTTTATGAACGCTTGGCGCAATTCTTTAAGATTCTTGAAAGCTATAAATTTATTGAATGGAAATAACAGAAAGGGTCGATGAGGGCATCGACCCCTACACACAAAAAATCCCCTCGGAAACCCGAGGGGATTAATCATTTTATTCAGTTCTTTTCAACGCCGAGGGTTACCTTTTCACCGTTGATATCCCAATCCTTGGAGTAGGAGCCGCCGTCAGATGTGATAATCTCGGTTGCAAGTACATCGTGCTTGATTGTGTCTGCGTTTGAAGCGAAGATTGCTTCAATTTTCGCATTGCCGCTGACATAAATCTTGATGGTGTCCATAACCTCAAAGCCTGCGTCCTTACGCATGGTCTGAATCTTTGAAATAAGCTCTCTTACGAAGCCTTCTTCAATGAGTTCATCGGTGAGGTTGGTGTCAAGAACAACGGTAACACCGTTGCCGCTTTCAGCCTGGAAGCCTTCTTTCTGAACGGTTTCAATGAGAAGGTCTTCAACAGCAAGCGAAATTTCAGTATCGCCTGCGGTGAAGCTGATTGCGCCCTTTTCGTCAAGCTCTGCCTTTGCTGCCGAGCCGTCAAGAGAAGCAAGATGCTCACGGATTGCGCCGAGAAGCTTGCCGTACTTGGGTCCGAGAGTCTTGAGCTGAGGCTTGAAGTTATATGAAACATAGCCCGAGGAATCGGTTACAAAATCGAGAGCCTTAACGTTCAGCTCGTCTTCAATGATTTCGCAGTATTCCTTGCCAAGCACCTTGGGTGCGCTGACAAAAATCTTGCCGAGGGGCTGTCTGTTCTTGATGTTGGCGGTGTTTCTTGCCGCACGGCCGAGAACAACGATGTTGAGAACCTCATCCATGGAAGCTTCAAGCTCTGCATCAACAAATGCCTTGTTTGAAACGGGGTAGTCGCAAAGATGAACACTGATGGGAGCGGTTGCATCTACGTTGCAGACAAGGTTGCGGTAAATATCCTCTGCCATGAACGGAATCATGGAAGCTGCAAGCTTAACAACGGTTACAAGAGCGGTGTAGAGGGTCATGTAAGCGTTAATCTTATCCTGCTCAAGACCCTGAGCCCAGAAACGCTCTCTGCCACGGCGAACATACCAGTTGCTCATGTCGTCAACAAAGCTCTGGAGTGCTTTTGCCGCTTCGGGGATTGAGTAGCTGTCGAGATAGCCGTCAACTGTGTCAATCAAGGTGTTGAGCCTTGAAAGAAGCCATTTATCCATGATGGAAAGCTTGTCATAATCAAGCTCATGCTTTGTGGGGTCGAACTTGTCAATGTTGGCGTAAAGCACATAGAATGCATAAGTATTCCAAAGAGTACCCATAAACTTGCGCTTGCCCTCAACAACTGCGTTGTCGTGGAAACGGTTGGGCAGCCAGGGAGCGGAGTTGGTGTAGAAATACCAACGGATAGCGTCTGCGCCGTGCTTGGCGAGAGCGTCGAACGGGTCAACCGCATTGCCCTTGGATTTGGACATTTTTTGACCGTTTTCGTCCTGAACAAGGCCGAGAACGATAACATTCTTATAAGGAGATTTATCAAACAGGAGGGTGGAAATCGCCATGAGCGAATAGAACCAGCCTCTTGTCTGGTCAACAGCCTCGGAGATGAACTCTGCGGGGAACTGCTGCACAAAAAGGTCTTTGTTTTCAAACGGATAGTGATGCTGTGCAAAAGGCATTGCACCCGAATCGTACCAGCAGTCGATAACTTCGGGAACGCGCTTCATTTCGCCGCCGCACTTTTCGCACTTGATTGTAACATCATCGATAAACGGTCTGTGGAGCTCGATATCGTCGGGGCAGTTGCTGCTCATTGACTTAAGCTCTTCAATGGAGCCGATTGAATGCCTGTGGCCGCATTCGCATTCCCAGATGTTGAGGGGAGTGCCCCAATAGCGGTTACGGCTGATTCCCCAGTCCTGAATGTTTTCAAGCCAGTCACCGAAGCGGCCCTTGCCGATGCTTTCGGGAATCCAGTTAACGGTATTGTTGTTTTTAACAAGATTATCCTTAACGGCTGTCATTTTGATGAACCAGGATTCTCTTGCATAATAGATGAGAGGAGTGTCGCATCTCCAGCAGAAAGGATAGTCATGCTCAAACTTGGGTGCTGAGAAGAGCTTGCCCTCGCTGTCAAGGTCAACAAGAATCTTCGGGTCTGCGTCCTTAACAAACATGCCTGCATAGGGAGTTTCGTCGGTCATATTACCCTTGCCGTCAACAAACTGAATGAAGGGCAAATCATAGGTTCTGCCGACCTTTGCGTCGTCCTCACCGAAAGCGGGTGCGATGTGAACAATGCCGGTACCGTCGGACATGGTAACATAGTTATCAACGGTCACAAAGTGAGCCTTTTTATTCTGCTTTTTGGCAACCTCGCCTGCGCATGCAAACAGAGGCTCGTATTCCTTGCCTTCAAGGTCTGTGCCGACAAAAGTTTCAAGGATTTCATAAGCGGCAACGCCGTTTTCCTTGTCACCGAGTGAGCCGAGAACGCTGTCAAGCAGAGCCTTTGCCATATAATATGTGTAGCCGTCTGCGGCTTTTACTTTGCAATAGGTTTCTTCGGGGTTAACGCAGAGTGCACAGTTTGAGGGCAGAGTCCAGGGTGTGGTTGTCCATGCAAGGAAATATGCATCCTCGCCGATAACCTTGAAGCGAACAACTGCCGAACGCTCTTTAACCGCTTTGTAGCCCTGTGCAACTTCGTGGGATGAAAGAGGAGTGCCGCAGCGGGGGCAATAAGGAACAATCTTGAATCCCTTATAAAGCAGGCCCTTGTTCCAAATTTCTTTGAGTGACCACCAGATGGACTCAATATAGCTGTTGTGATAGGTTACATAGGGGTTATCCATATCAGCCCAGAAGCCGACTGTGCCGGAAAAATCCTCCCACATGCCCTTGTATTTCCAAACGCTTTCCTTACATCTGCCGATGAAAGGTTCAAGGCCGTAGTTTTCAATCTGTTCTTTGCCGTTTATGCCGAGTTCTTTTTCAATTTCAAGCTCAACGGGCAGGCCGTGAGTGTCCCAACCTGCTTTTCTGGGCACCATGTAGCCCTTCATTGTGCGGTATCTTGGAATCATATCCTTGATAACGCGTGTCAGAACGTGGCCGATATGGGGTTTGCCGTTAGCTGTCGGCGGGCCGTCATAGAATGTGTAAGTCGGGCAACCCTTTCTCTCTTCAATGCTCTTCTCAAAAATCTGATTTTCTTTCCAGAAATCAAGCACGGCTTTTTCTCTGGTTACAAAATCAAAATTTGACGAAACCTTTTCGTACATTTTGCATTCCTCCGATATATTTTGAAAAATTCCTTACAAAAAAAATAATCCCCGCCCCGAACGGGACAAGGAACACTAAAAGAATAACCACCATAACCCGATCTTTATGTGCCCGGTAACGGCGGGCTCCGTCAAAGCCTACTTGCAATTTTGCTTTCGGTTTGCGATTCGGGAGTGATATTCGCATTTGCGGCAAACGGCGGGTTTGCACTCTCTCCGCCTCACTTTTGATTGCGCTTGCAAAAGCTACTGTCTCCGTCATAATCTTTGCGGTTAATATATTTTGATTTTATCGCGTAACAGTATATCACACAGAATTTGTGTTGTCAACAATATAAAAGTAATAATATACTTGAAAAAAATTCTGAAACATGGTAATATTTTATTAACTTTGCAACTGTAGGTGATAATTTTGAAGATATTAAAGTCAATACTGTTCTATTTATGGCAATTCACTTATGCGCTTGTTCAAAATATTATCGGCTTGATAATGCTGGCGATATACAAAAGCAAGGGTGCTAAGAGTGAGTGGTATCACAATGCGTTGATAACATACATAGACAAAAAGAATTTCGGCGGTGTTTCGCTGGGCATGTTTATTTTTATTAATGCAAAGCGGGAGGGAGATTATCTTCATGACACCAAGATTCATGAATACGGCCATACTGTGCAGTCCCTGATTCTCGGCCCTGTGTGGCTGCTTGTGATTGCGATTCCGTCAATGATTTGGTGCAATACTCCGCGTTTTGTTAAGATGCGCAAAGAAAAAAATGTTTCGTATTATTGGCTTTATTGTGAAGGATGGTCAAATATGTGCGGCCTTTGGGCAACCAAAGAACGCTTTTTGACTCCCGAACTTATCAACAGAGGAAGATACGGCAAACCCATTAATCCCAACAGAAACAAAAGAAAAGATATTAAAGGAAGAAGGAGAACCAAATAATGGAAAAAAAATATCTCAAACGCAGCGAACTTTTATCATTCTCAACCGCAGGCTTCGGAAGGAGCATGATTTACAACCTCATGTCAACCTTCCTTCTGATTTTTTATACGGATGCAATGCAGCTTGACTTTGGCCATGCGGGTGCTATCATCCTCATAACCCGTATTTTTGATGCCTTCAATGACCCTGTTATGGGTATTATTGTTGATAAAACAAAAACAAAGTTCGGCAAGCTTCGCCCCTTCCTTCTTGTTTCGCCGCCCATGATTCTTGTTTCAACCATTCTTCTTTTTTATGTTCCGAATCTGGGATACACCGGCAGACTTATCTATTCAGCCGTTACATACATTCTGTGGGCCACCTGTTTCACGGTTCAGGATGTTCCCTTCTGGGGCATGAGCGCAGTTGTTTCTCCTCTTGAAAATGAAAGAAATAAGCTTCTTTCAACCGCAAGAATTTTCTGCACAATCGGCGGAATTGTTCCTACACTTCTTGTTGGTGCATTCACAGACAAGATGGGTCTTTCCAAGGGCTATCTTATCAGCGCAGTGCTTATTGCCACCGCAGGCACAAGCCTTTCATGGCTTGCCTTCTTCGGCACAAAAGAAAGACTTGAAGATAAAAAAGAAAAAATCACCGTTAAGGAATATTTCCTTGCTTATACAAAGAACAAGCCTCTTATCCTCGTTATCATTTCGAGCATTCTCGGCTCTGCAATGCTTATGGCACAGACCTCGGGCGCTTACCTTGCAAACTATCTTTTCACTCCTTATAAAGCAAAATTCCCCGTGCAGACAGTTATGACTGTTGCCATCGGCGCAGGCATGATGGTTGCGATGGTTCTTATGCCCGTGCTTCGCAAGAAAATGTCGCTTAAATCGATTTATATTGCATCGGCATTTTTCGGCGCAGTTGTTCACCTTATAATGTATTTTGTTGGTTACGGCAATTTCTATGCTTTCCTCGGAATGCTTGTTTTTGCCGGCCTTCCTCTCGGCATTTTCAACGTTATCACTTATGCCATGATTGCAGACAGCGTTGACTACCTTGAATGGAAAACAGGCAGACGTGCAGAAGGCGCATGCTTCGCATGCCAGACCTTCATCAGCAACCTTACTGCAGGCATTTCAAACTTCATCACAACCCAGGTGCTTGAAATATTCAATTATGTTCAGCCCATCAGAGAATATGATGCGGCAGGCAAGCTTATTGAAATCGTTCAGGAGCAGAGCCAGAGAACTCTTGACGGTATGTTTATAATGGTAACCATTATTCCTGCCGTGAGCCTTGCGCTTTGTGCAATCCCCATGTTCTTTAATGATTATTCAGGCAAGAAAAAGGAAGATATTCAGAAAGAGCTTGCAGCAAGCAGGGAGAGTTTAAATGTCAATTAACAACGAATTTGATGCGTTTTCCGAAGGAATTGAACCCGGCGGACTTCGCAACAAAACACATATTAAAGTTCTGATAACTTTCATAGTGGCCAATATTAATCAGCCGATAAAAAAAGAGCTGCTTCCGCAGGCGCTTCAGGTTCACGGCCTTGCCAATTATTTTGAAATCACGCAGGCACTTGATGATTTGCTCAGCAGCGGAAATCTTGCTGAGGCTGACGGTATGCTTTACCTCACGCCTAAAGGCTCACTTTCGGTTGATGCACTTTCGCTGGAGCTTCCCAAATCCGTCAAAGAAACAGCTCTTGCCGATGCGCTGAATCTTTGTCTGCTTGAAAAACGTGAGAGCGAAAACACTGTTGATATCAAAAAAACCGAAAAAGGATATTATGTTACTTTTAAGGTGATCCATAAAGATGATCCTCTTATGGAACTGACGGTTTATGCCGCGGATTTTGAACAGGCGGAGCAGCTCAAGCGTAATTTCCTTAAAAATCCGTCGCATATCTATTCAACCGTAGCTGCATCGTTATTTGTGTAAAAGGAGTATCCATAATGCTTGAAAATCTGAAGCAAAAAGTCTATGAAGCTAATTTGAAGCTTGTTGAATATAAGCTTGTGCTGTTCACATGGGGCAATGTTTCTGAAATCGACAGAGAGAGCGGACTTGTTGTTATTAAGCCTTCCGGAGTGGATTACGAAAAAATGCGCCCCGAGGATATGGTTGTTATGAACCTTAAAGGAGAGAAGGTTGAGGGCAAGCTTAATCCTTCGTCTGATACTCCGACTCACCTTGAGCTTTATCGCCGTTTCCCCGAAATCGGAGGCGTGGCACACACACATTCAACTTTTGCCGTTTCGTTTGCTCAGGCGGCAATTGATGTTCCCTGCTACGGCACAACTCATGCGGACTTTGCTTTTGGTTCCGTTCCGTGCACAAGAGACCTTACCAAAGAGGAAATTGAGGACGAATACGAGCTTAACACAGGCAGAGTTATCGCCGAATGCTTTGAAGAAGGTGAAATAGACTACAATGTCGTTCCGGCGGTTTTGGTTCATTCTCACGGCCCGTTCACATGGGGCAAAAACGGTCTTGATGCGGCAAAAAATTCAGCTATTCTTGAAGAAGTTTCAAAAATGGCATATCTGAGCAAGATGATGCAGGCTCAGCCTGCAAGTGAGGATATCCGCAAGAAGCATTATTTCAGAAAGCACGGCGCAGGTGCATACTACGGTCAAAAATAGAATCTTGACACAAACCGCAGTTAAGTATAGAATAAAAATAATAAACCGAAAAGGTGTGATTTCATGGCAAGATGTCCTAAGTGTAACCGAAAGCTTCACATTTGGAATATTAAGGCCGAATGCCCCGATTGCGGCGTTAACATAGCAAACTATGACTGGGAAAACAGATTGGAGCAGGATGCAATTGAGGCGGAGGCTGCATTTGCAAAGCTTCATGAAACAATGAGAAAATTCAAATATTCATTTGTCGGCACAAAGCTGAGAATTGCCAGAATTCCAATCAGCGTTCTTCCGCTGTTCTCATTTTTGCTTCCGCTCGGAACTCTTGCCGTTTCAATTCCTTTTTGTGAAGAAACCTTTTCTCTCAACGCAATTACAATCGTAATGAACATTTTAAATTTTGATATTATGGGTATTTTCAAGGCTCCCGGCTCCGAGATAATCGGCGATGCGGCTCTTCAGTTCATGCTGTCGCTTCTGCTTGTTGTTCTCAGCGTGCTTTCGTTGCTTGTCAGCCTTGTTTTTCTGCTTCTTAATTTCAAAAAGTTCAACAGCAAGGGATTATTTATAACAAATCTTGTTGCGAGCATTATGATGTTTGCAAGCGCATTTTGCTTTAACAATCTTTCTTCAATGATGGCTGCAAGCAGTCTTTCGGACGCAGTAAGCTGTGCTCCGAGCTGGGGAGTATTTGTCAGCGGTGCACTTTTCCTTGCTTCGTCAATAACAAACCTTATCGTTTCGCTTCAGCCGGTTAACATTCCTCCTGAGGAAGAAAAGGCAAAGGAAGAAGAAAAAGAAACGGTTAATGCATAATGAAAAAACACACAAAACGTCACGCAGTTCTGCGTGGCGTTTTTTTGCATGTTTTTATTTTTGAAGGGCAACATATTTGTGTAAAAATTCAAAGAAGGGCTGATGTTTTATGGGAATCACAGGCGGAGAATACGGAAAAATGGCCAAGAAGGCTTCTCCACCGAGCAATAAGATTAAAAACGGCTGTCTGGCATTTGTTATAGGCGGAACGGTCTGCGCGCTGGGTGAAGGGCTGAGCATGATATACACCAAAATCGGCATCGGTCAGGACGATGTCAGAGCGCTTGTACCTGTGTCGCTGATTGTTATTGCATCGGTTTTAACCGCTTTGGGCGTTTTTGATAAAATCGCATATTATGCAGGTGCCGGGACGATAGTGCCTATAACGGGCTTTGCAAATTCAATTGTGTCGCCTGCAATGGAATTCCAAAGCGAGGGCAGAATCCTCGGCACGGGGGCGCAGATGTTCCGCATAGCGGGGCCGGTTCTTGCATACGGTTCGGCCGCTGCGGTGATTTACGGGATAATTTATTATATTTTTATGAGATGATTTTGAGCCGTCTTTTGACGGCTCTTTTGTTGTTATAATGCACAAAATCGGCGTTTGTTTTTTTGAAAAAGCAGAAAATTTGATTTTTTTGATTTTTTAACGTAATAATTACCGGGTTTTATCATATATATATGTAATTTTGATTAAAAAACTCTAAAACAAAAGGAGGGGATTTTGTTGGGTAGTTTTCCGTGAATTATCAAACAGATAATTTGACAGCAAGGTGACAAGATGTTAAAATCAAGGAGAAAAATGTTTTGAGCAACAAAACCGTTTTTAAAATCATTTCGGTTGTTTTGATGTTAACGCGTTTTTTGACGGCTTTTAACTTTGAAGCGTTCGCGGCAAATGAATTTGAAATATTTGCTGCCGATGCCTTTAAGAAAAGTCAACCCGATTTATCCGGAGCGATTGGAGAATTAAACATAGTGCCGATGCAGGCAATTCTTCAGGGTGAAGAAATTCAAATGACAACGGAAGAATTGGGCAATGGTGCTCATGGGGCATATGTTGAGTGGTCATCAAGCAACTCCAGTGTTATAAAGTGCACAAAAGACGGGAAGATTACCGGAGTTTTAAAAGGAAAAGCAACCATAACAGTTAAGGCGAAAAATGGGAGAGGTAAGGATTCTATCACCGTTTATTGCGCCAAAAGGCTCTCCGAACCGATTTCAACAAGTGTTTTATCTCCGATTGCATGGGCTGGAAGCAAGCCGAATTTTTTCAGCTTTCGGCATTTTTTTATAAGATTGTTTTCTCCGCTTTTTCGTGGCAAATCTGTAACGGTTAAGGGCTACTACGATTCTTTTTTTTACATAACATACAAAATAAGCGAAAAAGAATATAATGGTTATATGTGGTCGAATTTTTTGCCGTCAGACATTGCATCTGATGAAATTTTTAAGCAATTGTCAACTTACGAGATGGTTGTTTCTTCCGGAGGTTTGAGTGCCGAAAAGTTAACAACAAACTATAAAGGAAATGTAAAATGGGCGGTGTCAGATAAAAACATTATTTCATTTGACAGCAACACAGGGAGAGTTTTTGCAAAAAAACCGGGGACAGCACTGGTAACAGCAACAGTCGGAACAACGAAAAAAGCGTGCATGGTGTATTCTGTCAGTCAATGGCGTGAGCCGGAAACGGCTGTGTCATAAAAAGAAGTCACGGTAAAGAAATTTCCAACCATTACAAGTGATGAGGTTGCAACGCTGCCCAAAGGCACAAGCATGACGGCTCACGGTGATTTTGAAAACGGCTGGGGTTGGATACACATTACAGCGGGTGATGTGAGAGGATTTATTAGAGTTTCCGATTTTCCCGGGATTGATTATCTTATGACGGAATATCACTATTATGATGAAGGTTTTGATGTCAGATACGAGTCTGCACAATCAAAGATATATGAATATGCGGCAGTGCTGAACGATGTTGTGATGGATAATTTTAATCTTAAGGTTTGTCCGTATGTAGAATCCTACTCTTCAACTGCTGACAGGTGTAAAATATTAACTTATGGCTCTGTTTATACAAATAATTTATATGCGCCTTGTCCTAAAACAGGACAGCATAACGCTGATTCATGTTTATATCAAGGCGTGTTGCTGGAAAAGTTTGTGGCAGATAAAGGGCAAGGAACAAATGTTGCAGGAAATTGCGTGTGGACAGGTCACGTTTTGGAGAATCATGCAATTTCAGGTGCAAGTGCAAAAAAACATGTGATAGTGTTTACTACGAGGAATGCTACTTATGGTACATCAACCGGTGAAATAAAAAATCTCTCTCCCGTAAAAGTTCGTGAAGCGCGAGTTTATGAAATTGTTCATGAAACGGGTCATTTGTTGGGACTGGTGGATGGATATTGTAAAGAAGATAAAGGCGATAATCATTGCAGTAACGAGAATTGTTATAAATGTAATGGTGAGATTGTTCCTTATTGTATAATGGTAAGATATATAATTTCGGATACTACTACAGATGTTTTTTGCAACGAGTGCAAAGAAACGGTTAAAAGCCATTTGTCGGAACATCATTGAACGGAGGTAAAAGTATGAAGAAAATATTATATGTAGCTTTTGTTTTGATATTCTTGCTTGTATCGTGTAGCAGAGACCCTGTAACAAGCAAGTCTTCAGCTGACAGTTTAACAGCAACGCATGATTTGAACGGTGTGCCAATGATTATGTATGCAACCCTTGAGGACTTAAAAGATATTAAAAATGAGTATGACACAAAAGATTCAGATGGATTCATGTCATACTTGGAGAATGAAAAAACTGAGCAGTATATGACTGGAATGTGGAATTATGATAATGCTTCTGTATTGATTAATGAATTGTGTTCAACAGTTGTTCCTTTACTTGACGGTAATATTGATAATTTTGGAGAAATTGCTTTTTATTGGGAAAGTAACAGTGTTTATAAGTTGATAATGTTTGATGAAAGCAAACGAGTTTTAGTGACTATTGACACAGTAAACAGTACACAACCGAAAGAATTGCAACTTGGAGCCGATGCTGAGTTTGTTACTGTCAAAGATGTTCAAAACGATTGTTACAGTGCAAAGCTTTATGAGGTGAAAAATGCAGATTACTTGTTTTTTGCTGATATTTATGTGGAAGATACTTATATTGTCTTAAAAACAATGAACATCGAAACATTCGAAGAGTTCGAAGCCTGTTTTGCAAGACTTGAATTCGTCAAAATCGGTGATTTGTTGGATATAAGCAATATAGAAACAACAAAGGAAGAAAGTGTTTCGTATACGGGATTGAGCGGTGAAGAAGCTACAAGTGAAACGGAATGTGTTACAACTGAGATAAACACGGCAACCGAACTTTCTGAAGAATTTGCCACATCCGGTTTACCGAAAACCGAAACAACGGAATAAACTTAAGGAACGGCTGTGAATGCAGCCGTTCTTTTTTGTGTAATTTTAAATTTAATGTGTCCTGACTTGACAGCATCAGGTGTTATCTGTTTATTTTTAAGTTAGTCTATTAAGATTTGAGCTGTCTTTTGACGGCTTTTTTTAGCTATACCGAAATCGGTTTTTGGTATATTTAACTTTTCCGTGCAAATAATAACACAAAATGAAATTGTTCGAGGTGATTATATGCCGGTAAGATTGGGAAGATACACCTTGTTTTTGCCTTCCATGCCGGGCATTGCAGGGTATGCAGCTGTTGTTGGAAAAAAGGAGGGTCAGGGGCCGCTTGCGCAGGAGTTTGATTATATATATGAAGATGCATCGGCAGGCGAGAAATCCTGGGAAAAAGCTGAAAGTGTTATCCACCGTGATGCGGCTTCCCGTGCAATAACAAAGGCCGGGATATCGCCGCAGGATGCGGATGTTATTTTTGCCGGCGATTTGCTTGACCAGTGCATGGGAACAACCTTCGGAATCAAAGAACTCGGGATTCCGTTTGCCGGAATGTATGGTGCATGCTCAACAATGGCTCTTTCAATGGCTGCGGCAGGGGTTTGTGTTGACAGCCGAATTGTTAATGTTGCAGTTGCTTCAACTTCTTCACATTTTTGCTCTGCCGAAAAGCAGTTCAGAATGCCGCTTGAATATGGCGGACAAAGAACCCCTACGGCTCAATGGACCGTCACGGGTGCCGGAGCGGCGGTTGTTACAAAAGAGGAAAGCAAAGTACGGATTGAAAAGGTTATAATCGGCAGAATACAAGATTACGGAATTAAGGACCCCAACAACATGGGTGCAGCAATGGCACCGGCTGCATGCCGAACAATAGCGGATTTTTTGGCGGATACAAACACGGCGCCCGAGGATTATGATTTGATATTGACAGGCGACCTTGGTTCTGTTGGCTCACAATTGCTTTGTGAGCTGATGATAAAGCAGGAGAATATTGATATATCTTCGGTTCATAATGATTGCGGTCTTATGATTTTTGATCTTGCCAAGCAAAAGGACGTTGGTGCGGGAGGCTCGGGCTGCGGCTGCAGCGGTGCAGTTGTCTGCTCCAATATTTTGCGAAGAATCGCAGAAGGTGAATTAAAAAGAGTTCTTTTTGTCGGAACAGGTGCGCTTATGTCAAGCGTTTCTTCGCTTCAAAGCGAAACAATTCCGTGCGTTGCCCATGGAGTATTGCTGACGGGAGGTTGAGGGAATGAATGAAATAACAAGTGCGCTTCGTGTTGTAAACACAGCTTTTAAAGCAGTAAGAATTATTGATATTTTCAAAAAAATTGTTGTTGGTGCGGCGGCGATGATTTGCTGCGCTTTTGCAATCAGGTTTTGGCGAAGATAAGAAGGGATGACAGTATGAAGGACAGCCCGGAAATGGTTATGAAGAGCGCTTTGCGTAATTTCAAAAAAAATATGCGTAAATTTTCGGAAGAAAACCGAAAAGAAGCTTCAACTTGGCTTTCGGATAATTATTATATTCTTGAACGTTGCGCAAGGCAGGCGGCGATTGAATGCTCGCACGCCCGAAAAAGCATGAAGGGCTCGGATTTGCTTCCGGGCCTTTTTGACAAATGCGGTGAATTATGTGAAAACGGAGTGCTTCCCGATGAAATAGAAATCGTTGAATTTCTGAAAAAAGACGGACTTGACGGTATATCTGCAGGTTATCTTCCGCTTGCCGTAAAATGTGCCCTTGTTGACTGTGCATCAAAAGGAATAAATCTGAACGATAAAAAGGGAACTCAGATGCTTTCGGCATCCATAGAATCTTTGCGCCGTATGGGTGAGGTTGATTTTGAGTTTGTGGCTAAAAGCCTCAGCAAATCGGAAGAAATTCTGCTTGCCGACCCTGCAGGGATTTACGGTTCAATGGATGAAGAAACAAAAATGAGATACAGAAGGGCTGTTGCAGTTGCTGCATTCAAATCAGGAAAAAGCGAAGAAGAAATCGCCCGAAACGCATTGAAAAGCGCTCAGAAAAACGGGGAACACATCGGAGAATATATTATTCCGTCGGTAAAAAGTTCCAAAAGAGGCTGGCTTTTTTTGATAATGGAAATTGTGATGCCTCTTGCGGCAGCATTGGCTGCAGGATTTTTCTTTGAAGAGCCTGCCGTTGCTGTTCTTTTATTTTTGCCTTTGTGGGAGCTTTTGCGTTATCCGATTGAAAGAGCTTCATTGAAAGGTGTTGTTCCGAAGCGCTTTTTGAGGTTGTCTGCTGATGATGAAAAGGTGAGGGATACACACGCACTTTTAACCGTTTCAACACTTCTTCCATCCGCAGACAGAATGAATGAGCTTAGTGATAAGCTTGAAAGCGTGTATTTGAGCAATGCTGCAGGCAACATTAAAGTTTGCTGCCTTGCCGATTTCAAAGCGGCAGGTATGCCTCGGAAACCCGAGGACAGGCATATAGTTAAAGCTGCTAAGCAAGCTGTTGACAGCCTCAATGCAAAATATGACGGCGGTTTCATTTTGGCGGTAAGACCGCGCTCATATTCCGAAACCCAAAATGAATTTATAGGCAAAGAGCGTAAAAGGGGTGCAATAACTGAACTCATAAGGGCCATCAAGGGCAATTCAAAAGGTTTTCTTGAAATACACGGCGATGCGGAAAATCTTGAGATGGTAAAGTATTTGATAGCGCTTGACTGGGATACGGGCATGCTTTTTGATTCTGCAAGGGAGCTTGTTGCAATAGCAGAGCATCCTCTTAACAGACCTGTTATAAAAAAGGGGAGAGTAGTCAGCGGCTACGGAATTTTGGTTCCGAAAGCAGAAAACAGGCTCTGTGAAAACGGCAAAACGTATTTTGAGAATATCTTTAGCGGGGATTCCGGTATAACTGCGTATAATTCTTTTTCTTGCGAGAGATATCAGGATTTGTTTGGTGAAAGCATTTTTTGCGGAAAAGGGCTTATAAATGTTGATGCATATTACGAGGTGCTTGATAATGCTCTGCCGAGAGAAAGTGTTCTCAGTCACGATATAGTTGAAAGCGGATATCTGAGGGCAGGCTTTATTCCTGATGTTCAGGTGGTTGAGGATTTTCCAAAAACAGCAGGCTCTTATTTCAGCCGTCTGCACAGATGGGTGAGAGGCGATTGGCAGAATATCAGGTTTATTTTTGAAAAAAATCCCATGAACCTTCTTTCAAGGTATAAAATTTTTGATAATATCAGGCGCAGTTTGACTCCGTTAAGCTGTTTGGCCGCTGTTTTATGGTCGGCAATAATTCAAGGCTATGCAGGAATCGCCATTGCGGTTATTGCATTGCTTGCGCTTGCATCGCGAAATCTCTATGCAGGCTTCGGAGCGTTGATAAACGGCGGATTTTCAGCTGTTACGCGTTTGTATTATTCAAAAGCGCTGCCTGATGCACTCGGGGCTTTTGTAAGAGCTTTTATTAATGTTGCCTTTTCCGCAAAGGAGAGTTTTGTTTGCCTTGATGCTGCGCTAAAGGCAGTATGGCGTCTGTTTGTCAGCAGAAACAATCTTTTGGAATGGATGACGGCAGCGCAAAGCGAGAATTTTAAAAAAACAGGCGGCTTGATGCTGTCGTGCTTGCCGTCCGTCATTTTTTCAGTTATTGTTATTTTATTTGGTATGCCGATACACAGGCTTATAGGCATTGTTGTGCTTGCGGATATTCCGATTACTTTGTTCAGCGGAGCGGTGATAAAACACAAGAATTTAAATACAGATAGTAAGCAAAGGGAAACTCTTATGTCATACGCTTCGGCAATATGGAGCTTTTTTGATGAGCAATGCGGAAGAGAAAATAATTTTTTGCCGCCCGATAATATTCAGTTTTCCCCTGCAAGGGCGGTGGCTCGGCGCACGTCGCCCACGAATATCGGTCTTATGCTTGCATCTTTTCTGGCGGCGCGCGATTTGGGTCTTATTACAACATCCGAACTTTTTATGAGATTGAATTTGAGCCTTTCAACGGTTGAAAAGCTTGAAAAATACAAAGGCAATCTTTTAAATTGGTACAGCACCGAAACGCTGGAGGCATTGAATCCGCACTTTGTTTCAACTGTTGACAGCGGCAATTTTCTTTGTTGCCTGACTGCAGTTAAACAGGGTCTTGCAGAATATGTTTCAGAGTGCCCGAGGCTGAACGATATAATTGACCGAATTGAAAAAATAATCGAATCAACTGATTTAAAGCCGTTGTTTAATGCGAGGAAAAAGCTTTTTCATATCGGTATTGATGCAGATAGTGAAGAGAAAAGCAGAGGATGCTATGACCTTTATGCAAGCGAAATAAAAATGACCTCTTATTTTGCTGTTGCACGCAGATTAGTCGATAAAAAGCATTGGGGGGCATTGGGACGAATACTTGTCAGCAGCGGAAGATATACAGGCCTTGCATCATGGACGGGAACTATGTTTGAATATTTCATGCCAAATATTTTTCTTCCGTCACCGGAAGGCAGTTTGGGCAGAGAAGCTTTGTGCTTTTGCCTTCAAAGCCAAAGGAAAAGAGCAGGCAGGAGGCCTTTCGGCATATCAGAAAGCGGTTTTTATGCTTTCGACGGAGATTTGAATTATCAGTATAAAGCTCATGGTGTTCAGAAACTGGGTTTGAAGAGAGGCTTGGATAGAGAAACCGTTATATCGCCCTACTCAACCTTTTTAACATTAACCCTTGCTCCCCAGATTTCGATAAAAAACCTTTTGAGGATTTCAAAAATGGGTGCAACGGATAAATACGGCTTTTATGAAGCGATAGATTTCACACGGGGAAAGAGTGGCGGAGATTTTTCTGTTGTCCGTTCATATATGGCGCATCATCTTGGCATGAGCCTGCTTTCTGTTGATAATCTGCTTAAAAATCAATGTATGCAGCGGCGTTTTATGAGTGATTCTTTTATGAAAGGCGCCGAAAGCTTACTTGGCGAAAAGGTGAAATCCGGAACACAGGTATTCAAAGATATCAGGAACGGTGAAATACCTCATATCAGGGAACGAATTCAGGGAAAAAACACAGTTTCCGATAACCCCAATATATTTTCTCCGAAAGCAGCTGTTTATTCTAACGGACGCATGACAGTTTGCTTGAGTGATATCGGTACCGGAGTGGATTTGTTCGACGGAGTTGACGTTACCGTCAATTCGGCAGACCCTATTTCACGGCCTCAGGGCGTTTTTGCGGTTTTTGTGGCTGAAAACGAAGTTATTCCGTTTGTTAAGTCAATTGACCAGGGAGATGGCACGGACTTCCGAGCCGAATTTTTTAAGGATAAAGCCGAGTATGTAGCCCAAAAAGAGAATATAAAGCTTGGAATGAAGGTTAAGCTTTTAAAAAAGCGAAACTGCGAGCTGAGGGAATTAATCATAGAAAATTCGGAAAGCAAAAGGCCCTTGAAGGGAAAACTGGAGGTGTATTTTGAGCCGTGTCTTGAAAAAAGAGAGGCATATTCTTCGCATCCGGCGTTTTCTAAACTGTTTTTAGTTGATGAATGGGATGAAGAAAACAGTTGCTTTTTGTTTTCAAGACGGGCAAGAGATACCGATTCAGTATGTTCGGTGGCGGCCGGTTTTACGGAAAAAGCTAAAATCAGCCATGAGGCATCAAGAGAAAAGGTGCTTCAAACACCAAACGGTGTGTTTTCAATAGGTAAAAAGACTGAATTTTCAGGGGAACGAGGTAATCCTGACTGTTGCTGCGCGTTTGTGATAGATATAGAATTAAATCCCGGCCAAAAAGCAGAGTATACCCTTGCCATTGCGGTTGAGGAAACAAAAGAACAGGCATTAGACACTTTCTTAACCGTAAGAAGCGAGAAGAATAAAAAGTTTTCGGAAAATTTGTTTTACGGAGATGGGCTTGAAACGGCTGCAGCTGAGAATATTTTGCCCGCCATAATTTATCCGCAACTGATGTCAAAAAGCAGCATAACTATTGGCGAAAAACGGGTGTTCAATAAAGCAGACCTGTGGAGCTTTGGAGTTTCGGGGGACTTACCCATTATTTTGGTTGAAATTTCAAATGCGGATGAATTGGACTGTGTTGAGCCGTATTTAAAGATAAACAAAATTTTAAGAAGCTGCGGAATTGCAACAGACCTTGTTATTTCTTTTGAGTCAGAAGAGCGTTATACAAATCCTATATCGAATGCGGTTAAAAATGCATTACAGAAAGACGAATGCATACTGATGCTGGGGATAAAAGGTGGTGTGCATCTCGCAGATTTGTCTGCTCACAGCTATGAGCAGGCTTGTTCGCTTAAGTCGAGTGCTTCGTTTAGCTTAAAAATAGGTAAAAACAGCAATATTCAAGATAAAAAGCTGTTCAAGCCCATGAAATTCGTGGTTTCAACGGAGAAAACTGAAGCTCCCAAAAAACAACGTAATGTAAAGCGCTATAACTTTACAGATGCAAAAATTATTATTGACAAAGAGCTTGTAACCGTTGATATACCTTGGACTATGGTTTATGCGAACAGAAGTTTTGGAACTATGGTATCTGACAAGTCATTTGGCTTTACATGGGCGCTTAATTCACGGGAGAATAAACTGACACCTTGGTATAGCGATACGATGTCTGATAACAGGGGAGAAATGCTGATTTTGAAATATAAAAACGTTTTATATGATATTGCTGCTATCGGAAGGGCAGAATTTACTCCTGAAAAGGCTTCGTGGACTGCTGTTATTGATGACGTTGAATTCAAAGTCAATGTTTCTGTACCTGAAAAAGGGATGACGAAAAAATGCTTTGTTGAAATTACAAACAAATCAAATAAGATTAGTGAATTTGATTTGATGTATTATACTCTTCCTGTTTTAGGCGTCAGCAGGGATAATAACGCTGCTTTCTTTGCTGAAAAAATAAAAAATGGCTTATTGCTTGGGTCGTCAAGTTCAGATATTCCGGGTTTTATGGCTTTGGAGTGTTCTCATGCAGATTATATCTGTCTTTCAAGACAAGATTTTTTTGCAGGCAGTTTCCTCAGCTCTGACAATACTGTTCCGAGGGATTGCTGTGCGGCAGTCGGTAGAAAAATTTCGTTGGCAGCAGGCGGAAAAACAGCCGTTGAGTTCTATTTGTCATGGGGAGCTACGGAAAAAGCGGCAAAAAGTATGAGCGGAGCGGCTCAATTTGGTAACAGGCTTTTAAATCCCGTTAAAATTAAGACAAAAGATGCGAATTTGAACGCATTTTATAATTCATTTCTGTATTCGCAGATAAAACAAAGCCGATTCTTCGGAAGAACCGGGTTTTATCAATGTTCGGGTGCATACGGTTTCCGAGACCAACTTCAGGATTGTCTTGCTTTTATGGAATTTGAACCGAAGCTTGCTTTTGTTCATATCGTCAGATGTGCGGCTGTTCAGTTTGAACAGGGAGATGTTCTGCATTGGTGGCATGTGATTGTTGATAAAACGCAAAAAATCAGAGGGATACGCAGCAAATGCAGCGATGATATGCTTTGGTTGCCATATGCGTGTATAAAATATTATAAAAAAAGCAAGGATAAGAACATTTTTGATGTGCAGGCACCGTATTTAATAGGTGATGAGCTGAAAAACGAAGAGAGAGAACGTTACTTCAGTCCGGAAAGAACAAAATATTGTGAAAGTGTTCTGCAGCATTGCATCAAAGCAATTGATTATTCCTTGAAATTCGGCAAAAACGGCTTACCTCTAATAGGTTCATGCGATTGGAATGACGGGTACAGCCGCATCGGCAGCGCTCAGGGTGGCGAAAGTGTTTGGCTGGCAATGTTTCAGCGGATTATTTTGAATGATTTTGCTGAAATATTGGAGGAATTCAACGATTTTGATAAAGCAAGAAACTATAAGAAAATTGCCCAAAATCTTGAAAAAGCAGTAGTAGATTTTGCTTGGGAGGGCGACAGATTTTCCAGAGCTTTCTTTGCAGACGGTCGAAAATTAGGTGATGGCAAGGATTTTGTTGATATCTTGCCGCAAGCTTTTGCTGCTTTTTCAAAGACAGGCAGCAAGGAAATGATAGTGAAAGCGTTGCAAACAGCATATGAAAAGCTGTTTGACAGCGAGAAAAATGTTATTCGTTTGCTTTCACCGCCATTTGATGAGGCTGATAGAGAAACTGTGGGTTATATTGCATCATATCCTGAGGGAATAAGAGAAAACGGCGGACAGTATACGCATGCAGCGGTATGGCTTGCAATGGCTATGATGCAGATAGGCGAAAACACAAAAGCAGAAGCTCTGTTATCGTCTGTTAATCCGTTGAACTATTATTCGAATGACGAAAGTGCGATGTGCTACAGAGCGGAGCCTTATGTGCTTGCCGGGGATGTTTCTCACAGTGAAAAAATCATAGGAAGAGCGGGATGGACACATTTCACGGGTTCTGCTTCATGGTTTTATCGGTGTGTTCATGATTATGCGGCCTATGCAGGTTATTTGCAAAAAAACGATAAGAGAAAACAGATGTAAAGAAATATGACTTTACAAACACATTAAAGCATCAAATCAAGTTGTTTATTGTTATTATTTATGTGTTTTTTATTGAGTTTTGAGAGTGTTTCAAAGATTTTTTCGTAATAGATTCTTTGTGATTTTTCAACAAAATCGGAACGCTTGAAAAGTAGTTTAGCTTTACAAAAAATATATAATTCTAAATTAAAAATAAAAATGCTTGATTTTATGCTATAATTACTATACCTTTTATATATGTGATGTTATAGGCGCATGAAAATGATAAATAGCATGCGCCTCAAAAAAGGGATAGAAACGCCAAAAATGTAAAGTGCAACAGCTTTACTGATTGTTGATTAATAAAACCCATTATTAACTATAAATTTGATTGTCACAATGTCTAAAAAATTTGCGTCGAGATTGTTGATTATTAACAAAAAGTCAAATCAATTTTGAAAAACATTGACATTGGCGGCGATTTTGGTTATAGTTAATATGACCATATAGTGGTTTCCCGTCTGCAATTATGCCTTTTTATAAGGCTGATGCAGATGAGAACTGCGGTGGATAGCTAAATTCTGTGATTCTGGCTGTCGCTTTGCGCCGGTAACTGGCGTTTCTGGCGCGGCGAAATCAAAATAAGGAGGTCGGTCAGAATGTGCTGAGCATTTAGTTTTCGGATACGTCGAACATTAAAGTGAAGCACGGCAAAATTTATTTATCCCGAAACCATTACATTGTTTAAATTTTTTGGAGGTGTACAAATTTGAAAAAGTCAATCCGCATTCTTTCAATCCTTATGGCTTTTGCAATGCTCATCGGTAGTTTCTCCGTAATGGGTAGTGCTTACCAGGCCTATAAGGGCAGCGCAATCTCAGGTCAGTACAATGACGTTGACGCTCCTGAATTCACTCTTGAGCAGTATGCGTCAATGGGCCTTGATGAAGTTGACCGTATGCTTGCAAAGGAGCAATTGGTGCTGGACCTTCTCGGCATGCTTACTCTTGACCTTTCAAGCATCGATTCAACAATCGCCAGCGTTCTCGGTTTCCTTGAAACAGGCGGAACCCTGATCATGATGCTTGGCGACGCAAGCGCCCTTCCCGCAATCTGCGCTCCTCTCCAGGGCGTTTCAAGAGCTGCAAAAACAGACCTTCAGGTTGTTTATGCGCTTCTTGATTTCGTTTCCAACCTTAAGGACATTGCGAGCAGCTATGTTAAGGGCACAGTCGATGTTGGTCTTCTTAACGGATTCATTGCTGACTATAAGTTCAATGTCAGAGAACTCGCTCTCGGCATGCTTTACGGCTTGACTCCCGAAGGAGAAGCTGCAGAGTATGATTACTTTGATGATTTGGATGACAACGGCACAGCCGATAAGCTTCCCGCAAAGTATAAGACCGAAACAGCAGCCATCACTCTTCTTCAGGATCTTCTCAACGGTCTTATTCTCGGTGAGTGGAAGCTTCTCAACGATGAGCTTGCTGACGAACGCAGCGTTGTAATGGCTGAAAGCTATGCATTCGTTGATTATGCTACAGGTGAAGATGTTTCTGACGAAGAAATCGATACAGCCAATTATCACTATTATGGCTGGCGTCACGGAAATGACTGGGTAACAGTCGGTCTCGGTGATGCATACAGAGTCAAAATAAACAAAGATAATCCTGAAGCAACTCCGGTTCCCGCAGCATCTTATAGTGTTGTTGATGTCAACGGCGGCAAGGTTGCTTATGATTTCATCGAGCTCCTTATGCAGAGAGCATACAATTATATAGCTGTTCCCGTTCTCAACAGAGACACAAGAGGCTGGGTTCTCGAATTGTGCGGCTATACTATTGATGAAACAAAGGCAAACAGAACAGTCTTTGATGAAGCAACAGGTGAATGGATTGATAACCCCACCTATGATCGTGACTATATTGCAACTGCTCCTTCTTCATCTGAAGGTTTAACAGAAATTGCAGCTCTCTTCAATCACGAAGCAATTGCAAACGGCACAGCTGTTGTTCCCAAGGCAACAATTCCTGCCGGTGAAACATTTGTTGATAACTTCAACGAGACTCTCGGCGAATTTGTTACTATTTTTGCAACAAACAACAAAACAGTTAACGGCGTTGAATGCTCATGGACATGGACACCGGGCGACAACAGCGTTCTTTTCGATAACATTGTCAGCCTCGGCAAGTATGTTGTTTGCGTAACAGGCGACCTTTTCTTCAGCGACAGAGCTCAACTTCCCAGCGTTACGGAAATCAAGGGATACACCGGTCAGCAGATCGTTGCTCTCATCATGAGAGAAATTCTCAACAACTCCGTTGATTACATCTATGTTGATGATTCACATCAGACAATCGTTGACGTTGCTTACAAAGCTGTTGAACAGCTTGCATGGCAGGATATTCCTCAGTATACATATACAAAACCCGTTGCATCAGATTACAGCACAACTCCTCTCTATTACAGAGCAGTTGTAGAAAAGATGATTGCTATCCTCTTTGATATTGCTGTTTATAATCTCAACCAGGGCTTTGATATGAACCTTGCAGACGGCAATGATCCCGATGATTTTGATCCCGCTACTTCCGCTCACAACGGTCTTCTCCAGTATCAGGGCGATGACGGCACTTATGAAACAAACCTCAAGCAGGTTGTTGCATGGGCAATCAGAACCTACGGCGAAATCCTTGCTCTTGATTTCAGATGCGATGTTGACAGCGAGGCAGAAGTAAATGCTCTCACAGTTGATGATGCATGGATGGATCTTGATACCCTTATCGATGCCATTATTCCCATCAAGGGCGGCGAAGGTAAGGCTCCCTGGATTCACCAGGAAATCGCAGGTGACGGCACAACTATCGTTTCAAAGACATTCATCTTCGACTATATTCTTGCTCCTCTCTATAATCTTGACGCAACAAACCTTGCAAAGATTCTCCAGAGAAATACAGCCGGCGGTGCTTTTGCAACAATGACAGGTGTTCCTGTTATTCTTGACCTTCTTGAAAACGTTTTCAATCTCCTCTTCCCCGGCGTATTCCAGAAGCAGGATACTCTTGATCAGGTTCTTCAGAACAATCTTCTCGGCGATATGGTTCATGACCTCATCGGTTCACTTGCAGCAACAACTTATGAAAATGCTAAAGGTGCAACCGTAGACGGCCGCGGTGACAGCATTGCAGCTGTTGCACTTCCTGTTGTTTGCATGATTCTCGGCTTGAGCGATGACCAGGAATTTGAAGAGATGGAAATCTATCTTCCCGGCACAATTTCTTACAAACAGGCTCTTCCCACATTTGAAGTTTTCAACGGTTCAAGCGGTATTAACACTGCTTATACTGACAAAAACGGTGCTTTTGACCAGGATGAGCTTTACACTTATGTTATCGATGAAGTTTCTATCAAAACCTATGGTGCTAACGGTAACGACACAAAAGCACTTAACTTCAGCGGTATCAATACCGGAACAACTATTGCCGGTGGTGACAGCGTTACTGTTTCACTTTCCGGTCAGTTGACAGCAGCTAACGAGGGCGACCTTGTTGAATTCAAAGTTACTTATATGGTTCTTGACGAATTCGGCAAAGCAATGACTGCTGATGCAGAAGGCGCAGAGCTTGAGGATGCAACTGTTCTTACCAAGACTGTTTACGGCCTTATCGGTGAAGAAGCTCGCGATGATGATGCTATTGAGCAGGTAAAAGGAATCGCTGACGGCCGCGAGATTAAATATGAAAATGTTATTTATCTTGAGGGCGGCGATGACCTCGACGATATCGAAAGCTACATGATTCGCGTTCAGGACCTTAAGAAAGATAACACAACAACAACAGCTAATGTTACCGGTGTTTCAATTAAGGACGCAGACGGTTCTGAAACCGATTATCCCTTTGCAACAATCAATGCAGATGCTGGTGCCATTACCGCATCACTTACTGGTGAAGGAGGTCTTTACTTCCTCACTCCGTTTGATGTTGCAACATACACAGCAAAAGATGAAAACGGTGCAGATATCACCAAGAAGTATGAAAGATTCGAATACTTCTATGAGACCGACGAAGAAGGCAATGTAATCATTGACGAGGCAACCGGTGAGCCCGCAAATATTATCGGCAATAACGCAGGTGTTCCCGACGGTGAATACAAGCTTACAACTGCTGTTAGCGTTGCCGGTGCTTCCTACAACGTTGACACAACAGTTCATCTTTATGATGACTATGGCCTTGAATCAGCATTCAACAATGCTGTTCTTGCAAACCGTCAGATTTCTGACTATGATACAGAAGCAGATAACGGTGCTGCAACCGGCCTTTATACAACATACACAAACACACTTCAGAAGGTTGCAAGATTTGTTCTTAAGCCCAAGACCGCTGATTCATTCCAGGCTGATATAGCGGCAACCTCAAATGCATACGATAATAAGTATGAAGAGTATGCTGAAGAGCTTGCAGCAGCTATCGAAGCTCTCGAAGAATACGAAGAGAACGCAGGCATCGATGCTCTTAAGACTCTCCGCGGCGAATACAGCGGCAATAACTATAAGATTATTTCCACTTCAGAAGGCTCATATAAGAAGGATCTTGAGTATGATGACGAAGATTATGTATACTTCGGCATGCGCGACTATGTACCTCACACCTATAATAAGTACAGAATCGCAAGAGACCGTGTAAGCGATCTTATCGAATCTCAGGAAATCTTTATCCCCGCTCCCTTCACAGATGAAGATATTTACGGCGCAAACTATGAACCTTCAGAGGAAGAAAAGGCTGCTCGTGCAGAAGCTCTTCTTGCTTATGCAGACAGAATGGCCAATAGAGATGTTGTTAGCTCAATTGATTCACTCTATGCTCAGCACATGATGAATCTTTCCGGCGAACGTCTTATCAGACTTCCCGCAAACACATCAAAACTTCAGATAGTTTATGATATGTGTAAGGATGCAATTCCTGAAGGTAAGGAAGCTAACTACACAGTTTCATCTCGCGAGAGATATCAGAGAGCAATTGCTTTCACAGAAGAGACTCTTGGCACAGCAATTACTGTAAACGGCCAACCCAACCTTCGTCCTTCACAGGTTAACCACGCAACAACCGAGCTCATGGAAGCTTGGAAGAAGCTTGCTCTTGGCGCAGAATATGATGTTCTTGATACTGCTATTCAGGATGCTCAGAACAAACTTACCGAAGACGGCGTAAGCTTTGATCCTGAACTTCCCGCTGAACAGACTGTTTACACAGCTGAAACTTATAAGGATTTCTATGATGCTTATAACGCAGCTATGGATATTGACAGAGACCTCAGCGCAACAGAGTCAAACAACGCACTTATCAGTGACCTTGCAACAGCTCTTAACACTGCAAGAGCAGCTCTTACTTTTGCAAAGAGTTCTGAACCCGTATTTGAACTCATCACAGAAGATCCCGAACTTTTCTGGGACGTTACATGGGAGTGCTCATATATTCCTGTAATTAACGAAGAAGTTAAGGGACTTTTCGATATGGATCAAGAAACAGCTGACGGTGATATTGTTAACGGTTACATCTATGGCCTTGGTCAGACCGACGAAGGCTGGAGTGAGGAATTGGTCGCATCATTATTCCAGACACTTGATAACTGCTATATTGAAGTTACACCCGATATCATATATGATTCTTACGGTAACGGTACAATTGTTCAGATTAAGGATTCCAATACAGATGCAGTTATCAAAACATACTGCTTGGTTATCATTGGCGATCTTAACGGCGACGGTTATATGGATAACCTCGACGTAGCTAAGCTTAAAGAATTCGATAACGGCAAATATACTTGGGCAGATGAGCCTACTGAGCTTTATCAGCTTTATTCCGGCGATATTAACGGCGACGGCTGGCCCGATCAGATGGACGTTATGTGGTACAGAGAATCTTTGGTTCCCAAATACGGCATTAACCAGGTTGACCACTCAAAGATGCCTATCTAATCCGATAGCTTGATTTAATTTTATTTACAAGGTATAACTCGCACCTCGGTGCGGGTTATACCAGGCTCTAATATATCCGATAAAGTCTTTTTTATATGATACATTATATGTTTCATATTATATTATAAGGAGGAAAGTGAGCTAATGAAAACATTAAAACGTTGCTTGAGCGCATTCCTGGCATTCACCATGGTGCTTGGTTTGTTCTCCGGCGTGGGTGATGTTTTTGCGCCTAAGGCTTCTGCAGCTGCCGGCACATCACATGTCACCAAGACCTATAAGCAGCTTGAAGATGCTTATGACAATTTCTTCTACCTTGCAGCAGATGTATACGAAGTAACACCTGACGGCAGCGGCGGTGTGGTAGCAGACAAAAGCGTCCTTACCGACGGCTATGTTGACGCAGGTCAGTGGCTTGAATATCGTTTGACCCTTATGTCAGACAGATATGTTTCAGCAGCAGTTCCCATTTTCATCTATGATAACAGCTTCTTTGATGTTCGCGGAACATCATCCACAGTTGCTAAAGAAGCTTATGAGGAAATGCAAGTTAAGAATTATGTAAATACCGAACACCCGATGGGTCAGGTTAAAACCGGTTATTTGCAGGTTGAACTTACGAGTGGTGCTTGTACTACAACCGCTTATAAGAATTCCAGTGAAATGAACGATACTTACATGAACTGGGATTTTATTAAGCCCGTTTTCAGCATCGATACAACTAAAAATGACGGCGCACTTATCATGAAAGATGAGAAGTGGGTTCTTAAGTGGTATGCAAAGGTTCGTGATGACGTTGCGGAAGGCGCAGAAGGTATTTCCCAGTCATACTACGGCACATACAAGCTTAAGATTGATCCCGAAACAGGCGCAGCAATTTCTCCTGCAGCAACAGTTGCACGCCGTACATCGGATATTCCTTCACTTGCATGGCAGGATACAATCCCCAGCGCATCAGACTGCCAGGGTCTTACAACAGTTAAGAATGAGATAACATATATCTTCCTTCAGGATACTGTTCACGAATTTATCTGTGGCAAAAACCCCGCTGACGCAGGTTCTGAACCGCAGCCGGGTCCCACACATGTCACCAAGACCTATAAGCAGCTTGAAGATGCTTATGACAATTTCTTCTACCTTGCAGCAGACGTATACGAAGTAACACCTGACGGCAGCGGCGGTGTGGTAGCAGACAAAAGCATTCTTACCGACGGCTATGTTGACGCAGGTCAGTGGCTTGAATATCGTTTGACCCTTATGTCAGACAGATATGTTTCAGCAGCAGTTCCCATTTTCATCTATGATAACAGCTTCTTTGATGTTCGCGGAACATC
>JAZNPT010000019.1:0-54407 GCA_045589815.1 Acutalibacteraceae bacterium
CCAAGATAAGATATCCCATGGCGTAAGCCAGTAAGACCCCTCATGGACTATGAGGTTGATAGGTTGCATGTGTAAGCGTGGTGACACGTTCAGCTTGGCAATACTAATAGGTCGAGGGCTTGACCATATTTAATCTAGTTCATTTTTTCCTTAACTTCCGATTTCTAACTTTGTTCAGTTTTCAGGGTGTATATAGCTTTGATAATTAACCGTCTCAATAGAGGCGGTTTTTTGTTTTTTAATAACTCTTATTAAAAATAATGACAGCCATAGAAGTGAATGGCTGTCATTAAACATTTTACATTCAATTTTACTGAACTCCGAAAAGAAGATCGCCGTAGGAAGGATAGGGCCAGTATGTTGATGAGGTTATGCATTCAGCTTCATCAACATTTGAGCGGATTTCCTCCATGAGAGGAATAATAACGTCCCTAAAGGCATTGGCTTCTTCAACTGCATTTGCGGATTTTTTTGTGCGTTCAAGAGCATCTTCAAGCTGTGCTGTTTTATTATACACATAAGCTGAAAGATCAGAAAGCTTCTTAATTATATCATCTTCATAAGTACTGTCAGCGTCGAAATTCTTCTTTCTTTCTGCCGTTTTGCAAAGCTTTCCGACGTAAGTGCTGATTGCAGGGAGAATGTCTCGGTTTACCATATCAATCGCCGTGAGAGCTTCGATGTTGAGCGTTTTGCAATATCCTTCAAAATAGATTTCGTGGCGAGCTTCAAGCTCCGCTCTGGTGAAAACCTTGTGGTTCTCAAAAAGTTCAACATTCTTCTCCGATATTAAGCAGGGCAGACAGTCGGGTGTTGTTCTGAGATTATAAAGACCTCTTGATTCGGCTTCTTTAATCCATTCATCGTCATATCCGTTGCCGTTAAAGATGATGCGTTTGTGGTCTTTGATTGTTTTTTGTATCAGCGAATGAAGAGCATCCTCAAAGTTATCAACGTTTTCGAGTCTGTCCGCATAGGATTTGAGTGATTCTGCAACCGCAGTATTGAGAACAATATTTGCGCTTGCTATTGATTTTGCAGAGCCGAGCATTCTGAATTCAAACTTGTTGCCGGTGAAAGCAAAGGGAGATGTTCTGTTTCTGTCTGTAGTGTCTTTTGCAAATCTGGGAAGAACATGAACACCGACCTTCATCTGAACCTTTTCTTTGGCATCATAGGCACTATCATTTTTGATTGATTCAAGAATTTCATCAAGTTCATCGCCGAGGAACATTGAAATAACAGCTGGAGGGGCTTCGCCGGCGCCGAGACGGTGGTCATTGCCTGCGCTTGCAACTGAAACTCGCAGCAGATCCTGATAGTTGTCAACAGCCTTGATAACAGCGCAAAGGAAAAGAAGAAATTGGGCATTGTCATAAGGAGTTTCGCCCGGTTCAAGAAGATTAACACCTTTGTTAGTGGTTATTGACCAGTTGTTGTGTTTGCCGCTTCCGTTAACGCCTTTGAATGGCTTTTCGTGCAGCAGGCAGATTAAGCCGTGCTTTTTTGCAACCTTCTGCATGATTTCCATAGTGAGCTGATTATGGTCAGTTGCGATATTGGTTGTTGTGAAAATGGGAGCCAGCTCGTGCTGAGCGGGGGCAGCTTCGTTATGCTCGGTTTTTGCGAGAATTCCAAGCTTCCAAAGCTCAACATCAAGGTCTTTCATATATGCGGCAACGCGTGATTTGATTGAACCGAAATAATGGTCATCAAGCTCCTGGCTTTTTGGAGGCTTTGCTCCGAAAAGAGTTCTGCCCGTGAAAATCAGGTCTTTTCTCTTGCCGTACATATCAGCATCAACCAAGAAATATTCCTGTTCTGCGCCTACAGTTGTTTTAACGCTTGTTATATCGTTCTGACCGAAAAGCTTGAGAATTCTGACAGCTTGTTTGCTTATTGCCTCCATGGAGCGCAGGAGGGGGGTTTTCATGTCAAGAGCTTCGCCGCCATAAGAGCAGAAAACCGTTGGAATGCACAGAACATCCTCTTTAATAAAGGCATAGGATGTGGGATCCCATGCAGTATAACCTCTTGCTTCAAAGGTTGCACGAAGGCCGCCTGAAGGGAAGCTGGATGCATCCGATTCACCCTTTACAAGCTCTTTACCTGAAAATTCCATGATAATATTGCCGTCGTTGCACGGAGAAATAAAACTGTCGTGCTTTTCGGCGGTTATTCCCGTCATAGGTTGAAACCAGTGAGTGTAGTGAGTTGCGCCGTTTTCAACAGCCCAATCCTTCATTGCGTTGGCAACAACTTGTGCAACATCTATATCAAGACGCTTTCCGTCCTGAATGGTTTTTTTCATTGCTTTGTAGGTTTCTTTGGGCAGCCTGGATTTCATGGCATTATCGTCAAAAACCATGCAGCCGAAATAATCGGGAACGCTTTTCATACTCAACTCTCCTGTCGAAAAGTACACAATAATCGAATAAAGTATATCGCCAAAAACATGCAAAGTCAAGCTTTTTTGCGATGCAGGCTTCATATTATCACAATCTGTCGATTTATAGATAAAAGAGTTAAAAAAATTTGTAAAAAGTATTGACAAATGAGGTTTATAATTATAAACTTAATGTGAGGTTTGTAGTTACAAACCTGAATTTATGTATAATACGGGGGATTTTTATGAGCGATTTGTCTTTATGGGAAAGTGAATACAAGTTCATGTGTGTTGTGTGGGAAAGTGCGCCTGTTAATTCCGGAGCATTGGTGGAGCTTTGCAAGGAAAAGCTTGGTTGGAAAAAATCAACAACCTATAACGCAATACGCAAGATGTGCGAAAAGGGTATTATAAAAAATGAAAATGCGGTTGTTACCGTTATTGTTCCTAAGGAACAGGTGCAGGCGAGGGAGTGTGAAAATTTTGTTGAACGCACTTTTGACGGCTCTCTTCCATCATTTCTGGCATCTTTTCTTGGGGGAAAGACTATTTCAGAAAGTGAAGCATCTTTTTTAACCGCCCTTATAAATTCGCATAAGGAGGAATGAACATGCTTGATTTTATACAACAGCTTTTTAATACATTTCTTAACATGAGCATTACCGGTGCTTACATAATTATTGCAATTATTATCATCCGTTTTTTGCTGAGAAAAGCTCCGAAAATATTTTCGTATTGTCTTTGGATAATTCCCGCCTTAAGGCTTGTGTTTCCGTTTTCATTTTCATCTGTGCTGAGTATTTTTAATATTATTTCGGCTCCGGTTGAAAACACGGAGTTCAGCAGCATAACTTCGCACGGCTATGTTCCTGAAAATATCGGCATGATGCCTGTGCCGGAAATTTCAACGGGCATTATCGCAGCTGATAATATTATAAACCCGGCTTTGCCGCTTGCCGAGGTTAGTGCAAGTGTTAACCCCATGCAGATTATTACAGCAGTTGCTTCGGTTGTTTGGATTATCGGAATAGTTGCGATGCTGATTTATTTTATCTGTTCTTTTATTAAGGTTAACAAGCAAATTGAGTTTGCAACAAAACTTGACGGCAGCGTTTTTGAGTGCGAAAAAGTGCGCTCGCCTTTTGTTTTCGGATTAATCAATCCGAAAATATATCTTCCCTGCGGAATGGCCGACAACAACAGGGAGCATGTTGTTTTGCACGAACAGATGCACATCAAACGTTTTGACCACATAACCAAAATCATTTCTTTTGCGATTCTTGCACTGCATTGGTATAATCCGCTTGTGTGGATAGCATTCAAATTGATGACGTGCGATATGGAAATGAGTTGCGACGAACGGGTATTAAAATCTCTCGGTGAATCTGAAAAGAAAGAATATGGTTTGGCACTTGTTTTAATTGGTGCCAACAAGAGATTTATTACTTCTGCGCCTCTTTCGTTTGGTGAAAACGGTGTTGAAGAAAGAATTGTTAATATACTTAAATTCAAAAAGCCAAAGGTTATTGCAACGGTTTTGTGTGTTATTCTTTGTGCTGTGGCGGGTATTGTCTGCCTGACAAATGCGTCAAAGCCAAAGGATGAATTCGGATATTATGAAGAAAAAATAGAGGAGTATATTCTCACTCAAAGCGACAATGGCGACGGTCTGTTTGTGCCTGCGGTTGAAATTATTGAAATGACAGAGGATAAAACAGCCTATTGCCTCATGCAGGCGCATTATTTTGAAAATGCATCATATTCCGATTGGCTTGACGGCGATTTTGAAAAAGAGCTTCATGAATTTAAAATAAGCCTTGATGATATTAAAAATGAGAAAATTCTTATTCCTGTTTCCGTTCAGATTAACGACAGCCTTGTTGTTACAAAGGTTGAAAGGATCGCAGAATTGCCGGTTAAATATGAAAACGGGAATGAAATCAAAGAGGCTATATGGAACGGAATTGCTGAAAATGCAAAAAAGTCTTTTGACGTTGCATACGGCGGAAAATATAAACTGAACAAGACTGAATTCAGCGGCGAAGCATCCGAAAGAATAACCGCAAACGCTTTTGAACTTGTTGAATACGGCGGTAAACAGATTTTAGTTGTGCGTTTTGCTTCAACGGCGCAGATGATAACCACTCCGCGAAGTGTTGATTATAAAGTTAATCCTGATTTCACACTTTCTGTAAAATCGGATGAAGAATGGATAACAGTACCGCAAAAATCCTACACAAGCTATAACGAAGAAGCCTGCATGGTGCCAAGCGGGGACAAATCAGGCACAGAAGCTTTATATTTCTGCAACCTATCGAACTTTATTTACGGTTTATCTTCCAATGAATACAAAGCGGATATTCTTGTTGAAGGTCCGCTCGGGGAAACTTTTTCGGCGGAAATATATTTTCAAACAGACGGCAAGAAGCCTTCACCGGAACCCCCTGAATTAAAACCCGAAGCTCTGAATGAAGTTGAAATATTGCCGCTCACGGCAAAAATCATCTCACCCGAAAGCGGATGGATATGCCACGGAATAGGCGGCAACGATTTCCGTCACCTTTCTAAAGAGGAGCTTCAAACCGTTGCACAGCTTTGCAACGAATCTCATTTTAAACCGCATGATATTCCGGAAGAAATTAATCCATATTATGCATATTATGTTTCAATCAAGGACAGCGAGGGGCGTGTTTACAGTTTTAGGATGACGCATAACATTGTTGTTGACAGCGAAGGTAACTATTACTCCAACATCAGTCCGATGCTTTATAAAACTGTTTTGAATCTGCTTGACCTCACGGAGCCTACAACTGCTGCCCCTACGCCAAGCAAAGATGCCCCGGTTATTACCAAACCTTTTATTCAAAAACCGCAAACAACAAAGAATAACCGACCTGCGATATCAACCACCCGACCAACTGAATTTCCCATACTTCCCGTGCCGACAGAGCCGTGGACAGAATATGTTTTGAACGATATAAAGGTTTCGCATGAATCCGAGAATGCAGAATTCAAAAGAATTGTTGCTCTTGGCTTTGAATACACAGGGGCATATACAGGCGGACCGCATTTCTTTTTGGAATTTATGAACACCGGCAGCGAAGATTTATATATCAAAACAGCTGCTTCTTATTCCATGGAGAGCACAAACTATACTCTTGAAAAGATGAACGGCGGTTCTGCGTGGACAGCATGCACACCGCTCAAGGAAAACAACTCTCCATATAACAACCAGATAAAACAAAACTATTCGTTCTCCGTTATCTTGCCGATTAACAGATATTTGAGTTCTGTTGAAAACGGAAAATACAGAATTTCGGTGCCGTTTTATTATGAAAACGGAAGTCTTGCGGGAAAGCTTATCATTGAGTTTGCTCTCGAAAAGCTTACTATAACTCGGGCAAAGGCGGGTGAAAAAATAGTCAATCCCATATCTGTGCGAATTTCACCGATGACATCGGGGGAAATGTATGTTTACAATATTATTACACCGCAGGAAATGACAGAAATCGTTGATTGCTGCAACAACCTGGGCACAGAAAGCAATGCTGTCGGCACAAGGACTTCTGTCAACACTTTTGAAATTTCCATAATAGACGGCAATAATAAGGAGTATGTTTATTATGCTTGCCCCGATGGTACGGTTATCTGCAATAATCAGATTTACAAAAGTGATAAGCTTTATAAGCTTGCAGCAAATGCCGCAAGGTAAAAACAGCAAAATCATAAAATTTACGGCTTGCAAAGGATAAAATCCGATGCAAGCCGCTTTGTTATTTATAAAGCATATTTCTCTATCATCTGCGCAACGCCGTCATCGGCATTTGACGGGGCAGCAAAGCGCGCGCTTTGTTTGCAGATTTCGTCGCCGTTTTCCATTGCAAAGGAATAATGAGCGAATTTAAGCATGGTTGAGTCATTTGAAGCATCGCCAAAGGTCATGGCTTCTTTTGCTGTGAAGCCCATGATATCGCAAAGACCTTTAAGTGCTGTTCCTTTGTCAGCCCCAACCGCAGTTGCGGAAACAACGCCTGCAAGCGCAGAGGTTAAAACAAGACCGTTTTCTTCAAAAAAGTCAAAAATAATTTTCTTTGTTTTTTCGGTGTTGTAAAACACGTCAATCAGCTCTGCGCCCTTGCCTTCCGTAGCCTTGGCAATATCGCTGCAGTTGATTGTTTTTGAAGCAAATTCATTAAGAAAAACAGTCGGCAAATCGCTGTTAACAAAATACTTTTCCGAGCCTTTTTGAACGTAAATGCTGCCGTCTACATAGATGTTATAATAAACAGGAAGAGAGTTGAGCAGCTTTATTGCCTCGGCGGTAATTTCGGGTGAAATTAAATTTGTGTATATAAATTTTTGAGCATTTCGGTCATAAACGGATGCACCGTTAGAGCAGATAACATAATCTGCAAACGGAATCTGATTTGTTACTCCCTCGGTAAAATTGAGAGCTCTGCCTGTTGCAACAGCAATTTTTATTCCATTGTTGTGCGCAGCAGTAAGTGCATTCTTCGTGCGGTCGGTAACGGTTAAATGGTCGGGAGCCATGAGAGTTCCGTCCAGATCTGTTGCTATAATTCTGATTGCCATTTGAATTCTCCTTAGGGTTTGAACTAACTTTATTAGTATAGCCCGATTGATTAAATATGTCAAATTTTTGAGTGGAAAATTTTGTTTTAAGTTAACTTTGTTCTGCCGGCGAAGCTTAAATGCATTGAAAAATTGGAATATTTATGATTACTTCTGCATAAAAAACGATTCAATATCATACGATATTTATTGCAAATATTTGATTGACAATGAAAAAAATATTTGTTATAATTTTTCTCAAGCAAAGACCCGACTTTTGAGGAAAGTCCGAAAGAGAGAGTGCATCATGGGCTGAAAGTGCGCTTCGGATGAGTAGTAAGTTCGGCAACACTTCGCTCGGTATACCCACATTTCAATAAAAGAGAGGATACCTCAGTTGTATCAATAACGGGTGGCACCGCGGGTAAAATTACTCGTCCCGAGAATTATCAAGCATAATTCTCGGGATTTTTTGTTTTTATCCCATATAACACACAAACCATGTAAATGGAGGATTAATATTATGTACAGAACTCACCGTTGCAATGAAATCAGAGAAGCGCATATCGGTCAGGTCATCGAGCTTGCAGGCTGGGTAGATGTTATACGTGACCATGGCGGCGTTCTTTTTGTTGATTTGCGTGACGAAACAGGCGTTACACAGGTTGTTGTTCACGACGAAAGCCTTCTTAAGGGCGTGGGCAAGGAAACGGTTTTGTCCGTTCACGGCACAGTTACAAAGCGTGACGAAAACACCGTTAACCCCAAGATTGACACGGGTCTTGTTGAGCTTGTTGCGGATTCTCTCAAGGTTCTCGGAACCTGCACAAGGGAGCTTCCTTTTGAAATCGGCTCAAACGATACTAACGAAAATCTGCGCCTTAAACACAGATTCCTCGACTTAAGAAATCCTGCGCTTCACAATAACATTATTCTTCGTTCAAAGGTTATCGGACACATGCGAAAGCTCATGGAAGAAAGGGGATTCCTTGATATCCAGACCCCTATTCTCACAGCATCTTCGCCTGAAGGCGCAAGAGACTTCCTTGTGCCCAGCCGTAAGCATCCCGGCAAGTTTTATGCGCTTCCTCAGGCGCCTCAGCAGTTCAAGCAGCTGCTTATGGTTTCAGGCTTCGATAAATATTATCAGATTGCACCCTGCTTCAGAGATGAGGATGCACGTGCCGACCGTTCACCCGGTGAGTTTTATCAGCTGGACTTTGAAATGGCGTTTTCAACTCAGGAAGAAGTTCTTGAAGTTTGTGAAAGCGTCGTAAGCGATATATTCCGCACCTTTTCTGATAAGAAGGTTACGGCATCTCCGTTCAGACGCATTCCCTATGCCGAATCAATGGCAAAATACGGCTCTGATAAGCCTGACCTTCGCAACCCCCTCATCATCTGTGACCTTACAGATATGTTCAAAAGAGTTAAGTTCAAGCCCTTTATGAACAAGTATGTAAGAGCAATTGTTGCTCCCTGCAAGAACGAAAGATGGTTCTTTGACAAGTCACTTGCATTTGCAACAAAGCAGGCCAAAATGGCTGGCCTTGCACATATTACTCTTCTCGATGCTGCAAACTGCGGCTTCAAGGATGATCCCATCAGCAAGGTTATGACCGAGGATGAAAAGAGAGAAATCGTTGAGCTCACAGGCGTTAAGGAAGGCGAAACCATCTTCTTTATATGTGATGGTATTTCCGATGTTGCGGATAAGAACGCAGGTGTAGTTCGCACATGGCTTGGCGAAGAACTCGGCCTTATTGATAAAGATTCATTTGAATTCTGCTTTGTTGTTGACTTCCCCATGTATGAGCGTGACGAAACAACAGATAAGATTATATTTACTCATAACCCGTTCTCAATGCCTCAAGGCGGCCTTGAAGCACTTGAAAATATGGATCCCTGTGAGATTCTCGCTTATCAGTATGACCTTGTTTGCAACGGTATCGAGCTTGCATCGGGTGCTGTAAGAAACCACAGCCCCGAAATCATGCGCAAGGCATTTGAAATCGCAGGCTACAGCGAGGACGAGGTTGAAAAGAGATTCAGTGCACTTTACAATGCATTCCAGTTTGGTGCTCCTCCCCATGCAGGCATGGCACCCGGTGTTGACAGAATTGTTATGCTTCTTGCCGATACCGAAACCATCAGAGACGTTATTGCTTTCCCGCTTGACGGCACGGCTCAGGATCAGATGCTCGGTGCTCCCGGCGTTGTTACGGAGCTTCAGCTCTTTGAGGCTAACGTTGCCATCAGAGGCAAGGGCGGCGCAGTTGAAGTTTCAAGCTCCGACGGCGACGATGCCGCATTCACAGCCACGGTTAAATCCGCAAAGGGCGGTGTTATGACCAAGGAAAAATGGTTTAAAGAGCTTGAAAGCGTGAACGAACTCAGCTTTGCTGCAGACGAAAAGAAGGCAATGCAGAAGATTCTTGACGATATGGGTAAGAACGAAGCAGAGCTTGAGAAAACCGACACGGAAAACGTTGAAGCAATGGTATACGTTATGCAGATGACCAACGTTTTGAGAAATGACAGCAGAAATCAGCCGTTTGCCCGCAAAGACCTGCTTGAAGGCGCTCCCCAGAGCACAGAGGACAGCTGGCAGGTTCCCAGACTTGTAAAGTGAGGTGCTGAAAATGTTTTATATAAATGAAATAAAAGCGGCAGGCAAAATTGCCGTGGATGATACAATTCTTGTTAAAGGTGTTCCTGCAACCGCAGGTTCAAAAATGCTTGAAAACTTCAAACCTCTTTTCAGTGCAGAAGCGGTTGAAAGGCTTGAAAATGCGGGCTATGATATCGCAGGCAAAACAAATGTTGGCGAATTCGGCCTTGACCTTATGGGCGAAACCTCATATTTTGCACCCGAAACAGAAAACGGCAATCTTGTCGGTGCTGCAGCGGCTCTTGTTGCATCGGGCAAGGTTAAGGCTGCACTTAATGTTGACCTCAACGGCGCACCCCGCCGTGCGGCAGCCGTTTCGGGCGTTGATTTCATCAAGCCTACCTACGGCACGGTTTCCCGCTACGGTATAATTGCCTGCGCCTGCTCGGGTGAACAGATTGGTGTAACAGCTGCAAACGCAGAGGATGCAAAAGAAATTCTTGCGGTTATTGCAGGCCACGACAGCAAGGACGGCACAAGCCTCCCTGCCGAAAAATATGAGTATTCAACAAGCGAAAGCGTTGCAGCAATGAAAATCTGTGTTGTAAAAGAGCTTTATGATGCAGCAAGCACCGAGGTCAAAGCGAATATTGATGCTTATGCAGAAAGCCTTAAAAAGCTTGGCGCATCAGTTGAAATAGTATCCCTTGATATCGTTTCGCAGGCAAAAACCGCATGGCAGATTCTTATGGCTGCCGAAACCACAAACAATCTTTCAAGGTTTGACGGTGTTAAATACGGCTACAGAACACCCGAATATAAAAATATCGACGAGCTTTATGTTAAGAGCCGCTCCGAAGCAATGGGTTTCCTTGCAAAAGCAACAATTATCTATGGCTCCGATGTTCTCGCAAAGGCTAAATACGAAAAGTGCTATGACAAGTCACTGCGTATCCGCCGTGTCGTTTGCGATAAGGTAAGAGAAGTTCTTGCAGAATACGATGCAATTCTTGCTCCTGCCTGCTCGCAGGTCAGTTACAAGCCCTATAACGCTCTTGATGCTTTTGAGAAGGTTTATGAAGAAAGTCTTTTCACCGCCGTTCCCTCAATCACGGGCATTCCCGCAATGGTAACAAAAGGCGTTCAGCTTATGGCGGATTCATACAAAGAGAGCGTTCTTCTCAGCATCGCAAAAAGTGTGGAGGTGTAAATAATGAAATACGAACTTGTTATAGGTTTGGAAACTCACGTTGAACTTTCCACCGACTCAAAGCTTTTCTGCTCCTGCGGCGGCCACTCAAGCCCCAAGGAGCCTAATGACTGCGTATGCCCGGCGTGCAGCGGTATGCCCGGTATGCTTCCCGTAACAAACAAGCACGCAATCGAGCTTGCGGTTAAGGCAGGCTTCATGCTCAACTGTCATATCAATCAATACACAACCTTCGATAAGAAGAGCTATTATTACCCCGACCTTCCCTGCGCATATCAGATTACACAGTGGTTCAACCCTATTTGCGTAAACGGCAGCGTGCAGATCGGCGAAAGAACAATCGGAATCAAGCAGATTCACGTTGAAGAGGATGCAGGCAAGCTTGTTCATGACGAAGCAACAAACACCTCTTTTGTTGACTATAACCGCACAAGCGTGCCTCTTATTGAAATTGTAAGCAAACCTGACTTCCGTTCATCGGACGAAGTTATCGCATATCTCAAGAAACTTAAATCAAGCCTTCAGTTCGCCGGCATTTCCGAATGCGAAGAGGGTGCAATGAGATGCGACGTTAACATTTCCGTCCGTCCCGAAGGTTCAAATGAACTCGGTGTTCGTTCAGAAATCAAAAACATGAGTTCGCTTTCCGAAATAAAGGATGCAATCGAATTTGAAAAGGTTCGTCATATCGATGCGATTGAGCGCCACACAGAAATGCTCGTTCAGGAAACACGACGTTGGGACGATGTTAAAAGACGTACATTCCCCATGCGTAACAAGGAAACTGCGGCAGATTACCGCTATTTTCCCGACCCGAACCTCATGCCAATCGTAATTGACGATGAATGGCTTGCAGAAATCAAAGCAAGCATGCCCGCAACAGCAGATGAAAAGACATCTCTCTATGAAGAAATGGGCATCGCAACAAAAGAGGCTGCTGTTCTTTCTTCCGACAGAAAGCTTTCCGATATGTTTGACACAGTTGTCGCCAATGGCAGAAGCCCCAAGGTTGTTGCAAGCTGGATTCTTACCGAGTGTATGGGTCAGATGAAACGTCTTGAGCTTGCATCACTTGATATTGATGCCTCAAAGCTTGACAGAATCATTGAACTTGTTGAAAGTGGTGAAATCACCCGTGCGGCAGGCAAAAAGGTTCTTTCCGCTGTGTTTGAAAACGATGTTGACGTTGATAAATACTGCGAGGATAACAAGCTTAATGCTAAAGTTGACGAAAGCTTCATTCTTGAAACAGTGCGCAAAGTGATTGCGGAAAATGAGAAGATTGTTGCCGATTACAAGGGTGGCAAGCTCAAGGCTTTGCAGGCACTTTTCGGCAATGTAATGAAGGAACTTCGCGGCACAGGCTCTCCAGATGTTATCAGAGCAATGCTTGAAAAAGAGCTTAACGGCTGATATTGATTTTACAAAACCACCGTGAAAACGGTGGTTTTCAGTTTGCCGAAAAACTTGTTTTTCGCAAACTGAGATGACGTTGAAAAAGACCGAAAGACAAGGAACAAACGCTTCACAGGCGTACAAAGGTACGTCGAAGCGGTTGTGACGCAGTAAGCAAAATTAAATAAACAACGGGCGATTCGTGAATCGCCCCTACAAAAACCCAAAGCGGGACTACATATTTATAATTTTGCGTTTTCGGGCTTTGTCGGCAGTCAGAAACCACCGTGAAAACGGTGGTTTTGTTGTCTGTATTGTAACTGTTGACGGCAAGAAAACAGTATGGTAGAATATGAAAATATAATTTATACTTTGCAGGGAGAGGTATACATGAAAAAAACAAACAGAATTTTATGCTTTTTAGTTGCGCTTTCAGTTGCGTTGAGCAGCATGGGTCTTTTCGCTTATGCTTCAGAAAGCCTAAAAAACTATTATTACATTGATTCTGTGAACGGCAACGATTCAAACAGCGGAACCGATATCAACAGTCCCGTCAAAACCATTGCAGGCCTTAAAAATCTTGATGTCAAAGCAGGGACACACTTTTTGTTCAAAAACGGCGGCGAATACGAATGCACCGCAACTTTGACCTGCAGCGGCACTAAGGAGAATCCTGTTGTTGTTTCCTCTTACGGTGACGGCGAAAAGGCTGTTCTTTATACCAACGAGAAAAAAGAGGTTCTTTGTCTTTTTGACTGCTCTTATGTAACCGTATCCAACCTGCATATCAAAGCTCCGAACGGCGGAGGTATATGGATTGATACATATAAACAAACCTCCGAGGGCATCACAATCGATAATGTTTATTTTACCGATATGCAGAACTATAAAGTAAGCTTCAGAGATAATAATTCCAATGGCGCCGCACTTGCAAGAGCGGCGGTTATGGTTAAGGGACTGCCCGCAAAATCCAGGTATGCGGTTAATGACCTTACAATCAGAAATTGTGAGGTGTATGACTGCGCAAACGGCTTTATGATTTGGGGCTCATGGAATGAATCACAGACCCCTTGGTGCAGCGAAGACGAAATTGATCCCGTTTATAATAAAGGCCTGCTCATTGAAGGCTGTTATTTCCACGAAATGGACGCAGAGGCTATCATTGTTGGCATGTGCGACGGTGCGTTGGTTACAAATTGCCGTGCAATTAACTGCTGCCAGGGCGATGGCCTCAAAGAAAACGGTGAAATCGGATATTTCACGGCAGCGATGTGGTTCTGGGGCAGCGAAAACAGCACAATTCAGTTTTGTGAAATCGCAGGTCAGAAAAACGTCGGCGACGGAATGGCGATTGATTTTGATTCTCACTCAAACAACTGCACCTATCAGTATATTTATTCCCACGACAATATGCGTTTCATGTGCAACTGCCCCAATCACAGCGGCCATAAAGGCAACACAGTCCGTTACTGCCTTTCCGTCAACGATAACGGTGGCCGTTCCACAACTGCTGTCGGTGACTGCGGTGAGCATAATTTCAGCTTTTATAACAACACAATAGTTAATTGCGGCGAATTTCAGTTCAAAAACCTTTATAATTCGTATATTGCAAATAATATCATCGTACCTGCTGAAGGAGCAACCTTTGCCTATGATGTTGAGCCTGAAAGAGGCAATGTGTTTGAAAATAACTGTTATTATGATGTAATGACACCTATTGTTGATTTAGGTTCAATGAATACTGTGCCCGGCTTTACCGGCAGCGATTATTCTGACCCTGCAAGCTTTATGCTTTCGGCAAATTCACCACTTATAGGTGCCGGTGTCAAGGTTAATGACGGCGTTACAGAAGATTTCTTTGGCAACAAAATAGCAAGCACAAACATCGGTTGCTACGGAGGAACAGGCACAGATGCGGAGTATGAGGGCGAAAACATAATTGAGAAAATCATTCGCACAATCCGCGACATTATTGAAACCGTTATTCACGAAATAAAAGTTATATTCGATTAAAAAAGAGGCTGTGAAAACAGCCTCTTTTTGTTATTATTCTACCGTTATTCTGACCTCGCCGTTTGAAATTACGGAAAGGGTAAGGGTCTGAGTTTCTGGATTCCATTTCGTTTTAAGCTTTGCGCCGTTTGTTCCGTGTGCGGTTACATTCGGTTCGGCTTCAAAGCCCGAAAGCTCAATTACGGATTCTCTGAAATTCTTGGGGTCGCTTCTCTTGCCGCCCGACGCATAAGCGCGCATAAATTGGTCCTCGTTTTCGAGCCCTGCACATACAGCATCGGTGTCAAGGCGGAGATTGCACAAATCAATGTCAATTTTTCCTTCGCTTTCATTTATAACGGCATAGGTGTGGGCCACAAAGGTTGCATTAAGAATTTTTTTGCTTTCAGGCAAAATGTAGCTTACACTTTGTTCGCTGTTAACCGTTTTATTTTCATTACTGTTGAAAACATAGATATAATCGTTTATATCAAACAGCACACCGTTGCCTGTATATGTTTCTTCATAATGCTTGTTGAAAAATCTTGTTTTTATGGGATTTATGAAAAGCAGATTTAAAAAGTATTTGAAATCGTTCAGGATATAACTGTTCGGCAAAACCTCTTCCGGATTTGAATAAATCGGCAGAATGGGAATCAGATAATATCTTCCTGTTGAGGGTACCCAGTCCTTGGTGCAGTCAAAATAGATATTGTCTATTTTTTCCTGGATTAGAGTAAAAGTGTCGCAATAAAGCCCTTGAAGAATGTGTGCATCGTTGCCGCTTAGCGGATAGGAAAACGGCAGGGTCATTTTGTATGCAATCTTAATTTTTTCTTTTACTTGCTCCTTGTTCGGTACGGCACCGTTGAGGGCTAACTGATAAAACGGATAAAGCACCTCATAGAAGGTTGGGGTTAAAACAACCTCACCGTCAACAAAGTGATAAAGGCCGCCTCTGCTGAATGTTCCTTCAATCGCATAAACGGTTGCGCCGGCAACCATATCAGCTATCATATCTATGCCGTAGAGTGCGGGAGGATATTTTGCGGTATAATTAAAATCGGGCTCGTTGGGCTTTAAGCCAATATTGTCATATTCAGTAAAGCCTTCTTCATACCAAAGGAAGTTTTCAAGATTAACGCCCCAGTTGCCGCAAACATCATCGAGCCAGCAGCCGAGAATGTTTGCCTGGCTTGCAAAATGTCTGCCGTGGCCGTTATGCTTATCCATAATGATAATGTTTTCGGTGTTGCTTTTAAGCAGGTCATAAAGCTCCCTGTCCTTGAGAATATGGTTAACATAATTGAGCTTTTTCCAATAGATATATTCCATATCCTGCCAGATGAAAAGACCTCCGTTTTCGGCACATGCCTTGATGCAGGATTTCATTCTTGCAAGAATATTTTTGTTAACACCGTTGTCTTCCGTCACTTCATCATAAGCGAGTTTTTCGTTGGTAACGCCGTTTGTTGAAAGTTCAACCTGAACAAAGCCGATAAGTGAAGGATGCTCTTTGAACACCGCCGAAAGTTCTTCCTGAGTGAACGGGTCACGGGTTTTATTGGTGCAGAAGCACTCGGATTGGCAAACGATGGGAACATTTGCAGCATCGGTAACCGTAAGAAGCTCATCCCAGAATTCAAGCTGCCTTGCGGGGGTCATATCGGTTGGTCCTTCATCAATATAGATAACTGCAAAATTTCTGACATCCTCGGGCAGTGCATAAAAGGTTTTGATTGCATATTCCGCAAAGGCTTCGCCTGTTTGAGGGCCGCCCCATATAGGACAGTTTCTTATCATGAAAAGAGGGTTTTCTTCGTCAACATACATACGCAGGCCGTCAACCTGTTTGCGTGTTCTGATTTGGGTTGCCTGAATTGTTTTTTCGGGCAGAACAGCAAATTCTGAGTCGGAAGCGGTATTGACCGAAGCTGATGCTTCAAATGGAATCATAACCAGCATGGCTAAAATCAGAAAAACACTTATAATTCTTTTCATTTGTGTTAGCTCCGTTTCTGTTGCCTTGGCAAGAATAATATTCGTCTGAATTATAACATACGAAATGTCTGTTATCAACCATTGTTTTTTGAAAGCAAATCCTTAAATATGTTATATTTAAGTTTATTTATTTTTATTGTAATTTCGACATAAACATGTTATAATTCACTATGTATAAGCGGAAGTGTCGGAATTTTCGAAGAAACGGGTGAAATTATGAGAAGGTCAACGAAAAAGAATATAGCAATTTGTCTTGTGCTGATTCCGTTGATTATTATAGTTGGCGTTTTTGCAGGTGTATCCCTGCCACTTATTATAAGTTATAATAACAAGGCTTATGAAAAAGCCGAGATTGTTGAACGCAGCGACAAATATGTTATGCCTGAAACTGAACTCCAGCCTTCAGAGTGGGCTGATGTTACCATTAAAGAGGAGGATTTGGGCAATGATTTTACCACTGCCGTGCGCGAAACCCTTGCAAACAGCGTGAATAATGGCTCAGGTCAGGGGGGCAGTAATAAAGCAACAAACAGCCGTTTTGACAGGCACGCTTCTTTCGGCAGAAATGCAAATGCAATAAGTGTTTACGGCAAAACTCCGATTTATAAGGTTGAGAAAAAAGACCCGAACATTGAAAATATTCTTGTTCTCGGAACAGATTCAAGAGATGTAACCGTTGAAAGAGGCAGAAGCGATTCAATAATAATTATGTCCTATAACAAATCAACGGGTGCAATAAAAATGGTGTCTGTTTTGCGAGATTCTCTTGTTCCGATTGAAGGCCACAGGTGGAACAGAATTAATGCGGCTTATTCCTTTGACGGAGTGGGTCTTGCGGTGAACACGGTTAACCAGCTTTTTGATTTGGATATACAGCGCTTTGTTGTTGTTGATTTTAACGGTGTAACAGATTTTATTGATAAAGCAGGCGGAGTTACAATCAACCTTACTCAGGCTGAAGCAGACTATATGGAAAAGTATTACTCAAAAAAAACAGAATTTGAAGCAGGCCCAAATCAGTTCAACGGCGACAGAGCCTTGGTATATATGAGAATCCGAAAAATCGATAGTGATTTTAAAAGAACTGCAAGGCAGAGAAATGTTATTCAGGCTTTGGCAACAAAAATTCTGAAGGAAAAAAGTCTGCCCGAAATTTATGATTTGGCGGATTTCGCTTTCGGACTTGTTAAAACAAATATTTCGCTCACGGAGCTTACCTCCGTTATAGCCTCGATTGCAACGTGTGCTTTGGAAAACGGTTTTAACATCGAATCGCAGCATGTACCCTACAGCGATTCCTTCGCCTACAAACGATATAACGGAATGGCGATTATTTCATTTGATATTGATGAAGCAGCCAAAAGAGTCAATAAGTTTATTTACGGATAATTCATCGAGGAGGTGACAGCTGTGTTTGATATTCACTGTCATATTTTGCACGGAGTTGACGATGGTTCGGGCAATCTTAATGATTCAATAGAAATGGCGCAGCTTGCCGCAGAATCGGGAACGAACGGAATTGTTGCGACACCCCATTGCAATATTCCGGGGATGTTTGATAATTATTGGAATGCAGAGCTTAACGCAAGGCTGCAAAAGCTCGGTAAGGCTTTGAATGATAAGCGCATTCCTGTTGAGATTTATCCGGGTCAAGAAGTTTTTCTTTCAAAGAATTTTGAAACGCATCTTAAAAATCATGAGTTTATAACACTTAACAATTCAAGATATATGCTTGTTGAGCTTGATTTCCGCATTGATAAAGCAACGGCAATATCAAGGCTTGAAAAGCTCATTTCTTATGGGTATGTGCCGATTGTTGCCCATCCCGAAAGATACGGTTTTGTTATTGAAAATTATGCGGTTTTAAATAAGGTTCGTTCTCTCGGCGCACTTGTTCAGCTTAATGGCGGCAGCCTGACAGGAGATTTCGGTGCATATATTAAACGAACGGCAGATAACATTATGAAAAACAGGTTGGCGGATTTCGTTGCAAGCGATGCCCACAGTCAATACAGTCGAACTCCGAATCTTGCAGATATCCATGAATACATTTGTGAAAATATTTCTTATGACTATGCTGATATTTTGCTGAAAACAAACCCCATGAGGGCGATAAATAACGAAATAATTTGATTTAATACAGAGAGGTTTGCCTTTTATGATGAAATGGCTTCAAAAAATAACGCTGCTTTTGTTTTTGACGATGCTTGTTGCATTTGTTACTTTTTCCGTTATTGACAGCTTAACAACCGACCACACAATTCCTGTTATTGCTCTTGAATCAGAGGAACTTGAAATCAGCGTTAAGGATAAAAAAGATGTTTTGCTGAAGGGCGTTACGGCTTATGACAAAAAGGACGGAGATATTTCAGACAAGGTGCTTGTTGAGTCTGTGTCCAAGTTTATAACTCCAGGTGTCTGCAACGTTACTTATGCGGTTGCGGATTCGGATAACCATGTTTCAAAGATAACACGCACACTTAAATACAAAGACTATACTCAGCCTGAATTCTATATGAAGCGTGCTCTTGTTTATTCTGTTGATGAGGCTCTTGATATCCGTGCGGCAGTCGGTGCAAGGGACTGCATAGACGGCGATATAAGCGACAGAGTAACAATTGTTGCAACAGACTATGTTCAGAATACTGCAGGCGTTTTTACGGTTTCGCTTCAGGTTGCAAACAGCATGGGCCACATGATTTATCTTGATGTTACTGTTCATGTTGAAGGTAATGAAACCATGGCGCCCGAAATACAGCTTCAGAAGAGCCTTATCTATATCAAGAAAGGCGAGAAGCCCGTTTTTGAAGACTATATAAAGGAAGTAACCGTAAACGGTGTTCTTATGAAAGATTACGGCTTGCTTATTTCAACAAACTTTGACAGCGAAACCCCCGGCACATACAATGTGCATTATTATATTACAACCAATGACGGATATGAGGGTCACTCAATCCTTACGGTTGTTGTAGAGGAGTGATAAGGCTTGGATAAAAACAAATCATGGTTCACCATAACATTTGAATGGAACAGCCTTATCAAGGATTTGGCCCGCAATATATGGGCAATTGTTCTTGCGGCGCTTATTGCGTATATGGGCATTCAGGTTTTTGAAAAAAGTGTTTATACTCCAAGTTACACCAGCAGTGCAATCCTTGTTGTGCGTGCAAAGGTCGGCTCTTCGGGAATGTACAGCAATCTTGAATCGTCCTCGGAGATGGCAACCATATTTACCAAAGTTTTTCAGCAGTCATCAATGAAAAAGCATGCAGCTGAAAACCTCGGACTGAATTCTTTTAACGGAACAATTTCCGCAGAGGTTAACGGAACAACAAACCTCATGAATCTGTCGGTAAAAGCTGCCGACCCGGAGCTTGCATTCCGTTTGCTGACCTCTGTTCTTGAAGTTTATCCGAACATTTCGGATGCGATTTTCTCGGATGCGGTTATCGATGTTATTTCCAGCCCGAATATGCCTACCTCACCTTCAAATTCAGCTTTGACTACCTACAGGAATCAAATAGTGTTGCTTGCAATGCTGCTTGAAGCAGGCTTGATTGTTCTTTTTTCGCTGCTTCGTGAAACCGTCAAGGAGGAAAAAGGATTTACGGATAAGATTGATGCCGAGCTTATCGGAACTGTTGCTCATGAGCGTGTGCATCTTTCCAACAAAGAAAAGTGGGAAAAGAAAAAAAGAGCTTTGCTTATTAACGATGCATATTCAAGCCTTAAATTCACCGAGGATTATCAGAAACTGGCAACCAAGCTTGAGTATATACAGAAAAGAAAAGGCAAAAAGATTTTTGCTGTTACAAGTGTTGCGGAAAACGAAGGCAAGTCAACCGTTGCAGCCAATATCGCAATTGCTCTTTCAGGAAGGGGATATAAGGTTGCATTGCTTGACCTTGATATCCGCAAGCCTTCAATGTATAAAATATTTGATTATCACAGTGAAATATTAAATGAATTTACCGATGTTCTTGCAAACAAAATTGCACTTTCTGATTACGGCTTTTACCGCTACAGAAAAGGCAATCTGATAATTGCATTCAATAAAAAGGGCCACGAAAACTCGGAAGATATTTTTAACGGGCCGATGCTTTCAAAATGCCTTGATGCTCTGAGAGATAAAATGGATTTTATTATTATCGACACTCCGCCTTCATCTGTTTCCGCCGATGCGGTAACAATTTCGAACCATGCGGACAGAACCTTGCTTGTTGTAAGAACGGATACAGTTGCCGTTCAGGATATCAACGATGCCATTCTTGCTATATCTGATGCGGGAGGCAAGCTTGCGGGCTGTATTCTCAATGATGTTTATAAGCCGTTTACGCTGTTCGGGCAGATGGGTTCGGATGAAACGGGATATTACGGCGCCTATTACAGAGGATATTCCCGATATGCAAAGAATTCCCAAGAAATTGCAGGTGCAGGCTATATGGAAAGCGATTCTTAAAAATGCCTGATAAAAATTAAATTTGGAAATAGGGTTATTATATGAACAATAACACAGTAAATAACGATTCCGCCAATTCAACGGTGGAGCTTAAGGTGTTGCTGAGCGATATATGGCGCGGCGCAATTAAGTTCGGCTGGATTGCCGTGGCTCTTGCTGTGCTTCTGGGCGGTTTGCAGTTTTACAGAAGCTATGTGCGTTTCACCCCGATTTATACCGTTTCCGCAACATTTACCGTTCAAACGGAAAACAAGGTGCTTTCGGGTGAAAACGGCGTTTCTGCATATTCTTTCTATTATGACAGAAACACGGCAGACCAGCTTGCAAATGTTTTTCCCCATGTAATCAGCAGCCCGATTCTTATTGCACATGTTTGCAAGGATTTGAATGTGGGTTCTATGCCTGCAATGGTAACTGCAGCTTGCATTGAAGGCACTAACATGGTTACTCTTAAGGCAACGGGGCGTGATGCTCAGCTCACTTATGACACGTTGCTTTCGGTAATAGACAACTATTCTTCGGTATCTGATTATATAATCGGCAGAACAAAAATCGTCATGATAACCGACCCTGTTGTGCCGGAAATTCCTTCAAACAAAATGGCATGGCGTTCATCGGTGTTGAGTGCAGCTCTTATAGGTGCAGTAATAGGTATAGGCTGGATTGTTGTGTATGCAATTCTCAGAAAGACTATCCGAACAAAAGAGGATATCCGCAACATTCTTAACCAGAACTGTATCGGTGTTCTTCCGCAGGTTATTTTCAAAAAATACCGCAGAAAGATTAATACGGATGTTATATTGACAAACCCGCTCATCGGCAACGATTTTCTTGAGTCTCTGCGCCTTTTGCGAAGTTCGGTTCAAAAATCTTTGCAGAACGGAGAAAAGGTTGTTATGGTCACAAGTACTGCCCCCGATGAAGGCAAGTCAGTTATAACAGTTAACCTTGCCTCGATTTTTGCCAAAAACGAGGGCAAAATACTTGTTGTTGACTGTGACCTTCGTGATTCGGGAATTTCTCCGCTTGTTGAAGAAGCTATGAAAGACAGAAATATTGAACGTGAAACGGATTCTTATGTTATTCGCCATATCGATGCGCTCGGCTTTGATTTACTTAGTTTTAAGAATGGTGAGAAGAATCTTCAGAGGATAATCCGCACACCGAACCTGAAAGCCGTGTTTGAGGAGTTTAACTCAGAATACGATTTGATTCTTGTTGATACTCCGCCTTGCGGAATTATTTCAGACGCAATAATCATTGCAGGTGCAGCGGATGCTGTTCTTTATATAATCAGGCAGGATGTTGTTATGCAGACGAGCATAAGAACAGGCATCAATGCAGTGCTTGAAACCGGAACAAAGCTTCTCGGCTGCATCCTTAACGGTGCAACCGGAGGCGTCGGCGGCTACGGAAACTACTATAAATACGGCGGTTACAATAAATATTACCGCTACGGATACTCGGGCAAATACGGACGTTACGGCTACGGTTACGGCGGCCGAAAGAAAAAATAAAAACGGCCAAAGGAAATGAGGGTGATGTAATGAAAAAGCCAAGTGAATATGTTGAGCTTTTCCGTTCACTCGGAAAGGAATGGAAATGGCTTCTGCACTACATTTCCAAGTACCGTGTTCAGATAGCTTTGTATGTGGTTATAGGCCTTATCAGCACGGCGATGGGGCTTGGCGCAAATGTTGCTTCAAAATATCTTATTGACTCCGTTGTTTCTCATAATAATGACACAATTCTCAAAAGCGCCGTTATGGCAATCGGGCTTGGAATTTCGCAGATATTTGTGGGAGCAATAATATCAAGAATTGCCACGATTGTGGGCACTAAAATCAGCAATGAAATCCGCTCAAACGTATATGAACACATAACCTTCTCAAAATGGGAGGATATCAGAAAATATCATTCAGGCGACCTTCTCAACAGAATTGAAGGTGATGTGAGTGCGGTTTCAAGCAGCATTGTTTCTTATATCCCAAGCGTTTTTACAAAATCTGCGCAGTTTTTGGGGTGCCTTGCAGTTGTTCTTTATTATGACCCCATAATGGCGATTTTTGCTTTTATGAGTGCGCCGTTTCTTGTTGTTTCTTCAAGAGTTTCGGCAAAAATGATTCGCAAATATAACAAGGAAAGCCGTGAAATGAACGGCAAAATCCTCTCTTTTTATTCTGAATCCATTCAGAATCTTCAAACCATAAAGGCCTTTGACCTGACAAAACGATATGTCAGCCAGCTCAGGATGAATCTTGAGCTTTACAGAAAAATAAGGCTTGATCATGACAAATTTTCTGTTATAATGACGCTCTGCATGTCCGTGATCGGTCTTGCCGTTGCATATACCTGCTACGGCTGGGGCGTATATCGCCTTTGGCAGGGCGTGATTTCCTACGGAACAATGACCCTTTTTCTGCAAATTTCGGGTCAGCTCACATCGTCGTTTTCTTCGCTTGTTTCGCTTCTTCCGAGCGCAATTTCCCTTGCGACCGCGGCCGGCAGGATCATGGAAATAACAAATTTGCCGCTTGAAGAAAGCAAGGATGATAAAAAAGCCGAGAAAATGGAAAAAAGCGCAAACGAAAACGGAGTTTCACTTTGTTGCAACAAGCTTACATATACTTATCCCGACGGCGAGAAACCTGTTGTCAGCGAGATATCGTTTAGTGCGGCACCTGGCGAAACGATTGCTTTTGTTGGCCCTTCGGGAGAAGGAAAAACAACAATTCTGAGGCTGATTTTAGGGCTTGTTGAGCCTGATTCAGGCGAGTTAACAATGAAAACAGAGCATGGCGATGAAATTGCCGTTTCCGAAAGCACAAGAAGATTTTGCTCCTATGTGCCGCAGGGCAACGCAATATTTTCGGGATGCATTGCGGAAAATCTTCGCATTGTTCGCCCGGAGGCCACCGACGAAGAGCTTGAAGCGGTGCTTAAAACTGCTGATGCATGGAGCTTTGTTGAAAAGCTGCCCGAGGGAATGTATACCCAAATCAGCGAAAAGGGTGTCAACTTCTCCGAGGGTCAGGTGCAGAGAATGTCAATTGCAAGAGCGATTCTCAGGGATGCTCCTGTTATTGTTATGGATGAGGCAACAAGCGCTCTTGATGCGGCAACGGAGGAAACGGTTCTTGCCAATATGATGAAGGCTTATCCCAACAGAACAAGGGTTATTACCACTCACAGGCCCAGCATGCTCAGATACTGCACAAGGGTCTACAGAATCAATGAAAAAGGCAATCTGATTGAGATTAAAAATCCTGATGATTTCCAAAAAAGCAATTGACTTTGACAGAATTGTATGATGAATTTTAATTGAGAAAAGTTATGCTTTTCAGAAATCCGATAACAATGGAATGGAAGGCAGGAAATGGAAAAACATGAAATTCCGCAGGTTATTCGGAATTCAAAAATCCTGCCTGAATTAATTGCAAATCTCAGAGCCCCGGCTTATTATGACTGGTCAATGCGCATGTATCTTGATTCCCGTGCCTGGGCAAAAGCGGTTCCAATTAAAGGTGTTTTCGAACTCACACCCTATTGCAATTTGGATTGCAAAATGTGTTATGTTCATCTCAATCCCGAACAGATGCAAGGCTGCAAGCTGCTTTCTGCCGATGAATGGGAGAATGTTATGGCTCAGGCGGTTGAGTCCGGCATTGTGTTTGCCACTCTAACGGGTGGCAAAGGATATCGATGCTCTTCTTTCAAAATTTGAAGCAATGGGAATAATTGAATAATTTTTTCAAAGATGTACCTTTTCGGTACATCTTTTTTCTTTAATATATATAATATTTAAAATAATATTGAAATAAACAAATGATAGTGATATAATTTATATGAATATAGGGTGAAAGTGTAGTTTTATGACAGGGGGCGCAGAAAATGTATAAAATCAAAGACGGTTTTACGCTCAGAAAAATCGGAGGTCAGGCAATGGCTGTTCCGACCGGAAAAATGACAAGTGAAATTCACGGAATGATTGCGCTCACTGAAAGCGGCGAGCTTCTTTGGAATGCCCTTCAAAGCGGAGCAGAGCTTGATGCACTTGCAGATATTCTTGCCGAGAATTATGAGGTTGACAGAAAAACTGCTTTGGCAGATGCCGAAAAATTTGTGTCGGGACTCAAAGAACAGGGTGCTTTGCGATGATTGACTGCGGACAGAATGACGGCGACTTTTTTGGCCGATTAAGAATATGGGCAAAAGATAATTCGGTTCCGCTGACGGCAAACTTTGAACTCACGCCGTTTTGCAATTTCAACTGTGTTATGTGCTATATCCGCCTTACAAATGATGAGGCGAAAAAACAGGGGGAATTACTCTCGGCCGATGAGTGGCTTGCAATTGCAAGGCAGGCAAAGGAAATGGGTACGCTCAGCATTAACCTCACGGGCGGCGAGCCTTTTCTTCACCCCGAATTTTGGAAAATCTACAGTGAGCTTAACAAAATGGGATTTCTTATTTCCATTCTCTCAAACGGCTCATTGATTGATGAAGAATGCATGGCAAAATTCCGTCAATACGGAATGCCATACAGAATAAAGCTTACCCTTTACGGTGCAAGCGATGAAACATATCTCAAAACCTGCAACTCGCCTGACGGCTTTACCCGTATCTCGAAGGCGATAGATTTGCTTAAAGATGCAGGTGTTCCTTTGATAATGACATCAACGGTTGTTCGTGAGAATGCAGCAGATTTGCAGAAAGTTTACCGTTTTGCACACGAAAAGCAAATTCCTTTTCAGCATACAGTTTCGGTAGTTAAATCCTCAAGAGGTGTGATAAACACGGCGGAGACTTCACGATTCTCTCTTGGTGATTTCTCAAACGAGCTTACTCTTCAAGAGCTTGAAAAGAGTAAGTTTCCGCCTCTCAAATCGCCGTTTGCGTGGTGCATGAGCTATGGCAACTCTTTCTGGATAACATGGAGCGGAAATTTGCAGATGTGTTCGTTTATGAACAGCCCTTTTGTTCGCTATACCGGTGCGTTAAGGGAGAATTATGACTCACTCTTAAAAGCGCTGAAAGAGCTTAAAAGCCCCGAAGAATGTGAAGAATGCGAGTGGAAAATGTTTTGCCAGCGATGCCCCGGTATTCTTTGCGGCGAAAGCGGGCATCCTGAAAAAATAAGCAGCGGATTTTGTAACATGGCAAAACAGCTGTATGAGCTATATAAGATTAAGAAAGAAGGAGAACCGATATGAAAAAGAAATATATCGTTCCCGAAAGCAGACTTATTGCAATCAACATGAATGAAGGAATAGCAGCTGTATCGGGAGGTATTTCCGAGGTTTCGGGTGCTGCGGTTATCAAATTCACCCATGATTTGGACGGTTGCAGAGGCTATTACACAGCCATAAAGGATGCGGAGGTTAAAACAGCCGGCACAGCCTTCCTTGATTACTATAACGAGCTTATGGGCTACGGTGCAGAGGCATATTTCAGCTGCTTCCGCTATCAGTTCGGAAGCTGATTTTATGCTTATAAGTATTGCAGATTTGCCGATTGAATGGCAGGATGAATATTCGGATTATGTAAGCGATTTTTCTGCCGATGCGAATGAAAAGCCGGTGATTTCCGTTCGCTTCGAAAACAAGCTGCCCGAGTGTCACGGGATACAGTATTCTGAAAATGCATCCGAGCATTTTTTGCGGCTTGAAAACGGGGAGTTTGCCTGCATTAATTCCGATTGGAGTGAAGTCAGGTCATTTTTTCCTTCACCAAGCGGCGGATATGCTTTGCCTCTTGCGGCGATATGTTCAAAATTTTCGTATTATAATGCTTTGCTTATGCATGCTTCGTGTGTTGACCTTGGCGGAGATGGGGTTGTGTTCACCGGTTTCTCGGGAGTGGGCAAAACAACCCAGGCAGAGCTTTGGCAGAAGCATTTGGATGCAGAAATAATAAACGGTGATAAGGTATTTATTCGAGAAATCAGCGGTGATTTTTACGGTTGCGGTCTGCCGTGGAAGGGTTCCTCACCGTATTGCATTAACCGCAAAACAAAACTGAGGGGAATAGTTGTTCTCCGTCAAGCTAAAGAGAATAGAATAACAAGGCTTGATGCCGCAAAGGCAACTGAATATTTTATGCCGCATATATTTATGCCTTATTGGGATAAAGAATGCCTCAACAATGCTTTTGACACTTTTGAGAGAATTCTTGAAAAAGTTCCTGTTATGCTTCTTGAATGCCGACCCGATGAAGATGCTGTGAAACTTACATACAACACGCTTTTTGAATGATTTATGGAAAAACTGATTTGTTCGTCGGCTGAATTTGCCGAAATAATTGAAGATGCAATAAGAGAGGGCGGCCGCGTACCTCTTGTTGTGACGGGTAACAGCATGAATCCGTTTCTTAAACACGGCAAAAATACCGTCTGGCTTAAAGCCTGTACAGAATCGGATTTCAAAAGAGGAAGAATTCTGCTTTTCAGGCGCACAGACGGAAAAATTGTTCTTCACAGAATAAGGAAGCTTTTGCATGGCGGTGAGCTTCTTATGAACGGTGATGCACAGTATTGGTGCGAAAAAATAAAAAAAGAGCAGGCTGTTGCTGTTGTGACTCATATTGAAACCGACGGCAAGAAAAAATCCTGCAATTCCGTTTTGTATAAAATAAAAATTGAAATCTGGCAGGTGTTAAAACCTCTAAGACCGTATATTTTCAGAATACAGAGAAAAATCAAAAAATTATGAGATAATCGGAGCAGTCGGAAATGGAACATACAGGTGATATGGTAATAAAGCTTATCGGCAACGAAGTGTGCGGTTGCACACTCGACTTGCCGCAGGCTTTTTCGTTTTCCGACGAGTTCCTGTTTGAACTGTATAACATATCAAAAGCCCATGATGTTGTTCACGTTGTCGGTTCTGCACTGATAAATAACGGGCTTGTCAATGGCAGGTCAGCGGAGAATATCTACCGTGAACAGATTTATTACAAAGCTTTTAAGTATGAAAACCTTGAGTTTGTTCTTGCAAAGGTTTGTGCTGTTCTTGAAAACAAAAAAATTCCGTATATACCGCTGAAAGGTTCGGTTATAAGCAGTCTTTATCCTCAGCCTTGGATGAGAACCGGATGCGATATTGATATTCTTGTTCACGAAGAGGATGTTGAGAATGCAGCAAAGGCGATAACCGAAGATCTCGGCTATAAATATGCAGGCAAAGGAAAACATGATATTCAGATTCTCTCAACGGAAAATATTTATGTTGAACTGCATTTCAGTTTACTTGAGGAAGAAGCGTCTCCCTCAATGGCTAAAGTGCTCGGAAAAGTGTGGGAACACGCAAAAATCGTTGGGACAGGCGGTTATAAATGCGAGCTTGATGATGCGATGTTTTATTTTTATCATATTGCTCACATGGCCAAGCATTTTCTTGGCGGAGGCTGCGGGATAAGACCGTTTCTTGACCTTTGGCTTATGGAAAGCTGTAAAAATTATTGCACGCCCGAGACCCAAGCTTTGCTGAAAAAAGGCAGGCTTACCGAGTTTGACGAAACAGCAAAAAAACTCAGTAAGGTATGGTTTTCAGGCGAAGAGCATGATGAAATAACCGAGATTATGCAGGATTTCATCATAAACGGAGGCTCTTTCGGTTCTCAAAAAACAAGAATGCTGTCAGAACAGCATCACAAGGGCGGCAGGTCAAAATATGTTTTTTCACGGATTTTTGTTCCGTATGATGACTTGAAGGCGCAGTACCCGATAATTAAAAAATATAAAATTCTGACCCCGATTTGCGAAATTTGCCGTTTATTCTCACTTTTGTTCGGAAAAAAGAAAAAATTTCGCAAAAAGTACTTGGGCAGCATCAGAAATACTTCGGATGAAGTTATAGATGATATCAATCTTTTGTTTGAAAGAGTGGGATTGAGTTGAAAAAGAATCATAATGACTATTCAAAAAGCATAGCCCTCAGAATATGTAAATTTGCGCATATTATTATGACAATACTTTCATATTCCGTGTGCCTTAACTATTATAACGAAACATATAACCATCGCGGAGTCGGTCAAACGAGATTTATGATTTTTGTTTTTCTTTATGCTGCAATCCTCTGTTTTGCGCTGCGTACATACAAATCTTATGATTTCGGTCTTACCGGAAGCGGGAAGCTGGTTTATTCGCAGACTCTTGCGGATGTTATTGCAGGAGGAGCGTTTTATATTGTTTTTGTTATTGCAAATTCAACGGTTTTCACTCCTCTTCCGTTAATCATGCTTCTTGTTTTTCAGCTTATAATTAATACTGCATGGAGCATTGCGGTAAACAGAGCTTACTTCAAATTTAACAAGCCCAAAAAGACCGCTCTTATTTATAATGATGAATCCGAGCTTTTAAGGCTTCGTGAGGTTTACAGCAGGGTTCAGAATTTCGAGGTAACGAAAATAATCAAAACAGACGAGGACTATAAAAGCATAACGGATAAAATCAAGGATTGCGGGGCGGTATTTGTTGCCGACATTTCACCCGATGTGAGAAATGAGGTTTTGAAATACTGCATTGAAAACGGCAAGCGATTCTATACCGCTCCTCAAATCGGTGATATTATGATGCGGGGCGCAGTGCATCTGGATATGTTCAGCGTGCCCGTTTTCTGCGTTTCAAGAGCAGAGCCTAAAATCGAATATGCATTTTTAAAGCGTGCAATCGATATTTTCTGCTCACTTGTAGGAATAATCCTTCTCAGCCCCGTTATGCTTGTTACCGCAATTGCAATAAAAGCATACGATAAAGGTCCCGCACTCTATAAACAAGTTCGTCTTACGAAGGATGGTAAGGAATTCAAAATACTCAAATTCCGCAGTATGCGTGTTAATGCGGAGAGTGACGGCGTTGCGAGGCTTGCAGGTGAAAATGATGACAGAATAACACCCGTTGGCAAAATCATCCGTGCCTGCCGTCTTGATGAGCTTCCTCAGCTTTTCAATATCCTCAAGGGTGATATGACAATTGTAGGACCCAGGCCTGAGCGTCCCGAAATCGCAAAGCAGTATGAGGAGGAACTGCCCGAATTCAGCCTGCGTTTGCAGGTTAAAGCGGGCCTTACTGGCCTTGCTCAGGTGTACGGAAGATACAATACCGAGCCTTATGATAAGCTGCAGATGGATTTGATGTATATTAATCAAATGTCTTTTGTTAAGGATTTGAGGCTCATTCTTGCAACAATAAAAATCCTTTTCATAAAGGACAGCACTCAGGGCACGGCAGCAGGTCAGACAACGGCAATGGCAAAAAAAGAGAAAAAAGAAACGATTGCAAAATAATACTTTTCAGAGAGGCAAAAACATGAAGAAGCTGATTATAACTGCGGATGACTACGGAATGTGCGCAGATGTTAACCGAGCAATAGAAGAATGTGCAGCGGCAGGAATCGTTCTTTCAACAAACGTTATGACTAACATGCCTTGCTGTGAAGCGGCATCTGAACTTAAATCGAAGTTTCCGAATCTTTCGGTAGGACTTCATTATAATTTCACAGCCGGTATACCTTTATCACCTTCTGATAAAGTTTCAACGTTGATTGACGGTAACGGTAATTTTCTTTCGTACAATAAAATTCGACAAGCTTGCAAAAATAAAACCTATGATTTTAAACAGGTCGAAACCGAAATGATTGCTCAGTATAAAAGATATTGTGAAATTTGCGGAGAGCCTGATTATTGGAATACACACCAGAATGTCCATGTATATCCGGATGTTTATTCTCTTTTCAGAGATGTTTCACTTGGATTAGGAATTAAAAAAATGCGTTCGCATCAAAGAATATTTGTTCCGTCATCAACCGGAAAATCCGATAAGAGCTTGAAATGGACAATTACAAATCCCATAAAATGCCGTATGCTTGATGCTTGGCAGAAAAAATCCGGTAAATTGGGAGTGAATGCTCCGGATGGAATAATTGTAAGAATGAACGAAGCGGATAAGCTTAATTTGCCGTATCTTTTAAAGAATATAAAATGGGAGAATAACAGCGTGGCAGAGCTTATTATTCACCCTTCTGTTACACCCAACTGTGAATATTTCGGAGGAATTACCGAAGGCAGAGTGAAGGAATATGAAGTTTTTTCAGATACTTTGATTATAGAAACAGCTCAAAAATGTGGTGTAGAGATTGCAAATTTTGATTATTAACCAGAGAAGATTTATATGGAGGATAAAATGGTAAAGCCAAGAAAAAGAATACTCTTTGTGAATCGATATTTTGAAGTTGGAGGAATCCAGTCGTCCCTCATTAACATGGCAAACTGTTTATGTGATGATTATGATATAGATATGTTGGTGTATTATCCCGAAGGAGTTTTGAAAAACAGGCTTGATCCTCGTGTTAATATAATAGAGCCTTCTTGGAGACTCAAAGCTTTGGGTATATCCTCATTGTCAGAAACACTTCGTTCGAGGAGTCTGAAGATATTTTTGTTCAGGTTATTCGGAACATTATGGTCGCGGGTGTTTAACAACGGATTTCCTATATCTCTTGCTGTTAAGCACCAGGAAAAACTCAGCGGTTACGATTTGGCTGTTGCCTACCGTACGGAAACTCGGAAGGAACTCGTGATATCAGGGTATTCAAGGGTTCTTGATAAATGTGTTGAAGCGAAGAAAAAGGCGGTTTGGGTTCACTGTGATGCAGAAAAGCTGAATGTAAGCAAAGAATTTAATGAGAAATATTATGCTTTTGCGGACAAAATAGTCGGCGTGTCTAAATCTGTTATGAAAGCTTTTGAAAGTGTTCATCCAAAGCTGGCCAACAAAATGGATTATTGCTACAATTTCATGGATTATGATGAGCTCCTGAAAAAAAGCAATGAAGAGCAGAAAGAAAAGTATCCCGGTGGCAAGTTTATCTGTTTCTCTGCGTGCAGACTGAGTGTTGAAAAGGGGCTTGTCCGTGCTGTACATGCGTTCGCACCGATTCTTAAAAAACATACCGATGTTTTGTGGTATATAGCAGGTGATGGTCCCGAACGCGAGAATATAGAATTTGCAATTAAAGAAGAAAATCTGGACGGAAGAATTGTGCTTTTGGGGAATAAGAAAAATCCGTATCCGTATATGAAGAATGCTGATTTGCTTTTGAGTTTATCTTTTCACGAAGCAGCACCAATGGTATATATGGAGGCAAAAGCCCTTCATGTGCCTGTTTTTTCAACGGAAACATCTTCTTCTGTCGAAATGCTGAAGGATGATGCAGAGGATTTTATATGCGAGAACAGTGAAGAAGGAATCAAAACAAGATTTTCTGAAATTATGGAAAACAGAGAAAAAATAACGGCAGCCAAAAGAAGGCTTGAAAACTATAAAGGCAACAATGATAGTTCATTGTGTAAAATAGCGGAATGGGTTGAATGATTACGGAGGATGAAAATGAAAATCAAGAAGATTGTAGGCTATGTGTTGTATAATGGATTTGCAAAGCACATGCCTCTATCGAACTCAATGATTAAAATAGGTCAAAAACAATTAAGGGCATTTTGCGGAAGATTAATGCTTGAAAACTGCGGAAAAAATGTAAACATTGAAAAAAATGCAAATTTTTCAACTCGCGTTTGCCTTGGTGATTATTCTGGAATAGGGGTAAATGCTCGAATTGGTGGGAAATGCATAATAGGCAAATATGTTATGATGGGACCAAACTGCACTATATATTCCAGAAATCATGAGTTTTCCGATTTGACAAAACCAATGATGGAGCAGGGTTATTCGGAAGATAAGGAAGTTATAATTGGTGATGATGTTTGGATTGGCGGAAACGTAACGGTTTTACCCGGAGTTAAAATCGGCAGCCATTCAATTATAGGAGCTTGTTCGGTTGTAACAAAAGATGTTCCCGAATATGCTATTGTTGCGGGAAATCCGGCTTCAATAAAAAAATTCAGAAAATAAAACAAAAGGAGAGATGTCCGGTTGATTTCAATAAAAGATAATAAAATTCGATGGACAATCTCCGCTGTTTTAGCTCTGCTTATACTATTCGGAACTTACAGAAATGTTTTTTCACTTGCGGCTTTTTTGTTAATGGGATTGATGCTTGTTTTTTGTGACAGAGAATCGAATCTTTTGCAGATATTCTTTGTTATGCCCATGGCAAATATTTTTAAGCTTTCACCGGGAGTTCAGTCTTTTTTTACCATAATTATTTTAGCTTATGTTGTTTTACATTTAGCTTTGCCTCGAAGAGCAACTTTGTTGGTTATTTTGTTTGCCCTATATGTTTTGATTGGTGAACTATGGGGCGGACAGTTTAATTTGTTCAGAACAGTTAAGCTTATTTGTAACCTTCTTTTTCTTTCAAGCACCTTGAACGGAAAAGTCAAGGTGGAACATAAAGAATTGTTTTTTAGCTATATAATCGGTAATATTGTTGCTTCAGTTTTTGGAACAATGGACTCTTCTTTGTTTAAAATCCATTCATACATTGGATTGAAGGAATTAGGAGGCGTTTATGAGCAGGGCGAAGAAATATACAGGTTTGCCGGATTATATGAGGATCCGAATTATTATTCAATCGGATTAATTTTATCAATTTGTTTGTTAATTGTAATAAATCATAATAAAGAAATAAAAACAGGTACAATGTTTTTATTTGCCGCTCCTTTACTTTACTTCGCCGCTATGACATACAGCAAGTCAGCGCTTATTATGCTTCTGGTTCCGTTTGCTTTTTTAATATATTCACAACTTAGTCAAAAAAAATATATCGCAGTATGTTTGTTATTGATTGTTGTCATGCTGATTATTTGTTTGGTATTATCAGGACAAATCCCTACGCTTGAAATTGTTCTTGAAAGATTATCCGCCGGAGAAACCGCTGAAGGCGTTGATATAAACAAGCTCACAACGGGCAGGTTTGATCTCTGGATAATGTATGCAAAATATATAATTAAAAACATTAAAGTGGGTCTTTTCGGTGTAGGAATAAGCTCTTCTATACTTAACAAAAGTGCGGCACACAACACATATCTGGATATTTTTTATTATTTGGGTGCTTTTGGCGGCATTCTTCTTGTTTTATCTTTGGTATCTATTTCAGCTCAAAACAGACGCTCCGTTTTTAAGAGAAGCCCTCTTAACTATAGCGTAATAATATGTATAATTATAATGTATTTCTTTCTCAGCGAATTATTTTATCACGACCCGCCGTTTCATATTTTCCTGGCATTTACCGTATTAAATTTACCCTTTGAAAGTAATGTTACAAAAAACGAATTAGAGATGGTGAAAGAAAATGAATATGTCAGAATTCAAAAAACTGCAGAAGGCACAGATGGAAATCATGGATGAAGTTCACCGTTTATGCTGTGAAAATGATATTTTATATTATATTATTGGAGGAACAGCTTTAGGTGCGGTTAGGCATGGAGGGTTTATACCATGGGATCTTGATATTGATATTGCAATGCCAAGAAAGGATTATGAGCGATTTGCTGAGATTTGCAGCAAAGATTTATCTGAAAGATTTGTTTACAGAAGCTATAAAAACACCCATAATTTTATGCACCCTCATGCACTTGTATGCATAAAGAATACCTCTTTAACGGTCAAAAATGATAAATATAATTCAAAGGAAAAAAGCTTGGGGCTTCACGGAATTTATCTCGATATTTTTCCTTTGGACAACGCACCTGAAAACAGTTCTCTTCAGCAAAAACAAGTTGCAGAGATTGAACGCATAAAAAAACTTAAGATTTTTAAAAGAGCATATTGCCACAATAATAATTTTAAAAATAAAGTTATAAAGAAATTAGTTTCGGCGATGATTTTTTGGACAAATACCGATAAGCTTAATGACGAGTTCGATAAAGCGTGTCGCAAGTATGAAAACGATGATTCAGGCTTGCTGTGCTCAATGTCGAGCCATTACAGATATTCAAAGCAGTGCATGCCTGCTTCTGTATATGGTATGCCTCAACTTGTAAAATTTGAAGACAGAATGTATTATGCTCCTGAAATGCTTGAAGATTATCTTACAAGGATATTCGGAGATTATATGAAGCTGCCTCCCGAAGAACAACGTCAAGCTAATTTGGAAATATTTGATAAAGTTATCTTTGATGCTTAATTACAAGTTTTTTACCAATAAAAACTGCAGAAAGGGGGAGTAGATCTGAAATCAAGAAGTCAGAAAGCCTTGATTAATACAGCTGCATTGGGGATTTATCAGATAATGCATTTTGTATGCGGATTGATTTTGCCTCGGTATATGCTTTTTCACTTTGGTTCAGATTATAATGGTGTTATATCTTCCGTTACTCAGTTTTTGAATTTTATTACCATATTTCAATTTGGTATTGCCGGTTCCACACGATTTGCGTTGTATAAAGTGTTGGCAGATAAAAATACGCATGGAATAAGCGGCATTATAAATGCAACAGAAAAGTATATGCGAAAAATCGGATATATTCTTCTTGCATATATATGCATTCTGTCCTTTATTTATCCTTTAATAGCATCTACATCTTTACCTGCCTTTGAAGTTGGTTTGATGGTTTTGATTGTAGGTGCGAGTTCTTTTTCGCAATATTTTTTTGGTATTACATATCAAATATTGCTTACGGCAGATCAAAGGCTGTATGTATATCATATAATTGCTACAGTAGCGACATGTTTTAACACATTTATTGCGGTTATCTTAATGAAAGCAGGTCAGAATGTATTTATTGTCAAGTTGGGAAGTGCAATAATATTTGCCCTTGTGCCTGTTATCCTTTCAATTTATGTGAGAAAAACATATAAGATTGACAAATCTGTTCCGCCTGACAAAACAGGTTTAAAAGGCAGATGGGATGTTATGTGGCATTCCATAGCAAATATTGTGCATGATAATACAGATTTGACCGTGCTGACAATTTTTGCTGATGTAAAACAGGTTTCGGTATATACTGTATATTATCTGGTGATAAACGGTCTTTTTAAAATACTTTCAATATTTACTAACAGTCTTGAAGCTGCTTTCGGAAATATGTTTGCTAAAAAGGAATCCGGAACAGCATATAAAAATTTTGAGCTTTATGAATTTTTTATGTGTGCTTTTGTTTCAGTGGTGTTTTCCTGTGCATTGGTTCTTATTGTTCCTTTTGTTAAGCTTTATACAAAAGGAGTTACAGATGTTAACTATGTTGAGCCGATATTCGCTTTAATTGCTGTTGTTGCACAAATGGTTATGTGCATACGGCAGCCTTATCTTACTGTAGTCAGGGCGGCGGGCCATTATAAGCAGACACGAAACGGTGCGATAGTTGAAGCTGTTATGAATGTTGTCATATCTGTGGTTTTGACTCACGTTTGGGGAATTGTTGGGGTTGCTGTAGGAACATTGGCGGCGAATCTGTTCAGAACAATACAGTTTGCAGTATATTTAAAAAACAACATATTAAACAGGCCGTTAAAAAAAGCATTGTTTATGATGGTATGGACTGCAACCAATGTTTTGACTATATATTTGATATTGCAGATTGTTCTTGGGGTTATTATCATTGATTCGTGGTTTACATGGGTATTGGCCGGTATGCTTTGCGGTTTTACTGCATTGGTAATTACTGTGTTGTCCGCATTAATTTGCTGCAGAAAAAAGATGATTTCGGTTTTATTTTTAGCAAAAAAATTACTCATTAAAGGCAAGAAATAAAAGTGGGTGAAAAAATGAAGAAAATTATAGGGTATACAACAGGTGTGTATGACATGTTTCATATCGGGCACTTGAATATTCTAAGACGCGCAAAAGAGCAGTGTGACTATTTAATTGTTGGTGTCAGTACGGATGAACTCGTTCAAAAAGAAAAAAACAAAACTCCGGTTATCCCTTGGATTGAAAGAGCGGAAATTATAAAAGCAATAAGATATGTTGATGAAGTTGTAACACAGCCTGATAAAGATAAACTTGCGGCTTGGGAAAAATATCATTTTGACAGAATGTTTGTTGGCAGCGATTGGCATGGCACTCCACAATGGAATAAATTTGAAGAACAATTTGCCCCATTGGGTGTTGAGATTATTTATCTTCCGCATACAGACGGTGTATCAAGCACAGAACTGACAAATTACATAAAGAACGTTTTGAATGAATCTGTTGAAAATAAAACCGATCTACCTAAATAATACAATAGTGATGAGGTGTGATTATGAGTAACATCAAAGACTACATAAGAATTGCAAGAATAGACCATTGGATTAAACAGCTTTTTATATTTCCCGGAATGGTTTTTGCATTTTTTCTTGTTGACGGAGTTTCTGTTAAAAGCAAGATTTTAAACATAATCCTTGCGTTCATTGCAACTTCTTTTATTGCATCGGCAAACTATGTTATCAACGAGTGGCTGGATGCAAAGTTTGATAAGTTCCATCCCACAAAAAAATCAAGGCCTGTTGTTTCCGGAAATGTTAAGTTTGCGGGCGTAATGATTGAATATGCAATTTTTACCGTTGCGGGTCTTGCGGTTGCATGGTTTGCATCAAAGTTGACATTCTTTATGGAGCTCTGGCTCTGGGTTATGGGTATTCTTTATAATGTAAAGCCCATAAGAACAAAAGAAATCCCATACGTTGATGTTTTATCCGAATCGCTCAACAACGCAATACGTCTTTTGATTGGTTGGTTTGCAATCACAAGCGATTATATTCCTCCGGTCAGCATTGTTTTCGGCTACTGGATGGCAGGCGCATTCCTTATGGCAACAAAGCGCTATTCCGAATACAGAATGATTGATAATAAAGAGCTTGCTTCAAGCTACAGAAAGTCATTCAAATATTACACGGAAAAATCTTTGCTGATCTCGTCATTTTTCTATGCACTTCTTTCGGTATTTTTCTGCGGCGTGTTTATGGTTAAATACCGTGCGGAGCTGATTCTTGATATTCCCTTGATTTGCGGTCTTTTTTGCCTTTATTTCAGCATTTCTTTCAAGGAAAATTCAAGCGCACAGAAGCCCGAAAAGCTGTTTAAAGAAAAAACACTCATCGCATATTTGGTTGTTTTGTTCGTGGTTACCTGTTTGCTGATGATTATTGATATTCCGTCGCTGAGCTTTATCATGAACAATGAAATTGTCGGTATCTGATTATGATTAAAGAGAGAAAACATAAAATTGCGGATTACGGAGCATACATAGTTGATGTTGACGGAACTCTTTATTTTAAAAGGCCCATGCAGCTTCGCATGGCATATCAGCTTGTTTTATACTATGCTTTTCATTTTTTTAAAGCTAAAGAATTGCTTTTACTGAGCGATTACCGTAAAATGCGTGATAAAGACGAGATTTCTGATAAAGAAGGGTTTGAAAGCATAATTATTGAAAAGCTTTCACAAAAGCACGGTTTTTCCGTGAAGAGGACATCGGAGATTATTGAAAAATGGATTTTGAAAAAACCGATAGATACTCTTTTCGGTTGCAGAGATAAACAATTGATTGAATTCCTGAAACAGCAAAAAAATATGGGCAAAAAAGTCTTTATCTATTCGGACTATCCGGCTGCTGAAAAATGCAGGGCTCTCGGTGTTGAGGCTGACGGAATATACTGGCCGGACAAAGAACGCATTACCGTGCTGAAACCGTCGGCGCAGGGCATCAATTATATAATTAACGAAAACCGCCTTGATAAAAACGATGTTCTTTTTATTGGTGACAGATACGAGAAAGACGGAAAATGCGCTGAAAACGGCGGCGTTGATTATTTTATACTCAATGGAAGCTTAAAAAACCGAAAAAAACAGTACAAATTTTTAATAGGACAGGAGAAATCTGAATGAAAAATTCTAAAGTAAAACAAAGCATGCCCATCTTTTTGATTGCGGCGCTCATGCTGTGTTTGGGTGTATGTATTCTTTTGTATTTTTACCTTAACGGTTATACAAAGTGGGATATAACAGGCCACTGGAGAATTTGTAAATACGCTATTGAAGGTTATAATCCTTATATGCTGATTGGTCAGCCTGCAGCGGTGGAATCAATAGGAAAGATACCCGAGGCTTTTTCTACTGTTCCGTGGAGCTGCATTTTCGGCAGCGTGTTTTATGCGGGATTTTTACCTCTTGAAGCGGCTTATGTTTATATTTATGTTATGCATTTTGTTGCGCTTGCAGCATTGCTGATTGTTTTTTATAAAAAATTCAAAGATGATTTTACAACCAAGCATCTTATTGTTATGATGCTTATTCCTTTGGTGCATTTCAGCTTTATGTATTCGCTTCATTTTGGAAATGCGGGCGGTATAATCTGCAGTCTTCTTATGATAGCCTTTCTTATTAGCGAAAAACATCCCTATATTGCCGGCATTTTGCTCGGCTTTGCAATGATGAAACCTCAAATTTCTGCTATTATCTGTTTGGTATATCTTTTGAATAAACAGTTTAAAACCCTCTTTACTGCTGCCGGCATAGTTGTTGCTGGTTGGGCGGCAACATGCATTGCTACCTCAACCAATCCGGTTGATTTGCTCATTCAGACACTTAACAGCGGAACTGCAGCAAGCACACAGTATCTTGGTCTTTTAAATAATCTAAAGTACTTTAATGTTGATTCAAAAATCATTCTTTTAATAAATGTTGCAATCGGATGTGTTTATACCATTGGTTTATACTTCTATTTAAAGAAGCATTCAGTGACGGGAGCAGGTTCATATTTTGTTTATGTTCCTGCCTGTATTGCATCGACCTTCTGGATTTATAAAAACGGAACCGATTATATGATTATTGCATTTGCTGCATTATTCTTCTGCTTGCTGTGCATGAACAAAGAGTTAAGTATAGTCGAATATTTGATTTCAATTTTTTCAATAGGATGGCTTGAAATGGGCCGTTGTGCCGTTTATCTGGGCATCACATTAGTTGAAGAAGAAAATTATTTTGTCAGAGATCTGTTTAAAAGTGCGGAAGGTCTTGTGATTGCGTTGATAGGCATATATCTTTGTGTGCTTTGGGTTAAGCATGACGGAGAATCTGTTTTGAAAAAAAATAACGAAAATCGTTTTATTATATAGCTGTAATAAAAGATGTTGCAAAAAAATATGCTTGATTTTTCTTGTTAGGGGATATTGATATGAACAACATCTATTGCCAAAGTTGTTTTACATTTTGCTTATGCAAGGATTCTATAGTGGCTGTTGATTCTTTGAAATCTCTTGAAATTAAAAGAGTTTTGGGAGAATATACACTTTATTCTGACAGCCATACACAGTTTGATTGTGGAAAAAATGGCGACAGGGAGCTTATAATCTTCGGCCACGCCGTCGATGTTTTCAGCGGTCGGAGTGAAGGTCTTGCGCAGACAGTTCTTGCTTCAACCCGGAATTTCTCCGAGGTTGTTGAATACGAGAAAAGACTTGGCGGTAAGTACATTATTTTCTATGCCGAAAATGGAAAGTGTTACTGCCTGGGTGATGCAACCTGCAGTATCCCTGTCTTTTATACCGTTGGTTTATCGGATTTTGTTTGTTGCAGCAATCCGCAGATGATTATCAAAAATTATGATTTAAAACCCGATGAAGAGCTTCAGGAAATACGTGACAGCGGTCCGCTTAACCAAGCAATGCCTTATGATGTAACTCCTTACAGAGAGATGAAGCAGCTTCTTCCGAACCATTATTTGGATATCAACGAGCAGAAGGCTGTGCGATTTGTTAATTCTAATGAGAAACAGAAAGAATTATCGCCTCAAAAGGCTGCGGAAATAACCGCTCCGATGATAGAAAACATAGCCAAAATGTATCTGTCAAAATATAAAATATATTGTCCGTTAACCTCCGGAAGAGACAGTAGGGTTGTATATGCATTTTTGAAAAGTCTTTGTGATGAGGTCAATTCATATACAATCTGGAAGGACAGTTTCAAAAAAGACAGTCAGGATTGGGATGTGCCTGTTGCACTTGCAAACATTAGTGGCGGAAAGCATGAACAGATTCATAAAGAAACCGTTACCAAAGAAATGAAGCTTAATATGGATAAAATTCTCGGAGAAAATGGCTATCCTCAGGATGCTTTTGCACTTTCGGTAACCGTGAACAGTCACTATAAAGGCTGCGCAACTCTTGAAGGCGATATAATCGGACAGGTCGGCAAATGCTCTCTGCACCGCGATATTCCGTTGCTTTTTGCTTCACCCGGATATTTCAGATGTAAGCTTCATAACTACAGCAGAGAAGCAAAGGTGTTGCTGAAAAAATGGATGAAAGAAATTAAAAATGCCAATGAAAAAGTAAATGTTTTTGATTTGTTTTCAATCGAAAACAGGCTGGGTGTCTGGGCATCGCACACTCATTTGATTCGTAACGTTATGGGTCAGCCGTATTTTAATATTTTCAATTCCAGAAGTATTATCTATGTATGGACAGCGGTGAACAGGGCGGAAAGAATGCAATCTATGATTCATGTTGAGTTGATTAAACTCAGAGCTCCTGAATTGCTTGAAATACCTTTTGAAAAAGATAAAAGCGGACTGGTTAATTTTGCAAAGTCAAACGCAATGGTGTTTTATTTTGCATCGTTTGCAAAATATTTTCTTCAAAAAAGAAAATTTTTCAAAAACAGCATAAAAAAGGCGACGGAATAATCCGCCGCCTTTTCTTATATCCGTAAACTTTATTTTATTCTTTGTTCGAGAGTGTTTTTCAAAAGAGCCGTGCATTCGCAGACGAAATCCAGCGGTGAGGTGGCAACCGATGTTATACCTTCAACAAGCATTTTGTGATAAATTGAGTTGCGCTTGTAGGCAATTGCCATAATTGCATGATATCTGAATTTTATATAACGTATTTCTTTTTTTGTGAGCTTTGAGAAATACTTCATTTTTCTCTGATAAAGATTTTTTTCTCCCTGAATTTTGTTTTTACTGAAAGAGATGCTTCCCTCTGCGCTTATTGCATGAAGAACATCATTTACATTCATATATCGGATTTTTAAACCGCCCTCGATTGCTTTTAGCGTAAGTATAAATTCCTGCCCACAGAGAGCATTGTCGAAACCGCCGATTTCGCGAAGTTTTTCTGCCCTGAACATATAAGTTGATGTGCCTGTCAGATGATAAAGAAGGTGGTAATGCAAAAGGGTTTCATTGTCGTATGCGGGAATATCATTGAAATCCCTGACCTCAACGGGTTTTCCGTTTTTACACATGACGGTGTTCGAAAAAGTCATATCACAGTTATTTTCAATCATGAATTTAAGCTGTTTTTCAATTTTTTCAGGTTTATATTCATCGTCGTCGTCAAGGAAGGTTATGTAATCACCTGTTGATGCGTCTATGCCGCGGTTACGGGCAAGAGAACCGCCGAGATTTTTTTCGTTCTGAATATAAATAACTTTTTCAAATATGAGAGATTCGACATATGCCTTGACCTCGGGCCTTTTTTCATAAGTATCGGGGCTGTCGTCAACAATAACAATTTCAACATTTTTATATGTTTGATTGATAACCGAATTAACCGCCGTTGAAAGGCATTCCACTTCTCTTTTGTAAGTGGGAATTACAACTGAAACAAGCTTGTCCATAAAATCGCTCCGTATTATTTGGTATTAAAAATTATAACCCTTAATTATATTTTTGTCAATCTGGCGGCGTTAATTTAAACTCTATTGAAAAAACTAAAAAGATTGTATATAATTATCATAATAAAGTTAAAGGGTGAAGCCAATGAAAATATTTCATATAAACTGCAATTATATCGGAACAACTCTTCATCAGATTATGGCCGAAAACTTGAAGAAGCTGGGTTATGAAAATCAGGTGTATGTGCCTGTTTATGACAAAAACAAAGCGGTCATAAAACCCAACAAAAATGTTTGCGTAAGCGAATGCTTCAAAAAATGGGATCGCCTTGTTTTTGATTATAAGCAAACGAAGATATACAAAGACATAATTTCAAAATTTGAAATTAACGATTATAATTGTATCCATGCATACACGCTTTTTACTGACGGAAACTGCGCGAGAAAGCTTTCAAAGAAATATGGTGTTCCTTATGTGGTTGCGGTTCGAAATACGGATGTAAATTCTTTTTTTCGTTTGATGCCCCATCTCAGAAGCAGAGGTATTCAGACCATGCGCAATGCATCGGCGGTGTTCTTTTTGTCTGAAGCCTACAGAAAACAAGTTTTTGACAAGTATGTTCCTGAAAAATATCGAAATGAAATCTTGCAAAAGACCTATATAATTCCTAACGGAATTGATGATTTTTGGCTTGACAACATTATGGGAACGGCCGAGAAAGAAATCAATGGCAAAGAACTTAAATTGATTTACGCAGGCAGGATTGATAAGAATAAAAACATTCCGACCACACAAAAGGCTATGGAAATTTTGCGAAATGAGGGTCGCAATGTTACCCTGACGGTTGTCGGAAAAATTGAAGATAAATCAGAATTTGAACGCATTATGCAAGATAAGTATACTACATATATTCCCAACCAAAAGAAAGAGGATTTATTGAAATTATACAGAGAACACAATGTGTTTGTTATGCCATCTTTTACGGAATCGTTTGGGTTGGTTTATGCCGAAGCCATGAGCCAGGGGCTTCCGGTTGTTTATTCTGCCGGTCAAGGATTTGACGGACAGTTTGAAAACGGAAGAGTTGGATACAGCGCAGATGCGCACAGTCCGTATTCGGTAGCGGAAGGAATCAGAAAAACAGTTGATAATTATTCACGGATTAGTATGGAAGCCAAAGAGTGTTCCAAAAAATTCACTTGGTCAGAAATAGTATGTCAATATGACAGAATTTATAAACACTTATAATTTATTAAACCAAAGTAACCCTCCGGATAAGACGGAGGGTTACTTGACGTACTTTTCCCTATAGGTTATAATATTTGTTAGAAATTATGTTTTGATTGAGATGTTGTGATGGAGGTGTATACAGCAATGAAAGCAGTCGAAGCGTTCGAAAAAATATATAAAAAGCAAGCTCAATATACTGCTTTTACGCCTTACAGAATCTGCCCCATAGGTGCGCACAGTGACCATCAGCTTGGCAAAATTACGGGCTTTGCAATCAACAAGGGCATTAATATTGCTTACGGTCCGAAAGAAAACGGCGTTATTGAAATTCAGTCTCTGCAATTTGAAAAAAGAGCGCAATGGCATGTAGCTGCAACTCCTTCAATAAAGCAGAATGATTGGGCGGACCATTTAAGAGGAGCAACAATTGCATTAACCAAACGTTATCCGTTGCACAGGGGACTTTGCGCAGTTATTGACGGTGAGCTTCCCATCGGCGGCCTTTCATCTTCTGCTGCAGTAATAATTACGTTTCTTTCTGCACTTTGCACGATAAACGGTATATCTCTTTCGGCAAAAGAATTAATCATCATTTCACAGGAAGCCGAAAACAAGTATGTCGGAGTTTCTTGCGGAAAGCTTGATCAATCCTGTGAGATGTATTGCAAAAAGAATCGTCTGCTTTATATGGATTTATTGGATGACAGCTATGAGCTTATTCCTCAGCATCCTGATATGAAGCCGTATAAAATTGCGATTTTCTTCAGCGGCCTTGAACGCAGCCTTGCCGGTTCAGCGTTCAACATGCGTGTGGATGAATGCAGAAGTGCTGCGTATGCACTCAAAGCCTATGCAGGCATGGAATACGGCAAGTTTGAGCAGACAAACCTCCGCGATGTTCCTTATGAAGTGTATTTGCAATATAAAGACAAGCTGCCCGAAAACTGGCGCAAGCGAGCCGAACATTGGTATACGGAATTCTTCCGTGTTCAAGAGGGCGCAGAGGCATGGCGCCGAGGAGATATTGAAGAATTCGGCAGACTTTCCTTTGAAAGCGGCAAATCATCGATTTACAATTGGGAAACCGGTTCTCCGGAACTTAAAACACTTTATGAAATCATGTTGCATACAAAAGGAATCTATGGCGGACGCTTCTCAGGTGCAGGCTTTAAAGGTTGCTGCATGGCTCTGATAGACCCTGCATTTGAAGAAAGCATCAAAGAAACCGTAACTCGGGAATATTTAAAAGCCTTTCCTCACCTGGAAGGAAAATATTCCGTGCATATCTGCGAAAGTGCAGACGGTGTAAATCTTGATTAGCGAGGCGTTAATATGAAATGTTTGATTCTTGCGGCAGGTTATGCCACAAGGCTTTATCCTTTGACGGAGAACTTTCCAAAACCGCTGTTAAAGGTTGGCAATAAAACTATTCTCGATTGGCTGGTTGACGATATTGACACGGCAGGCGAGGTTGATGAATATGTTGTTATCTCAAATAGCAAGTATGCCCGCCATTTTGAGGATTGGGCAAGGCAGAAACCGCAGAAAATAACCGTTGTTGATGACGGAACAAAAAGCAACGAAACCCGACTCGGAGCTGTTAAAGATATTCAGTTTGCAATCGACAGTCTTAATCTGGATGACGATATGCTTGTTATAGCAGGCGACAATGTTCTCGATTTCAGCCTTACGGAATTTATTACATACTCCAAGAAAAAGAACACATCGTGCATAATGCGTTATTATGAACCGGACAGACAGAAGCTTTTGAAATGCGGTGTTGTAACTCCGGACGGTGATGATAAAGTTCTGAATATGACGGAGAAATCCCCAACACCCGCAACCCATTGGTGTTGCCCTCCTTTTTATTTTTACATCAAAAACGATGCCAAGCTTGTTCGCAAGGGCATTGAAAGCGGCTGCGGCACAGATGCACCGGGCAGCTATATTGCATGGCTGTGCACTCAGACGGCCGTTCATGCAATGGAAATGCCGGGCAAACGCTATGATATAGGCAATCTTGAAAGCTATGAAAAAGTGAAGGCGGAATATAACGGCATTAACAGATTATCAGAGGTTTGATTTATTAATTGTTGCGATGTTTGTAAAAAGCCGAAGTGCCGAAAGTGAACCGTTCACTTTCGGAATCCGAATTCCAATCATTCGACAAAAAAATAACAGAATCTACAAAACCACCTCTTATCGATACCGATAAGAGGTGGTTTGCAATTTCTGTTAGGATGGTTTAATCAAAGTGAATCAATAAGGGCAAGATATTCCGTTACAAGATATGAACCGGTGTGCTTACCGACAGAAAGAACTTCGTCAGCAATTCCGTCACCGATAATATGGCCCATAAAAGCAAAGTTGTTATCTGTGAGAACATATCCGATAGCATCGTTTGTGAGGCTGGCGGGATATGTTGTAATGCCGTCAACCGCAGTTGAGAGGCTGTCATAGGGCCATTCGGTTCCATCCCAGGTTGCGCCGCCCGTGATTTCGTCATCCCAGAAAACTTCGGGATAAAGTTCACCGGGGAAGAGCGCAAGTGCAATCTCGTTGCCGAACTCAATATAACCCATTTCAGTTGCCATAAGGTATTCTTTGAAAAGGAAGCCGTCATAGTAAACTTTGTTATTTACAAGACCGATTTCACAAGCGAGAGTGAGAATGCTGTTTTCGGGTTTGATAAAGAGCTCCCTGTGTTTAGCATTGATAATAGGGGTAAGTTCTTTGGAGTAATCGGCTTCAACGATTTTTGCACCGACAAGCTGACCGAGTTTTGTTGCGCTTGCACCTTTTTCTTCGTGTTCGCTCATTCCTGTTGTGTCAACCTCTATGTCGCGCGAAACCTGACCGAGAGCGCCCGGTATCATAATGAAATTACCGCCATCAGTGTTTTTGATATATTCATCTGCATAATAAATATAGTCTGAACCGACAAGACCGTTGCTTGCACTGAAAGATGTCGGATGACATGTGATGTCGCTGATATATGTCGCAGCTTTTCCGGAAGCAGGAACAAATTTAAAGCTTGCTGTTTTAGGAAGGTCTTCTTTTGCGATAAGGTCACGCTTATCATTAAAATATTCGCCCATATCTATTTCCGAGAAATAAAGCTTGCCTTCTTCCGTTTTGCCCAAAGCTTCTTTGATTGCTTCAACGGATATTTTGATGAAATGTTGCTTGAAAGACTCTGCGGTTTCGAGCCCGGCCAAAGGTGTGTTGATACCAAAAAGATTGAGCCAGAATGTGCCGAAAAGCTTTCTGAAAAATTCTGTGCTTACACCCTGAGTATCGAGTGCGGAATGGGCATGGGTTGCGCTGATATTGATGCTTGCAACCTTGATTCCCTGAGCTTTGCAGTATTCAAGAACAGCTTTGCGGATTGTGCGTATGTCGGTTGAGGTAACACCGAGTGCGTCAATCGCTCCGAGAACAACGGCGCCTTCACCGCTGTTGTCGTCTATTACTGCAACACGGATGCACTGGTCATCATAAACGCCCTCTGCATATTTGTTGAGAAGGTCTCTGCCAAGGTTATATTTGCCGCTGTCGATATCATTGGGTACAAGGCTCTTTTTTGAGTAACCGAGCTTCCACACATTGTTTTCGCCTGTCGAAGTCTGATATGTTTCTCTGCCGGGCATAAAGCCGATTTCATCGGCATCATATTCATCGATGCTCTGCCAGTCACGGGGATTCACATAAATTGCGCAGATTGATTTGACAAGACCTTCAACAATAACATTAAGCGTGTTGTAAAGACCTTTCATAATACCGTCGCCGGCAGATTCAGCTTGAGCGGTTGTAATATTTTGCTCATGTGCAGCAAAAGAACTGATTGATGTGCTTGAAACAAGAAATGTTGCACAAAGCAGAACCGAAATGATGCTTAAAAGCTTTTTCTTCATTTTAACAGCCTCCATTTTTTGTTTAATTTATTTTATATTATTTATCGGATTCAGTCAACAGTAAATCCAAATATAAAAAACGGCTTAAAATTTTGTTGCACAATTATTTTTTTGAGTAAGAAATATTTTTCACTCCTCTGAAACTACCGGTTTTACTGTTTCATTATAATTCTCTTTGTCTGTTTTGGAAACACTTGAATTGTGTTTGTTGTTTTATGTTATCGTTTTCTATTGAACGCAGGAATTTCCCTAACATCGGGGTCATCAACAAGGCGCGGAATGTTGTTGTATGTGGTTATTGTTTTCTGTTTGGCAGTAAGGTTTTCGGTCATATCGGTGATAACGTTGCCCTTACTCTCGGTGTTCCCGAAGCCTGATTTCTTGAGTTCTTCCTCCGAGTGATTGTGTATAAGCTGACGTATTTTCAAGATGCGCAGGCTTCTCGGTACCTACATCGGAAGTGAAAAGTTCCCTTTAGCAGTTTGAATTCCCTCCAAATCGGTAGGGGAAAGGGCAAAACCACCTCTGTCGATGCATATATCAGCACCGATAAGAGGTGGTTTGATGCTTATTTGAGGATTGTTTGATGAGTTGGAGTTTATTTGTTTTTCTTATTTGAAATTGAATGTAAAACCAAAAATCCGAACAGACCAATTATGGAGCCTCCGATTACCCCAAAACACAACCCCATGGGAATGTTTCCTGCAACGGAACCAAACAGCAAGCCTATACTGATACCTGATGATATTCCTAAAGGCAAAGCAAGGATAGACAATGATTTCTTATCATAGTTTTTATTTGGCATAATACTTCTTCCGCTCAAATTATTATTTATCGTTTATTATCTGAGATTTTCGCTCTTTAAAAACAATCCGTAACAGGTTCTTTTGAAAGCTCAACCTTTAAAGTGCCGCCGGATGTAATTTCAAAATACGACAAATACGGCCTTTTTATACAATTCCCGTTAAACTCGATTTTTTTGATATATGGGTATTCAAGAGGGTCCTTGTCACAAAGTACGGTAAAGGTATCGGCATTTACACAAGAATGATAAGTCTTATTTAATTTAACAGTCGCCTTTTTAAACAAAGGGGTATTGATATAATAATCCTGTTGACCGATGCAAACCTGAGCAAACCCTAAGCTTGACAGAACATACCACGCAGAAAGCTGACCGACATCTTCGTTGCCGCAGAAACCGTATGCACCTGTTCTGTACGCTTCTTTCTGAACTTTACGAGTCCAGTATTGTGTACGATGGGAGAGACCCAAAATGTTAAAATAATGGGTGATGTTATGGCAAGGCTCATTTGAATGATTGTAATCTTCATTCCAAAGCTTAGAAAAATCAGCATTTTCAAAAAATCTTTCCAAAAGCTCAATTGTTCTTTCTTCGCCAAAAAGCTTGCTCAAACCGATAACATCGTAAGGCACAAACCACGACTGTTGAAAAATGTTGCTCTCAACACATCCGTCGTCATCATATTCATTTTCTTCAAACACAAATTCACCGTTCTCTTTTCGCGGTGCTAAGAAGCCAAGCTTTTCATTGTAGTTTTCGGAATATTTTTTTGTGCGATTTAAAAAGAATTCTTCGTTTTCTTTATCGTCTTTTTCTTTTGCAAAAAGGTACATTGTGTAATCTGCAAGTAAAAACTCTAAAGTATCACTCAGTTCTTCGGGAACAAAAGCATTTTTCAGATACTGTTCGCAGTCGGGTCTTACAGAATGAAACGGCTTATTGAATAATTCTTTTTCACATTTGCTTGAAGCAAGACCTATTTTGTACGCTTTTTCCGTATCATAATTCCTTATGTTTTTGAGGTATGAGTCAGCAACAACAAGAAGCCCGGGGTCTCCGACCATAGAGTGTGTGTCAATACCCAAAAGCTCCCATTGCGGAAATGATGTATTTTTAGTTTCCGCTATTTTTAAGAGTGAGTTGACCTCATCATTAACAATATCCGGACGAATAATTGCCAGAAGAGGGAATTCACTTCTGTAAACATCCCAGCCGCTGAATACTGTGCGGTGAATGTAACTGTCATCTTTTATCGTTTTTCCGTTCAAAGAAAAGCTGCCGTCAACATCAGCAGAAACTCTCGGATCTAAAAGCGTATGATAAAGGCAGGTGTAAAAAAGCTTTAAATCGGTTTCGTTGCTGCCTTCAACGTCTGCAATGCTGAAAGCTTCTTCCCATAAAATTTGTGCATTTTTCCTTTGAACATCAAAATCAAAGTCCGGAATTTCAGCCTTTAAATTCATTCTTGCACCGTCAAGACTTGTGTATGAAATACCGCATTTTATTTTAAGCGACTCTGTGAGATTTTTGCCAAATTCCAAAAGCAGACCGACATCCTCGTGGCAAAATTCTTTTATATTTTCACTCTGCATTTCTTCATTTGAAAAGAATTGCATTTTTGCAGGTGTTTTGGAAAATTCGCAGGTGAAATATAAATCGTAAGAAATTCCGGCATGGCCGTGGCCGAAGCCTCCGCCCTTCGGAGTGCATATAATTTTACCTTCAACGGTGTTTTTATTAACTATTTTAATTTCTTCAAAATCTGCTTTGCCGCCGATTCTGCGAGAAAAATTCATTATAATTTTCGCATTTTCTTTTTGCGGATATGTAAATCTTAATATACCGCTGTGAACATTCGCTGTTGCTTCTGCTAAAATATTGTAACGGTCTAATTTTACGGAGTAATAGCCTGCTTCTGTTTTTTCGCTGCCGTGAGAAAATTCCGATTTCCAGCCTTTTTTACCCTTTTTAAATTCAACATGACTGTTGCTGCCGCTTCTTAAATCCGGTTCACCCGTAACAGGCATTATCTGGATGTTTCCCAAATCACCGTACCAGCCTATACCGCTCATGTGGTTGAAGCTGAAGCCTTCTATCGTGTTATCGCAATAGTTGTAGCCATTGCCGTTGTCACCGCCCGTTACTGTATCCGGCGAAAGCTGCACCATACCGCCTGGAACAGCGGCTCCGGGATATGTTTTTCCGCCGCCGTGATAACTTTCTGCCTGACCGTCCGCAACGGTACCTATCATTGTATCAACATATTTTACCTTGCTCATAAAAATTCCTTTCTGGCCGGGTTTTATATACAGTTGCTGAGTTCTATAGTTTCTCCTGCTGAAAGTTCTGTTTTCAGGCAGTTGTCTTCAATGGTATACGGCTTATTTGCTTTGAGGTTTTCTGTTTTATCATTTAATTTAATTCTTAACGTGCAATTGTTTTCTGCAGTTACCGCAGCGTTTTTAAGAATTGAATTTTCCCAAGAAATATCAAAGGTCAGATTTCCCCTTGCCCTGATACCTTTAACCGAACCTTTGTTCCATTCATTCGGTAATGCAGGTAAAAGCTCTGTAACTCTGCTGTCGGGAGAGCCGAGGTGACTCTGAAGAAGCATTTCCGTAATAGCCGCAACGCCGCCGAAGTTACCGTCAATCTGGAACGGAGGATGAATGTCAAAAAGGTTATTTGCAGTACATTTTTCAAGTAAATATTTAAGGTGCTTGTACGCATTTTCACCGTCTTTAAGTCGGGTATAGAAGCAAATTGTCCAGGCTCTTGACCAACCTGTTGAACCGCCTCCGTTTTCAATACGGCGGGCAATGGTCCTTTTGGCTGCCTCATATATTTCGGGGTTGCTTTCGTTAATCTGGTCACCAGGGAAAAGTCCGAAAAGGTGGGAGATATGGCGGTGTCCCGGATCGGTTTCCTCATAGTCCCGAATCCATTCGCATATTGTTCCGTAACGCTCGCTGATTTCCATGGGCGGAAGTTTTTCCAAAACTTCAAAAAGAGTTTTTGAAAACTCTTCATCTTTGTTAAGTACCTTGCAGGCGTGAGCGGTACGGGTGAAGAGAGCATAAATAATCTGGAAATCTATTGTTGCACCCTCGGTAAACATACTTTCCTGCTTTTCACCGTTAGTGTCAATATAATAAAATTCATTTTCGGGGGAGTTGGAGGGAGAAGTGATAAGCTGCCCCTTACCGTTCTCTGTCAGATAATCCTGAACGAACTCGCAGGCTCCTTTTAAAATAGGATAAATCTCTTCAAGATATTCTATACTGTTTGTATATTCATAATGCTCCCAAAGATTGAGGCAAAGCCAGGGGCCGGCCATCGGGAAAAAACCGCAGTCAACGCTGTCGTGAACACCCGTTCTTCCGAATGCATCGGTAGTGTGGTTAATAACCCAACCTCTTGCGCCGAAAAGTTCCTTTGCGGTTTCAGAACCGAAAGAGCTGACCATTTTCATGAAATGGATGAAAGGTGCAGAGGTTTCAGAAAGATTTGCACTTTCGCTGGGCCAGTAATTCATTTGAAGATTTATGTTGGTATGGAAATCGCTTCCCCAGGGGGGATTGAAGTCGTGGCACCAAATACCTTGAAGGTTAGCGGGAAGTCTTGCATTTTTACCTGAGCTTTCGATTAAAAGATACCTGCCGAAATTATAGTAAAGAGAGAATAAATCAGGGTCAAATTCATCCCACTTGAGCTCTTTAAGCCTTTGGTTTGTGGTTAATTCACTGATTTCAGTTTTTTCTAATTCAAGCTGAACATTGCCGAACCATTTTTGGTGGGTTGAAATGTGAGCATCTTTAACCTTTTCGTAGTCTGTATTTATAAGGCTTTCGATTGTTTTATTTAACTTGCTTTTAAAATCAATTGTTTCATCAATATCATATTTGTTGACATTGTAGTTTGTTTCGAACGCAGCATAAACAACAACACATGTTGCATCAGTAACGGTTATTGTGCTGTGGTCGGCAGTCAATTCACCGTCGGTTTTTATGCGGAGTTTTGCACCGAATGACATGCCTTCGCCGCCTTCACCGTAATAGTGATGGGTGCGGTATGTTATTCTGCCGTTCATAATAATTGTGTCAGAATTTATGCAGGAGCTGTAAGCATCCTGTTTTCTTTTAATGCTCACATTGCAAGAAAAAGGTTTCCCGTCAGTTTCAACCTTATAAACAAATCCGTCAAAATCCTCGCTGATAAAGCATTCGCTTTTAAAATTTGCTTTGCTTTTTGTCCAGAAAACACGGGCAACGGCTTCCCCTAATTCCAGTTCCTTGCGGTAGTTTGAATATGGGGATTTGTCAAGAAAATCAATAAAAATTTCACCGAAGCTTTCATAGGAACGAACAACGGGCGGATCCGATAAAAATGTTTCACGGGCAAGTTGAGCCGCTTCTTTAAGCTTTTCTTCGCTGACAAGGCGACGTATTTCATTGAGAGCTTTGGGTGAAGCGTGGTATTTCTCCTGAATCTGTCTGCCGCACCAGAGGGATTCTTCATTTATTTCAATCTGTTCACAGTGTGGATTGCCGTATTGCATGGCACCGATTCTGCCGTTACCTAAAGGTAACGCCCACATCCAATCATTTATAAATTCATCATACCAAAGTTTTGTTGACATATTTTCACAACCTAAAAATGTTTTTTACATATTATATCATTTGAATAAAAGTGTTTCAATATCATTGTAACGAAATATTCAGTTGCCCTATTTGTTGACGCAGCGAAGCACTGCGTTCCCGTCACGGCAGAATTCAACAACTGTTACAGAAACATTATCAAGAGAGAATCTGAATATATGCGGCTTAACTCCTAAAGCTGTGGGAATAAGATACTCAAGAAATCCGTGGTGGCTGAAAACCGCAACACGGCCGCCGTATGAAAACCTGTTTTTGATGTAAGAAATTACTTTTTGGGCACGAATAACATTATCCTCAAATGCTTCACATCCGAATTCATAGCTTTCGGTGCCAAAAAGCTTCTCACACATTTTTGTGTTTTTGTAATATCTCTGAAGATACTTTTCGCTGCATCCGAAATATCCCGGTGTGCATCCGCATTCAACAAGCTCGGGACATATTTCAAGCAAAGGCTTATCCGATTTTGCATTGCAAACACCGACAGCGGTTTTAAAACTACGCAACAGAGAGCTTGTAATATATGCATCAATCGGCAAATCTTTAAGCTTTTCGCCTAAATCAACACATTGCAGTTCACCGTTTGGGGTAAGCTCACCATCACTCGGATCGCGATCACCGATATCGTTATAATTCGTTTCGGCATGTCTTATAAAAAGAATTTGCAATGAGTCGTGTTGTTTTTTCATATCTTTACCTTCTTAATGAGAAATTTTATTTATCTGTTTCTTCAATATATTTTTTCAGCACATTCCAATTATTAACCGTCAGATATTTCTCACAAATGTCATCGGTGCGGAATTCAAGAGGTATTGAAGAATTAATGTCAAGCAACACAGGTGTCATTCCGCAGGTGAATGCTCCGTAAACGTCAGGTTTTATTCCGTCACCGCAGTACCAACAATCTTCAGGTTCAAGTCCTGCATGTTTTAATGCCGTGATAAAAATATTCTTTGACGGTTTTGTGAAAAGAATGTCCGCACTTGTGAGGCAGAATTCAAATTTGGCGGACGGAATCCATCTTTTTATTGCAAGCGAAAGGCTTTCTCCGCTCATCATATTGTTGCTGATTACTGCGGTGCGGATTCCGAGCGCATCAAGTTTTTTAAGAAGATTAGGTACTCCGTCAATGACATTTCTCGAAGAATTATATCTGTCAAAAATTTCTTCCTGATCTGCCATGGGAATATCAAAAACAAGGCCCGTGTTCATAGCAGCATATCTGATAACTGATGACAAAGGAACATCAAGAGTTATCTCTGATTTTGATTTAACACCCGAAACTTCATAAAAGAATTCATTCCAATATTCAGCAAGAGCTTCTCCGTTTGTTATGTTGGGGTTAGTTGCGTAATGACGGAGCTTTTCAAAGCCATCAGCAGGATTGCATTTCCCGTCAGAAAAAAGTGTTCCGCCCACATCAAAAAGAACCATTTTCGGTTGTTTGTTGTATGACATTGACCATCACCGTCAGTTTATTTAATAAACAAATTATATCATAAACACAACAAAATACAATCGAAATATTTGAGCTATAATATAAAGAAAAGCCCACAGAAAATCTGCGGGCTTCTTGTTTTATTTATTGCAATGCTTATCAAATGACGGGTTGAATGCATAGAAGTTCTTTTCATCGAGCTTATCCGTTGCAAGGCGCAAACCTTCGCCGAAGCGCTGAAAAT
>JAZNPT010000020.1:0-30450 GCA_045589815.1 Acutalibacteraceae bacterium
AAAATAAACAGCCGCTCGTGAGCGGCTGCCAGTGATTGTAATGCGCTGCTAAACCTTCAACGCCCCTTTCAGGGGCTAAGCCTGTATCAACCCCTTTTAGGGGTTAGTCAAACCACCGGTTCAACCGGTGGTTTGTGATTAATGGCAGGAATGGTCTGCACATCCGTGCTCGGAGCAATTGTGTTCTTCTTCGCCGTCATGGTGACTGCATCTTGCATCGGGGTCAAAGCAGAGTTTTCCGGCAAGAAAGGCTTCAACCGCTTGGTCGGCATTGCCGGTTACTCCGCCGTAAAGCTCAATGCCTGCATTTTTTAAAGCGTTTTGTGCGCCGGCACCGATACCGCCGCAAATCAAAACCTTAACACCTATTGCTGAAAGCATACCGGAAAGAGCGCTGTGGCCGTTGCCGTTTGTGCCGATTATGTCCGCACGGGCTATGCTTCCGTTGTTGATTTCATAAATTTTAAATTCGGCGGTGTGGCCGAAATGCTGAAAGATTTCTCCGTTATCGTAGGTTACTGCAATTCTCATTTTTGCTACTCCTTTAAATTTTTATTTTTTGCCCGCCTGATATGTAGTTCAGTTTGCTCATATACTGTTTCAAGTATTTGAACTGTTCCGTTCCCGTGCAATGGCAGGTGTAAAAAACGGTTTCGGTCTTGTCAAGACGGCGAGCATATTCGGCAAGCGTTTCATTAAGCTCAAGCTTTGAAAAATGGAAGCCGCCTATCAGCACATCCGGCTTGAAATGCTCTGCGATATCAACAATTCCCTTGTGAGAGCATCCGCTGACGAGAACTTTTTTTGCGTTTTCTTCAACCAGAAGATACTGTTCGTGGCGAAAATCGTCTGCTTTGTGCATGCCGTTTTGAAGCACGGTAAGGCCGCAGCTGCCGATGCCGCCGAAATTTTCTTTATTGCAGTCAAAAAGAGTTAAGTTCGGGCCGATAACGGTTGTGCCGTCGGTAAAGATGAGACGTTTTTCTGTGGCAAGAGAGGGATCAAGTCCAATATATTTTTCTGTTTTGTTAAAGTGCGGCTCAAAGGCAAAGCGGCTTAAATATATTGGGGCGATTGCGTTTGTTTCCAAAAATTTCTTCAGCCCCCCGCCGTGGTCATAATGCCCGTGGGAAAGAACGGCTGTATCTGCCTGCGACAGGCTGATTCCCAAAAGTTCAGCATTTTTGGCAAAAAGCTCAGTTTGCCCCATGTCAAAAAGAATATTATTGCTTTGTGTTTCAATATAGAGCGACAGGCCGTGTTCCGCACCGATTGCATCGCATGTGCTTGTGTTTTCCGCCAAGACCGTTATCTGCATTTCTTCACCTTATTATATTAAATATAATGTATGCAGCAATTATTATATCACAGTTTGCAGACTTTTCAAGCTTTGTTTACGGGCAGATAAGATTCTTAAAGGTTTTGTCTTGATATTCCGTTTGTTTCTTGTTATACTAAAAATTAACAATGTTATTTTGAACAAGGAGGCTTCTTATGTCATCCGAAAAAAACATAAGCTATAAAATAACCAATCCGTATGCAGGGGTTGCTCATCTTGTTCCCGACCCTTCAAATCACTACAAAACCAATTTACACACACACTCAACATACAGCGATGCAAACAACACCATGACCGAAATGATTGAGGGCTTTTACGACCTTGATTTTGATATTCTTGCCTTTGCCGAGCATGGAATTTTCGGCAAAGAATGGGATAAGGACCCTTCGATAATACCCCTGTTTCTTTTTCAGAATCTTTGGCACGGCAAGCGCTGCCATCCCACAACCGAGCAATATCATGCAATCCTCAGCGGCAAACATAAAACAGCCCGTAATTCACGCTCGAAGGCCCGAGGCTTGCAGTGCGTTCCGCATGCGATAGAAGCCAATATGTTCACGCTGGTTAAAAACCATGTTAACGGTTATTTCACCGATAATGCATGTGAGGGAATATACGGCAAGGAAAACGATTTTGAAACCCCTATCAAAAAAATAGAGGCGAGCGGCGGAATATCACATATCAATCATCCCACCGATTGGCTTCAGGCATATAAAGACCCAAGTGTCGCAAAGGTTCCCGAAAACATAGCTTTTTTTGCAGATTTATTGAGAAGATATAAATCCTGCGTGGGCATTGAAGTCCTGAATATGTATGACAGACCCAACCGCAGCGATCGCATCCTTTGGGATGAGCTCCTTAAAACTCTTATTCCTGAAGGGGAGAGAACTGTTTGGGGCTTTGCCAACAGTGATGCTCACCGTGTTTGTGAAATCGATACTGCATTTATGGATTTTATTCTGCCGGAATACTCTTTGGAAAATCTCCGTGATGCAATGGAAAACGGAAAATTCTTTTCAATTGCCCGTTATGCCAAAAATGAGCTTGGAGAAGATTTTGAAGGCAAGGGTCCGTATCCGCAGGTTACGAAAATTGATGTTGATGATGAAACGGACACAATTGCAATCACAGGCATCAACTGCAAGGCAATCGAATGGGTTGCTGACGGAGAGGTAATTCAGAGCGATGTAATTTCCGAAAACGGTGAAATGACATCTGTAATAAAACTTTGCGACCACAGCGGAGAAATCAGCTGTTATGTCCGCGCTCAGCTCAAAGGCGACGGCGGCATCTGCATGACTCAGCCGTTTATCTGCGATGACGGGAACATAAGCAGATTTAAAACAACTCCTCCTGTTCCCGCAAAACTGACAAAGCTTCAAGGCATTAAAAAGAAGCTTTCGGATACCCGATTGGGCGTTATTGTTTTCAGAATGCTTTTAGGCGAAAAAACGAATGTATAGTAATTTTTTATATATCCAAACCATGATTTTTGAACATTTTTGTAACATACAAAAAAATTGAAATTCTGCGAAAAAAATTCGCCAAAAAATATATACAAATCAAAAAAATTGTGATAAAGTAATGTTGTTTTTAAAACAAAAGGAGTGTTGCAGATGAAAAAGATTTATGAAGGAAAGACCAAAGACGTTTATTCGCTTGATAACGGCAACGTAATGCTTAAGTTCAAGGACGACTGCACAGGCAAGGACGGCGTTTTTGATCCGGGCGAAAACAGCGTAGGACTTACTATCGAGGGTATCGGCAAGGCAAATCTCCAGACATCCATCCACTATTTTGAGCTTCTTAAAAACGCAGGTATCAAGACTCACTATGTCGGTGCAAATGTTGACGATGCAACAATGGAAGTTCTTCCCGGCAAGGTTTTCGGTCACGGACTTGAAGTTATCTGCCGCCTTGTTGCAACAGGCAGCTTTATTCGCAGATACGGCGAATATATCGCAGATGGCACGGTTCTTGAGGGCGGTTATGTTGAGTGCACATTCAAAAATGATGCTCTCGGCGATCCTCTCGTAACAGGTGAAGGCCTTGCAGCTCTCGGCATCATGACTCCCGCTATGTTTGAAAGCATGAAGGAGCAGACTCTTAAAATCACAAAGATTGTTGCTGATGACCTTAAATCAATCGGTCTTGACCTCTGGGATATCAAGTTTGAGTTCGGTTATAACAACGACGAAGTTATTCTTATTGACGAAATTGCTTCCGGCAATATGCGTGTTTATAAGGACGGCAAGATCGTTGACCCCGTTGAGCTCACGAAGCTTATCCTTAACAGATAAATAATATTAAAAGAAGCAAGTGCTTGAACTTGCTTCTTTTTTTATATAAAAACCGATTTGTTAAATGTTGAATTAGTATTTTTATTATGATATACTTATTAAAAATTTAAATTATAGTGAGGCTTGGCTAATGAGTGTTTTTTTAACAAAGATTACTGCTTTTTTCGCTTCAATCGTTACACTTCTTACGGTGATTTTTTGCCCGCCTGAATCTGTTGCACCTGAATTTCCCGCAACAAAGCAACAGCTGAAAACAGCTTTTGATGAGGGAGAGTTTGTTATGGGAAGCAATGATCTTGTTGTTGCGCCTAACGGTGATGATGCCAACTCCGGCACTGTTGATGCTCCGTTGAAAACTTTTGAAAAAGCAAAAGAACTTCTCAAAAACAACACCTCTGACGAAGCGGTTACCGTCTGGTTCAGAGAAGGAACATACACAATAGAAAACACGGTTGAATTCACTGCAGATGACAAAAGCAATGTTCTTTACCGTTCATATCCCGATGAAAAAGTTGTTTTTTCGGGCGCAAAGGTAATTTCAGACTGGAGCGAAACCACAATAAACGGTGTGGATGCTTTTGTAACCGATATTGAAATTAATTCTGATGAGGATTATTTCCGTTCTCTTTTCAAAGACGGTAAAAGGCTTTCACGCCCGAATTATCCCAAAACAGGTTTGCTTAAAATTGCTGACCCTAAAACTGATGAGGCTATGGTTCCCGACCATAATGCAAGTTTCTTCACAAATTCCGCAGTGTTTTATGCGCACAAACAGGATATTTTTAATTTCAGCAATACGCAAGATGTTGATGTGAGAATCATGCATTTCTGGTGTGATGAACTTCTTCCCGTTCATTCGATTGATACCGATACCGGAAGAGTTGAAACCCAGAAACCTACGGCAATGACGGTAAGAGTTGACGATAATTATATTTTCGAAAACGTAAAGGAAGCGCTCGGTCAGCCCGGCGAATGGTATCTTGACCGCAGCGAAGGCAAACTGTACTATATCCCCGAAGAGGGCGACACAGTTGAAAACACAGTCCTTTATGCAGGTAAAACCGAAAAACTTCTGACTGTAAATAATGCCGAAAACATAACTTTCCGCGGAATAAATTTTGAAAACACGGATTGGGAATATATCGGAAAAACAGACGGAACATTTAACAATGAATTCCCCGCTGACCATCCTCTTTTTGAAAATTTAAACTATAACTCAAATCATACTCAGGCGGCATTTGACGTGCCTGCTGCAATTAATGTTTCCGCTTCGAATGAAATCAATTTTGTTGATTGTCTTTTCAAAAACATATCTTATACGGCAATAAAATTTGAAAATGCCTCTCAGAACTGCACCATTGAAAGCTCTGAATTTAAAGAAATCGGTGCTAACGCAATATTTATACATGGCGATGGTAATGCTGTTCCGGCAACAACCAAAAACATTAATGTAAAAGATTGCCACATTAACAGATACGGCAGAATATTCAATAACGCAATCGGCATTCTCCTCACCCATGCAATTGACTGCGAGCTTTCCAACAATGAAATCCACGAAGGATGGTACACCGGAATCTCGGTTGGTTGGACTTGGGGATATGGCAATAACCCTACCAACAACATCAAAATCACCAACAATCTTATTTACGACATAGGAAACGGCTGGCTTTCTGACATGGGCGGAATTTACACTCTCGGTATTCAGCCTGACACGGTAATTTCAGGAAACGTAATCCACAATGTCGGTTGCGACGAAGGAAGCTACGGTTACGGCGGTTGGGGTATTTACCTTGACGAAGGTTCAAGCGGTATGCTTGTCGAAAATAACCTTGTTTATGATTGTTCATCACAGACCTTCCACCAGCACTATGGCAAAGACAATATTGTCAGAAACAATATTTTTGCATTCGGTGAAGAAGGAGCATTCAGAATTACCAAAAATGAAGATCACAATTCCCTCACACTTTCCAACAACATTTTTGTAACCGATAATGCCACAATGTATGCACTCACAACAGAAAGAGATTGGTTTGTTGATGACAGCAACCTTTATTGGGACTATACAAACGGCGGCAATGTTTATTCAGGCGATTCAATGAGCTTCTTTGAAAGAAAGTCACTTGTAATAATGACAGCGCGCGGATATTACAATAATGCTGTTTTTGCCGATCCCTTATTTAAAGACCCCCAAAACCGTGATTTTACTCTTGCAACCAACAGCCCTGCGCTTGAAACAGGCTTTAAGGCGTGGGAATATGATGCAGGCACAAAAACACTTTTCGAATAATTAAATTCTATTAAATTTCAATGGGCTGCCTCACCGTTACGGTGAGGCAGCCCATTAATGTTTTTTTGCTTTTATTTGGTAATGAACTGTGAATCTGCTATTATTGCAACCTCTTCTGCTGTTTTGGCATTATTGAGGGCTTCCGCAACCTTGCTTCTTCTTTCGCGAAGCTCGCTGTACATAAGGTTGCGCTTTTCGGCTGAAAGAGGATAGAAGAATTTCGGAATGATGCCGAGGCTGCTGGTGATAATGGGAATGCCTGTTCCCAAAGCGAAAATCCACCACTTTGTTTTATCGGACTGTGTTCCGACTTTAAGCCCCTGGATATAGCCGATTTTCTTGAGAACAATGCTGTTTATACTGCCCATAACAGCCTGCTGAAGCTTTGAAATAGTTGACTGAGCAACGCCGATCATAGCTTCTGCACGGTAGCCGTTTTTCCATTCGCAATAGTCCATCGACTCGTTGCTGATTTCGGCAGGAATAACTCTTCGCAAGCCGTAAACACACATTTCGAAGATTTCTTCAATACCCATCATTGGCAGAATAATATGCTTTTTCTGGAAGTTGTTGTTGATTGAACCTATGCCGAAAACAATCATCCACAGCATATCCGTCCACGCATCTTCAAGAATCCAGAGGGCTTTTGTCGAAAATCTCTTTCTGAGGGGTTCAACAAAGCTGTAGCTGATAAACTTAATCGGGAATGCCGGAATACCGACAATGGTTTTCCATGTGATCGAACCGATAACGTCAATATAGAAATTCGTTCTGCTTGAGCCGATACTGAATCCTGAGAGGAATGAAGAAAGAACCTGAATAAACATCGGCTTGTTTGTGATAATAGCTTTTAAACCTTGAATTACGCTTGGCTTTTTGATAGTTTGCGCAACTCTCTCTCTTGTTGTGAGGAAGAAGTAAAGGCAGAATGCAGCGCCGAGAACAGCAAAAGATACGCCGAACCCCGCAAAAAGTTTCGGGAGCTTGATTTTAACCTTATCATTAATTACAAGGTCATAAATAATGCCGAAAATCTGTTTAGGGATATCTTCAACAAAATGCGACATAAGGTTTGCCGTTGCAATCAGTCTTGAACGGTCCAATGGTTCCGGCGTTATTGTGGAACCGAAACCTGCACGGGCAACAGCCGTGAACGTATTTGCTGTTTCGGTGATAATTGACATTGCAAAATAAAAAATCCATTTGGGGAGATAATCTCCCGGCGTGTCAGGGAACATAAACGGAATAAGCCAATACCACAGACCCAGAATAGTAAGGGGAAGCTGGCCGAGAAGAAGATACGGTCTGAATTTACCCCAGCGTGTTCGGGTCTTTTCAACGATAACACCGATGAATGTGTCGTTAAAAGTGTCCCATACGGTTGCAACAATGTTCTGAATTGCAAGATAGCTGAAGTCGATTTTAACAACGTCATATATGTATCTGTCTTTGAAATCGTTGATATTCAGGCTTGCAGCTGTATCTTCAAGAACATAGGCAACAGTCTCTTTTGTGCCGACAAAGCGCCTGTTTTTGAGAAGAACGGAATTTTCGGTTGTTTCAACATTTTCTCTTAATGTTGACATAGCCTCACCTGCCTTTTGTTTTTATAATATCAAAATATCATAATTTGGCATTTTTGACAATGTTTTAAATATCAAATTTGTCTGCATCGTATTTTGTGCAGGGATAGTTTGCAACACCGTTTTCATCGGGGAAGGGTGAAAGATTATCGTTTTCATAAAGCTTTCTTTCGTCTTCGTTTGAGAAATCGGGGATCTTATATTCCGCGCCGTTGTGAAGGCTGCTTCTCCAGCCGAGGATTGCAACGGCTGACATGGCGCATGAACGGTATGCGTTGAAATAAGGCTGTTTACCTTCAAGAATGCAGCTGAGGAATTCGTGGGCAACATAGTAGTCGCCGCCGGAGTGGCCGCACTGCCTTGCCTTGTCCTTATCAAAAGGATATCCTACGGTTGAAACCTTTTCTTTTTCAACGCCTTCGGGAATTTCCCAGTCATTATAAACAATGCGGATTTTGCCTTCGTCGCCTCTTACGGTTTCTGCGCTGCCTTTTGCACAGGCGAAGCGGTACCAGTTGCCGTGGCCGCCGAATTTTGCCCAGCCTGTAATTCTGGCAACAGCGCCTCTGCTCATGGTGCAGAGCATGATTGAAGCAACGTCTTTGATGGGTTCACCCTCACGCTCTTGGCGCATGCCGTCGGTGTAAATGCTCCTTGCGTTAACCGAAACCGGGATGTCATTTGTAACTCTCATAAGAGGTGCAAATGAGTGGCTGAGATAGAAGCCGGAGGGCATAAGTGCACGCCAGTGAGTGGTTGTGGGAGTGTAGTGAACATATTCCTCATGGCTCATGGGATGAACATATTCACCCTCGCAATAGAGTGCTTCGCCGAGAGAGCCGCCCTGATAAAGCTCGGTAAGTTTGCTGATAACTGCGAAATATGCATAGTTTTCTGCAAGCATATATATTGCACCGCTTTTTTCGGATGCACGGCAGATTGCAACGCATTCAGCCATTGTGACGGCGGGCATGGTTTCGCTGAGAACATGAATGCCCTTTTCAAGTGCGATTACTGCATATTTTGCATGCTGATGGAAGAAGTTTGTGAGAACAACAGCATCCAGACCGCTATCAATAAATTCATCAAAATCGGTGAAAAACTTCGTTTCCTCGCAGCAATATTTTGAAATACCTTCGTATGTGCTTTCGTCATAGTCGCAAACAGCACTGATATAGGCTTTTTCGGTGAGAGTGAGGCCTTGTGCAATTCCGCATCCTCTTCTTGCGCCGAAAATGCCTATCCTTAATTTTTTATCCATAATAATAACCTCCCAGATAATAAATTACATTTGGATTTTAACACTTTTTAAGCTAATAGGCAATATATAAATTTAAAAATATTTATTTGAATTTCTTGAAAACTAAAGCTTAATAAGAAAAATTTCCATGTTTTGTGAAATACAAAAAAGCTCCTTGAAAACCAACTGTTTTCAAGGAGCTTTTCCCGGCACGAGTGTTCATAACGGATTCAATGAATAAATTTTTCAGATAATCGCTTTGTGATTAGTTTAACATTCCATCAAGATAAACTATATTTGCATTTTTCAGGTGTGTGTTATCTTCGCCGACCTCAATAGTTCCCCATTGTTCCTTGGTACCGTAATAGTAAACGGTGGCAAGTTCTTTGTCATGACGAAACGCCGAATCACCAATTTTTCTGATATTTGAAGTAAAGGTTATAGTTTTAAGGTTTTCGCAATTAGAAAAGCACTCCTGCGGTATTTCGGTAACGCCTTTTCCGATTGATAAAGATCTCATACCCCTGCAGCCCGTAAAAGAATTTTTGCCTAAATGTTTTACGCTGTCAGAAATATCTATGCTTCTTAAATTTTCACATCCGCAAAAAGCGCGGTCCTCAATGATTTCAACGCCCGCACCCAGGTCAACCGTCTTTAAATTTTCACACCAATCAAACGCACTCTCACCGATAATCTTAACGGAATCGGGAATGATTAAGTTTTCTATATTTCGATTATTGTTGAAAGCCCAACCACATATCAAGGTTGTTCCGTTTTTTATTTCAAGCCTTGACGAACATTTTTCTTCTTTTGAATCAATCAAATAATTGTCAATATACAGAACACCGTTTTCCCAGTTTGATTCATCAAGCCAATAACCGGTGTGACCGAAAACATAACCGCCCAAATGTTTTATATTTGAACCAATTTTTATATCGGTCAAGCCTCTGCTTCCCCAAAATGCCGCCCCGCCTATACTTTCAACACTATCAGGAATAACCACACTTTTAAGATTATAGGTATCTCCGTAGTTTGAAAACGCACCGTAAAAATCATAACCGTTTTCACCAAAAATATATTTTACGGTATTCGGTATTTCATATTTTTCTATATCACTTGCAACGGGAAATCTTATCAATTCCGTTTTGTCTTTATTGAAAAGAACTCCGTGAGAGTCATTGCTGAGAAAATTATTTTCAGGGTCAACAATGAATCTTTTTGCAGGAGTTATAAAAGAAAAATATGTAAATTCTTTCACCCCTTTACCTATTTTTACGGTATCAAAATCTCCGGAAAATGCACCATGACCAAGTTTCTCTACACTTTCAGGGATGACAAGCTCTTTTGCAGATGCTTGAGAAAATGCAGCATAACCTATTTCTTTCAGACCGTCATTCAATTTCAAATCTTCAATAGGGCAACCGCAGAAGGCACAAGCACCTATATATTTAACGCTTTTTCCGAAATGAACCTGCTTTAAATTTGTTAATCCGGGGAAAGTATAGCTTCCGATTTTTGTAACACCGTCACCTATAATCATTTTTTTGACTTTGTCGGCATGATGATGCCATGGCGTTATCTCCATCTCAGGGCCTTCAAAATCACGAAGCTCACCCTCACCGTCAAGGCGGAAGGTTCCTTTTTCATCAATGCTCCATGTCAGAGTGCCGATTTTTCCGCTATACGGCATTGCCTGCGCAACCGTTAACGATACTTGTGACTCTGTCATACTGTAAGTCGGCTTAGTTGATGTCGGCTCCGTCTGACCGGTTTCGGCTTGTGTTGTTGACGAAGTCGTCATTTCATCTGAAGTCGGTTTGCTTTCAGGGTCTGTTATAAAGAACGCGGCAAGCAATATAGCAGCAAGAACCGATACGGTAATTACCCAAAACGTCGGTTTTTTGTAGTTCAAAATATTCTTGATTCTGTCCTTAACTGCAACCTCTCCGAATGCAAGAGGATAGGAGTAAATCGTTTTTCGGCTGACGCTGAGATCAAAAAGCGTTTTCGAATACTGCTTCTTATCGTCAGTATCAAATTCTTTTATTACCTTTTCATCACAGGCAAGTTCAATATCCACGCAAAAAAACTTATATGCTATCCAACAAATTGGGTTAAACCAATGAACGGTCAATAACACATAGCCTAAAAGTTTTTGCAAATGATCAAAGCGTTTAAGATGTGCTTTTTCGTGAGCTATTACATATTTCGCCTGCTCTGAATCTATGCTTGACGGAAGAACGATTTTAGGGTTAATAACACCGATAATGAACGGCATGTCAATACCATCGCAACGGTAAACGCCCTCTGACAATTCAACACTTTCTTTTAATTTTTTTGATAAATTAATATAGCTGATAAGCGAAAAAATTGCAATAGCAGCAATTCCTATAAACCAAATTATCGAACAGATAAAAAGTATTATCTGAACGGGGTTTACACTTTCACCTATTTTGGGGGCAAGATTTTGAGATATAATAGGATTTATAACATTATCAACTGTTTCAAATCCGCTGTTGACAGAGGGAGAAGGAGAATAAACAATATCTTCGGGAATTGGTTTTGCACTCGGAATAAGGCTGACCACGCTTTTGATTGACCAAGGAAATATAAGGCGGAAGGCAACTAATCCCCAAAGTGCCGCACTTATATATTTTGGCGATTTTTTCAGTAAAAAACGGACAAATATAACTGCAAAAATCAGCCAAGTAGCAGAGAAACTCATGTTAAGGATTTTTAAGAATAAGTCCATAATCAGTCCTCCTTAAAAGAATCAATCATCGCTCTGATTTCATCAATCTCTTTCTTTGAAAGTGCTTTTTTTGCAGTGAAAGCAGCAAGAAAGGCAGGCAGAGAACCGTTAAAGTTTTCCTCAACATAATTGTTGCTTTGCATTGAATAAAAATCGTTTCGAGATATGAGTGAGGTTACGGTACCTTTTTCGTTTTTGAAAATGCCTTTATTGCATAGCCTTTTTAACACCGTGAAAGAGGTTGTTTTTTTCCATTTTAGTCTCTGTTCGCTGATTTTCGCAAGTTCAGAAGATGTGATCGGTTCATTTGACCAAATAATATCCGCAAAATTCGATTCAACAGAACCCATTTGCAAATTTTTCATAACAACAACTCCTTGCATATTCTACATTTTGTAGTATACATCTATACTACAACACGTAGAATGAAATGTCAAGAACTCTTTGAAGATTTCTTACAAGAGATTATTTGTTTTTAAGATTAATAAACAGTAAAAAAACTATTCTGCAAATGAGAATTTTGGGAGGAGAATCAGAGGTTTGACTTGTAAGCCTGCGGGCGCTTGGTCGTTTGCGGTCACAACAGTCCACCGGACCGTTGCTCTGTGCCGCTCGTCCTTCGAATTCCTTTTACAAAACCGCAAATAAAAAAGAACAAACACCAAAAGGCATTTGTTCTTTAATCTGGCGGAGAGTTAGGGATTCGAACCCTAGGTGAGTTTCCCCACACAGCATTTCGAGTGCTGCACCTTCGACCACTCGGACAACTCTCCGCATATCGCTTCTGTTTTGAAGCTCAATTATTTTATCAAATTAATATCTCTTTGTCAATCGATTTTTATGATTTTATCTTATTATCGCCCAAAGCGCAAGATTTAATGCGAGGAAAACGATATTGACTGCCGTGAAAACAAGGATATACCTGCCTGCAGAAATATTTTCTTTTGCAACAAGCTTGAATGAAATCAGGCTTGCCATGGAGGCGATTAAAGTCCCCAAACCGCCGAGGTTTACACCTACAAGCAAATCCGAAACATTTTGTGTGAATCCCGAAAGAAGTATGGCGGCGGGCACATTGGAAAAGATTTGGCTGCATGCCACGCCGGCAATAACCTCGTTCCCGTTAACAATGCCGGATAAAAATGCGTTGACAGGGTCAATGTTTTTGAGGTTACCGATAAAGACAAAAAGAAAAATAAATGTCAGCAAAAGTGAGTAATCAACTTTTACAAGAACGTGTCTGTCAAAAATCAAAATGGCAACAACGGAAACGGCAAGAGTTATTTCAAACGGAATGATTCGGAACACGGTTAAAACGGCCAACAGGAAGAGTGCAGCATAAAGAATGCATCCTTTAATGTTAATTCTTTCGTTATTTTTTGCGCTGAATGAAAATTTCTCCTGTTTAATGAAAAATACAGAGACTGTGCAGAGAATAAGAGAAAGTGCGGCATAAGGCGCAAGAGTTTTTAAAAAATCACCAAGCTCCATTTCAAAAGCCGAAAAAAGATAGAGGTTTTGCGGATTGCCGACAGGGGTCAGCATGCTGCCGAGGTTTGCGGCAACGGTTTCAAGCGTAATCAGAGGAATAAGCAGCTTTTCTTGCCCGGAAAGCTTCAGGGCAACGACGGAAAACGGAACAAAAGTGATGAGAGCAACGTCATTTGTGATTATCATGGACGAAACGAAGCACAGCAGAACCAGCCAGAGCGCAAGGCTGCGAGAGGTGGAAGCAAGGCTCAGCAGCTTTGAAGCAAGCAGGCGGAAAAAGCCAAGGCTGTTGAGCCCTGCCATAACTGCCATCAGACACAGCAGCAACGCAAGCGTGCGGAAATCTATATACTCTATATAATCGGCGCTTGGAGTAACGATAAATGCCGAAACGGCGGCAAGGATAAATGATATTATAAAAACCGCCTCTTTTTTGCAAAAACCAAAAACCTTTTTCATGTTTTAACCATCCGTATTTTTAATATAAAAAAAGCTCCGTTATAACGGAGCTTGGAGCTACTGGTCGGACTCGAACCGACGGCCTGCGCATTACGAATGCGCTGCTCTACCAACTGAGCCACAGTAGCACATATTTCAGCTTGCAAAACATTATAAAATATATTCAGAATTTTTTCAAGAGCTTTTTTGCGATTTCCGATTTTTTTGCTTCGTTTTTTTGCGAAGTAACAATTTGTCAACAAAAGCTTTACAAAATAGTTATCAAATATTACAAATCGGCTCTTGATTTCGGATGAAAAATAAGTTATCCTATATGAGTAACAGCCGAAATGCGGCTGATAATAATCAGCATTTCCTATAGCCCTTTCAGGGCTTAGTTACGGAGGAGAACATAATGAAGAAAAATATTATTGCTATAGTTTTGGTTTTTGCCATGCTTTTTGCCTTCGGTGCATGCAAAAGACTTCCTCAGGATACGGAAGGCTTTGTTATCGAAAGCAAGGTTTATGTTGTTGATGATGATGGTATAAACAGAACTGTTTATAATGAAGTTGATGCCGACGGAAAAACAGTATACTATTATTTTGATACAATGGGCAACAAGATTATTGTTGACAAGAAAGATGTTGTTGTTGAAACAACCAAGGTTGCCGTCACAACAACCGAGCCTCCTGTTTCTCTGACTCCCGAGGAGCAGTCGTTCTTTGATATGTATAATGACCCCAATGCTTTTGAAAACCTTATTGATTCTTCAATCACCGAGCCGGAAATGGATATTTCCGATGAGCCTATCCCTGAGGATAGTTTTGAAAAAATTGAAGTTGAGCTTGACAGTGAAGGAAAACCTGTTCACGGAGATATTGAGCAGACTTATGAAGAACTTCTTAAAAGCAAAAAGTTTACGCTGGATGTTGTGTTCAAGGGATATCTTAACGGCACAGAAACAATTGTGCCCATGAAGGTTTGCCGCAACGGAGATAAGCTTTATATGGAAACAGCTTTGCCGGTTGAAGAACAAGGTGCTCTTAAGTGCAATATTATAATCAGGGATGAACAGTGCTATTTCGTTATTCCGGGCATGAGAGCTTATATGACCGCTCCTGCCGAGGAAGTTGGCGAAATGTTTAACAGCGATATGATTACCGAGGTCGATGACAACGCAGCCTATGTTTCAAGTGCTGAGGTTGAGTTTGATGGTGAAAAATATCTTTGCGATGTTTATGAGGCAGACGGCGCAACCTCCAAGTATTACTATCAGAACGGTGATATCAAGAGAGTTGAGATTACTGAAGGCGAAAGTGTCAGCATCATCCAGTTTAACGAGATTTCAAGCAAGGTTGACAATTCTGTTTTCAAGGTTCCCACAAACTATATGGATATAACAAAGTTTTTGAATATTCAAGACCTTTCCTGATTGACGTATATGAAGAAATGCGCTTTAATAACGGGAGCTTCAGGCGGAATAGGCAGTGAAATTGCTTTACGTCTTGCCAAAGACGGCTATAACATTGCTGCCTGTTATTGCTCCGATGAAAATGGAATCAGAGAGCTTGAAAAAAAGCTTGCTGAAACTGAGGCCGAATATCGGATATACCGAGCCGATGTTGCGGATTTTAACAGAATGAATGAGATTTTTGCAGACGCTGCCGAGATTTTTGGCGGCGTTTCTGTGCTTGTTAACAATGCAGGAATTGCTCAGCAAAAGCTTTTTACAGACATAACAGAGCAGGAGTTTGACAGGATTTGTTCCGTTAATTTTAAAGGCGTTTTTAACTGCTGCAGGTGCGCCGTGCCTTTTATGGTTAACCAAAAAAGCGGAAAAATTATTAATGTTTCATCTATATGGGGCGTTTGCGGTGCTTCGTGTGAGGTTGTTTATTCGGCAACTAAAGCGGCGGTTATAGGGTTGACCAAAGCGCTTGCAAAGGAGCTTGCGCCGAGCAACATTCAGGTTAACTGTGTTGCGCCCGGAGCTGTTGATACGAAAATGAACAATAATCTTTCAAGTGAAGATAAGGCCGGCTTTGCCTCGGAAATACCTATGGGTCGCTTCGGAATGCCGTGGGAAATTGCAGGAGTTGTGTCATTCCTTGCGAGCGAGGATTCAAATTACGTAACTGCGCAGGTTATAACGGCAGACGGCGGACTGATATAAATTGAATAGGCATAATGCCGAAAAAAGAGTGGCTTTTTAGTTATAGTTTACTATTGATTTAATCGCAACAATGTGATAAAATGAAATATATTCTAAATTGGTTATTTGATTTGGAGGAGAAAACATGGCAAAATGTCCGAAATGCGGCCGTAAGCTTACATTATTTGATTGGCGTCCGAATTGCCCCGGTTGCGGAGTTAATCTTGTTTATTACGGAATGGAAGAAAGACTTCTTAAGGAGGCTGATGCAGCTGAGGCTGAGCATGCCAGACTTCAGAAGAGAATTGACAGGCTTAAAGCTTCATTTATAGGCTCAAAGCTCACCATCGTCAGAATCATTCTTTCAATTCTTCCTATTGCAGCTCTTATGCTGCCGCTTTGCTCCGTCAGCTACAGCGGCCCGTTCATTGAAGCAACAACAACTTCAATAAATGCAATCGAAATTTACAATCTTGTTTCATCACTTGATTTTGATGCTTTGATTACAATGATTGGTTCAGGCGTTCTCGGCACAAGCTTCATCGGTTATGCAGGCGCACTCGTCAGCATTCTGCTTTCGCTTGTTTTTGTAATTGTGAGCCTTGTTATGCTCACTCTTGCATGTTCGCCCAAGGGAAATCCCAGAAATATTACTCTTAACGTAATCGCTATTGCGTTTGCAGTTGCTTCCGGTGTTTTCTTCAACGTGTTTGCAAGCAACATTTCGGCGGTTTTCCCCGAATTTGTAAGTGGCTCAATCGGATTCGGACTTTTCGTTTATATTGCCGCTCTTGTTCTTCTTCTTGCAATCAATATTATCATTGCCGTTAAGGGCGTGGATGTTAAATATAAGCAGTGCTATGTTGGCGGAATTCCTGCTGAAGAGTATTTTGAGCTTGTTAAAAAAGGCACAGATATTGACGTTATTCACGAAATGATGGCAGAAGCTCTTAATAAAAAAGAAGAAACTGAAGCTGTTAAAGAAGAAGTTAAAGCTTAACACAAAAAAACAAGACACATTTTCGGTTAGCCGAGAATGTGTCTTTTTATTATGTTTTTTATATATTTTTTTCAATAAAAGCTTTTACACGTGCGTCATATTCATCCTTTGCGTCGTAGTAGCTGTAGGCATGCGCCGCTCCGGGGACTGTGAATATTTCCTTGTCAACAGGGCAGGCATCATAGAGCTTTTGGCACATCGGGAATGGAACAAGAGCGTCCTCCTCGCCGTGAATAAACATAACCGGATTTTTTGCGTTTGTCATTGTTCCGAGAGGGTCTGCATCCTTGCGTAAATCATATTTTGAAAATGCGCGGCAATAAATGTTGGCAATTCCTGCGAAAAACTTGGAGGAATGTTTAAGCTTATAGCTTTTCATGGTTTCGGCAACCTGCTCAAATGCGTTGGTGTAGCCGCAGTCCTCAACTATCGCTTTAACCTGCTCCTGCGGGGAAGAGTTGTTAACAAGCATAACCGTTGCAGCGCCCATGGAAATGCCGTGCAGAACAATTTTTATGTCGCTTCCGAAACGCTCAACAAGATAGTCTATCCAGAGTTTTATATCTTTGTAATCAAGTGCACCGAATCCGATTAAATTGCCGTCGCTTCTGCCGTGGCCGCGTAAATCGGGCAAAAGATAATTATAGCCCATTGTATAATGATAAAACGGGAACAGATGGCTGCACTCATCGGGACCGTTGCAATTGTGGCCGTGAACGCAGATGGCAAAATTTTTGGATTCTGTTTTAGCAGGCACAAACCATGCTTTAAGCCTTAACTTGTCTGCTGAAATGATTTCAAGATCCTCAGGATTGTGAGAAAAAAGAAAATTGTTGTTTTTTACTCTCAGCTCTGCCCTGAGCATTCTTTTCGGGTCAGAAGCGGGCTTTTTATTTCTGTTTGATATGCAGGCGGTTTGATAGCCTTTGGCACCGATGGCTGCTGCACCGAATGCGGTCACAATACCTGCACCGACGGCAAGCTTATGCTTTTTCATGATAATACCCCCTTGTTAAATTTATTTTAACATATAGCCGACAAATATTCAATCGGTCAAAAATAAAGGATAGGCAAAAAAATTTAAAAAATTTTAAAAAATGTGTTGACAAATCGGGAATGATATAATATAATAAACAAGCTCTTTGGTTAGGGCAGTTAAATGGCGGCATAGCTCAGAGGCTAGAGCAACCGGTTCATACCCGGTAGGTCGTGGGTTCAAATCCAACTGCCGCTACCAATTTTATGGCCCGGTGGTCAAGCGGTTAAGACACCGCCCTTTCACGGCGGTAACACGGGTTCGATTCCCGTCCGGGTCACCAAGCACTTGATATCCGAACTAATCTGCTGAAACGGTTTAGTTTGGGTATCTTTTTTTATTTATGAAACTATGCTTGATAACTTCAGGAGGTTTTGTTATGAAAAAAATCAAAATCGGAGTATTGGGCGCCGGCCGCGGAATTGATATTGCAAAAAATCTGATGCTTCTCGGCTGTGAAATCGTTGCGCTTTGCGATTTCAATGAGGAGAGAAGAAACAGCGGCTTGAAAGAACTCGGCAATAATGTTGTTGCTTTTGAGGGTTTCGAGGAGTTCATTGAGTGCGAAATGGATGCGGTTGTTCTTGCAAACTATTTCCATGAGCACACGCCTTATGCAATAAAATGTTTTGAAAAAGGAATTCATGTTTTTTCGGAGTGTATCAGCAACGGCACAATGGCGCAGGGCGTTGAGCTTATCCGTGCCTATGAAAAAAGCAATTCCATTTACATGCTTGCCGAAAACTATCCCCAAATGATTTTTAACCGTGAAATCAAACGAGTTTGCGATGAAGGCTCTTTGGGAAGAATTCTTTTTGCCGAGGGTGAATATAATCACCCGCCTTGTCCTGATGATACAGAATTCAACAAGGGTTATGTTTATTTTTTTGAGCATTGGAGAAACTATCTTCCACGCGCTTATTACATAACTCACTCGCTTGCTCCTCTTATGTGGTCAACGGGTGCAACACCCAAAAGGGTCAACGCACTTCCCATATACGCACCCCTTAAAGAAACGGCAACTGCAAGGCACGTTGGTGACAGAGCTGCAATAATAACAACCACAAATGATGACGGTTCTGTTTTCAGAGTAACGGGTTGTGCGGCATTCGGCGCTCACCATAATTCTTACCGTGTTTGCGGTGAAAACGGACAGATTGAAAATCTCAGAGGTTTGGGCAGCAAAATCATGCTTCGCTATAACAACTGGTCGATTCCTGAGGGCAAGGAAGAAGTTAATTTCTATGAGCCTTCCTGGAACGATAAGGATGAGGAATTCATTAATCAAAGCGGTCACGGCGGAGGAGATTACATAATCGCCAGAATGTTTCTTGATTGTATTAAAGAAGGCAGGCAGCCGGAACATCCGTTTGATATTTATTCTGCAACAGCAATGTCATCCGTGGCAATTCTTGCCCATCGTTCAATTCTCAACGGCGGCGCAGCCTATGACATCCCCGATTTTCGCCTTGAAGAATGCCGTAAGGAATATGAAAATGACAATCAATCACCCTTCTACGGCACAGACGGCAGCAAGCCTGACATTCCCTGCTGTTCTGATACGGACTATAAGCCCACGGAAGAACAGATTAAAAATTATTTTGAAGCTTTGAAGAGTTGAATATTATGCTTAACTATACACTTGTTTTTTCGGCAACGGTTTTGTTTGCCCTGCAGTTTTTATTTAATCAAAAATTTGAAGAGAAAAGAGGCAGCGATTTAAAATCCGCTCTGGAATTCACCCTTTATAAAAGCGTTGTTATTGTGGTTATGATGCTTTTGATAAGCGGATTCAAAATCATAGTAACACCATTCAGCCTTGCACTTTCGGTTGTTTATGCAGGCGCCTGCATTTTGATGACGTATTTCAGCATGAAGGCTTTTGCGGTTGCAAATCTTTCGGTGTATTCTGTTTTTTCAATGCTCGGCGGCATGTTGCTTCCGTTCCTTTTGGGTGTGTGTTTTTATGATGAAAAGCTGACCCTTTTTAAGGTCATTTGCTGCGGTCTGATTGTTGTTTCAGTTCTTTTGAATCTCAAAAGCGGAAAGCAGAGCAAAAAGGCTTTCTTATACTATATGGCCGTGTTTGCTCTTAACGGCAGCGTAGGTGTTATTTCAAAAATTCACCAATCCTCTGAAATTCCTCATACAGACAGCACAGGCTTTATGTTCCTTTCTTCTGCAGTCAGCATTGTTATCAGCGGAATATGGCTCTTGATAAAATACAAAAAAGTTCCTTTAATAAAAGGAAAAAGCTTGGTCTATGCTTCCGGTTACGGCGTTTTTAACGGATTGGGAAATTGGTTTTTGCTCATTTCTCTTGCTCATTTGCCTGCGTCGGTGCAGTATCCGCTTGTGACGGGAGGAGTTATGGTTTTCTCAACCGTTATAAGCGCTATAAGAAAGGAAAAGCTTTCTAAAAATGACTATATAGCGGCGGCAATTTCCTTTGCCGCATCGGTTTTGATGGCATTTTAATAAAAACTTTTAACACTCCCTGTTGCAGGGAGTGTATAATTTTGCTGAACCGAGCGAATAATACGTCACAAATATTACATAATTATTAAAAATTGTTACAAAACGCTTATTTTTCCAAAAAGTAAATTAGAACCTCAAAAAACGTAATATAATGTCAAAGAAAGGTAGTTCTTTGGAGGGGAAAAGATGAAAAAACACGGAAAGTTTGTCTTTGCGGTTTCTATGCTGCTGGCAATTGTGATGCTTTTCGGCGCTTGCAACGGTTCAGGAAAAAAGCCTTCCCAAACCACAGCCGGCGGTGAGGGAGGTTCGGATATCGCCACTCAGGCTGCAACAACGGAACCGTCAACCGATGCGCCGAAATATTCACCGAACGAAAAGCTGATTGCACTCACATTTGATGACGGGCCGCGCAAAAGCACGACTAACCGCATCCTTGATATTCTCGAAAAGAATAACAGCTCCGCAACATTTTTCCTTGTGGGATATAATATTGATAAGAACAAGGAAACCGTTAAGCGTGCCTATGACTTGGGCTGCGAAATTGCCAACCATTCAAATGAGCATAAAAATTTGACAAAATGCACATCGGGTGAAATACGCAATCAGGTGGACAAGCCCAACGAGTTGATTAAGAGCATCACAGGTGAATATCCTGCGCTTTTCAGAGCTCCGGGCGGCAATTTCCAGGGCGTTGAAAATGATATCGGAATGCCGCTGATTCAGTGGTCGATTGACACCGAGGATTGGCGATATAAAGATGCTGCGCATGAAGACAGAACGGCCGAAGAGCGTGATGCGGATTTAAAAAAGATAGCCGACAGGGTTATTGAAAACGCAGAAAAGGGCGATATAGTCCTTATGCATGATATTTATGATTTCACCGCAGATTTGTGCGAGCTTGTTATTCCCGGTTTAGTTGAAAAAGGCTTCAAGCTTGTAACGGTCAGCGAAATGTATAAGGCTTACGGCAAAACACTTGATGACGGCAAGGTTTATCTTAACGTTGAGTTTAACGCTGCAGAGGATAACACCCGTGTGGTAACTGCGGGGAACTATGTTGTTAAGACCAAGGGCAGCGTTTTGAATATCCGTACCGAGCCGGATTATGATTCGCAGACAGTTGCCAAAATTCCTAACGGAACGCAGATTTCTGTTGTGAAATCCGTGCCCGGTTGGGCCTATGTTGTTTATAATTCGGCTGAGGGCTGGGTTAACACGGCATATTTATCGGAGCAATAAAATAATCGGGCCGCACCGGATTGGTGCGGCCAATTTTTTATAAGGCAAAATCGACAAATAATGCGCTGATATTCACAAAAAATTTTCAAACAATATTTGTAAAACTTGTTAACTTTTATCTTTTGTTGTGTTATAATATCTAAAGTATATAGTGGAGAAATTTGACGATATATAAATTTTCGGAAGTGGAAGGTGATTCGGTGGGCGGAAAAAGGAAGGGCTCGGACAAGTTTGAAGATATTTCGAGCTACAGTAAGCCCAAGGGTTTAAAAAACCAATGCAAATATTTTTGGGAATTAAAATTCAAGCCTTTTTTTCTTAAAAATCAAAAGAGAAATCTCAAGGCAATATTAAGTGTTTTTATCTGCCTTGTTCTTGTTGTTTCTGCTTTGGGCGGCGCATATATAAGAAAGGTTCTTTCTCTTATTAATAAGGATGCGGGCAATTTCGGCGATCCGAACGCAACTTTTGCTACAGAGGAATATGACGAGGCGCTTTCGTTTAACACCATTGCAGATATTGCGAGCGCAGATTCAATTAAGGATTTGCTTAAATCCTGGGCAACCAATGCAGGCCAGAAGCTCTACAGCAAAAAGGTAATTAACGTTTTGCTTATCGGTGAGGATGATGAGGACGGTTCGCACCGTTCGGACTCAACCATGCTTGTTTCGGTTAACACAAAAACAAAAAAGATAACAATCACTTCTTTCCTGCGTGATTCATATACTTATATGGATATAAACGGCAGCGAGAGATATGATAAAACCAACCATTCCTATGCCTGGGGCGGTGCCGCCAAGCTTATGGAGGTTCTTTCAAACAATTATAAAATTAAAATCGATCATTATGTTTCGATTAACTATAAGTCATTTGTTGCCGCAGTTGACGCTTTGGGCGGAGTTTCTGTTCCGATAACCGAGTCAGAGGCTTCCTTCATGAACAGAACCACAAGGGTTAAAGGCTTTGAAAGCGGTGACAGCGTTCTGCTCAACGGTCAGCGTGCGCTGATTTATGCAAGAATCAGAAAGCTTGACAGCGAGGTTGAAAGAACAAGACGCCAGAGAGAGCTCATCAGCTCGGTTATCAACAGCGTTAAGGACTCCTCACTTTCAGACCTTAACTATGCAATCGAAACCTTCCTGCCGTATATTACAACAAACTACAGCTCCAGCGAAATTCTTTCTCTCGGCATGCAGGCATTGAGTGAAGGCTGGCTTAAATATGAGATTGTCAGCCAGGTTCAGCCGTCAGATGAGCTTAGATACGGTGTTACGGGCTTCCGCACATACACAGGCTATCTTGATGTTTGGATTGTTGACTATATTAAAGCTGCGAGGGATTTGCAGCTTGCGCTCTACGGTCAGACAAACATCGAAATTAATCCGGTGACTCATATTTCCGCCATTGACCTTGCAAAAGGCTCTGTTTCTTCCGGCAGCAGCTATGATGACGATGATGATGAAACAACAGAGGAATATGAAACCCATATTTATACGGAGGCGGAATCCACCACCCGCAGAAGCATTTTCAATAATGATTGGTTTAACCGAGGCGAAGATGAAACCACGCAGGAGGAAACAACCGGCGATTGGTATTATGACCCCGATTATTCCGAAACTCAGCAGGATACCGAATATAATGATGAAAACGGTGAAACAAGCGAAGAAGAAACCGATTTTTATGAGCCGGAGATTACTTTGAATGAGAATGTTTTCGGTCAGTATTATTAATTAGAATTTAAAGCGGCTTGCAACGGAAAATCCGAAGCAAGCCGCTTTGCCTTTTGCTGTATTATTTCTTGCCGTTTTCTCTGAGAAGCTCGTGCTTCAAATCCCAGAGAGGCTGAGAAAGGTCAACATAATAATTGTGGGGATTCTCAAATCTTGTAACTTCATCCCAAAGAGTGTCAACCTGTTCTTTGCAGTATTTTTTAATTTCCTGAATGCTCTTTTTCTTGAAAACACATTTTCCGCCTGCAAAAATAGGCTCGAGAAGCTCTTTTGCCGTGAAATCGGTGACGGTTTTGCGTTTCCATGTGTAAACCGGGTCAAAAAGCTCATAGGGCTTGGATTCGTCAACGGTTTCATCCGCAAGCGTGATAAGGTCTGCAATTGCTTTGCCCGTTTCGTTGTCGAAAAGCCTGTAAACCCTTTTGTTTCCCGGCGTTGTGATTTTCTGAACGTTTTCGCTCAGTTTGATTTTCGGAATGACCTTGCCGTCTTTTTTTACACCGACAATTTTATACACGCCGCCGAGCATGGGGCTCGAAGCGGAGGTGATGAGCCTTTCGCCAACGCCGAAGGAATCCACCTTTGCGCCCTGAATGAGCATGTCACGGATGATGTATTCGTCAAGTGAGTTTGAGGCAACTATTCCGCAGTCGGGATATCCCGCTTCATCAAGCATTTTTCTTGCCTTGCGTGAAAGATAGGTGATGTCGCCGCTGTCGATGCGTATTCCTTTGGGACGCTTGCCGAGCGGAGCAAGAACCTCGTCAAACACCTTTATTGCATTCGGGATTCCGGATTTAAGAACGTTGTATGTGTCAACAAGCAGGGTGCAGCTGTCGGGATATTCTTTTGCATAAGCGGTAAAGGCTTCAAGTTCGCTGTCGAAAAGCTGAATCCAGCTGTGTGCCATTGTTCCCAGAGTTGGAACACCGAACATTTCGTCCGTAATGGTGCAGGCTGTGCCTGAACAACCGCCGATATAAGCAGCTCTTGCGCCGTAAATTGCGCCGTCTGCGCCCTGAGCACGCCTTGAGCCGAATTCCATAACGGCTCTGCCCTCTGCTGCGCGTGAAATGCGGTTTGCTTTGGTTGCAATGAGGCTCTGGTGGTTAATGCAGAGCAAAAGCATTGTTTCAATAAACTGAGCCTGAATAACGGGTCCCTTAACTTTAACTATCGGTTCGCCGGGGAAAATGGGAGTGCCTTCGGGAATTGCCCAAACATCGCAGGCAAATTCAAAGTTTGAAAGGTAATTGAGAAAATCTTCTCCAAAGCCTTTTGAACGCAGGTATTCTATATCATCGGCGGTGAATTTTAAATTTGCAAGATATTCAACAAGCTGTTCAACGCCTGCCATGATAACGTAGCCTCCGTTATCGGGAACTTTTCTGAAAAACATGTCGAAATATGCAACGGTATCCTCGAAACCGTTTTTGAAATATCCGTTTGCCATTGTGATTTCATAAAAGTCGGTCAGCATGGTCAAGTTGCGTTGCGATTTTACACTTTCCATATCAAAGCCTCTTTTTCACGTTTTTTATTGTCGATTTGTTATTATTATGCAATATTTTTCGGTTGTTTACAATATGCAGAACAAACAAAAAGTTATTTTGTCTGAAAAAATTTGCTGATAAAAAGTTGAAAAAATAAGGTGTGAACAAATTGTTATTAAAATAATAAATAAATTGCAAAGATGCAAAAAAATGTTGCTTTTTTCGCAAAAGTATGATAAAATTACGAACACAAACAATGATTTTGTTATTTTTTGGTTTAACTATCCTTGAAGTTATACAAATAGTATAAAATGGGAAGCATATAAAGTTTTAGGAGGATATTATCATGAGAATCAGAAAGCAGGCACTCGGCGAAAGAAACATTGTAGGTGCCAAAATTGAAGCAAGACGCAAGGCAATCAACATGAAGCAGAAGGATCTTCTTACCCAGCTTCAGATTAAGGGCATCGATCTCAATGCCTCGGGTCTTTCAAAGCTTGAGGGTCAGCTTCGTTATGTTACGGACTTTGAGCTTAAAGCTCTTTCGGAAGTTCTCGGTATGACCGTTAACGAGCTTCTTGATGTTGAAGAATAATTGTAAAGCTGCTTAAACTCTTATATATAACTTTTCAAAAAAGCTGCATCTCAAGGGATGCGGCTTCTTTTTATGCTAATATTACAGGATTTTCACTTGAAAATATTATAATATATGTTAAAATTAAAATGTATAATTATGTATCGGAGGTATCACTATGGTTAAGGAATTTATGGGCAAGGATTTCTTGCTTGATAATGAACCTGCAATAAAAATGTTTGAAGCGGCCGATAAGATGCCGATTTTCGATTGGCATTGCCACCTCTCGCCCAAAGAAATTTATGAAAACAAGCAGCCTGAGGATATTGCTTGGCTCTGGCTTGCGGGCGACCACTATAAATGGCGCGCAATGCGTTCTTGCGGCGTTGATGAAAAATATATAACTGGTGATGCGAGCGGATATGAGAAATTCAAGGCTTTTTCATCAATTATGCCTTACCTTATCGGGAATCCGATGTATCATTGGTGCCATCTTGAACTCAGAAGATATTTCGGTATAGAAGATATTTTGAACGCCGATACAGCAGATGATATATGGAACAGAGCGAATGCCGCAATTAAGGCAGGAGGCTTTACGCCGAGAGAACTGATTGAAAAATCAAATGTTTCTCACCTTTGTACAACGGATGACCCTGCAGACAGCCTGGAGTATCACAAGCTTATTGCGGAAACCGACTTCAAATGCAAGGTTTTACCTGCTTTCAGACCTGACAAGGCTCTCGGAATTGATTTGCCGGCATGGAAGCCCTGGCTTGCGGATATGGAAAAGGCTGTCGGCAGAGAAATAGGCGGTTTTGCCGAGCTTTGTGAAGCTCTCAAAGAAAGAATAGAATTTTTTGCTTCGATGGGATGCCGTGCAAGTGACCATGCGTTTGCTTATGTTCCCTATGAGGAGGCAACCGCACAGGAGCTTGAAGCAATCTTTGCATCCGCAAAGAACGGAAATTCAGTTTCTGTTATTGAAGCTGATAAGTTTAAAACCGCACTTCTCGGCTTCCTTGCCGCAGAATATGCTGACAGGGGATGGGGGATGGAGCTTCACATCGGCCCGATGAGAAACAACAACACTCTTATGTTTAACAAAATCGGCCCGGATGCAGGTTTTGATTCGATTGATGACAGAGAAATTGCACAGAAGCTGTCACGCTTTCTTGACAGCCTTGCAGTTAAAGAAAAGCTTCCCAGAACGGTTTTGTTCACACTTAACCCCAAGGATAACTATGTTCTCGGAACAATGCTCGGCAATTTCCAGAGCAGCGAAGCTGAAAGCAAGATTCAGTTCGGCTCGGCATGGTGGTTCAACGATAATATTGACGGCATGAGAGAGCAGATGAAGGCTCTCGCAAATCTCGGCGCATTGGGCAAGTTTGTGGGAATGGTAACGGATTCGCGTTCGTTCCTTTCATATCCCAGGCACGAATATTTCCGCAGAATTGCTTGCGGACTTATGGGCGATTTTGTTGAGCAGGGTCTTTATCCCTATGATGAAAAAACACTTTGCATGCTTGCAGAGGATATTTCATACAACAATGCGATTAAGTATTTCGGAATAAAAAACTGAGAAAGGATGAGGTCAATGGCAAAATATATTCTGTCTTTGGACCAGGGTACAACAAGCTCAAGGGCAATCATTTTTGATAAAAAAGGCAATATTGTCAGCAAAGCTCAAAATGAATTTGAGCAGATTTATCCGCAGGCGGGCTGGGTTGAGCATGACCCTCTTTCTATTCTTTACAGCCAGTTTCAGGCGGTTTCTTCCTGCATCATGCAGGGGGGGATAAACCCTTGTGATATTGCCGGAATAGGAATAACCAATCAGCGTGAAACAACAATCCTTTGGGACAGACAAACGGGCAAGCCTGTTTATAACGCAATTGTTTGGCAATGCCGCAGAACGGCTCAGCTTTGCGAGGATTTGAAGGCTAAAGGCCTTGAAGAATATATAAAAAACAAAACAGGTCTGCTTATTGATGCTTATTTTTCAGGAACAAAAATCAAGTGGATACTGGATAATGTTGACGGTGCAAAAGAGCTTGCGCAGCAGGGCAGGCTGCTTTTCGGCACGGTTGAAACATGGCTTATATGGAACCTGACCGGCGGCAGCGTTCATGTTACGGATTATTCAAACGCATCCAGAACCATGCTGTTTGATGTTGATAATCTTTGCTGGGATAAACATCTTTGTGATGAGCTCGGAATACCGATGTCGATTCTTCCCGAGCCTGTTCCCTCAAGCAAGGTTTACGGCAGGGTTTCAAAGGGCATTCTGGGCCTTGAATTCCTTGAAGGAATTCCCATCTGCGGTGCAATCGGTGACCAGCCTGCAGCTCTTTTCGGTCAGGGATGCTTCGAGCCCGGTCAGGCGAAGAATACTTACGGCACGGGCTGCTTCCTGTTGATGAATACCGGCAAAACGAGAGTAAAATCAAAGAACAATCTTCTCACCGGAGTTGCGTGGGGGATCGGCAACAAAGTGGAATATGCCATTGAAGGCTCGGCTTTCAATGCGGGTTCCGTTATCAAGTGGCTTCGCGATGAGCTGCACATGATAGATACCGCAAAGCGCTGCGACGAGCTTGCGGAAAGTGTTCCCGATTCAAACGGAATTTATTTTGTGCCTGCATTCACAGGCCTCGGCGCACCGTATTGGGATATGTATGCCAGAGGTACTATAGTCGGCATAACAAGAGGCGTTAACAGAGCGCATATTGCGAGAAGCGTGCTTGAAGCCATAACATATCAGATGACAGATTTGCTTGAAGCTATGAAAGCGGATTCGGGAATCGACTTTACAGAGCTCCGTGTTGACGGCGGAGCAAGCGTCAGCGATATCATGCTGCAGATTCAGGCTGATATGATAAGATGCAGCGTTAACCGCCCTAAAAACGTTGAAACAACAGCGCTCGGCGCAGCTTATCTTGCGGGTCTGGCTGTCGGAATGTGGGAAAGCACGGAAGAAATACAGAATAACCGTGCAGTTGAAAAAGTTTTCGAACCCCAGATGGATGAAGCAAGGCGCAACGAGCTTTATGAAGGCTGGAAGAAGGCTGTTGAATGTTCAATGGGTTGGGCTAAATAATTTGAAATTCACAATTAATTTTTATCCGGAGATGTTAAAATGGATTATTTAAAGGAGTCGTTGAGACTTCATTATGAATGGAAAGGCAAGCTTGAAATTTCGTCAAGAACCCATGCATCAAACAAGCAGGAGCTTTCGCTTGCATACACACCGGGGGTTGCCGCACCGTGCCTTGAAATTCAGAAGGATATTAATAAAAGCTATGAGCTTACAAGAAGGTGGAACACCGTTGCCGTCATAACAGACGGAACGGCAGTTCTCGGCCTTGGAGATATTGGCCCGGAAGCGGGTATGCCCGTTATGGAGGGTAAGTGCCTTCTTTTCAAAGAGTTTGCCGATATTGATGCAATCCCTCTTTGCGTTCGCTCAAAGGATACCGATGAAATTGTTAATGCTGTTTCGCTTTTTGCGGGCAGCTTCGGCGGAATAAATCTTGAGGATATTGCCGCTCCCAGATGCTTTGAAATCGAGCGTAAGCTTAAAGAAAGATGCGATATTCCTGTTTTTCACGATGACCAGCACGGCACGGCGGTTGTTGTGCTTGCAGCTGTTCTCAATGCACTCAGGTGCGTCGGCAAAAAGCTTGAAGAATGCACGGTTGCAATGAGCGGCGCAGGCTCTGCAGGTTCGGCAATTGCGAGACTGCTGAACGCATGCGGCGCAGGCAATATCATCATGAGTGATAAAGAAGGAATAATCTGTAAAGGTGATGACCTTTCGCCTGCATTTGCTGAGCTCGCAGAGTTCACAAACAAAAACAAAATCAAGGGAACTCTTGCCGATGCGATGAAGGGTGCGGATGTTTTTGTTGGTGTATCCGCAGGCGGCATAGTCGGCAAAGAAATGGTTGCCTCAATGGCGGAAAACGCCGTTGTTATGGCTATGGCCAATCCTACACCGGAGATTATGCCGGATGAAGCGATTGCTGCAGGAGCTGCCGTAGTAGGCACGGGAAGAAGCGATTTCCCGAATCAAATCAACAACGTTCTTGCGTTTCCGGGTATTTTCAGGGGTGCGCTTGATGTCAGAGCTTCGGATATCAACGAAGAGATGAAGCTTGCAGCGGCTTATGCGATTGCAAATCTTGTTTCGGAAGAAAGGCTTTGCCCCGAGTATATTCTGCCGGAGGCATTTGACGGCAGAGTCGGTCCCGCTGTTGCCACGGCTGTTGCTAAGGCGGCTTGCGATAGCAAAATTGCACGAATTTAAAACGTGAGCTTTAGGTGTTTTGCACAAAAAATATTTTTGTTTTGTTTATTTGTTTTTTTGCTATTGCTTTATTTAATTAATTGTGTCATAATCATTTAGTATGAATGGGCTGAAATGGCTCTACTACTTTTAAAAAGAAAAATATTTAAGGAGGAAAAAATATGTCCACATTCAAAAAGGTCATCAGTATTGTGCTTTGCATCGCGCTTTTTGCAGGTTCATTCACATTCCTCGGTGATCTTATCGTTCCCAAGGCAAGCGCAGCCGTAGGAACAACACACATAACCAAAACTTATGCTGAGCTTGAAGAAGATTACGACAACTTCTTCTATCTTGGCGCTGATGTTTACGAAGTTGCCAACGGTGAACTCACCGACGGATACGTAAACGCAGGCGACTGGCTTGAGTATCGTTTGACTCTTATGTCAGACAGATATGTTTCAGCAGCAGTTCCCATTTTTATTTATGATAACCGCTTCTTTGATGTTCGCGGAATATCATCCACCACTCCTAAAGATGCTTATGAGGAGATGGTAACAAAAGACTATGTAAATACCGAACACCCGATGGGTCAGGTTAAAAAAGGTTATTTGCAGGTTGAACTCACGAGCGGTGCTTGTACCGCAACTGCTTATAAGAATTCCAGTGAAATGAACGATACTTACATGAACTGGGATTTTATTAAGCCTGTTTTCAGCATCGATACAACAAAAAATGACGGCGCACTTATCATGAAAGCTGATAAGTGGGTTCTTAAGTGGTATGCAAGAGTTCGTACTGACATTACGGAAGGCGCAAAAGGTGTTTCCCAGTCATACTACGGCACATACAAGCTTAAGGTTGATCCTGCTACAGGCGCAGCAATTTCTCCTGCAGCAACAGTTGCACGCCGTACATCGGATATTCCTTCACTTGCATGGCAGGATACAATTCCCAGCGCATCAGACTGCCAGGGTCTTACAACAGTTAAGAATGAGATAACATATATCTTCCTTCAGGATAC
>JAZNPT010000021.1:0-83653 GCA_045589815.1 Acutalibacteraceae bacterium
AACATTTGACGAAATCTTCGACGGTCTTGTTAAAATCCGCACACAGATAGCCCGTAAACTCGGCTATAAAAACTTCGTTGAGCTCGGCTATTACAGAATGGGCAGGGTAGACTACGATGAAAAAATGGTTGCCGCATTCCGCAAGAGCGTTGAAACCGATATCGTTCCTGCTGTTGCAGAGTTGAAAGAGAGAATCCGCAACCGTCTTGGTCTTGACAAGATAATGTATTATGACGATGCAATCAGCGTTACGGGTGAAATGCCCCGACCTGTTATCGGTACGGAAGAAATCTTTGCAAATGCACTCAAAATGTATAACGATATGAAGCCTGAAATCGGTGATTTTATGCAGAGAATGCTGGATGCGGAAGCCTTTGATGTTGAAGCCCGTGACGGCAAATTCGGTGGCGGCTACTGCACAACCTTCGCAAAATACAAGCAGCCGTTTATCCTTGCAAACTTCAACGGCACAAGCGGAGATATCGACGTTATCACCCACGAATTCGGTCACGCACTTGCTGCAGATTATATGTTCAAGTTCGCCGAGCCCGACTATCCTACGGGAATGGAAACTCACGAAATTCATAGTATGAGCATGGAGTTCCTTTGCCATAAATATATGGATTCGTTTTTTGGAGAAAAGGCAGATAAATATCGCTACAAGCATATTGTTGATGCGCTGTCATTTATCCCTTACGGCGTTATTGTTGATGAATTTCAGCACGTTGTTTATGAAAATCCTGAGCTTACTCCCGATGAAAGAAAGCATGAATATTTAAAGCTTGAAGAAAAATACAGACCGTATCTTTCTTTTGAGGGTATTCCTTATCTTGAGCAGGGTACTCGCTGGCAATATCAGATGCACATTTTTGAAAGCCCGTTTTATTATATTGACTATTGCATTGCTCAATGCGTTGCGCTCGGCTTTCTTTCTGTTTCAAGAGAAGACTTTGATACTGCACTTGAAAGATATGTTGAACTTTTGAAAAAAACAGGAGGAATATCGCTTGGTGAGTTGATTGAAGGCGCCGGCATGAAATCACCGTTTGAAGAAAAAGCACTTGAAAGCATAGCTGCCTGTGCTGAAACAGCGATATCAGAAACCGAATCAAAAATATAAAAGCATGCCGAAGATGTGAAGCTGCATCTTCGGCTGATTTTGCGTTGTTGAACTATTTTTTACAATATGTTATAATATCAGCAATTTAATCTGCGGAGAGGTGTTTTTATGCTTGGCATAATCAAAAAAATTGTTTCGGCAATAATGGCATTTGTTTTTGCTGTTTTGCCTTTTGGAGAAACGGGAGGCGAGCCGAAATGCGATCCCGAATTTAACGGAACTTTTCTCCAGTCATGGCTCAGCTGCACTTGGGATGATGCACGTTGGCAGACCGAAATTGAAAATATGCAAAAGGCAGGAATTGAATATTTGATTTTGCAGGATGTTGCAAACAAGGCATACAAATCCGCAGGCGGTCAATGGACAGTTTATTATGACACGCAGCTTTCCTGCTTTGATGCGGCGGTTAAAAATCCCGATGTTATTGAAGCTGCTTTAAAAAACTGCAAGGGCACGGGAATTAAAGTTTTTATCGGTCTTGCCATGTTTGACGATTTTTGGACGGAAGGCGCAATAACAAGCCAATACAGCGAAATGTGCGATGTTGCTGCGGATATGACCGAGGAAATCTATGGAAAATATTATTCTCGATATTCCGAAAATTTTTACGGTTGGTATTTCACTCCTGAGTTCAATAATGTTTTGACATGCCAAATTAATATAAACGGTCTTTGCGACGGCTTGAATGTTATAATTGATCGCATTAACAGCCTGAATCCTTCGCTTCCTCTGCTTTTAAGCCCTTTCTATGCCGAATATCTTGCGGCAGGGCCTGTTATAACCCTCGCAAATCTTGTCAGGATGTTTGATAAAATCAATTTCCGTGACGGTGATATTTTTGCTCCGCAGGATGCGATTGGTGCTTTGTGGACAAAAGAAGAAAACCTTGAACGCACTTGGGAAATTTATGCGGAGGCGGTCAAAACTGCTGATGCAGATATAAAGCTTTGGGCAAACTGCGAAAACTTCTCTCTTGCCTTTGTCGACACCGCACTTGACGGAATTTTCACACGGCCCGCAACGGAGAACAAGGAGTCGATACCCTCAACGCTTGATCGCTTTGTTTGGCAGATGCAGGTTGCTTCTCGCTATGCGGAAAACATAATAACCTTTTCATATAATCACTATTATAACCCCGAATTGGTAATTCCTGCATATATCGACACTTATCTTGATTATGTGAACAACGGCTATGTTCTTGAAAACGAAAGACCGACGGCGGCAGGGGAGTTTAAAAAATCGGCTGTTGACGGAGGTATTAATTTAACTTGGGCTGCTTCAAACGATAATTTCGGAATTGCATATTACCGAATTGAGAAAAACGGCGAATTTTTAACACGTGTTGAAATGTGCTATGGCTCACCCGAGCTTATTTACGGCGATGTCGGCGGCACTGTTGAAGATGAATATGTTATCACCGCTTATGATGCCGCAGGCAACTGCTCAGCGGCTGTAGCGGCTGAATAAAAATGAAAGCACGGAGTTTTTTGCTCCGTGCTTTTTTGCGTGGATATGTTACAGCTGTACCGTATAAACAGAATCTTCCTGTTCACTGCCTTTTAAAGTGATTTCAACCGAATCGCTTTGCCAAACAACATACCAGTTGTCTTTGCGAAGGGTCGCGCCGTCATCTTGAATATAGGTGTCAATGATTTTTATAGCTTCATTGCTTTCTGTTTCTTTGACGGTAACTTTAACATGCGTTGGGCCAAACGGCCAATCAGGCACACCGATCATCTGAAAAACAACCGCAAAATTCCCGTCGGGAGAAAGCTCCGTTCCTTTGTCAGTGAGCTTGTATTCATTTCTGTATATTGATAAGCCGATGTGCACCGAAGCCAATACAGCCAACCCTGAAAGCAATGAAACAACAATGATTATTATTTTCTTTTTCATGAAATCATATTCTGTAATTGTCAAGCGTTGAAGTAATCAAATCAAGAAAGGTTTCTTCGCCGAAGGTGTTAATCTTGAAAAACATCGCCTGGCTGCCGCCAGAGGTGATAACCGAGGCCAAAAGCCTGCCGTTGCTTTCAAGCAAAGTGAAATTAAGGCTCACTCTGTTGCCGCCTGCATAGCTGTAGCGTTCATAGACACGCACGGCGCATCGAGTGTTGCCAACTGAAAAATCGCTGCCGTCCTCAAGTGTTGCCGAGGCGCTTTTGCCGAGAACTGCTTCATTTACGTCATTGAGAATTTGAACAAAGTTTCCGTGAAGCTCTGCTTCGTATTTAGCCATTAATATCACTCCTTTTATTTCAGTATAGCAGATATCGGTTGCAGATGCAACAGAAAAGCGCAAGGCTGTTAAGCCCTGCGCTTTTTTAAAAGAATTAACCGAAATATCTCTCAAGAAGACCCTGGAATGCCTTGCCGTGTCTTGCTTCGTCACGAGCCATTTCATGAACTGTGTCATGGATAGCATCGAGACCCTGCTCTTTAGCCATCTTTGCAAGCTCAAATTTGCCTGCTGTTGCGCCGTTTTCAGCATCAACTCTCATCTCAAGGTTCTTCTTTGTGCTGTCGGTGATAACTTCGCCGAGAAGCTCTGCAAACTTTGCTGCGTGTTCTGCTTCTTCATAAGCTGCCTTTTCCCAATAAAGGCCGATTTCGGGGTAGCCTTCGCGGTGAGCAACTCTTGCCATTGCAAGATACATGCCAACCTCTGAGCATTCGCCCTCGAAATTTGCTCTCAAACCGTCAATGATTTCCTGGCTTACGCCTTTTGCAACGCCTACAACGTGTTCTGCAGCCCATGACATTTCTCCGCTCTTCTGTTCATTGAACTTTTCGGCGGGAACCTTGCACTGAGGGCAGAATTCGGGAGCTGAGTCACCTTCGTGAACATAACCGCAAACTGAGCATACAAATTTTTTCATAACATTTTCCTCCAAAATTTTAAAAAATTAATTTTTAATTTATGCTTATCCGACTTGCTTTGCGCAAGCGGGACAGTAGCCTGTGAATAAAACCGAGTGTGAAAGGATTTTTCCTTTGAAGGACTCGGCAGCCTTTTGTGATAAACCGCAATCGTTATCGAGAAAGATATCGAAAACTCCGCCACACTCAAGGCAGGTGAGGTGATAGTGAAGATTAATGTTGCCGTCATACCTCTTGGTTGTTCCCGATTCAATTCTGATTATCTTTCCGTCTGCTTCAAGCTGAGCAAGGTTTCTGTAAACCGTTGCAAGGCTCAACGCCGGAATTTGCGGCTTTAAGGAGAAGTATAAATCTTCTGCCGTAGGGTGGTCATATCGCGAACAAAGGTTTTGAAGTATCGCATCGCGTTGCTTGCTGTGCCTTTGTGCCTGCATCATTCTCGCTCCTTTCGCTAACGATAATCGTTATCGTTAGCATTATTATAACGTCAAAAAAGCAGTTTGTCAATAGTTTTTTTAAAAATTTTTTTGTGTTTTACCGAATACTTTTTAAAACTGACCGTTCATCACAAAAAGCTTGAAAATGAGAAGTTGAAAGTATATTATGCAACTGTAAGGAGGCTTCTTATGAAATTCATATTAACCATTGATAAAAACCGTGAAGAGGAGGTTTGGGTTTTCGCACATGAAAGAACAAAGTTGATTGATGATATTGAAGCTCTCATAAATAACAATGAAAAGGAGCTGATCGGTTATTCTGCCGGAGGGGTGTTTAAAATTACACCTTCGCAGGTGAGCTGTTTCTTTGTTGAAAACAATAAAGTATATGCTTTAAGTGATGAAGGAAAAATGCAAATAAAGCTCCGCCTTTATCAGATTGAGGAAATGCTTGGCAGCGATTTTGTCAAGATTAATCAGTCGTGTGTTGCCAATATAAATAAAATCAAAAAATTCGATGCATCAATTTCAGGGACGTTAACCGTAACATTTAAAAATGGCTATAGGGACTATGTTTCAAGACGAAACATTAAAATAGTTAAAGAAAGGTTAGGTGTTAAATAATGAAAAAACATTTTAAAGAATTTTTGCATAGGGGCCTGATGTTCGGCGGATTTGGTCCGATTATACTCGGAATAATATTTTATATTCTGTCAAAAACTCTTGATGATTTTAGCGTAAGCGGTGGACAGATTCTGCTCGGCATAGTTTCAACTTATATTCTTGCGTTTGTTCAGGCGGGAGCAAGTGTATTTAATCAGATAGAAGAATGGCCTATTGCGAAATCGCTTTTTTGTCATTTTGGTTTGCTGTATGCTGCTTATGTTATCTGCTATATTTTGAATTCATGGATACCCTTTGAATGGGCTGTTATAGCAATATTTACGGCGATTTTTGCAGCTGTTTATTTTATTATATGGTTTACGGTATATTTTATTGTAAAATCAACGGGTCAAAAACTTAATTCAACGCTGAAATAAAAGAAAACGGACTGCATCGTTTGGTTGATGCAGTCCGTTGATTTATTTTGCAAAGTTTTCAAGTTTGCTGCCTGCTATGCGGTATACCGTCCAATTCTCCATTGGCTTTGCACCGAGTGACAAATAAAAATCGATGCTCGGTTTGTTCCAGTCCAAGCAGCTCCACTCAAGCCTTCCGCAGCCTCTTTCGCAAGCAATTTTTGCCAGCTTTTTAAGAAGAGCCTTTCCGTATCCCTTTCCGCGAAATTCGGGAAGAACAAACAAATCCTCAAGATATATGCCTGCCCTGCCGAGAAAGGTTGAAAAATTATGGAAGAAAAGAGCAAACCCAACCTCTGTTCCGTTTTCAACAGCAAGAATAACCTCTGCCTTTTTCTTTTTGAAGATCCACTCTGTTAAAAGTTCGGGAGTTGCAACAACCTCATCAAGAAGATTTTCGTATTCTGCAAGCTTGATTATAAAATTTAATATAATGTAAACATCATTTTCGGTTGCAAATCTTATTTCAAATTCATTATTCATCTTAATCACCCCGAAATACTATATCATTATCAGCGCATTTCTGCAACAAATAATTGACATTTTTTCATCTTTGATGTAGGATTATTGAGGCTTTAATAAGAAAGGAGAATGTTTATGCTTTCATTTAAAAATAAACTTATTTCAAAGGTTGGTGTGCCTATTTTTAAATGTCCGGCGCTGCCCTTTATTCATATCTATAAACTTACCAATAAACCCCAAAAACGCATTTCTCTCAGCGAGAACGGAATCGGAACAAAGGATGACCCTGTTTATCTTACTGCCCACAGAGGCGTTTGCTCCGAGGCACCTGAAAACAGCCTGCCTGCTTATAAGAAAGCGGTTGAATTAGGTTATTATACTGCTGAATGTGATATTAGACTTACAAAGGATAATAAGTGGGTGCTTCTTCATAACGACACGGTTGATTCGCTGTTTTGCCAGAAGGGTAAGCCCGGTGATTTCACGTTTGATGAAATTCGCAGCTTCAGCTACAAATACGGAGCAAATTTCTGGGCTTACGGAGATTTGAAAATCTGTTCGTTTGAAGAATATCTTGATGTTTTTGTGGGAACAAATACCAGACCTCAGATTGAGATAAAAAGCGAAACCTATGATTTACTTCATACGGTGGTTGATGCGGTCAGGGAAAGAGGTCTTGAAAAAAGCGCAATAGTAATTTCGTTTGATCTTGAGCAGCTCAAAGTGATAAATCAAATAGACAGCAGCATTGAGCTTTGGTATCTTATCGGTAAAATTACACCCGAAAGAATCGCTGAGGCGCAGGCTATAGGTTCCAATGTCTGGCTTTCTCCGAATTATGATGAAAATGATGCAGAGTCAATCAAGCTTGCTGTTGATGCGGGTATTGGAGTGTCGTTCTGGACTGTCAACACAGTCGAAAAGGCAAAGAAGCTCTATGATTTGGGCGTTCGTTATATTGAAAGTGATATACTCTGTAAATAATTATAAATAAGCAGGGCAGGTTTAAAAAACTTGCTCTGCTTTTGATATTGATATTGACTTTTCTTTCAAATATGATATACTAAATAAAGTAACTATAGAGAGGATTTGACTATGGGCTTCACTGTTAAAGGCTGCAGAATTAACGGGCAGGGCACTCCTGCTGATTTGATTGTTTCAGGCGGCGTTTTCGGCGGCGCTTCGGATACTGTTTTTCAATTTCATAATTGTGCTGTTTTTCCAGGCTTTATTGATGTTCATGTTCATCTCAGAGAGCCTGGATTTTCTTATAAAGAAACGATTCAAAGCGGCTCACTCGCTTGCGCAAGGGGCGGATATTCAACTGTTTGCTCAATGCCGAACCTTAATCCGGTTCCCGACAGCTTGGAGCATCTTAAAGAGCAGCTGGAGCTGATTGGAAAGAACGCTGCAATGAAAGTTGTGCCTTACGGCTCAATAACCGTCGGTCAAAACGGTGAGCAGCTTTCCGATATGGATGCCATGGCACCTTATGTATGCGCTTTTTCGGATGACGGCAAGGGCGTTCAGAGCGAAGAGATGATGAAAGCTGCCATGTTCAAGGCCAAGTCGCTCGGCAAAATGATTGTTGCCCATTGCGAGGATAATTCTCTGCTTTGCGGCGGATATATCCATGCGGGTCGATATGCCGCTGCTCACGGGCACAGAGGAATATGCTCCGAGAGCGAGTGGAAGCCGATTGAGCGCGATTTGAAGCTTGCGGCTCAGACGGGCTGCGCATATCATGTTTGCCATATTTCAACCAAAGAGAGCGTTGATATTATCCGAAAAGCCAAGGCGGCGGGTGTTAACGTAACGTGCGAAACAGCTCCGCACTATCTGATACTCAGCGATAAGGATTTGCAGGAGCACGGCAGGTTCAAGATGAATCCTCCTTTGCGTGACGAGAGCGACAGGCAGGCTTTGCTTGAGGGCATCTGCGACGGCACAATAGATATGATTGCAACCGACCATGCACCGCATTCTGCCGAAGAAAAGGGCAGAGGCCTCGAAAAAAGCGCTATGGGAATTGTGGGCATTGAAACTGCATTCCCTCTGCTTTACACATATCTAGTTAAAGAAAATATTATCGGTTTGGACAAGCTTATTGAGCTGATGAGTGCTAACCCTGCAAAGCGTTTCGGCTTTAACAGCGGGCTTGGTGACGGAATGCCTGCCGATTTTACGGTTTTTGATTTGGAGAAAAAATATACAATCGACCCTGCCGATTTCCTTTCAAAAGGAAAGGCAACCCCGTTCGAAGGGTATGAGGTGTTCGGCGAATGCCTTATGACAGTCCAAAACGGAAAAATCGCATGGAAGAAGGGAGAAAAGTGATGAACAGGGGAATATACGAAATCATAAGCAATAAGCCCTTGACCAAGGATATATTCGAAATGAAGCTTGCCGGCGAAACTTCACATATAACTGCTCCGGGTCAGTTCATTAACATTCAGTTGGACGGATTTTATCTTCGCAGGCCAATTTCAATCTGCGATTATGATAACGAAACAATAACGATTATATATAAAGTTGTGGGCAAAGGAACCGAAGCTATGGCAAAGCTTGAAGAAGGCGAAAGGCTTGATGTTCTTTGCGGCCTCGGCAACGGCTTTGATACCGCAAAATGCGGCAAAAAAACCGTTCTTATCGGAGGCGGTGTAGGAGTTCCTCCTATGTATAATCTTTGCAAAAAGCTTCTTGCGGAAGGCAAGGAAGTTTCCGTTATTCTCGGCTTTAACACAAAAGACGAGATTTTCTATGAAGAGGAATTCAAAGCACTCGGCGCAAAGGTTTATGTTTCAACCGTTGACGGTTCATACGGAACAAAAGGCTTTGTAACAGATGTTCTCAAAGCCCTTGAATATGATTATTTCTGCACCTGCGGACCTATGCCTATGTTCAAAGCAATCGAAAAAATCGCTGCAACAAGCGGTCAGTACAGCTTTGAAGAGAGAATGGGCTGCGGTTTCGGTGCATGCATGGGCTGCTCATGCAAAACAAAATACGGCTACAAGAGAATCTGCAGGGACGGCCCTGTTCTTGAAAGGGAGGAGATAATATGGTAAACACAAAGGTTAATCTTTGCGGAATAGAGCTTGATAATCCGATTATCCCTGCTTCCGGCACCTTCGGCTTCGGCTATGAATTTGCAGAACTTTACGATATTAACTGCCTCGGCACATTCTCATTCAAAGGCACAACAAAGGATTCACGTTTTGGCAATCCCACTCCCAGAATAGCGGAGTGTGACAGCGGAATGATAAATGCCGTCGGTCTTCAGAATCCCGGAGTTGAAAAGGTTATCAGCGAGGAACTTCCCAAGCTTGCAAAATGCTTTTCAAAGCCCGTTATGGCTAATGTCAGCGGCTTTGCGCTTGATGAATATGCCTACACCTGCGAAAAGCTTGATAAAGAAGAACAGGTAGGCTGGCTTGAAGTCAATATAAGCTGCCCCAATGTCCACGGCGGCGGCATGAGCTTCGGAACATCCCCCGAAGCAGCGGCAGAGGTAACCAAGGCCGTTAAGGCTGTAACAACAAAGCCTGTTATCATCAAACTTTCTCCGAATGTTACAGATATTGTTTCAATCGCAAAGGCTTGCGAAGAAGCGGGTGCAGACGGCATCAGCCTTATCAACACTCTTCTCGGAATGAGAATAGATTTAAAAACGGGCAAGCCTGTTATTGCCAACAAAATGGGCGGATTTTCAGGTGCGGCGATTAAACCCGTCGGCATCAGAATGGTTTATCAGGTAAGCTCGGCTGTCAATATTCCGGTTGTCGGTATGGGTGGCGTATCAAACGCCGAGGATGTTATTGAGTATATAATGGCAGGTGCAACGGCTGTTGAGGTCGGTGCGGCAAATCTTGTTAATCCCTATGTTTGCAAGGAGATTATTGAGGAACTTCCTGTTGTTATGAATAAATACGGTATTAAAAATTTAAATGATATAAAAGGATGTGCACACAATGGGTAAAGATGTAATCGTTGCTTGTGATTTCAGCAGCAAGCAGGCAGTAATGGATTTTCTTGATAAGTTCACTCAGGAAAAACCTTATGTTAAAATCGGCATGGAGCTTTTTTATGCTGAAGGTCCTTCTATAGTTAAAGAAATCAAAGCAAGAGGCCACAAGATTTTTCTTGACCTCAAGCTTTGCGATATCCCCAACACAGTTAAAAAGGCCATGAGCGTTTTGAGCAATCTTGACGTTGATATGACCAATCTCCACGCCAGCGGAACAATAGAAATGATGCAGGCGGCAATCGAAGGCCTTACAAAGCCCGACGGCACTCGCCCTTTGCTTATTGCCGTAACTCAGCTTACTTCAACAAGTGAAGAAAGAATGAGAGAGCAGCTTCTCATCGACAAGCCCCTTGACGAGGTTGTTATGCACTATGCTTCAAATGCTGAAAAAGCGGGGCTTGACGGCGTTGTTTGTTCGCCTCTTGAGAGCGGCAAGGTTCATGACAGATGCGGCGCAAAGTTCCTGACCGTAACCCCCGGCGTTCGTTTTGCAGACGGCGACATCGGCGACCAGGTCAGAGTTACAACTCCGGCCAAGGCAAAGGAACTCGGCTCGGATTATATCGTTGTAGGCAGACCTATCACAGCCGCTGATGACCCTGTTGCTGCTTACAGAAGATGTGTTGCCGAATTTGTTGGTTAATAATTAATTGTTTTAATATAGGAGGAATTTATCATGCAGAAGCTTATTGCTAAAGATTTGCTTTCAATCAAAGCCGTATTTCTTCGTCCCGAAGAGCCTTTCACATGGGCAAGCGGCATTAAAAGCCCCATTTATTGTGACAACAGACTGACACTTACCGCTCCCGAGGTTCGCACTGACGTTGAAAAAGGTCTTGCTCAAATCGTTAAGGAGCATTATCCCGAGGCTGAGGTGCTTATGGGAACTTCAACTGCAGGTATTGCTCACGCAGCAATCACCGCTCATCTGCTTGATATGCCTATGGGTTATGTTCGCTCCGGCGCAAAGGACCACGGCAGAGGCAATCAGATTGAAGGCAAGCTTGAAAAAGGTCAGAAAGTTGTTGTTATTGAAGACCTTATTTCAACAGGCGGCAGCGTTATCGAAGTTGTTGAGGCTCTTCGCGAAGCAGGTGCAGAGGTTCTCGGCATTGCCAGCATCTTCACATACGGCATGAAGAAGGGGCTTGACAGACTTGCTGCTGCGAATGTTAAAAACGTAAGCCTTACAAACCTTGATGTTATTGCTGAAGTTGCGGCTGAAACAGGCTACATAAAGCCCGAAGATGTTGACCGTCTTATAGCTTTCAGAAACAATCCCTCCGATGAGAGCTGGATAGGGGGAGCAAAATGAGAAGTCTGATAGACATTCTTTCGCTCTCACTTGAAGAAATAGACGAGCTTATTGCGGTTGCTGAGGATATTATTGCAAATCCTGAAAAATACAGGGAGAAGTGCAAATATAAAAAGCTTGCAACGCTTTTCTTTGAGCCGTCAACAAGAACACGCTTAAGCTTTGAAGCTGCTATGTATGAACTCGGCGGCCAGGTGTTAGGCTTTTCGGAAGCAAATTCTTCCTCAGCCGCAAAGGGCGAAAGCGTTGCAGACACGGCAAGAACCGTCAGCTGTTATGCCGATATTATAGCCATGCGTCATCCCAAGGAGGGTGCGCCTCTTGTTGCATCAATGGCATCAAGTGTGCCGATTATTAATGCGGGCGACGGCGGCCATAATCATCCGACACAGACTCTCACCGATTTGCTCACAATCAAGCGTGAAAAGGGAAGGTTTGATAATTTGACAGTCGGCTTCTGCGGCGACCTTAAGTTTGGCAGAACCGTTCATTCGCTTATTGAAGCTCTTTCTCGTTATACAGGCATAGAGTTTGTTCTTATTTCCCCCGAGGAATTGACTCTTCCGGGTTATCTTAAAAAAGGCATTCTTTCGCATGAGGGAATGAAATACACCGAAACAAAGAATCTTGAAGAGGTTATGCCGAAGCTCGATATTCTTTATATGACCCGTGTTCAGCGCGAGCGTTTCTTCAATGAGGAGGATTATCTTCGCCTTAAAGACAGCTATATCCTCACCCCTGAAAAGCTTCAAAATGCAAAGCCTGATCTTGCGATTCTTCATCCGCTGCCCAGAGTTAACGAGATTCACACTTCTGTTGACTCTGACCCCAGGGCCTGTTATTTCAGACAGGTGCTTTACGGCAAGTTTATCCGCATGGCTCTGATTCTTAAATTGCTGGAGGTGGAATAAATGCATATTGATTCAATCAAAAACGGTGTGGTTATTGACCATATTAAAGCCGGCAAGAGCATGGAAATTTATTATCACCTTGAGCTTGATAAGTTGGATTGTACTGTTGCCATTATCAAAAACGTCAACAGCAAAAAGATGGGTCATAAGGATATAATCAAAATTGACTCCGATATGCAGGTTGACCTTGATGTTTTGGGCTATATCGATTCGGATATAACGGTTAATGTCATCAAGGACGGTATACTTTGCGAGAAGAAAAAACTCACTCTTCCCAAGCAAATCAAGGATGTTATCAGATGCAAAAATCCGCGCTGCATAACAACAACCGAGCAGGATTTGCCGCATGTTTTCAAGCTTACAGAGCCGGAAACAAAAACTTACCGCTGCATTTACTGCGAAGCAAAGGCCAAATAACCGAAATTTTAAATAATTGCAGTGACCTATGGCTATATCAGCCATAGGTCACTTTTTGTTGTTTAACAAAATTTTAATAAAGGCTTGTTATAATAAAAACTTGAAAAAAGGCAAATAATATGTTACAATTTGTCCGATATTGTAAAAATGGGGATGTATAATGATGATAAAACACATCGTTTGCTTCAAATTAAAAGATAACAGTTTAGCTGAGTGTGAAAAGGCAAAAGAAGTTCTTCTTTCAATGCAGGGCAATGTGCCTGAACTTCGGGGAATAAGCGTAGGAATTGATTTCCTTCATTCAGAGCGTTCTTATGACCTCATTCTTGAGGTGCTTCTTGACGATGAGGCTGCGCTTGAAAGTTATCAGAATGACCCTTATCACTGTTCTGTTGTTAAAAAACACATGCATGCCGTCAGAGAGGCAAGCATTGCTGTTGATTATATAATATAACGGAGGACAAAATGAAGATTTTTAAAAGAATTTCAGCAATTGTTTTAGCGGCTGTTATTGCTTTTGCGGCAATGCCGTTTGCTGCTGCAAAGGACGTTACACCGATTGTTATGGTTTCGGGCTTTGGAGCAACCGCACTCGCAAAGGACGGCGAACCTGTTTTTCCGCCTTCGCTTAACACAATTTTGGATGCAGTAGGGATAAACGAAGATTTAACTCTTGAAAAGGCTATGGCGGAGCTTGAAATCTGGATGCAGGATGAAGGTTATGTTGTTCAGCTTGCAGCAATAGTTTCAAGAATTATGGAAAATGTCCGTGTTAATCCCGACGGCAGCTCAACCTATGATTTGAAGCCGATAACAAGCGGCGCGGAAAACACCTCACTTGCGGGATTTAAGAAAAATGATATGCTTGACTATGTTCCTTATACCGGCTCTGAATTTCTTGATATGGAATCAATTGCCGAGCGTATCGGTGAGGAAAATGTTTTTAATTTTATGTATGACTGGCGTGTTGACTATGACGTTGTTGCGGATGAATTCAAAGCTTACATAGACGATGTTCTTGAATTGACAGGCGCAGATAAGGTCAGCATTTATTCGGTCAGCCAGGGCTGCCTTGTTGTGGGTCAGTATCTTTATAAATATTCGCATCTTGAGCAGACCGATAAGGTTGTTTTTGACACACCGGTTCTGGGTGGAGCAACCTTTGTTGCGGACCTTCTTACACCTGGTCAGACCTTGCTCAATTTCCCCGTTATTCTTTCGCTTTTGAGCGATATTCTTCATATCGAGCTTGATTTAACCGGACTTGCTCCGATTCTTGAGGGCGATTTTATCACAGGTGCAATTGATATCGGAAAGCTGCAGTGCATCCTTCCTGCGATTCTTCCGTGCATTGCTTTCTGGCAGATGGTTCCCGTTGATATGTTTGAGGAAAGAGCCTCAGTTCTTCTTGATGAAGATGAAAATGCAGAGGTTTTCAAGGCTGTGCGCAACTTCCATAAGGGATTTATGAGCAATATCACCGAAACTTTTGAAAAAGCAACCGAGCACGGCTCAACAATTTCCGTTAAGGCATGCACAGGTTTTGATATTGTTACTCCGTCAAACGAATACTCAGATGCAATTGTTGATATGCAGTATTCCTGCGGAGCAATTTGTGCACCTTACGGTGAAACCTTCCCCGCAGACTATGTTCAGGCGGTTGACAACGGCAAAAACAGCATTTCTCCTGACAGAACAATCGACATTTCGGCGGGCTATTGGCCCCACAGAACGTGGGTATTTAACGGCCTCTTCCATGGTCAGGTTGAATGGTGCGAAAAGTCGCTTGCTCTTGTGGAGGAGCTTCTTTATACGGATAATATTAAGGATGCATATTCATCCTATGAGTTCCCGCAGTTTATCGAATCAACTTCACCCACTTCCGATATAGCAATCAGCTTTGTTAACACAAACAGCAGTTTTCTTCTTCTTGAAGACGGCAGAAATGAATATACTTTGACTGTTAAAAATCTTTCAAGAGAAACAACGGTTGTTCTTAATTCCGTCAGCAGCAAAAACGGAATTGCTGCGCCTGATTATTCGCACAAAACGGTTCTTCTTCCCGGCGAACAAAGAAATATTTGCATCACTGCCGATAAGGCCGGTTTTGATACCATCACAGTTTCTTATTCCAACATAAAAAATGTTTTTGAATCCGACGAAAAGAGCTTCGGAATAACCGTTCTTGATGAATACAGCGGAGCAACTGCCAAGGATGATATGCCTGAAAACGCAAAAACACCTTTCATTTTCAGATACATTTTCAACCTTGTAAATGAGCTTATTGCAAAAATCAAATCCATGCTTGCATTTTGATAAAAATTATCCCCGAAGAGTTATTCAACGCTCTTCGGGGATTGATTTTATATGCAGAATTTGGTAAAATTATATTGTTATAAATTGCTTGGGTGGGTGTTTCTATGAGCTTAAAGAAAAAAGTTTTTAAAACTGTCGGCAAAGTGGTTAATTTTGTTACTGCTGCAACATCACAGGGAACCTCCGACGGCTCTCTCGGCAAGGATTTTGTTCCCGATGAAAAGATGGTTCAGCTTTGCCGCAAGGTCGGTGCCGAGGGAATCGTAATGCTCAAAAACAACAACGGTGTTTTGCCTTTGACACAGGGCCGGGTTGTTTCTGTTTTCGGCAGAGTTCAAAATGATTATTTCTATGTCGGCTACGGCTCGGGCGGAGATGTCAAGTTTCCGTATAAGGTCAGCCTAATGGAGGGTATTCGTAACAACGGCAAAATCGAGGTTAACGAGCTGCTTGCAAAAACCTATGAGAAATGGTGCGCCGCCAATCCTGTTGATGACGGTTTTTGGGGCCATTGGCCTATGTGCTATGAAGAAATGCCGGTTGACGTTTCAATGGCAAGAACTGCTGCTTCAATGTCTGACACAGCGCTGGTTGTTATCGGCAGGGCTGCAGGTGAGGACAGAGAAAATAAGCTTGAACAGGGCAGCTACTATTTAACCGATACCGAAAAGCAATTGCTTGATTCCGTTACTGCTGCATTCCGTAAGGTTGTTGTTCTTCTCAACTGCGGAGGAATAATGGATATGTCGGCTCTTGAAGAATACGGCGACAGAATTTCATCAATACTTTATGTGTGGCAATCAGGCATGGAAAGCGGCAACGCTGTTGCGGATGTGCTTTCCGGTGATTTATTCCCGTGCGGCAAACTCAGCGACACAATAGCAAGAAACTATGAAGATTATCCCGGCAGCAAGGATTTTGGCGATAAGAATTTTAACTGTTATACAGAAGATATCTATGTGGGGTATCGCGGGCTTGAAACATTTGCTAAGGAGAGCGTGCTCTATCCCTTTGGCTTCGGACTGGGTTATACAGAATTTGCAACAGAAAATATTGTATGCAGCTGTGAAGAAAAGGTTCTTTCTGTTTGTGCCGATGTGCGCAATGTCGGCAATCATGCAGGCAAGGAGGTTTTGCAGGTTTATTATGAAGCTCCGAGCGGAAGGCTCGGCAAGCCTGCAAGGGAGCTTGCAATGTTTGCGAAAACCAAAGAACTGCTTCCCGGAGAAAGTCAAACACTCAAGCTTTCGTTCTCAATAAGCGATATGGCATCTTATGATGATGAAAATGAGTTTGCTTATATCCTTGAAAAAGGTCTTTATAAAATATATCTCGGCACGGACGTCCGCTCCGCTTCGCTTTGCTGTGAATATGAGCAGGATAAGAGCGAAATAGTTAAACGCTGCGTGCAGGTCAGCGCTCCTAAAGAGGCTTTCGAGCGCATGAAATATATTGACGGCGAGCTTCGATATTCTGCTGTTCCGACTGCTAAATATGATTTGAGAAAAATAATTCTTGAAAATCTGCCCAAGCCGATAAAACAGACAGGATATATGGGCTATAAGCTTGCTGATGTTAAAAACGGCAGAGTAACAATGCAAAGGTTTGTTGCTCAGCTTAATGACGAAGAACTCGAAGCTATCAGCAGGGGAGACTATGTTATGAACAGCCCCCTCGGAGCGGCAGGCAATGCAGGCACATTCGGCGGTGTGCTTAAATCTCTCAGGGATAAGGGTATTCCTGCCGTCACAACAACAGACGGCCCTTCGGGAATCCGAATTAATTCAGGTGCTTCGCTTCTTCCTGTTGCAACGGAGCTTGCCTGCACATGGAATCCCGCTTTGGTGCAGTCGCTTTATGAACAGGTCGGTGAAGAGATGAGAAGAGTCGGCTCGGATGTGCTTCTTGCACCCGGCATGAATATTCACCGCAATCCGCTCTGCGGCAGGAACTTTGAATATTTCTCCGAAGATCCGTTGCTTACGGGAATTATGGCTGCTGCAGTTGTCAGAGGAGTTCAAAAAGCCGGAGTTTCCGCATGTCCTAAGCATTTTGCCTGCAACAATCAGGAAACCAACAGAATACATAACGATTCCAGAGTTTCCGAGAGAGCTTTGAGAGAAATATATCTTAAAGGCTTCGAAATTTGCGTTAAGGCGGCAAAGCCGCAGAACATAATGACCTCCTATAACAAAATAAACGGTGTTTGGGGGCATTATAATTATGAGCTTTGTGTACGCATTCTGCGCGGCGAATGGGGTTATGAGGGCAACATAATGACAGATTGGTGGATGCGTTCCTCCAAGTCGCCGGAATTCCCCCAAATCAGCGATCAGGCTTACCGTGTGCGATCAGGCGTTAATGTGCTTATGCCGGGCGGCGGCAGAACGGGCAGAAGAAAGCCTGACGGAAGCATTGCAAAGGCTCTTAAGGCGGAGGACGGTTTAACCCTCGGTGAACTGCAGCAGAATGCAATGCAGATTCTTAATTTCGTTATGAACAGCAGTGCAATGAAATAAAAAGATATTGATTTTTTTACCGTTTCTGTTAAAATCTATTATAGTAATATTTTGTAAAGGAGATTCTTATGGCTTATTTACCAATGACTGAATACGAAAATTCAAGCGAAGAAGTCAGAAGAGAATATGAGGATCAGATAGCAAAGCATGGCAGAATAACCAACATGAAGCGCACTTTGCTCCATAACGTTCCTGCTTTTAAGGCATATATGGAATGGTATACTCTCTATGACCTGCTTGTTCCCGTTATCGGCGAAAGAGCAATTTCAATTTTTTCACTTGCCATTTCAACAGGCAACGACTGCCTTATTTGTTCAACATTTTTCAGAAAAATTCTTGTTGATTCCGGTGATGACCCCGATAATCCGACCCTCACCGAAACCGAGCAGCTTTTAACAAAGTTCGGTGCTGCAATAACTTCCGACCCTCATCATATTCCAAAGGATATTTATGCTGCGCTTGCAGAAAAATTCTCGGTTGAAGAAATTGTTCTTCTCATTTCATTTGCGGGCATTATGTATGCAACCAATCTTTTCAACACGGTTGCAAAGGTTCCGCTTGATGAAATTCTTATTAATTATCAGAAAAAAGGAGATAACTAAAATGGGAGATTTTGATAATAAAGTTGCTTTTATAACCGGTGCGGCTCACGGCCAGGGCAGAGCGGTCGCTCTTTCTCTTGCAGCAAAGGGCGCAGATATTGTTGCTTTTGACGTTGCAAAAAAGATTGAATATCCTGCATATTCTTTCGGCACAAGTGACGAGCTTATAAGCCTTAAGGCAGAAATTGAAGCGCTTGGAAGAAAAGCTGTTATTGCAACAGGCGATGTAAGAGATGATGCATCTGTCACAGCGGCTGTTGATGAAGCAATCAAGACCTTTGGCAAAATTGATATTCTTTTCAATAACGCAGGCATCTGCGCTTATGCACCCATAACCGAGATGACGGATGAAGAATGGGATGCTATGATTGACATTAACCTTAAGGGCCCGTTTATCGTAACTCGCCGTGTTGCTCCCCACATGATAAAGGCAAAAAGCGGTGTTATCATCAACAACTCTTCAACAATGGGTCTGAGAGGCGGCAACAGACTTTCTCACTACACCGCTTCAAAATGGGGTCTCACGGGTCTGACAAAAGCATGGGCAATCGAGCTTGCTCCTTATAATATCAGAGTTGTCAGCATTCATCCCACGGGCGTTAACACTCCGATGAATGACGGCCTTGCTGAGCTTGAAGGCTCAACTCCGCTTGAAATTGCCGAGCGTTCGGCAGGCAATCTTCTTCCCGTTCCCTGGATTGAACCCGAGGATGTTGCCCACCTTGTTGACTATATTGCAAGCGATAAGGCACGCTATGCAACAGGTTCGCAGTTTGTGCTTGATGCAGGCTTGCTGACAGTTTAAAAAATAATTTTAAAAAAACCATTGTTTTATTTGAAATAATGTTATATAATGTACGGTAACGGAGGTGACCGAAATGACTGATAAAACAATAAAATTTTCGATTAAGGATGAAAACGAGCTTGAGATGAAGAAAAATCTTCTTGCTGTTTACGAGGCTCTTAACGAAAAGGGTTATAACTCAATCAGCCAGATTGTCGGCTATATCCTCTCCGAGGACCCGACCTATATAACAACCCACAACAATGCACGCAGCCTTGTCAGAAGGCTCGACAGAGATGAACTTCTTCAAGCTATGGTTAAGTGCTATCTCGGAATAAAATAATCTTGGAGGAGTGAAAATATGGCAAAGAAAAAGTTCCTTATGTATAAGGGCAGGCCTCTTGTCAGAAGCGGTAAAACGATTTATTACGGCTTCATGAGCGACCCTTATGTTGTTATAATGCAGATAACCAGCACCCGTGACGTTAAGGGCGTTGAGGTTGCTGACAGAGTTGTTGTTCAGCTTGTCAACACCGACCCTAATGTCAGAATGAAGGATAAAATCGTTAAGAAAGCAGAACGCAGAGGTATCTATAATGCAATGGATATCGGTTGCATCTGGCTTGAAAGAGAGCTTAAAGAAACTGCATAATAAACAGCACCCGTTCTTTATGAGCGGGTGTTTTTATTTTTTTCTTGACAATGTTGTTCTAATGTGTTAGAATAATGTTGTACTAATGCATTAGAATAAAACGTGAAAGGGGATTTATATATGAACACACCCAAGATTTTTGAGAGTGAATACCGATTTTGTCTCATTCTTTGGGAAAATGAGCCGATAAGCAGCAGGGAGCTTTCTGAATTGTGCAAAGAAAAGCTCGGCTGGTCAAAAACAACAACCTATACGGTCATCAAACGCCTTTCCGACAGGGGCGTGCTTAAAAACGAAAACACAATCGTTACCTCGCTTGTTTCAAAGGACGAAGCGCAGGTTTCTGAGATTGATGAGCTTATGGAAAAGAAGTTTGAAGGTTCAATTCCCGCATTTATCGCAGCTTTTGCGCGCAGCCGCAAGCTGTCAGAGAAGGAAGTTGAGGAAATACGGCAGATTATAGAACAGGGGGGCAAGTAAGATGGGCGCTTTGTTCGTTGATTTTCTGAACATAAGCATAACCGCAAGCTATATAATCCTAGCCGTTATTTTGATTCGTCTGATATTTACGAGAATTCCGAAAAAGTTTATCTGCATTCTTTGGGCGATTGCGGGCATAAGGCTTGTTTTTCCGTTTTCAATTGAAAGTGTTTTCAGCCTCATTCCGAGCGCAGAAACAATTCAGCCCGTTACGGGTAATCATCGAGGTGTAATAATAAATTCCGGTATTTCGGCTATTGACACACCCGTTAACGAATATTTGGGTGACAGATATTATGAGGGTGTGACGGTTTCTGCAAATTTGAAAGACATAATAGTCTCTGCTGCCGCCGTTGTTTGGGTTGTCGGTATTGCTGCAATTCTTATTTACGGAATAATCAGCTATGTGCGAGTTAAAAAAACGGTTACAGGAGCAGTTTTGTTAAAAAATAATGTTTGGCAGAGCGAAAACGTAATTTCACCATTTATTCTCGGGATTTTTAAACCGAAAATTTATATTCCCTTCAAAATGGATGCAGAAACGGCGACCCATGTTATTGCTCACGAAAATGCGCATCTAAAGCGCCGCGACCATTGGATAAAACCGCTCGGATTTCTGATTTTGGCGGTCTATTGGTTTAATCCGCTTGTATGGGCGGCATATATTCTTTTGTGCAAGGATATAGAGCGTGCGTGCGACGAAAAGGTTATTTCTCAGATGAGCGAGGGCAGCCGCAAAGAGTATGCTTCGGCTTTGCTTGAATGTGCCGTTAACCGCAGGCGAATTGCCGCCTGTCCGCTTGCCTTCGGCGAAACAGGGCTGAAAGAGCGCGTTAAAGGCATCATGAACTATAAAAAGCCTGCGTTCTGGGTAGTTATTATTGCAGTTATCGCCTGTGTGGTTGCAGCTGTCTGCTTTTTAACAAATCCCAAAACCGACAGTGAGCTTTTTGAATCGGGTCATCGCCTTAAAGTGCAGACCGACACTTATCATGCCTCAACTCAGCTTCCCGATGACAGAGATTACATATCTGTTGACCCTAAAATCGGCGTTGAAAAAAAGCTGCCTAACGGAACAAGATTCAAAATCACCAATGTCAATTTGCAGGTTGGTGAAGTGACTGTTGAATTCAGCGGTAAGCCGATTTACAGCAGCTTTGACGATGAAAAATCGCCGGGAAGCATTGTTGTGAACTATGGTGAAAGCGTTAAGCTTGTGTCAAAAAATCCTTATAGGGAAATAACCTTCAGCCTTGAAATGACACAAAGTATTGACCAAGCTATAACCGATGCGATAATTGCACATAACAGGGGCAATTATATGCTCGGCACTTATTACGGCGAGGATCATGTTATTTTTGCAACCGAAGCAGCGGGCGGAGCATCAAGAAACAGTAAAATTGAAACAGTCACCGCTTATATCGGTGCTAACTACGGCGAATTCATTAATTACGGCGGCACGGTGCATTGCGTTGGCGGCTGCGCCATGCCTCTTGCGCTGACCTTTGAATGCATTGACGGCACATATAATCTCGTTGAATATTGGGAGCCGGAAGACGGCCGCCGCAATAACGAATCAATTCGCGAAAAATTCCCCAAAAATGTTGCGCAGGAGGCAATAAAATATAAAGCAGGAAAAGGGCTGGATAAAAAAGCTGCCGCATTTTATAATATTAATCAAGAAATCTACGCAGCCACGGATTGCGACGGTGTAAACGTTAATGTTCTAGGTTTTAAGATTAAGGGCGAAAATGCCTATATAAATCTTGAATGGAGCAATGAAACTGATGACTATTTGACCTATGGCTACGGATTCGGAATCCAAAAATTCAATCCCGAAAGCCTCGGTTTTGAGGATTATGCGCCCACGGAGCAAATGTATTTTACAACTCCTGCGCTTCTTGTTGAGTCGGGTGAAGCAAGAAAGCAAAGCTACAGCCTGAATAAATATGATTTTTCGCAAGACGGCTATTACAGATTTATAACATCTTTTTACACCAACGCAAAGGTTGGTGAACGCACCGTGATAGTTGATTTCACCGTTGGCGATATTGAATTGGATTTGAACGGAAATCACACAACCCGTGCGGTGACACAGCCTGCGGATAAAGCCAAATTAAGTCCGAATGAGGGGGATTGTTTTATCATCCCCGAAAGCTACTACAGTGTTTATTATGATAAAGTCAGCCTCGCAGACGGCATAGAGGATTATTTCGAAAAGAACAGCGTAAAGCTTGTTTTCATTGAATATGCGGAGCCTGTCAAGGAAATCCCCGTTATCAGAATAGGCACAAAGGAGAAATTTGACGGGTTTATGCGAGAGGTATCAGGCTACGGTTCAACCGATGAATTTGAACTGACCTCACGGCAGTTTGACGAAGCGTTTTTTGAGGAAAACACTCTGCTGATGATGTATGTGCACGAGGGTAGTGTTTCAACAACCCACACCTTAAGCCCCATACAAAAGGGCAACAGCGGAGATACGATTGCCTTAAGCTTTGAAGTTCACCCGATAAGCCCCGAAATTTATGCGTGGGCGGAGCAAGGCTGGTTTATCACGGTTGCAATGGATAATGCTGCTCTGTGCGAAGCGGGTCCGATTGCGATGATTGCAACCTACGGCAACAGTATTTCAGAAAATGATGCCGTGCCTCAAAGAACGGGCGAGCTTTATATGCTTGAGGGCGGCGAGGATTTTTGGTCGCCTTATGTTAATCTTAAAGAGGATAACAAATTCTATTTCTATATTTCATCTTACAGCAATTATTATTGCGAAGGAAGCTACAGCCGTGACGGCGATAAGCTGACCCTAAAGACCGACGACGGTAAAAACACATATGTGTTTAAGGCGGATGGCGATAAGCTGATTTTTGATGCGGATAATTCTTCGAATATCCCGAAATTCAAGCCTTCTGTCGATTCGGCGGCGGTTGCACCCGTAACCGACGGTGCGGTATTCATTAAACAGTAAAAATAAATTGCGGCTTGCGTGGGTAAATATCCCGTGCAAGCCGCTCAGCTTTTATTTGCAGTAATGTTTTTCCAGCTTTTCATATTCTTCATCGGAGATTTCTATTATTCCTCCGTGCTTGAAGCCGTAGGGGAATGAAAAGCTTTCAGTTGCCCGTTTAAAATTGCTGTCTCCCGGCTTCGAAGAAACAAAGGGAACATATCCCATCTTTTCCTTTTCGCATCCGAAAAAGTCAAGCATAAGGCACCAACGCCCGTCAGGAAGCGTGAGTGTTGTAGGCCCTTCGTATGAACCGGGCTTTTCAAATGTTGCCATATAGTCCTCAAAAGCTTTGTCATGCTCATAAGGGCCGTATAAATCCTTGGATGTGGCGTGCATGTTCATCGGCGGATGTTCCGCATTTTTATAGAAAAGATGATATGTGTCGCCAACCTTCACAAGATGAGTGTCCAGTATTTCATTATCCTTGGTAAAAAACAGCTTAGGTTCTGAAAAGCTTTCAAAATCCTTGGTGGTTGAGCAATAAATTGACATGTGTGTGTAGTTATCCTCTTTGACCGTTGAACCCCAATGGATTAAGTATTCTTCCCGTATTTCGTCATAGAAAACCTCCGGTGCCCAAAGACATCCGAAATCATCTCTGCCAAAATATATTCTTTTTTGTTCCGAAAAGTTTATCAGGTCGTCGGATTTCCAAAAGCAAAGGCATTTGCTGCCTGTTGAGTTGACTTCCTTCCAGTTTACCTGATAGTTTTCGTCCATTCTGTATGCTATTGATAAATCGGTTGTGATAACGGCAAAACCGCCGGTATGAAGGCGAATAACCTCAATGTCACGGCAGCCTTTTTCGCCCATTGTGCTGGTGAGAACGGGATTGCCGCCGTTGATTTGTTTCCAGTTGAAGCCGTCCCTGCTGAGTGCAAAGTATACCTGTTCACCGTCGGGAGTGATTTTTTCTTTGAAATGTCCGAAAAGATAAGCCATATTATCCTCCGTTATATATTGTTTGTTTTATTTTATCACAATAAAATAAAATTTCAATATTTACTAAATATTATCTTTTTGATATAATAAGAATCAATAAATCCAGAAGAGGTGTAAAAATGAAAAAATTTGTTGCAATTATTATGGCTTTGATTCTTGCGTTTGCCTATACTGCAAGTGCAGGTGCACTTTCACTTGAGGGAGGGATTGAACCTCTTAAGGCGAAGTTTGAGGCGGGCGAAGGTCCGAAAGTTGGGGATTATTCAATCGATTACCGTTATTATTCTCCTGTTAAAGAAAATGACAGCGGCAAGTATCCGCTTGTTGTCTGGCTTCACGGCATGGGCGACGGTGCCGAGGAGGGTAAGCAGGTTGCAAAAAGCAATATTGCTTTTTGGGCGAGCGATGAGTTTCAGGCTCGCTTTAAGCCTGCAGGAGGCGCATTCATTCTTGCTGCCCGTTCGCGTGAAGAGGACGGCTTGTTCTGGAGCAATGAAATGCTTGAACCGCTGCGCGCAGCAATTGACGATTTTATTGATGAAAACAAGGCTAACATTGACTTGAGCCGCATTTATGTCGGCGGTTATTCAATGGGCGGCAAAATGACTCTTAAAATGGCGATTGCTTACCCCGAAATGTTTGCCGCAGCATTCCCGATTTGCCCCGCATGGTCTCCGACTGAGGAGCTTATTGAAAAGATTTCGGATATGCCGATTTGGATAACCTCAAGCACCAGAGACCCTCTTGTTAATTATTACCTTGCTGTCACTCCGACCTGGGAGAAGATAACGGCAGCTTCTTCAGTTCCTGAAAAATGCAGATTTTCAACCTTGACCAAGGTTTGTTATCAGGACGGCGAAAAAACAGCAAGCAGCCATCATGCATGGTTTGCGGTCAATTATGATATGTTTTCTCTGGAAAACGGAGATTATCATTATATGTCAACCGTTAACGGCTTGGGCGAAACAGTTAAGCTTTCCTATCCCGAAGGCATGATTTCCTGGCTTTCTCAGCAAACCTCCGATTATGACGGAATCCCCTGCAAGGGAACAGGCAACATAACCCCCGAAACAAAAACCGATAATCTTATTGATGTTGACGGTATATGCGATTTCTTAGAACTTCTTTTTGAAGCAATAAAGAGTGTTATTAAAAACGGAATATAAACAGAAAGACCTGCGCATTTAATTTTTGCGCAGGTCTTGTTTTGTTGTTATACTATCGCAAAAACGAGCAGTATGCTTATAAGTCTGTTTTTTGGTTTAACCTCTCTGAGGATAATTTATTATGGATATAAGAGCACTTTTTGCATCAATAATGAGCTGCTCCGCATTCACAAACTGGATTCAGGCCGAAAAGCTTTGAGAAGAAATTGACTATCTTCCAGAAGAAGCCCATAATTCCGTCATGATGACATATATGCTCGCAGTTCACAGCCTTTTCAATCTTCGCTTCAATCGCCGCTATATCATCCGAAGCATCTGCGTGAGTTTCGGGATTGGATTCTTTGATTGCCGCAAGATCCGCCTTGATTTCGGCAATAAGCTGTGCATATTCTTCGCCCGTGTGAGTTTTTTCAAACTCCGCAATCTTTGCTTCGATTCCGGTGTAATCGGGAATTATCAACGTGCCGTCTGCAATACCTTTTTCAATCGTATCGCAGATTTCGTTAACGCCGTCTGCTATGCCGTCAAGGATATACTGCTCATTTACCGAATAGTTGTTCTTGATACCCGTGTTGCCGAGATACTCGTCAGCGATTTCCTGAACCTTGCCTATTATATAAGCCTTTGTTGCATCAACAAGAACATCGTAGTATTCATCGACAAGCTCGTAATAGCGATCCATTGCCGCATCATATTCGCTGTAATCGGCTTGTTCAATGCCGCATTCATCACACAAACCGTCTGTGTAGCTTTTGTGGGGGCATTCATTACCGCAAGCATCGCATTTGCTGTCTGTGTAGCTTTCGTGAGGACATTCATAACCGCAAACACACTTGCCGTGACTGTCTAAAGTATGTTCATGAGTATCAATTTTGATTTCTGCATAGGTTTTGCCGTCAAGAGCCGTATTTATATCGTAAACGGGAACGAATTTGCTTTCGGTATCATATCTCACAAAGAAATAATCGCTTTCGGTAAGCACGTCTGCTTTTAAAATGCCGGAATAGTATTCGTCAATAAGCCTGTATTTACCGCTTACGGTAAGCAAGCCGCCTTTGTTGATTGTGATGTAACCATTGACCGCTGCATCTTTTTCTGAAGAGCAGATAATGTTCAGCGTGCCGCTGTTGAGTTTAATCGGTGTGGCAGTAACGAAGTATGAATCATTTGAAGCTGTTACAGTGCCGCCGTTGATTATTAAATTACCGCAAGCTAAAGAACGATTGCTTTCACCCACGGTTTCAAAAATCAGATTGCCGCTGTTTAACGTAACGGTAGCAATGTTGTTGCCGCCGTTATATATGCGGGAAGCCTTGATTACGGCATCGTCATCGCCTTCAAAAACAATATGTTCTTTGTAATGAGTTATCCTGCCCGTGAACTCATTAGTTCCTTCAAATGCTATATTCACCGGCGATTCATCGGGAACAGAAAAGTTCAGCTCATAAGCTGTAACATTATTTAAAGTTAAGCTGCAAGCATCAACAACATTAATTGTGCCCTCTGTCGAGCCGGTTAAAATATAGCCGTCTTCGTCATAAATGAGCGAGCCGATAGAAACGTAAGACTTACCTGTAACATCAACCATTGCAGGCATGCCATCGCTTTCAGTCGCAAAAGCAGAAAGCGGTGCAATGGCAAAAATCATTGCCGCAACAAGCAATATGCTTATGAGTTTGTTTGTTTTTTTCATAGGTTTTTCCTCCTTGATATATCAAATATCAGCTTTCGCCGTTGTAATTAACAATTTATTCAGCCACTCATTTTCTTGCAAGCAGGTTGTGAAGTGCTTGTTCGGTTTCATGGTCAACGTAGTCTCGGAATTTCTGAAGCACGTTAAGTCCGAGAGATTTATAATCCATTGTAAGAACCTTTTCGATTTTCTGTTTGCGCACATCCTCAGGCACATTATAGATGCCGAGTATTGTGTTCAATGCTCCGCTTATGCGAAGCTCAAGGGATGCCGAGTTGCTTGTCGTCATAAGCGATGCATATTCAATTCCAGAAACAAGAGTTTCCGCTTCTTCAAACCGTTCGTCGGTCCAGTCTGGGCAATATTCCTTGAAAACAACTTTTGCACGTTCCTTATCGTTCTTACGAATTAAATCCATACATATCTGACTGCGGTAGGAGGAAAGGAAAAAATCCTTTGCAACTTCATCTTGTTCGCAGGCAGAAGCAATGGTAAGAAGCTCCAGACATATCGCCATAACCGAGCTGTATCCGTCCCTTGCTTCCTCCTCCATCAGCTTACGCTGATATCTGGCAAGTATATTCACCAGTTCCGCCAGCATATGGTCTTTTGTCGGAAAATGAAAGGTCATATTTCCGGTGCTCATATTTAATGATTTTGCCATTGAAGCAACCGTTGTTTTTGTGAATCCGTCATTCAGAAAACGGTTTGCCGCAACACGAATGATTTCATTTCTGGTTAACTCTGCTCTGTCTACCCGTATCATTTATGCCAAACTCCTCAAATTTCCTTTAAAAGCATTTGTTTCTCTTATGGTTCTCTTGCTGATTATAGCATATATCCTACGGAAATGCAACATGTTTTTGAAAATTTTCCGCGTTGCTATATAAAAGCGGGATAAAGTTGACAGTAAAAACCGCCCGTGATATGATAGATTTATTCAGACAAATAAGAATTTGTGGAGATGTATTATGGTTGGTATTATGGATATCGGTGGCGGTTTAAGAGGAAACTATGTAAGTGGTATTATTGATTACCTCCTCGACAATTCTATTGATATTGAATATTGTTTGGGGATTTCTGCCGGGAGTGCAAATCTCATAACATACATAGCAGGTCAGCGTGGAAGATTAAAAAGTTTTTATGAGGAATATTCATTTGAAAAACAATATATGGGTATAGGTAACTATTTCAGCAAAGGCATGTATATCAACCTTGATTATATTTATTCCGATATAACAAACAGTTACGGCAAAAATCCGTTGGATTTTGATGCTATTACAAAATCAACCAAAAAGTTTGTTGTTGCGGTAACTGATGCACAGACCGCTGAACAAAAATATTTTTATAAAAAAGATTTCGCCTATGATGATTTTACTTTGTTAAAGGCAAGCTGTGCATTACCTATAGCAACCCGCCAACCTGTTTTGTTTAAGAACGGAAGATATTTCGACGGTGGTATCTCTGACCCGATTCCATATAGAAAAGCATTTGATGACGGTTGTGACAAACTGATTATTTGTCTGACACTTCCTGTCAGCTATGAGAAATCTGCTTTTCCAAAATGGCTTGTTAATACATTGCTTTTTAAATATCCGCAAATTGCAAAAGCTATAACAATGTCACACACATTATATCATAATAGGATAAATGAAATTCTTAAACTTGAAGAACAAGGCAAAGTGTTGATACTTTATCCTAAAGATTGCTTCGGAATTAAAACAGCGACAAGAAATAAAATCGGGTTAAACAAATTGTATGAGCTCGGATACAAGGATGCAGAAAAGACAGAAATTTTTTTGAATTTATCCAAGAATTAAAAGTTCGACAAATTCCAATTTGTCTAACCGAAGTCAGGACCTCCGGCTAAGCCGGAGGCTTGATTAAGCCCTATAAGGGCATTATACGGACGAAACCCCTTAAGGGGCGCTGAAAGGTTTGCCAACCGCATTCCTTTTTCAGCTACCCCTCAAGGGGTTAATTTTATGCTTTCTTGTTCTCGCTACCCGTGAACGGGTCTACATATTCTTTCAGGCTCATTTGGTCTGCTATTTGGTCTTCTGCAAGCTGATTCCTTATATATTCTGCTACTTGCTTTTTGTTTCTTTCTGTGATTTCCACTTTGTAACATACTTAAAACTTTATTTGACAGACAGGACCTCCGGCTAAGCCGAAGGTCCTGTCTGTGGGTTATATTTCCGGTTTGAAGCTTGGCATAAGCTGCAGCTTAAAAAGATTGTTTTTGTGCATTCGGTCAATCTTTTCCTTTGTTTCGGCATTTTCGATTTCGCCCGTGCGGATATATCTGTCAAGAACGGCATAAGTGAAGCCGAGGTTATCTTCATCAGTTTTGCCGCAAAGGCCATCAATCGGTGTTTTGTCAACAAGAACATCGGGCAGACCGAGAATTCTGCCGATTTCTTTAATTTCGGCAACGGTAAGATGGCTGAGCGGACTGAAATCACCGGCAGCATCGCCATATCGTGTGGAATATCCGACCCAATCCTCTGAAAGGTTGCAGGTGTTAACAACTCTGCCGTTGCAGCTTTGAGAAACGGCATAAAGAGTGGCCATTCTTATTCTGGGCGGCAGGTTTGTGCGTGCTTGAGTTGTTAATTCTATGCTGTCGGGAATGCTGCTTAAAACGCCGTCAACTGCCGCTTTGACGTTGACTGTGTGATGCTTGATTCCCAGATGATTAACCAAAAGATATGCCATGTCAATATCATGCTGTTCTCCGCAGGGCATAAGCACTCCGATAACCCTTTCTTTGCCGAGCGCTTCAACGCACAGAGCGGCGGCAACAGAGCTATCCTTGCCTCCTGAAATGCCGATTACTGCATTGCAGTCTTTTCCGTTTTCTTCAAAAAACTGTTTTATCCATTCAACACAGTCATTTTTTATTTTTAAAGCATCAAACATATACAGCCTCCGTTTTCAAGTTTGATTTCAGTTTAACACACTTGATAATAAATAACAAGCGTAAAATGCCGAACCTTGAAAAATGGTGTTTTTTGTGATATAATTAAATTACAAAAGATGTGCTTTATTGGGGGATTAATAATGGAAGTAAAAAAGCTTAGATATCAATCTCTCTCGGCGGGATTGCAGGAGCAAATATGCAAAGATCGTGAAGCCGGTTGGGTCAACCCTTATCGCTGCAACGGGAATGATGTTGTTCGCCGTGATAACAGCAGAGATTTATCCAATCTCTGGCGTCCGGCTTTTGTGCGTGACACTGAAAAAATACTTCATCTTCCGTATTATAACCGATATGCGGATAAAACACAGGTATTTTCTTTTTATCATAATGACGATATTACAAGGAGAGGTCTTCATGTTCAGCTTGTTTCGCGGATAGCACGCAATATCGGGGCTGTGCTCGGCTTGAATCTTGATTTGATTGAGGCTATATCTCTCGGGCATGATATCGGCCACACTCCGTTCGGCCATGCGGGCGAAAGATTTTTGAGCGAGCTTCTGCAAAGCGAAACAGGCAAGTATTTCAACCATAATGTTCACAGCGTCAGAGTTTTGGACCGTATTTTCTGCAGGAACATTTCCCTGCAAACGCTCGATGGCATACTTTGCCATAACGGCGAGTTTGCTCAAAAAGAATACAGACCTGTCTGCTCAAAAAACTTTGAGGATTTTGACAGAGAGGTAGAAGCCTGTTATGCGGAAGGAGATTCGGCCATAAAAAGTCTTGTTCCTTCAACTCTTGAAGCTTGTGTTGTAAGAGTTTGTGACATGATAGCTTATCTCGGCAAGGACCGCCAGGATGCACGTGTTGCAAGAATTATCGATAAGGATTACCGCTTTAAAAATGAAAAGATTGGCTCGGAAAATGCCGCAATAATCAATAATCTTATTGTTGATATTATTGAAAACAGCTACCGCAAGGATTATATCCTTCTTAGCGAGGCAGCATACAGCGACCTTAAAACGGCTAAGGACGAGAATTATGAAGTTATTTATAAAAACGAAAATATAACGGAAGAATATAATTCAATAATACGCCCGATGTTTGTTGAAATGTATTACAGTCTTCTCGATGATGTTAAAAAAGGTAACAGAGATTCCTGGATTTATAAGCATCATATCAATTTTGTTAACGAAAGAATCAGATATTATGACTCGGGCAGAAAATATGAAAACGATGACCCGAATATGATTGTTGCCGATTATATTGCAAGCATGACGGATGATTACTTCTTGGATCTTTATAAGCAAATGTTTAAAGTTGATGATTCTTTGATAGTTTATAAATCGTATTTTGATGAGTAAAAGCAAAGCCGCAGAAAATCCTTAAGGATTCTGCGGCTTTAATATTGTTGGTTGAAGCAAATAGAACAGCTTTATTTGACAGCTTCTATACTTCTGGGGTCGTTTTTACTGAATTCTATCTTCAAATCCTCCAGGACTTTGATTATTGTGTCGATTTTTTGTTCTATTATAGGTTCGCTTGTTTCTTTGCATGAGCCTTTTATATCTGTATATAAATAGATCAACTTATCAATTGCTGCAGCGCTATAATCGTTTGTGGTGATGCTTGCATAGAGCCAGCCCCAACAATAGCGAATGCATTTTTTGCGAATAGTAAAAGTGTCATCAATATTTATTATTGGGTATAATGTTTGGTATATATATTGAAGATCGTTTGTGTATATCTTTCTGTTTAGTGCAGTTACAGCAGAGGAATCTGCAGTTTCTCTTGCTTTCATTAACTCTTCGCTGCAGGTAACGATTGTTTTACTACTGGAAATTATTACGTTGTTTTCGCTTACAAAATCTTCTAATGCTTCTTTAAAAGCATTGGCAGCAGCGGTGTTTGTTGAGTATGTGCTGTTTCCGTTTAATTCTTTCTTGGTATATTTGGTAATTTCGGAAAGGTTATTCAGCGTGTGAAACAAATCTGAATAAAGATCATCTTCTTCTGAGTCTTTAAAAAATATATCAAACTCCTCGTTCGTGGTAATGGTATCAAACGGATAATGATGGTAATAGGGCTGAGGGTTAGTGGTTTTTGTGGTTGTAATACTTTCCTCTTGGTTATTAGTGCCAAGATCTGAAATGTCCTGCTTTTTTTCTACGTTTAAAGCGAAGGCGAAGCTTATGATGGTAAGGATCACGGCGAATATTGCGTAACCTATTAAGAATTTTTTCCTTTTAGTGCTTTTGTATTTTTGCTTGAAGCTACTAAGAAATGTAATAAGATCCGATAAAAAACTTATGACGTTGGTGATGAAGTGAAATATAATAATACTTGTGATAGGATACTCTTTTGATAAGAATATAGAAGCAAATGAAAGTACTAAAAAGAGGCTGCTTATGCCAAAGAGGATCATGTCGGAATGTTGCTTATCCTTTGAAGACGGCCGAGAATTCTGTGAGCGTGCTTTGACCTGTATATTATTGGTTGGAGGAGATTGATATTGTTTTTTGTTTGAGCCGTTAGTGGACGCACCTGAAGATTTTTCGCGATTGGGCACAATATTCAACCTCCTTTGTTAATCTAAGAAATTACAGATTGTTTTTGTTAACGATAGTTTCGTAACAAATTTGAGAATTTGTTGTGAAATCCTTTTCTAAAAGACTGCCTAACACGGTAAGGATGTTTTCATTATAGAATTCATCTGAAATGAATGTGTTAACCAGTTTGGATATAAGGTTTTCTGCATAGTCTCTGTCTGGAAATTTCTTTACAAGGGAGATATATAAAACTAAATCACCTTTTGATATGAGCTTGATATCCTGCGGTGTCAGCATGTAAAATGCGGCGCACACCGAGCCGAGAGCCTTTTTGTGGTTACCTGTAGCATAATCTCTCCTGGCAAGGGTAATAAAGCTGTTGAAACATGGCAGATAGGACTTGCGAAGCTTGCTTTTCAGTTTGTCAATTTGAGGGTTTGGAGAAGCGGATTCCAAAAACTGCGCAACCTCATCTCCGGTCATTGATGCGATGCTTGCCGAATCGCCCGAAATCGGCACATTATTCTCAAAAAGCTCCTCTTCATCTTTGTAGATATCGGATAATCTCTTATTTTCAAGCTCATCTAAGCTTATAACAAAATAGTCGCAGATTTTCTGTTTAACACTAGATGCGCTAGTTGGATTTGCTAAAAAAGAATATAACGTCTGCGCTTTGATATGTAAAAGATTTGCCAATTCTGTGCGGTTTCTTATAGAATTTATCTTCATAAGAAAATTTATGTTATCTATAATACGTTCGGCAGAACTTTGATTTGGTTCTTTGTAAGAAATATTTTCGATAAGATTTGCATTATTCACAAGATTCACCCCTTTGCTCTATCAAAATTAACAGCACTCGGTTTTATTCGACGCTTTAAGATTATTTTAAGCCAATCAAAATGAAAAGTCAATAGAATTATTATCAAAAATCTTTATTTCATAATTTTTTTCTGAAATATTATTTAAAATTTTAAATTAGAAAAAAGTTTTTGCGTGCATTGTTTTGTTTTGGCAATCGCAGTATTGTGTTTAGTTGAAATTTGTTATTTGAAAACTTGAAATTTTATGAAACTGTTTTGTGCTTTTACTTGAAGAACATTAAAAAAGAAGATATAATATATAGGAAAAATATTTTTGTTTTTAAAACTTTGCATTGTGAACAGAAAGGCGGTTGTTATGCAGCTTGTTTTATTAACGGCTCTCGGTGTTGGCGGAGCAACTTTAATAGGCTCAATTATCGGTTTTGTTTTCAAGAAGATTTCTCATAAATTTTCGGATATCGTTATTGCTTTTGCCGCAGGTGTTATGCTTGCCGCTGCCGTACTAGGATTGATTTTGCCGTCACTTGAGTATGGCGGAAAATACGGTCTGATTGTTACCGTTGCGGGAATATTTATCGGCGCACTTTCCTTGAATCTTATTGACAGGCTCGTGCCGCATTTGCATAAGCTTGTGGGTGCTGACGGTGAACCGCATAACAATGCAAACCTCAGCAAGGTTTTGCTTTTTGTAACAGCGATAGCCATTCATAATCTGCCTGAGGGGATTGCAGCGGGTGTCGGCTTCGGTTCGGGCGACACATCGCAGGCTTTGGTTATTGCAGGCGGTATTGCTTTGCAGAATATTCCTGAAGGTATGGTTATTATTTCGCCCATGCTCGCCGCAGGCGTGAGCGCACGAAAGACCTTTGTTTGCGCAATGATAACGGGGCTTGTCGAAGTGATTGGAACGCTTGTCGGTTACTTTGCAGTCAGTCTTGCTTCGGCGATTTTGCCTTTTGCTCTTGCTTTTGCAGGCGGCACGATGCTTTATGTTATCAGTGATGAAATGATTCCCGAAACACATGCTCACGGAAATGAGCGAGGTGCAACTTATGCTGTTCTTGTCGGCTTTTGCATTATGTTAATAACAGATGTGTTGCTTGGATAATTGAAAGCAGAACCCTAAAATGGTTGTGTATTGTGGTGTAAGAGGTGTTGTTATGTCAAAAAAATGGGTTCAGGTCTGGGGGCAGGCTCATTCTGCGTTATCTTTTTTTTATTATCCGTCCTGCAAAAAAACATACAGAATGGTTATTAAATCATCTATTTCAGGCGAAAGCGTTCGTGTTGAGCTTTCAAATGAATGCGCCAAAAATGATGTTTATATTGGTGGTTTAACGGTTGCAAAATGTGACAGTAGCGGCAGCTTCATTGGTGAATATAAGAAGCTTACGGTGAATTCAAAAGACTCTTTTTGTCTTAAAATCGGTGAGGTTGTTTTAACAGATTCTGTTGAGCTTGACATTAAGGCAGGGGAGTTCTTTTGCGTGAGTGCTTATATCAAAAAAGGCTCTCTCAGAAGCGGCAATCTTATTGATAATGTTAATCTTATCACCGTTAAGGGCAATGTGACTGCTGAAAAGACGGTTGAAAATCAGCGCAGAAAAAGGGATAAGGTCAGAGAAGTTGCTTCAAAGCTTTTGCGGATGTATTTTCATAAACCGATTCCGTTGTTTCAGTCCGTGCAGCTTCTTAACAACAATCACGCACGCACAATCGCAGTTTTCGGTGATTCCATAAGCCAGCAGGGATATTGGACAAATGCTTTTGCTCAGCGTGTTTGTGATGAATTTCCGGGGAAATATACAGTTATAAATAAATCGATAATGGGTAACAGAATTCTTCATGATTTCAACAGACGCTTTTTTTGCAAGGGTTTGTTCGGAATAAGCGGAATAAACCGCCTTGAAAGGGACATTCTTAAATATCCCGATATCGAATATGTTATATTGGCTTTGGGCACAAACGATTTTCTGCAATACAGCACTATTGCTGCACCAAAGTCAGAAAAACCAACGGTAAATCAGGTTTTTGATGCAGTTGCAGATATTTCAAAATTGATTGAGCAACACGGAAAAAAGCTGATTGTTTTTAATGTTATGAATTTTGGCGAATGCATTGATTCAAGACCCGAAAAAGAGGCTATGGTTTGGGAATATAACAGCTTGCTTGAAGAGAATAAGGAGATTTTTCATGCTGTATATGACCAGGCTAGTCTTTGCGTGAATCCCGATAAACCTAATTGCACAAGAAAAGAATATCTGGGCAAGGATTATTTGCATCCCAATAAAACCGGAGGAAAACTTGTTGCTGATAATGTTGATTTGAATTGGTTCAGATAAGAATAATTTTTACATAAAGAAAAATCCCCTGCCGATATTTCATCGGCAGGGGATTTGCTATGTTGTTATTTTAATGTTTATGCCAATAATAGTGATTACAGCTTCATTGCAACATCCCATGCGCCCCAGATAACTGTGCGGAGGTTTCCAACCTTGGCTGCATCGCCGATAACATGGACGTGTTTGCTCTTGGGAGCAAGGGGAGTGGGAACATAACCGACTGACATAACAACGGAATCAGCGGGAATATCAAAGGTTTTGCCGTCCTTATCCTTAACCTTTACACTGCCTTCGTTGATTTCGCAAAGAGAGGTTTCAAGATGAACGGGAACCTTGTTTGTCTTGAAGAAATCTCTGAGATAGCTGGTGTTTGCAAGAGCAACGCCGGGAGTTGTTACAAGGTCATCCTGCATTTCAACGATTGTGGGTTTCTTGCCCTGAAGATAAAGCTCATAAGCGATTTCACAGCCTGTAAGACCGCCGCCGATAATTGTTACGTTTTCGCCTACTGTCTTGTTGCCGAGAAGGAAGTCAACAGCTTCAATTGCGGTGTCAGCACCCTTAACGGGGATTGTTCTTGCTTTTGAGCCGGTAGCGACGATAACCTCGTCAGCACCGAGGGAAGCTATGTCCTTGATTTCTGTGTTCATCTTTACTTCGATGGGGTACTTTGCAACTTCACGGATATACCATGCGATAAGGTCACGGTCTTTTTCTTTATATGAGGGTGCAGCTGCTGCGATGAACACACCGCCAAGCTTGTCGCTCTTTTCATAAAGAGTAACCTTGTGGCCGCGCTTTGCGCAAACGATTGCAGCTTCCATGCCGCCGATGCCGCCGCCGATAACAGCAACCTTCTTTGACTTCTTGGCAGGTTTGATGCTGTATTTCTTTGACTGCATTGTTTCGGGGTTAAGTGCGCAGCGTGCAAGACCCATTGTGTCAAGAAGGTCCTGAGTGTTTGCGTGACCCTTTGAGGATGAGAAGTTGAAGCAGCCGCTGTGGCAGCAGATGCAGGGCTTGATGTCCTCAAGTCTGTCTTCAATAAGCTTTGTAATCCATTCGGGGTCGGTGAGGAACTGACGTGCGATACCAACACCGTCGATTTTGCCGTCTGCAACAGCCTGAGCACCTACATCGGGCTCCATACGGCCTGCGCAAACAACGGGAATATCAACAAACTTTTTGATATGTGCAACATCTTCGAGGTTGCAGTTCTGAGGCATATACATGGGGGGATGTGCCCAATACCATGAGTCGTAAGTACCGTTATCCGCATTAAGCATATCATAGCCTGCATCCTGAAGATACTTTGCAGCTTTCTCTGATTCAGGCATTGCACGGCCAACTTCCGTATATTCTTCGCCGGGCATTGCGCCTTCGCAGAAGCCCTTCATTTTTGATTCAACCGAATAGCGAAGCGAAACGGGATAATCTTTGCCGCAAGCTTCCTTGATTGCTTTAACAACTTCAGCAGCAAAACGGTATCTGTTTTCAAAGCTTCCGCCGTATTCATCGGTACGCTTGTTGAAGAATTCAATTGCAAACTGGTCAAGAAGATATCCTTCATGAACAGCGTGAACCTCAACGCCGTCAACGCCTGCATCACGGCAGAGCTTTGCGGTTTTTGCAAAAGCTTCAATGATTTCATGAATCTGCTCAACTGTCATTTCGGGGCAGATAATGTCGTGTGCCCAACGGGAAGGCTGAGGGCTGGGAGAAGCAAGCTCATGTGAAGTGTCAAGAATAGGCTTTACAAGAGCACGTGTAAACTTGTTTTTATGAAGAGGCGCAACAAGCTCGGTGATGGCCCATGAACGGCCCATACCTGCTGTAAGCTGAACAAATAATTTTGCGCCGGTTTTATGGATTTCATCCATAAATTCTTTAAGGTCTTCAAACATTTTGGGGTTTTGCCAGAGCCATTTGCCCCAGAAAGTATCACGCAAGGGTGCGATGCCGGGGATAATGAGGCCAACATTGTTGTTTGCTCTTTCGAGGAAAAGCTTTGCGGCTTCCTTGTCGAAGTGGCAACCGCCAAGCTCAAACCAGCCGAAAAGTGATGTGCCGCCCATAGGACACATAACGATTCTGTTCTTGATTTCTACGTTACCTATCTTCCAAGGGGTAAATAAGGCTTCGTATTGTTTGTCCACTAAAAACACTTCCTTCTCTATTTGTGTTAACAAAAATGTCCTAATATATAATAAAATAATTGTACTCTTATGTCAAGCGGTTATTGCAACAAAACGCTACAGAAAATAGACATAAAGAGGATGAAAACGCTGTGCTGAGGAAGAAATCTTTTTTTACTTTTAGATACTCCAAACATATTCAATTTTTTCCTGAAGTGTATAAATAGCTTGCTGAATATTGAAATATTTCAAGTTGTATAATATAATTTCATTTTAGAAACAAGAGCATAGGGAGGTATTGATATGAACGCAAAATATCCGAATCTTTTATCGTCCGGAAAAATCGGTAACGTTGAACTTCGCAACAAAACCGTTATGGCGGCTATGGGAATGAGCCAGGCGGAGAACGGTTTTGTCAATAAAGCCGTTCTTAATCATTATGCCGAAAGAGCCAAGGGTGGGGTAGGTGCGATTATCGTTGAAGTTACCTGCGTTGATTCTCCGCTCGGGCTTAACACAAAAGGTATGCTTGTTATTGATGACGATAAATATATTCCCGGAATGGCACAGCTTGCCGATGTGATTCACGATGGAGGAGCAAAAGCGTTTTTGCAGATTTCGCATACAGGCAGAGGAGCAAGGAGAAAGATTATAGGTGATCAGCCTGTCGGACCGAGTGCAGTTGCAATGCCTTATTCATATATGATGGGTCTTGCCAACGAAACGCCTCGTGCGTTGACAATTAAGGAAATAAAAGAAATCGAAGAAAAATATGCTCAAGCTGCTTTGCGTGCCCAAAAAGCAGGTTTTGACGGAGTTGAAATTCACGCTGTCGGATATTATCTCGGTCAGCAGTTTTTATCAAAAACCGCCAACATACGCACAGATGAATACGGTGGCAGTAAAGAAAACAGAGTTCGTTTTCATCTTAACATAATCAGAAGAATCCGTGAGCTTTGCGGCGAGGATTTTGCAATAATCGTTAAGCTTTCAGTTATTGAAATGGGCAAAGACGGCGGTATTTCCATGCTTGACGGGCTTTATTACTGTAAGGAATTCCAAAAAGCCGGCGTTGATGCAATTGAAGTGCTTGCAGGTATATGGTCAGGCGAAGCAGGTAAAAATCAAAAACCCGAGTCTGCATACGCTGATTGCATGGCGGTTGCTTTGTGCCTTGTTATGAAAATTGGACTTGCTCTTACTGCCGGCGGAAAGAAAATTACACTTATCGGCGGAGGACGTGCGCAAAATCCTGTTGCATCCGAAAAAGCACTTAAAACGGGTCAATGCGATCTTATATTTATCGGTCATGGCTTGCTTGCTCAGCCAGACCTTGTAAATCTTATCAATGAGGACAGAGAAGATGAAATCAGGCCTTGCATCGGCTGCGGCCATTGCATTGACCATCAGCTTCAGCACGGCTCAAGAGCGGTTTGTTCAGGCAATGCCGTGCTTGCGAGAGGTGATAATGATTATAGAATAATACCGGCTGAAACAAAGAAAAAAGTTGTTGTTATCGGTGCGGGCGTTGCGGGCGTTGAAGCGGCAAGAATTGCGGCGATGAGAGGGCATACGGTTGATATATACGATGCGGCGAATGAAGTTGGCGGTCAGATGAATCTTGCCTGTGTTCCGCCTTTTAAGCAGCATCTCGGACTTATGAAGCCTTATCTCAAAAGGCAGCTTGAACTTCACGGTGTAAACATTCATCTCGGCAAAAAACTGACAAAAGAAGAAGTTATTGCAATGAATCCCGATGCTGTAGTGTGTGCAACGGGTGTCAGAAATGCAGAACTTAAGGTTGACGGTGCGGAAAGAGCGGTTAATGCAACGGAGATTCTTTCGGGTAAAGCAAGCGGTAAGAATGTTGTTGTTATCGGCGGCGGCTCAATAGGATGCGAAACGGCGGAGTTCCTTGCAAAGCAAGGCAAGAAGGTCAGCATAATTGAAATGACCGACACCCTTGCAGGCAATACGGGCAAAACTGCGCAAACAATCCTTCTCGGTCATCTTAAGGGAAATCATGTTAATATTTTGACCGAAAGCGTTGTTGATAAAATCTCGGCAACGGATGTTGTTTACAAAACCAAAGGCGGCAAAACAAATTCGGTAAAAGCGGATACCGTTGTTGTTGCAATCGGCAACAAACCCGAAACAAGGCTTTATGATTCGCTGAAAGATGAAATAAAAGAAATCTATAATATTGGCGATTCAAACGGCGGCGGAATTATTCCGAATGCCGTTTATGAAGGATACACAGTAGGAAATATGATATAAGAATAACCCGTGCAGTTGTTGCTGCACGGGTTTACTATGTTATCCTAAAATACCGAATAAGAAATTATACACAACCGAAATTGCATGGAACAAGTTTCCTGCAAATCGGAGTGACATTGTGAAAACTACAGGGATTTCAATATCTACACCTTTTTCTGCGATAACGGGAGAGTTGTCACTTCCGAATTCAAGTTCTTCAAGCTTGTTAAGAATAACATTTGCTATAATCTCGTTGCCTTGTGCGCTGGGATGAATTTCATCATCAGCATAGTTTGCCATATCATCACCGAGAGCTGATGCAACATCAACAATAACAATTTCACCCGGATTTTCGGCGTTATAGCGTTCTATTGCGGCATTGATTCTGTCTGCGCCTTCCTGATAAGGCGCTCTCAAATATCCCGACTGAGGATTATAAAGTGTCTGCATAAGAATAACCGCATCTGCATTATAAGAATTTATAATATCAACTATTTCGCAGAAATTATTGTAAAAACCGTTTGCAATTCTGTCAAATTCGCTGTGATCGCCGATAACAATTGAGTCAAACATAAGACCGATGAGATTGCTCATAAGGAAATCGTTTCCGCCGATTGAAATGCTGATGATATCTGCTTTTTTTAGGTCGGCAATTACCGTTTCGTCTTTCAGACGGTTTATGAGGTTGGTTGTTGTGTGACCTGGTACGGAATGGTTTGCGTATTCATAGCCGTTGGTATCGGCAACAATTTTGCCGTAGCAGGCTTCTCTTGAATTTGAAATGCCTGAGCCATAGGCTATCGAATCGCCGAGTACAAGATAAAACGTTTTTTCGTTTTCTGCATATCCGCAAACAGAAAACACAAAAAATATCATTGCAATGCTTAAAATGAATGCTGTAATCTTTTTCATTTTTTATTCTCTCCTTTTTCCTTTTCTTAAAATATATCATTATATTTTTGGGCGGTCAACAATTATTTTTTGCGATAAAACATATTTGAGCTTCGTTGAACAAAATTAAACACATAAGCGCAAATTTCGTTATTGAAACCGAAAATAATTCAAAGTATAATAAAATCAAGAATTGAGCAAAGAGGTGTTCCTATGAAAAAATATTTTCTGAAAGTAATATCCCTTTCACTTGTTTTATCGCTTCTGTTTGGTAATATTGCGTTTGCTACTAGCGGTGATGTTGCTCCGGAAATCATTGCCGAAACCCGTGAAACGGCGGTTCGCATTGAAAGTGAAGGAATTGTTCTTTTGAAAAATGAAGAAAACTTTCTTCCGCTTGAAAACAAAAAGGTCAACATCTTCGGCGCAGGTTCGGTTTGCCCGTTTTTTGGCGGTGCAGGTTCGGGTGCAATAACAACCGACGACCCCATAACCGTCTATGAAGCTTTTGATGCAGAGGGGATAGAGTATAACTCTGAGCTTCGCAAGCTTTATGAAAAGCATTGTCTTTCAAATGAGCTTCCCAAAACAGATAATACCGTTATTAACAATCTTCTTCAGGTGCTTCTCGCAAAGAACACTCTTGAAGAAATGAAGCCGAAATATCTGACAAAGGAAATACTTGATAATGCAGTTGATTTTTCTGATACCGCAATAATTATTATCAGCCGCACAAGTGCCGAAGGCACTGACCATACGGTTGAAACCCTGAGCCTTTCGGATGATGAAAAGGCAATGGTTGAAAAGGTAACAGATGCATTTGAAAATGTTGTTGTTCTTTTCAATATCGGCAATGTTATGGAAATGGGTTGGATCGATGAATATGAAAGCATAAAAGCGGCTGCAATAATATGGATTCCCGGTGAATTCGGAATGACTGCCGTGCCGCAGATGCTTGACGGCAAGATCAATCCCTCGGGCAAGCTTACGGATACAATTGCATACAGCATCGACGACCATCCTTCCAGCGAATGCTTTGGCAGCAATGAATATAACGGCGGCAAGAATTTTGTTGAATACTATGAAGGAATTTATGTCGGTTATCGTTATTTTGAAACCTTTGCCAAAGATAAAGTACAGTATCCTTTCGGCTATGGCCTTTCGTACACAACCTTTGAAAAGAAGGTTATTTCAACGGATTTTAACTCGGAAACAATAACCGTAAAAGTTAAAGTTACAAACACGGGTGACAGAGCAGGCAAGGAGGTTGTTCAGCTTTATTACAGTGCACCCTATACCGAAGGCGGCATAGAAAAGAGCGCAATCTGTCTGGGCGGCTTTGCAAAAACGGATATCCTCGCCCCCGATGAAAGCGAAACACTCACAATCTCATTCAAAACCGATGATATGGCATCCTATGATTATAAGATTAATGAAGCCTGGGTTCTTGAAGAAGGTACATACAAAATAATCGTTGCAAATGACGTCAGAAATCACATTGCAACTTATGATTATAAAATTACCGAAACAAAGATTATCAAGAACGACCCCGTAACAGGAACTCTTATTGAAAATCTTTTTGAAGATGTTTACAGCGGATATGAGATTATGTCAAGAGCGGATGTTGACGGCACATATCCCGAACTGCGTGATCTTGATAAAGACGATTATCTGATTGATGTTGATAAAACTCCTGACCCTGTAACAGAGGGCGAAGCACCGAAAATGGGCGTTAAACACGATGAAACCATCACTTTGCAGGATGTTGCCAAGGATGAAAGCTTATGGGATGCATTCCTTGACCAGCTTACTCTTGATGAAATGACAATGCTTGTCATCAACGGCGGGTATGAAACCCACGGTGTTGAGCGTCTGGGAATTCCTCACACAATGGATAATGACGGTCCCTCAAGTGTCAAAGGCAGAAACGGTCTTGTCTATACTGACAGCGGCACGGCTTATCCATGTGCAACGGCAATCGGATGCACATGGAATGTTGAACTTGCTTATGAAATGGGTAAGGGTGCAGGCAAAGAGGCGGCTGACATGGGCACGGACACCTGGTATGCTCCGGGTGCGAATATACACCGAAATCCAAGAGGCGGAAGAAACTTCGAATATTTCTCCGAAGACCCGATTATCTCGGGCATTATGGCGGCTGAAATTATTAGGGGTGCAAATTCGGAAAGCCTTGTAACAACAATCAAGCATTTTGCACTTAATGACCAGGAATCACACAGAACGGGAATATTTACATGGTGCGATGAGCAGGCAATGCGTGAAATCTATCTCAAAGCATTTGAAATTCCTGTTAAGGAAGCGCAGCCCAAGGGCATTATGTCGGCATATAACCGTATCGGCACAAAATGGTGCGGTTCAAGTTCGGCGCTCCTTAAAGATTTGCTCCGCAAGGAATGGGGATTTGAAGGTTTTGTTGTTTCCGACTATTCGTCAAACTTCACGGGCGGCGGATATATGAGTCCCGTTCTTGCGGTTTATAACGGCAACGATACCATTCTTTCAGGTATGTGGGCGTTGCAGGTTGTTCAGCATAAAGCGGCTGTGAAACTTGCTTATGCAAAAGACCCTGTCGGCTTCGGTACTGCTCTGCGTGAAGCTTGCAAAAATTTGTGTACAATGAAAATGGAAACAAAGGCATTCCAAAACCCCGAAATAACCTATGATTCATCTCTTATCGGTTCGCTCGATACATTTGATGATTGGGAATTTGAATTCCCTTACGTTTTCACTTTGGTGAGATTTGTTTTCAATAATATTCTGAATGTCATAATCTATGCTTTCAGATTCATTCTGTAATTATCAATTTAAATAGAGAGAGAAAAATGTTACAGATTATACAGAGAATAATTGCAGTTATCCTATCTTCGTTCAGCGTTTTTTCAACCTTTATCGGTGGCTTGTCGTTTGAAGAATATGATGTTTTTAAAAACATTGCTTACGGTGAAGCGGAAAGAAACGTTATGGATATCTATGTTCCCGAATCCGCATATGATAATGAGCACAACGGTGTTATTCTCTATATTCACGGCGGTTCGTGGACGGGCGGTAACAAAGAAGATATGGCGGAAAAATGCGAAAGATTTGCAAAGAAAGGCTATATCACCGCAACAATGAATTATACCCTATATGCAGACGGACTTTTCGGCAAGGTGACTGCACTTACAATGTGTGATGAAATCGACAAAGCGATTGATAAAATCAAGGCTTTTTCTGAGGAAAAAGAACTTAATATCACAAAACTTGCTGTTTCGGGTTATTCTGCAGGCGCACATCTTTCAATGCTTTACGGGTTTTCAAGGGCAGATGAATCTGCGATTGAGCTTGTGTTTACTGCTAATCAGGTAGGGCCCTCTGATTTTCATTCTGAAGTGTGGGGCAGCACAGGTCTTGCAAGTATGCTTTCGGGAATTGAAATTACGGAAGAAATGATTGCAAACGGAGAAGCTGAAAATGTGATAAATCTCGTTTCTCCTACAGCTTATGTAACGAAAGATACCGTTCCTTCCGTTCTTGCTTACGGCGGCACGGATATGATTGTTCCTTCGGGCAATGCTGAAAGAATAAAAGCGGCTTTTGAAAATGCAGGTGCGGTTCATAACTATATTCTCTATCCGCTTTCCAACCACGGTCTCGGCCTTGATCCCTTATGTGAAATGGAATATATAAATACTGTTGAACAGTATTGCGTGCAGTATTTCGGTTATTGATTAAAATGTAAAGGAGAAAATAAAGTGGCTAAAATAGTTTCAATACCTCTGGCAATAATAATGAGCATTATTTCTTTGTTTTTTCCCGGAAAAGTTGAAAATCCCGATAAAGAGCAGTGGAACACAAATTATCCTTATATTTTTGTTCACGGTCTGATGGGCTGGGGGGAGTACGATGCTCAATATAAGCTGATGCCCTATTGGGGAATGTTCGGCGGCGAACTTCTCGGAAAGCTTGATGATAAAGGTTATGACTGTTATGCTGCATCTGTTTCGGGCACTGCAAGTGCGTGGGACAGAGCTTGTGAGCTCTATGCACAGCTTACAGGTACTGTTGTTGATTACGGCAAAGCTCACAGTGAGCGCTGCGGCCATGAGAGATACGGCAAGGATTTTACGGGAAAAGCTCTTGTTGAAAAATGGGATTCCGAAAACAAGATAAATCTTCTCGGTCATTCATTCGGCGGAGCTACTATCCGAGTTTTTGCCTCTCTGATGGCAAAAGGTAACGAGGCTGAAATGAATTCAACCTCCACAGATGAAATTTCGCCTTTGTTTACGGGAGATAAAGCAGACTGGATTTATTCACTGACTTCGCTTGCCGCTCCTCATAACGGCACAACCGCTTACGGCCTTGAAAACTCTATGCCTGATAATACCGATACCGCTGCATACGATATGTTTATTGACCACGCAATGGAAATTAACAAGGAAATGATTACAGATAAAAATACTTATTATTTCTCAATTCCATGCACGGCAACAACCGAAAACAGTGACGGCACATTCAAGGCTGATAAAGGCAGAATGGAAATTCTCTTCCAAAGCAGCGCAGATGAAATAGGCATGCTTAAAGGCACAACTTCGGGCGGCTATGTTGTTGATGAAAGCTGGTATGAAAATGACGGACTTGTTAATACAGCTTCGGCGAAAGCTCCTTCCGATGCACCGTCAAAGGATTTTAATAAGGATAATATCACCTCAGGAGTGTGGAACATAATGCCTGTTTATCAGGGCGATCACATGTCACTTCAAGGCGGCTTTTTCAAGGTTAACATCGATGTTGAACGGCTTTATACAGAGCACTTGGATATGATTAACCGTTTGCCGCAACTCAATTAAAATGATGTGAAATATATAGTTAATAGTCAGGACCTCCGGCTTAGCCGGAGGTCCTAACTATTAATAATTAATATCTATTGTTTCGCCGATAGCTTTGAGGAGTGAGCCCTCGTGGCTCGACGGAAAATCGCAGCTGTAATGCCAAATCATAACACCGCCGTAACCGTTATCGATGCTGTATTGAGTTTTTTGACTGATAACCTCAGGAGTGTTGAACCAGAAATCCTTGTTTGTTTCATCGCAATGATACCAACCGTCATCGCTCATTTTATTATAACAGCTGTTATATCCGTACCAATAAGCCGACAAATCGGTTGGTCTTGAATAGAAAGGAAGACCGATATTTATCTTTCTTGCGGGAACACCCTTATATTTGATCTTTTTAATCTGAGCAACAGTATCCTCATAGGTTGCGTGCTTCCCTTTTGCATCAACATAGTCATAAGTCATAAGCTCAAGCGTGTCGATAGCCGAGATGGCTCCGAGGGTAAAGGAAACGTTCCATGTGCTGGCTGCAACACCGATGGAGTAGTCGTCACCCAGAGAGTGCCTGAGCGAAACAAGGAATCTGTTGTAATAGTGCCATGCATCATCGGTAATAGGGTATTCGTAGTCAAAGTGAACACCGTTAAAGTTATATTTATCAAGAACTTCTTTGATGTTATGTTCAAGAACTCCGCTTTGGAAGGCTTTGTTGTGCTCTGCACTTTGAACCTTCATTTGCTCCTCCCACACATCGGAATCCGTGCTGCCGCGAGGGCCGAGAAGATTGAGCGTAATGTGAACATCTCTGTCGCCAATTACAGTACGAACCGCAGACATAACCCTTTCCATTTTTGCTTCGTCATATTCAATCTCGCCTTTGCTGTTGAAGTTGGCACATTCAAAAATGATAAGGTCAGTTATGATGTCGAAATCCTCAGAATTAAGGTCAGCTGCAGAATAAACATTGTCACCTCTTAAATAGGTTGTTACTTTGAAATTGTCAACTTTACCGTTACAAAGGCCTCCAAAGCTGAAGGAACCGGTAATAATTGCAATAACGGAAGTTAATAAACTGAGTATTTTCTGAATAATCGTTGCCATAATTCTATCTCCTTTTTTGTTATTTCAATTTATGCCATCATCCCAAAATTCCAAAGACATCATTTCTTTGCCGATAATTTCGTTTTGATTAATATTGTTAAGTATAACATGGATTGATTATTTTTTCAATTGCCCTTTTACTGAGTTTTTTCGGGTTACCTGTTTTCAACAAAACTTTACAGATAACTTGACATATGTAAAGTCAAGCGGTATAATGTGCAGGATTAAAAATAATAAGGAACGGTAAAAAAATGAAAACACAAATAAAACAGTTGAAAAGCCAAAAAAATGCTGTCATTCTTGCTCATTATTATGCTCCTGCGGAGGTTCAGGAGGTTGCGGATTATGTAGGCGATTCTTTTTATCTTGCGAAAATCGCCAAGCAGAGCATGGCAGATATAATTGTTTTCTGCGGTGTTTCTTTTATGGGTGAGAGTGCAAAAATTCTGAACCCCGACAAAAAAGTTCTTGTGCCCGATTTAACGGCAGATTGTGCCATGGCTCATATGGCGCAGAAAGAAAGAATTGCAGAAATGCGTGATAAATACAGCGATCTTGCTGTTGTGTGTTATATAAATTCAACGGCGGAGCTTAAGTGCATGAGCGATGTCTGCGTAACCTCGTCAAATGCGGTGAAAATTGTTAAAGCTTTGCCGAATAAAAACATATTTTTTATTCCCGACAGAAATCTCGGAAGATTTGTTGCAGAGCAGGTGACAGATAAAAACATTATCATAAACGACGGCTGCTGTCCGATTCATGCGGCTATTTCCGCAGAACAGCTTTTATCGGCAAAGGCGGAGTATCCAAATGCACTTGTTTTGACACATCCCGAATGTGAGCCTGAGGTGCTTGAAATTTCGGATTTTATCGGCAGCACGGCAGAAATTATTGACTATGCAAGAATCAGCCCTTGCAAAGAATTCATTGTCTGCACGGAAAACGGAGTAGATTATAAACTCAAGGCGGACAACCCCGACAAGCGTTTTTATTTTCCCGAACCCTGTCCATGCTGCAAAGATATGAAATTAAATACGCTTGAAAGCATTCTTTCCGTGCTTGAAAAAGAGAATAACGAAATTATCGTCAGCGAGGAAATACGCAGAAAAGCACTTGTTCCTCTTGATAAAATGTTGGAGCTTGCTGAATAAAGATATGAAAACAGATATAATAATTGTCGGCTGCGGTGTTGCGGGTCTTTACTGCGCACTTAATTTGCCGAAGGATAAAAAAATTGTAATTATAACCAAAAAAAGTGCCCCCAAAAGCGACTCTTATCTTGCACAGGGCGGTATCTGTGTTTTGCGTGATGAAAAGGATTACGAGTCGTTTTATGAAGACACCATGCGTGCGGGCCATTACGAAAACAATCCCGATTCGGTTGATATTATGATTCGTTCATCTCAAGAGGTTATCGGAGATTTGGTTACTTACGGTGTTCGGTTTGAGAAAAACGGCAAAGAGTTTATATATACAAAAGAGGGAGCACATTCCAATTCCAGAATTCTGTTCCACGAGGATGAAACAGGAAAGGAAATTACTTCGCATTTGCTGGATACTGCCGAAAAATGCGATAACATAACCTTGATTGAGAATTTTACAATGGTGGATCTGATTTGCAGAGATAATGTCTGCCACGGCATTATAGGTCACGATGCAGAGAATAATTTTATGAGTATCAATGCTGATTATACCGTTCTTGCAACAGGCGGAATCGGGGGGCTTTTCGAGCATTCCACCAATTATCGTCATCTGACGGGTGATGCGCTTGCTTTGGCGCTTAAATACGGAATAAAGCTTCAGAATATTGATTACATTCAAATTCATCCCACAACTCTTTACAGTAAAAAGAACGGAAGAGAGTTTCTGATTTCAGAATCGGTAAGAGGTGAGGGTGCGGTTCTTCTCAATTCAAAGGGGGAACGATTTGTTGACGAACTTCTTCCGAGAGACGTTGTTGCAAATGCCATTTTTGAGGAAATGAAAAAAGAGGGTGCGGAATATGTATGGCTTTCTCTTGCTGCAATTCCCGAAGATGAAATCAGAAACCATTTTCCGAATATCTATCAGCATTGCCTTGACGAAGGATATGATGTAACAAAAGATAGCATTCCCGTTGTGCCTTCTCAACATTATTTTATGGGTGGCATTGATGTTGACGGATACAGCAAAACATCAATGGAGCGGCTTTATGCAGTGGGAGAAACCGCCTGCAACGGCGTTCACGGCAAAAACCGACTCGCAAGCAATTCGCTGCTCGAAAGTCTTGTTTTTGCCAAGCGTGCCGCAGAGCATATTAATTCGGTTTATGAAAAAGCGAATAACGTTGAGGTTAAAGTGAATCCGGCGGAATATGACGGATATCAGGAAAAATACAAAAAAGCAGTTTTGGCTGCAATCGAAAAGGAGAAACAAAGAAATGAATAATATAACAATGAAAATGAATGCGGATGAAATGATTTTGAGTGCTCTCAGAGAAGATATTACAAGCGAGGATATATCGACCAATTCCGTTATGAGGGAATTTTGTATGGGTGAGGTTGAGCTTATATGTAAGCAGGATGGAGTTGTGGCAGGTCTTGAAATTTTTAAGAGAGTTTTTGAGCTTCTTGACCCAAAAACCGAAATCGGCTTTTTCTGTAAGGACGGCGACATAGTCAAAAACGGCGAAAAACTCGGCGTGATAAGAGGAGATATACGTGTTCTTCTTTCGGGAGAACGTACTGCTCTTAATTTTCTTCAAAGAATGAGTGGCATTGCAACCTATACACGTTCAATAGCAGACCTTTTGAAAGGCACAAAAACAAAATTGCTCGACACAAGAAAAACAACACCCAATATGCGTGTTTTTGAAAAATATGCCGTAAAAGTCGGTGGCGGATATAACCATAGGTTTAATCTGAGCGATGGAATTCTGCTCAAGGATAACCATATCGGAGCAGCAGGCGGAGTCAAAGAGGCTGTTCGTATGGCAAAGGAATATGCACCCTTTGTTCGCAAAATCGAAATTGAGGTTGAAAATCTTGATATGCTAAAAGATGCACTTGAAGCGGGTGCTGACATCATTATGCTGGATAATATGAGTGTTGAGGATATGAAAGAAGCAGTTAAGCTTTGCGAAGGTAAGGCTGAAACCGAATGCAGCGGAAATGTTACAAAAGAAAACGTTGCAAAGCTTGTTGGTATTGGTGTGGATTATATATCAAGCGGTGCGTTGACACATTCATCTCCGATTCTCGACCTTTCACTTAAAAATCTTCATGCGATATAAAGGAGAAATTTTATGAAGGCTGAAGAAAGAAGAAAAGAAATAGCCGAATTATTAATGTCTGAGGAAAAGCCTGTTTCAGGCGGATTTCTTTCGGAACGTTTTGGTGTTTCCCGGCAGATTATTGTGCAGGATATTTCAGTTTTAAAGGCATCGGGCTATGATATTCTTTCTACGCATTACGGTTACATTCTGAGTGCTTCACCGTTTGCTGAGCGTGTTTTTAAGGTTCGCCACACAACAGAGCAAACAGAAGATGAGCTTAACAGCATCGTTGACCTTGGCGGAACGGTGGTCGATGTTTTTGTGTGGCACAAGGTTTACGGTAAAATTGAAGCAAAGCTTAATATTTTTTCAAGGCTTCATGTTAAGCAGTTTATTGAAGGAGTACGCAGCGGAAAATCAACAGAGCTTATGAATATTACGGGCGGATATCATTACCACACCGTTAGGGCAGAATCAGAGGAGCTTTTGAACAAAATTTTTAATGAACTCAAAAACAAAAACTATATTGTTCCTGAAATATAAAGGCTGTGATTTAAAGGAGTTGTTTCGATGATTAAAAATTTTATCTTTGATTTAGGCAAGGTTTTAATCAACAACGACCCGAGCGAATATTTGAGAAAATATGGCTATGATGAAGAGAAATATCAGGCTTTGCTTGATGCTATATGGACAGATTCTCTTTGGGGAGATATGGATGTAGCGAAGTATGAGAGTTTTAAGGATATTATCGAAACCTATGTTGAAAAGCATAAAGAGTTAGAGCCTGAACTCAGAAGATTTTTTGCCGATGATTGGATGGAGCTTTATGTTGCATACGATGATACGGTGAAATTCTATAATGAGGTTTACGAGCAGGGTTATGACATTTATCTGCTTACAAATTTCTCAAAAGACGGATATGAATACATCAGCAACAAATTTGATTTCTTTAAAAAAGCAAAGGGTGCTGTTGTTTCGTCACAATTAAAAATTGCAAAACCCGACATGAGAATTTATAAATACCTCTTGGAAACATATAATCTCAATCCCGATAAATGTATTTTTATTGATGATTCGGTAGCAAATATCAAGGCTGCAAAAGCCCTCGGCATACACGGAATTGTTTATACGGATATTGAGAATTTGAAAAATATATTCGGTGAAATTATAAAATTACAGAGTGTATGATTTGTTGTTATTAAATAATTTGAGGTGTTATATTATGGTTAGTCCACCAAGAAGTCATAGAATGATGTTGAGCGGTTGGAAATCACCAACTCCTAATCTTAAATCTAACTTCAATCCACTTGGTATAATTCTGCTTATTCTTCTTTTTTTGATAATGTTTGGTGTTTTTATTGGTGTAACAGGAACCAAAAAGACACCTGTTACAGCTGAACAAATAAAATCAGTTATTGTCGAGCAAGGATATGAGCCTCAAGATATAACAGAGGCATATTATAAAAATGACGCATTATCAAAAGAATCTCTTAATAAATGTATCGCCTTTTCTCACGAAGACATTCATTTTGAATATTTTGAACTCAAAAATGACAATGTAGCTGCAAATATTTACTCTCAATTTCACGCCAAAATTATTGCTAATTACAATGCCTCACATATAATTGAAACAGAAAACAAGCAGGCAAATTTTGTTATATACACTTTAGATAATGGTGAAAGATATAATGTAGCAATTTATGTTGGCAACACTGCTATATATGGCTATTGTAGTTCAGCAAATAAAAATGAAATTAACAAAATCCTTGATGCAATAGATTATCTTGAACCTTAATCAAGACTGTGACAATAATAATTACCATCATGATAACAGTCAAAGCATTGAGTTTTGAAATGGAGACCAAATATGAATAATTTAGAATATGATAATCTTTATAAATTTTTTGTTTCTCTTGGAATTGTACTTGTCGTACTACCGGTTGCTGTTCTTGCTTTTTTGTTTAATTCTAACCTGATTTTAATTAGCCAAGTTGAATTTGATTCTCTTTCTGATTTTTCTTTGCAAATGGTTCAGCAGCGCGAACGATTAACGTCCTATTTTTTTGTTGTATTTCCTTGGGTTGCCGCCGCTTTAGTTCTACTGGGGCTTTTTCTGATTATATTCGGTATATGCAAGTGGATTGGTGTTCAAAAAAATCTTGATAAAAAACTTGATGCGGAAACCACATTGCAAACACTTGCGGTTTTAGAAATGAATAACAAGGAAGTAACGGCAAAAATTGAAGGCGAGACCGAGGAGAATATTTCTACTGAATCTGCCAATATTGAAATCGCAGATGCGGATAGTCATTTAAGTCGAATGAAAAAATACATAGAAATTGAAGAACTATGTTTCAATTATTTTACGAAAAAGTACGGAAGAAAATACAGCTTTAAGCGCAACATTGGAATCGGACAGTATAAATATGATTTTATTGGTGTTTCCCAAAGAGATAACATAGATTTGATAGTTGAGATAAAATATTGGAGTACTGCCTCAGGTATCGCAAGACACTTATATGATTTCTTGGATAATTTTTATGAAGCAGGTATTAATTATGAAACGATAGCACATCGTAATTTTAGATGCATAGCCGTTTTAGTTACCACTAAAGATCAACTACCAAGATTAGAATCAAATATTGAGACATACTGCCAAGCACATAGAGAAAATGCAGGCAAGATTGAAATACAGTGCTTTGCAGAAGAAGCATTATAATAAAAAAGAGCTAACTGACTATAAAAATCAGTTAGCTCTTAACTTTTAGATAATTCAAATGTTGCCAAAACGTTGCCACGGAGCATTTCTTAAACCTCAAGATTGAGGTATATCAACGCTTGTGCCGCTTGGTTGTATTATTCCCACTCGCCTAATTCGGGGGTGTTTTAAGACGTCGAAAACAGAAAACCCTTGATAAATAAGTCGAACGTTTGTTCGACGTTTGTTCGGTTGCACTCATTTTTCGACTTTTTGGTATCACTGATGTAACATACCTGTTTTTGAATTTTTCTTCCGAAAAACTCATTTATCTGCGTTGATTTTATCATATTTTCAAGTTCAAGTCAACACAATTTGAATTTTGTGGAAAATAATTTTTATCCATTGCAATAAATCTATTTTTGACTTTTATTGTTTCGATAGCGAGCATCAAAGATTGCATTCCTTGTCTACCGTTTGCAAGCATTTCTTAAATCTTATACATGCTTGTTCTTTTATTTTGAAACTGTTCTTAGTTTTAATGATGAAATAATAGTTTTCAATCTTTGTGCTAAATCATCATAGACATATTTTACTTCAACATCATTCGTCAATTATTAAACAAATGCCCGTCTAAACCAATTAGATTTCTCCATTTCGAGCTTGCTCAAGAATATTCTCAATACGTACTTTTACAGATGTTTTTATTTCTGCAGAATCCACAATCGGAACATAGTTCAAATGACTAACATCAAACGGAACAGAGGCGCATTTCTCCGATGCCTGGAAATAAAATAGCATTCTAGAGGTTTTAACATGCTTTAATGCATATCCAACTTCAATCATAACGTTATGACGTGCCCCCGATAAATCCGCGATGAAAATATCACATTCTCTTATGTCGTGATACATAACATCTCTGATATCGAAAGTACCGGTTTCCCTTGTGCCTAAGTCGGTCAATTCCAGATTCAGTTGCTGAACGATTTCTTTTATAGCACTGATGCGGCTTTCTGCTTTTCTGTATTCATCATCGCCATCGTGTTCTGCTGATGGATACCATCTTGCAAGAAATACTTTTTTCGGAACATGTTCGTAGATTTCATCGTACAGATTGATGACATCATCGATATGCAATTTTTCAACATTTCCAATGTTATTCCTTTTTATCCAAGAAAGAAATCCACGATATTTAGATTCATTTGTGAGCTTGTAGTACGCCAGTGCCCCGATAACAGCAATGTTTGTTGTAGTTGCAGTTATTTCAGATTCCACCAAAGCCCTCTCAACCTCAACAAGCTGAGCTTTAACTTTAGTAATGGCAGAATCATTTTCCTCAACACTTTGATTTTTTAACAAAAATCCAAACAGATCAACAAAGAAACTATGTTTTGCTTGGTATATGTAGGAATTGATAGCGGGAAAATATGTGAAATCAATGTCCTGTAATGTTTTTCTTGCTAAATAGTATTTCCATCCAAAAGAAGGGTCTCGCACTAAGGTATCATCAGAAAATACTTGGGGGCTTTCCAAAATAACCTTTAGATTTTCCTCCAATTTCAGTGGAATTTGCTTCGCATTGATGTTGTGGAAAATCGCTCGTGTAAATTGGTCATTTTCACTCGGGTTGCGAAAAAGCAGTAAGCAAAACGGCAAAGTAAAATCAGTTGTTACGTCATCCGCCGCACTCAATCTATGATTTCCATCAATTCGTGTTAGCTCACAAACAGTTTCATCAAATTTTATATGAGCCAAATAAATTCTTTCAATTCTCGGCAGATTATCATATTGATTCATTATGTTTTTGCTTACGTGCCGAGAGATGTTGAATTGAAAGTTGCCAATACTTTTGTTCCAAGTTTGTCCTGATCGTAGAGATTCGTGGAACAATCCGACTTCATCAAAATCTTTAGTTCCATCAGTCAAATTGGTTGCAAGGATAACCTCGGGAAAAAACTTATATTCTCCAGCGTTTAAGAACTTTGCCATGTCTCCCTTGTGCTCGTCAATTAAACCTCTTTGTACTTCCGTATTGGGTTTCGAAATAGCACTCAACATTTTGTAAGACGCAAATCCTCGGAGACACAAGAATCCGCCCATGGAATATTCCAACAATCCGCTTAACTTAATCATATGAACCACCTATATTTCGATCTTCTTGCCTTTCTTTCTGTTGCACTCAAGGCAGGTCACCCTCAAGTTGCTTTCATCCGATGTGCCGCCGCGGGAATACGGGATTATGTGATCAATCTCAATATCACGATCTAACAGAATTTTCCCACATATTTGGCACGTATTGTTATCTCGTCTGGCAACTCTAATGATAGTACTGTGAGATATATTTCTACTTCTGTTTCTGCCTTTTGAAGTTTCTGTGAATGGTTCACTCACAAAATACGCTGGACATAAATGTCCAAATTCTTTACAGGATGCTTCTTCTTCAAATCGAGACAATTTTTCTACACAATAACTTTCGTCATAATTCGAAATATCTTCTTCAAATATTTTTTTGTGCTCTTCATCCATAGGGATATTGTGATCAATTCCCATTGCTCCTGCATCCAAGCAACCTTTAAGATAGTTTAGATGATCTCTATGTTCGGATAACAATAGCGGAGGTAAAGGGAAATCTTCAACTAAAGGACCATAGGGACAATACTTTAATTCCCAACAAGGCTTACAAATATTATTTAGCCTGCTGTTTAGTTCTTTTCGTAATTCAGGTTCTTCTTCTATTGGACAGCCAAAACATTCTAATAAACGTTTGCTAATCGGTGCTTGCATTTTATCCCTCCAACAATTCTTTTTCAAATCGTTCTTTTGCGGCTTGCCATTCTTGCTCAGCCTGAATACGCATAGCTTTCACTTGTTCTCTAACATTGTTTGCATCATCTGCTATTTTATCTTGATGTTCACGAATGTCGGGGAACGGTAATTTAAGCATATCTTCTCTATTCAAGCGGTAGCGACTTGGTGTAGAACCACGGGCATGAGAGTACATAAGATCTCTATAGTACGCAGTCTTTAACACAGTCATTACTGCTTCAGGATCATAGCCCTCTTTGCAACGTAAAACCAAAAATTCCGCAGATGCAATTGTGGTTCTTCCAACAGAACGAACCATAACAATTTTTTGGTTCAGTATTGTAGGTCCAAGACGAGCCACCAATATATCGCCTTCTTGGACCTCAAAAAACGTACCTTCGACTTCGTTTGCAGGTTGTGTTCTTACTTGTTCAATATCAAGAGGTTGATTTGGCAAATCATCGATTCGTATCCAATCAATTATTTGCTTGTCAAAGCGAGAAACATTAACCTTTTCTTCTACAATATCGCAAACATCAGAAATCTTGAATTTACTTGTATGGGTTGTCATTGAAGCATAACGTTTTGCATCAATCACACCATCTAAATCACTCAAACAAATAGCAAAGCAAAGTCTGACATTATTTGTGCAACTAAAGCCATATTTACTTGATATCGATGATTGTAAACCTTTTAAACATTCATAGACTTTCTGTTGCATTTGTTTATAATTAAGCACAGCATTTCTTGAAATAGCGTGTAAGTATTCTTGCTTTTGGGCACAAATATCTGGAACAGGTATCTTTTTTATGCTCTCATAATCTAATGCTAAACGAGTTGTACCTGTTACAGAGCGATTTGACAGCAATAAACCAATTGGCGAATTGAGATATGCAGCAACAAAATGTGGATTAATACCTTGTTTAAGTCTAATTCGTACAATGTGTTGATTTATGTTTGCAGGTAAGCAAGATTCGGTAACAACGGCACTTGTTCCAATACGTCCAGTAATCGTCATAAGTAAATCATTTGCTGAAAGTTGCGAACGTCTCAAAAGGTTGTTGTGTACAGACTCCGTTATATACTTGACATCCGAGAAATCAAATCCCATAGGTGTAATGTTTTGAATTCGTAAAAACTTAATTCCCGAATTGGTATACTGTTCTTCATTTGCACGCAATGGGGTGGCGCCACCAGAGATACTTTCAATCAAATCAGAAAAATCGACAATGTTTAGGTACCTTTTCAGATTCGAAATAACAGATTTGTACTTGGGATGATTGTAAGATGCATCAATTCTGTTTTCAATATCCCCCCGTTTAACAGCGAAGACGCAAAGGTCATTCGCCTCGGGGGTCATGCGAAAAAAGGTGTTGCGTCCTTTTTGAATTCCTCATATTTATTTACGATTTCATCAAGTTGAGATTCTGTTTTTCTTCCAGTGGCATCGTACCCAATGAGTTCTGGAGCTGCCATGAAAATAGCTTCGTTTTCGTCAGGTTTTTCATTTTCTCTGCGCTTACGAACAAAGATTACGGATGCTTTTACACCTGCACCAAAATGTGCAAATGCACACTGAGGCAAGCTCACAACTGCAAGCAGTTGGAACTTCTCCAGAATAAAATCACGAACATATTGAGTGGAGCTGTTCGTTAATATACCGTCCGGTAAAACTATAGCGGCTTTGCCGATTCCAGGCTTTAAGAACTGCCAGATGCGTTCAATAAACAAAACTTCAGAGCTCTGATTTTTGCGAGGCTTGGATTTGCCTTTCGCGTCGGTATTGTTGCCAAGCTCATAAGTAGATAAATAAGGCTTTTCAGCAAGGTTTATGGTGGATCCAAAAGGAGGATTTGTAAGGATTAAATCAAAACGGTTTTCTGCAAAACCTCTATTGTGGTCGTGCATTTTATCAATGCTTTCAAGAGCATCGTGGCTGATAACGTTGGTATGACCGTCATCGTGCACAATCATGTTCATCTTTGCAACACGGGCAATTTCATCATTTATTTCTATTCCATAGAGGTGTTTTGCTGCAAAATCATGCCAGTAATTAAAATAATCAACCGTACCTTTTTCATAATAATCTCCTGCTTGTTTGCGCATATAGTCAAGAGCATGCAACAGGAAACCACCCGATCCACAAGAAGGATCAAGAACATCCCAATCTTGTTCGGGTTTCATCATATTCACACAAAATTCGATAATAGGACGAGGGGTAAAATACTGACCAAAATCACCTTTAAAGAAGCCATCCATAAACTGCTCAAAGGCAACACCTTTAACATCAAGGTCCGTCTTGTTCAGGTTGATAGCCTCCAAGTGAGAAACGACAGTACGAAGCACGCGGTCATCTACTTTGATAGATTCCGTGAAAACTTCAGGGTCCTTTACTTTCTGTTCGTTGTAAAGAGCATTGATTCTCTCTGCCAACTTTGAGGAAGGCTCATGGGTTTTGATCTGGAACTGATATGGCTCTCCCTTTTTGCGAGGTTTCTGTTCATCGCTAATTTTAACAAAAATAAGTTTGCAAAGCTCACCAAAAGCAGTAGGAGGAGAAAGACGACCGCCGCCCCACAAAGTCTGGTGACATTTTTTGATTGCTGCAATTAATTCCTCGCGATCAACTTTCTTGATATCGTTTTCTGTTCCTTTGTAAAAACGGAATTCTTGGGGTTTACCATAGGCACGTGGAAGATCGGCAAGTATGTTTTGTTCACGCTCTAAAGCTCCGAATTTATCAGAAACATCGAGCACACGGCGAGTTCCACCTGCAATGATTACAACATAATCGGCACGAAGTTTTACCCAAGTGGCATTTCCAACACCTTGTTCGATAGCCTGATTAAATTCAGCATCAGTAACGCCTTCTTTTTTACACTCGACAATAGCGTAAGGGCGTTTGCATTCATTGTCGCTGAAAACTACGATGTCCGCACGGTCTGTAGGAAGTCTATCGGGTACTACGACTTCAACCTTGATTCGATTCGCAGGATATTCATATTTGTAAATCAATTCAGCAAAGAAATTAGCACGTACTTTTTCTTCAGGATCTTCGTAGTTTTCTGTGTGTCGTTCTGAAGTGACGTATTCGATTTTTTGCTTTCCTTCAGGACCGGTTATGTTTATATATCCATCTTTTTGTGCTCTTTGTAATGGTGTGAGCAAAATTGGTTCAAAAGCAGCTTTAGCCATTTCGTTAATATCAAACATTTTTATTCTCCTCAATTTTCATTGTATGCGCGATTAATTAAGTGCTGTGCATTTTCAAAATCTTCTGTGCTCTTAATAATAACTCTAAGATCGCCAGTTCCCCAATGACCTTTATTTCGAACATCTTCAACAAATCCTGGAACTAAATTTACTGTGTCCGGATTGAGCTTCAGATGAAGCTGAAGTGCATTTTGATAAACCTCAACGCATACGAAATTTTTGGATTTCTTAAATGCTACATATAGTTTGAGTTGATTTTCTGAAATGTCATCACCAAGAGATAATATGTATTCTTTGATTGAATAAAAAAGATTCTGATTTTTCTCTCCGGCTTCTGCAAAGTATTGTTTGAAGTCTTTATCTTTCCAATTACTCTTTTTGGCAGGGATGGAAACATTATCGTCGGAAATAGGTTGAACCTGCGGAGCATTCAAGTGTTCCAGTGCTATCAAATCATCACCAAATTTACGGTAACGTACAAGCTTTATGTTTCGTTGCATTTGATTTACAGCATGTTCGTCAAATTTTGTGAAATCGTTAGCGATGCAAATAACACAAGGCATGCTCCAATCAATAGAGTCAGCTTTTTCTTGACCAAGCACTTCCATAACCAAAAGCTTGAAATCAGCCTTGTGGTCAAGCAACCAATCGAGATAAAATAAGCCTTGGTTTATAACATTTTCATTAAGACTACGTTTGTATTCGAAAATTACAGGACAATTATTTTCATCGATGCCTATACTGTCCATACGTCCGTTGGTTATGCGGTATTCAGATTTGAGAAATGTCACGCCAAAAAACGTTGACATGTTTTCTTCGAGAAGCTTTTGCAATTCTTTTTCAAGCGTTACCTGCTTAGAGGGCAATTCCTCAACTTGTCCTTTTATATTGAAAAGTTTTATATCAGCCATTAGCCTTGTCCTCCAACTATTTTATCTTTTAACTCTTTAACTTTTGAAACTCTTTGCACATTATCCAAAAGCAAAAAAGCGAGCAACATCATTTGATATAACTCATCGTACCATTTTTCAAGTCTTGTTTTACTCATTTTGGCAACATATTCTTTATATTTGCTCTTGTCTTTTTTGCTACGATTATTATGTCGAACATTAATATTGTTCAGCATAAAGAAAATATCTTCGGATAATTGTTTGTTAAGTTGTTGAAGCTCTTTGCGTTTGGGTTCTAATTCGCCACCTAAAGATATTAATATAGATTTCTTTAGTTCGACCTCACCTTGCAAAGAACGGTGATTATAACGAATTATATCTAAAGCTAAATTATCCTCGACAATTTCAGCAACAGCAGTAACTTCGGGTTTATCTTCGATTATAAGAACTCGATCATCATCTATGTATGCCTTGTGATTGTATTTTTCAAGATTGTCAAGCATAACATCACGAAGATGAAAAAAATTATTCTGCCATTTAGAGCCCGTGCTTTTGTCAATCAAATTTCTATATGCTAAATTCCAAAAATTATAGGTTAGTTCTATTAAAATCATAAAAGCATCGATGTTTCCTCTTTTTGCATCATTCCTAATGTTGTTGTACTCTAAGGCTTCAATGAAATCTTTAACATCAACGAAATGACCTCTGTGTTCCCATTTTTTAAAGCAAAAATTATCTACAAAATCAAACAAAGTATAGTAAGTATATGAATTAAATAAATTTTTTTCTTTGATGGACATAGTGAAAATTCTGTCGACTTCATTTGAAATGTTTATAGATTTTGCTGCTATATCAAAAATGCTTTTTCTCATTTTGAATCTCCTAATAACTCTTCCGCCTTAAAAGTTGTATAGCCTTCGTAATAGTAGCTATGGTCAATGCCTTTCATATAAACCTCACGGTCATTGACCTTATCTGTTAAGGCGTTTTTGAGGATATGCTTGATTTCAATATCCTTAATCGGACTGCGTTCCATAGCGAGAAGATAATCTTCTTTGTCAACCTGACTCCAATCTACAACCATACCAATCTCTTTTTTGAGAATACAGTCAAGCCAAATGCGAGTGCTTCTGCCGTTACCTTCACGGAAAGGGTGGGCGATATTCATTTCAACATACTTTTCAACGATTTCATCAAAGGTTGATTGCGGCATTTTATCAATGTTATCGAGTGCCGCTTCAAGATACATTACGGGTGCAAAACGGAAGTTGCCTTTTGCAATATTAACTTTACGTACTTCACCGGCAAAGGAATAAATATCATCAAAGAGGTATTGATGAATCGCTTTGAGAGATGCGAATTTGCCTGCTTCAAGTTTATCGAGAGTACCGTTTTCGAAAAGCTCTATAGCCTTTTTCTTGCTTATTTTTTCTTCGGCTTCAGCAAGTTCGGGAGAACTTGTAATTCCTAATTTGTTTTCAAGAGCCATTATCCGCACCTCACTTTCATTCTTCGGGTATAAATTCCATAATATCATCAACACCGCAACCGAGAGCAGCGCAAATCTTGCCGAGAGTTTCAACGGTAACATTTTCACCTTTGCTCATTTTGGTTACTGTGTAATTGCTTATATCCGCAATAACAGCAAGGTCTTTTTTCTTCATATCACGGTCAATCAGGAGTTTCCATAATTTTTTATAACTTACAGCCATAAGTACACCTCAGAACTGAATATAATTTTACCCATATATTATACCAATTCTGAATAGCTTTTGCAACAAAAAATAAAGCGAAAACTAAATTTATATTTAAAATCTCTAAAATCTTATACGGCGTTGGTGATATGTAAAAACGAAATACTCCATTATATATATGACAAGATTTACGATTTGTTACGCAAAAAGTTTAATGTTTCTTTGATATTCTACCTTTTTAACAATATAATACGATACAAATTGTACAATATTACATCATAAAACGACAAAAACCGCAGCGGAGAATCTTCTGAAACTCCATTGCGGTTTGTTCTCTATATCCCGTATGTTGCTATATAGATTTGAAGCTTTCATTCCACGGCAGGCAAGCATCAATATGCATTCTGTAATTCTTTATTTTGTAAGTCACAGAGCCGTCACGTTTGGAATGTTCGCCGAAGCTTTCAAACTTCAAACCGCACTTTTCCATAACTCTGCCTGATGCAGGGTTATCAACAGCATGACTTGCTGTGAAATCTTTTGTGCCGTGAACATTATGTGAAAACTCTATAATTCGCTTAGTTGCTTCGGTTGTGTAACCGTTGTTCCAATATTCATATCTTATGTTGTAACCGAATCCCCAAGCTCCGTCATCATTTCCCATCGGTCCTATGCTGATACTTCCGATAAGAATGTTGCCCTCTTTCAGAACTATTCCCCAATGGAAATCTTCTTCAATCGGAACTATGTCGTTAATCCAATGAACAGTCTGGCTTATATCGGTATAAAGGGGATATGACATAAACTTGTTGACTCTCGGGTCGCTGTGCCATAAAAATGCCGTTTCTGCATCATCGGGTGTTAACGGTCTTAAAATCAGACGGTCTGTTTCAAGAACGGGTGTTTTTTCATAATATAATTCTTGATTTGTTTTATTCATTTCTTACTCCTTTTCTTTGTTTCAATTGCAATAAACGGTACGGTCATTTCTTTTTCGGTAAGACCCGCATGAACACCGATAAAACTGCGTTCTTCACGCTCAATAAATAACGATTTTTCGCCAGTCGCAACAGCAAGAAAATCGCCGACAAAATCATAGGTTCTTGGGTTAGGGTTACCGAATCCCAAAAGATTTTCTGCAAATACTTCTTCTTTTGTCATAAGTCTGAAATCGTTGCCGAAAAGTCTGTTAAACTCGTTTTTGAAATCATCTTTCATATCGTCTTTTACAAAAAAGCTCAAGGCTCGTGGCTCGATTGACGGCGGTACTTTCAACATTGTAGAAAGCTCGGGATAATCCTCAAGATATTCATTCACACCGTCACACAGCCCGTGGTCTGCAGTGATGATAACAAGGGAGTTTTTAAGTTGTTTGCAAAGTTGCTCAACCTCTTTGTTTATCATTAAAATATGCTCGTGTGCCTCTTGACTTTTAACACCGTAATTGTGCATTGCCGTATCGGGTTGATGCCAATAGGTGTAAATGTATTTTTTCTTTCTTCTTCTCGAAAGCCGTTTTACAGTTCTGCAAATATCAGGCACACTTTTTGAATGATGTTTTGAAAACGGAGAAACATAGTATGCTGTACCTTTACCGTTTACTTCTTCGATTCGCTCAAATATTCTTTTGTAAGGGATATATTTCCATGCAACATTATAATTTGCAGCTGGTTTACCGTTTTTCTGTAAAGCATTACGGAATACTGCAACATTTTCGCCTATTTCATCAAAATACAAATCCCATCCAAGCCAAGCTGTTTCGACTGGTGAGTATCCGCTTTCTATCGCTGTTGTTGCCGCAACGGTTGTTGAAGGGAATACAGACGAAATCGGACACACAAAATGTTTTCTCAGAAAGTCATTTTCGTTCAGGTGTTCGTTGATTGCCGAAACACCCAATCCGTCAAAAAGCATTACTATAATATTTTTATAATTCTTACTTAGAAGTTCATCAAATTCGGGTAAGGTTTTATGTTGGCAGTCTTTAACGCCGAAATGGTTTAAAACAGACGAAGCGATTGATAAAATGCTTCTGTCATAATTCGGGTATGTAATCATAAACTACTCCTTTCTCAACACATCAAGTGTGTGGTGTGATAAACCGATTAAATCCTGTCTTTCGCAGATTTTGAAATGATATTTCAGATACAGTTCATAGGTTTCGTTATCCATTTTGTCTATTACTTCACGCATATGGCAGGCATAACCGTCAGTTGCAAGAAAATGCAGTCTTTCCGCATTAAGTTCTTCTACCAGCTCAAAGATTTCATCTCTCGTGTATAGCTTGAAAACACCGTGCGGCGGAAAGAATGTTTCAAAAGTTTCGGTATCAATGAGTCCTTCTTCAATGCTTTGCTGTACCTTATTGTTTTTGAAAATTCCCGTTAAAACAGAAGGGTCAACCATACAGTATGCAACGAAAACGTAGCCACCGCTTTTGGTAATTCGCATTGCTTCCGATAATGCTTTTTTCTGCTCTTCAACCGTATAGAGATGATACATCGGACCGAGCAAAAGCGTTATATCATAGCTTTCATCGGGATATTCAGTCAGATTGGTTGCATTTCCTTGCCTAATGCTAATCTTTTCGTTTGGCTGAGTTTTGGATTTAAATATTTCAATATTATGTTCAATTAGGTCAACTGCATCAACCTCAAAACTCTTTTGAGCAAAATAATGCGAGTATCTGCCGGTAGCGGCACCGATTTCCATAATCTTCATACCGCCTTTCAGATATTTCTCAACATACTTCACAGTTGTCAGAAATTCAATTCTGCCGTGCTTTGATAAAAGACGTGAATCCTCATCGATACGATTATAGAAATCTACAAGATGATCACCTGTTTTTACAGGTTGCTTTTTAAAAAGTTTCTTTTTGATTAATTCAAACAATTTCATAACAATTCTCCTTTGGATAAAAAATAAACGGTGTAAGTATCTGCAGCTACTTACACCGTTATAAACATATGGAAATATAGTTTTATCTATCCCAAAATGAATATAGAGGTATAAGCCTGCCAGATGACTGATAATCATGCTGTGCAAGCCAATTCATATCCATATCAAGTTTTGAGAAAAGATATGTGTTCATGAATTTACCTCGTTTGGTTTTTTTGACACTATAACACTTATTGCAGATGTTGTCAAGGATTATTTTTCTTTGAACGATGATTGCTTTTGTTGAATATCAATTCTGTGTTTGAGTTTTCTTTGGTTTTGCAAAGTTTGTATTATCGCCAACGAACGTATCATAAGTAAACCTTGCGCCGAGGCGAAAGCCTGAGATGAAACTGTCTGTGATGCTGACTGCAAGAAACTCATTGTGTGCATTTACATATTTCAGAAATAAGTCTTTTTCTTCGCCTTTTAATGTTGAATCAAGAGCTTTTTCATTTTCAACAAGTGCATTCAGCTTTGATTTTAATTTTGCGGCAAGTTCGGGACTGAATTCCTGCGGTTCAATGTTACCATAATAGAATTCTTTGATGAATCCTGACATTTTGAAAACCTCCGTAAAGATTATTTCTGCAGTATGTTTTAATCGTAAATCAGCTCAACGTGGATGATTTCTTCGGCACGGTTGCGGATGTTGTTCATTTGGGCAACCCATAACATCTGGTCTTTGATTTTCAGCCTTTCGTTTACACCTTCGGCTTTTGCCATCTGTTCAATGAGTCGGTCAAGCCTTTCTGTTGCCTGCTCATTCACATCGGCAAGGTGACTGTGCAGTTTGCAACGGAGAACGAGTCTGTTGTAAAGTGCCGGGCGGTGCTCTTTGAGATAGGCGAGACGTTTTCTGCCCCACATTCCGATAGGTCGTTTATCGGGTTCGGGAAGAGTTATGTTCGGGATATAATAATCACCGACGAGTGTGTAAGCGAGACCTGTTTTTTCATCAATAATAAATTTTTTCATTATAAATTACCTCCTGTGTATTCCATTCTGTTTTGCATTTTCGCTTGATTTTGCTCTCCGTTCATCGGAGTAGGGTGCAGTCAGTCTGAAACCGAATCTGCCTTTCTCAATTTCAAATCTTAATCCGCCTTGTTCATCGTCGTCGAACTGTCGGCAATACTCGGGATATTTCTCCGCATATTCCGTAAGACGGTTTTTGAGGTTGGTGTTGTGAGTGTAAATTTCTACGAGCGGACTTTCTTCGTTGAAGTAGATTTCCGTGTGTTTCTGACGTTTCTTTAAACCTGTTTTCATAAATACCTTCTTTCTGTGAAAATAGTATGGTTTTTGTAATTTTTCTTCGGCTCTAAAGCCGTAAAAGTGAGGTGATTATCCGATAGAAACAGTCCAAATGATGCAGAGTTCATTTGAACTGCTGCTATTCGGATTTTTGTGTTTTTTACAGCTCTTGAAAATTCTTCAAAATTATGTAACCTTTATCTGTTCTGAATTGTTATAATAGTGAAAGGACCTTTCAAGCGGTGGTGATTTAATGGATAGTAACGATTTTGAGCGAGTATTCAAAAGAAATAACAAACGGTTGTTTCTGATTGCACTTTCTTTCACGGCAAATCAATATGATGCAGAGGATATTCTTCAAAACTCTTTTATGAAACTGCTAAAAACAAAGTCTGAGTTTGAAAATGACGAACATATTGATAAGTGGCTTACTTCGGTTACGGTGAACGAAAGCAAAAATCTTCTTAAAAGTGCATTCAGAAAAAAGAGTGCAGATTTTGAGGATTACGTTGCAACCTATTCTTTTGAAAGTGAAAAAAGTGAGGATTTGTTCAATGCTGTTATGTCGCTGCCTAAAAAACTGCGGACGGTAATCCATCTGTTTTATTACGAGGATATGCCAATCAAAGAGATTGCCGATATGCTCAACATCAAGCAATCTGCGGTTAAAACAAGACTGTGCCGGGCAAGGGAACAGTTGAAAATTCAGCTTGGAGATGATTGGAATGACGAATAAAGAAAAATATATCAGTTCGTTTTCAGGTGTTGAGCCGTCTGACGAAATCAAAGAAAGGATTTTGAATATGGCATCAACAAAGAAAAGATGTTCTTTTAAAGCACTTGCTGTGGTGTTTGCTGTTCTCATGATGGTTGCGGCAGCTATGCTTACCGCGAATGCCGCAACGGACGGAGAGATAGGCGAAAAAGTCATTGAACTCAGCAAAGAGATATCCGAAAAAATCAGTGTTATAGTTAACGGCAAAGAAATAGAAGCAACGTTTAATTATAAGCCGATAACAGACGAGAATGGAAATACAAGTGTTGTTGAAATTGTTATTCCTGAAAACCTTCCTGAAAATCTTCCCGAAAAAGAACAGGGCGAAGATGAGCTTGTTTTTGAATTGAATGGAGTGGCGGAAGATGTTTGTAAGATTGTTCTTCAAAAATCGGAAGAAAGCACCGAAAATGTTGAGATTGAGTTGAAAACCGAATCAGAATATTATAAGGTGGTTGCAGAAAACGATTAAGTCTTGAAACTGAACAACAAACAAAAAAGAGCTGACTGACTATAAAAATCAGTTAGCTCTTAATTTTTTTTGATAATTCAAATGTTATCGCAATGAATGAGCGATCAAACTTACTCCCATTCTATTGTACCGATCGGCTTCGGTGTGAGGTCGAGGAGGACACGGTTTATGCCTTCAACCTCGTGAGTAATCCTGTCTGTGATGTGATGAAGAACAGAGTAGGGAACTTCTTCGATTGTGGCAGTCATGGCGTCCTTTGTGTTCACTGCACGGATGATTGCGGGCCAGCCTTCATAACGCTTGCCGTCTCTTACGCCGACACTCTTGAAATCGGGAACTGCAATGAAATACTGCCATACCTTTTCTGCAAGTCCGTTTTTATCAAATTCCTCACGGAGAATTGCATCTGCTTCACGGAGAGCATGAAGTCTGTCACGGGTGATTGCGCCGAGGCATCTTACACCGAGACCGGGGCCGGGGAACGGCTGACGGTAAACCATGGCATGGGGGAGACCAAGTGCTTCGCCCACAACTCTTACTTCGTCTTTATAAAGAAGCTTAACAGGCTCAACAAGCTCCATTTCCATATCTTCGGGCAAACCGCCAACATTGTGGTGAGCCTTAACGCCGTCGGATTCAAGAATATCGGGGTATATGGTGCCCTGTGCAAGGAAAGATATGCCCTCAAGTTTTGCTGCTTCTTCATCAAAAACTTTGATGAATTCACCGCCAATAATCTTACGCTTCTTTTCAGGCTCGTCCACACCCGCAAGAAGGTCAAGAAATCTGTCAGTAGCATCAATATAAATAAGATTGGCATCAAGTGCTTTGCCAAAAACCTCGATAACCTGTTCACTTTCGCCCTTGCGCATTAAGCCATGGTTAACGTGAACGCAAACAAGCTGTTTGCCGATTGCTTTTATAAGAAGTGCTGCAACAACGGATGAATCAACACCACCCGAAAGAGCGAGAAGAACTTTTTTGTCTCCAACCTGAGCTCTTACTTCCGCAATTTGCTCTTCGATAAAAGCATTTGCGAGCTCGAGAGTTGTTATGCGTGCCATTGATTCGGGTCTGATATTACTGCTCATTGTTATTCCTCCGTTTCAATCAGTTGGTATAGTTATCAAAGTATCCCTGAACAAGAACAACGGGAGTGCCCTTGTCGCCTGAACCGCTGGTAAGGTCACAAAGTGAACCGATAAGGTCGGTGAACTGGCGGGGAGTTGTGCCCTGAGAAGCCATGTTGCCTACGAGGCTGCTGCCGTCTTTAGCTTCGATTTTCTTGGAAATTGCTTCTTTAAGAGCATCGCCGCTGAGGTCTTTGAAATCGTTGTCAGCAAGATACTTGAGCTTGAGCTCGTTGGGCGTGCCTGCAAGGCCTTCGGTGTAAGCGGGGGAGACAACGGGGTCAGCAAGCTCCCAAATCTTACCCTGGGGATCTTTGAATGCGCCGTCGCCGTAAACCATAACCTCAATGTGTTTTCCGCTTGCTTCGCAGAGAAGCTCCTGAGTCTTTTTAACAAAGGGATAGCAGTCTCTGGGGAAAAGCTTGATAGAGTCTTCTGTTGATTTGTTTGAGCCGAGAAGACCGTATGCTTCGTTGTAGCCGCTGCCGTCAACGGAAGCTGTGAGAATATCGTCCATTCCGCAAACAATCTTTGCACCTGCAGCTTTGAGAAGGCGCTTTGTCCTCGCTCTTGTATGAATATCGCAAGTGAGAACGCAGTCTGTATAGTCAAGAATTGCTTTTGCCTGATTTGCAAAAATGATTTCGCATTCGGCACCGGCATCTTTTATAATATTTGCATAGTAGTCAACATAGTCAACGCCTGTGAATTCATGAACGTTTGCTCCGAAAAGTTCACGGTACTTTTCGAGGGTGAGAACATCGCTGTAGGGATTGATGCCTGCTTCATCAAGCTGATCATAGGTCAAAAGGTGATTGCCTACCTCATCGCTCGGATAGCTGAGCATAAGAATAACTTTCTTTGCGCCCATTGCAATACCCTTGAGGCAGATTGCAAAACGGTTTCTTGAAAGAATCGGAAAAATAACGCCGATTGTTTCGCCGCCGAGCTTTGCTTTAACATCTTTTGCAATGGCATCTACGCTTGCGTAGTTGCCCTGGCTTCTTGCAACAATTGATTCCGTTATTGCAACAACATCTTTGTCGCGAAGCTCAAAGCCGTCGCATTCCGCAGCTTCAATAACGCTGTTGCAAACTATCTGTGCAAGATCGTCGCCCTCACGGATGATAGGGCAACGTATGCCTCTTGATATTGTACCTGTTCTTCTTTCCATGAAAAGACCCCCTATAAAGTATGGCGAATTGTTTTTAAACAACCATATTTTGTATTTTATCACCGCAATAAACAGAAATCAATAGTAAAATTACATATTATTTGCAAATACTCGGTATTTTCTTTTGTATTATTTATTGGTAATTTCGTTGTTTCTTCCGCATGGGAATTATTTGAAATGCATAGGCATGATTATAACTAAAGCATTTAGAACAAAAAATCGCCGGAATGCAGGATTTTGTTCTTTAATATTGCAAAAGAGCAGATGGCTGTTTTTGAAATGAATGTTCTGAACTTTTTCCTTTTTCGCCTAAATAAAAAGTAACGGTAGTGGGTGAAGCTTGCTTTGTTTAGAGTGAAAAGATGCAGAATTTGCAAGCATTTGAATAGATTCCTGCATTTTGATAAATTGCTCTTTCTTGATTTAGTGTTTCCGTTTAAACGTATTTAACAACATAATTAAGGCGTTTTATAACAAAAAAGCAACAGCGGCAGAAAATACTGCCGCCGTCGCTTTTGAAGTATATATCAGAGAATTGGAAGTGATAACTTTTTGATGCTTCATAAGTATATGTCCAAAAATCGCAAAAATCACACGTTTTTTTTGAAATTTGTATGAATCCACAAAAATAAAGCATGATTTTTGGAGAATGTGGACAAAAACGAGAACTTTGCATTCTGTTGCAGTTTACGGTTATTCTATAAAGTTTTTTAATATATTCGGTTTTTTGGTTGTAATATTATCCGGCTTGAGCTTCAAAACATTTGGCATATCTTCGACTTTGTTGACAGTCCAGAGAGAAACAAGCAGCCCGTTTTCATGAGCAGTATCAACAAAAATCTTGCTTGCATTTTTGAAGTCTGCATTTATTCCGATTGCTCCGAGGGAAATGGCTTTATCTGTGGCTTTTTTTGCAGCGGCTTTATCGGAAGCTTCTTCAGCGGTTATTTTATGGTTAAGATAATACGGGATAGCAGAATTTTGTTTTACGGCATCAACCCAGTCATCAAAAACACCTGTGTAAAAAACTCTGTCGGTTAATCCGAAAGACTCAACAAGCTTATCAACGGCAGCGATATTTGATGTTGATTTTAAATCAAGATTAATTCTTGTGTTCTTGACTTTTGCAACAATTTTAAGCGCTTCTTCAAGCAAAACACCCTGGGTGCACGAAGGGGTTGCGTTGTGAATAATAACAGGTGTGCCGTCAGGTCTGAAGCTGACATCGAATTCAACTGTATCTGCGTTCCATTCAACCGCTGTCTTAACTGAGAAAAGACTGTTTGCAGGGGTCAGCATTGCGCCGGCGTGGCAGGTGACTGTGAATCCCTGCGGCAGCTCGGATGCGGAAATTCTGTTAATTTTATGTAATTTACTGTATGCTTTAGCGGCAGAAGAAACAGCTTTTAACCAAATCATTTAAATGCCTCCGATGTTTTGTGTATGATATCAGTTAAAGAATACAGTAAAAGAATCTTGTTGTCAATATTTATAAAATTACATAAAAGTTGTTGAAATATCTCTGAAATTATGTTATTATTTTACAAAGAACTATTGGCGGGAGGCGATTGGGTGCAGGATAATACCAACTTGGCTTATGATGAGCAGCAGGAAGGTATAGTAATTGACTATGAAAAAGGTGTTAAAAATCCGCTTTTAAGGAACAGAAGATATATCGGAAACAAAGAAAGAATCGGCTATCTTCTGAATGATGTTTCGGGCAGCTTCAATATCAGCAAATATAACGACCGTTTTATTTATGATATAGTTAAGCTGGATTTTGATTTTTTGGCGGTTTTCGGCCTTTTTTCAGGTTTATGGGATACTTTCAACGATACGTTTATCGGTGTTATAGTTGACCGAACACGAACCCGCTGGGGCAAGTTTAAGCCATATATACTTTTAGGTAAAATTCCGCTGACTCTGTTGGGATTATGGTATTGGTTCTTGCCTGTTGTGTTTGCAAACACATCGGCTGATTATGTTCCGAAGCTGATTTTTTATGCAGTGTTCAGCGTTATTTGTGAAACCGCCGGAACTTTTACCAGCATAGCGAGCACGGGCTTTATGGCAACAATAACTCCGGATCCGTTAGAACGAACGGGTCTCATAACGATGGCAAATCTTATTTCCGGACTTGTCGGCGAAAAGCTTCCGGAGTTGACATTCGGCGTTTTGCTTGACCTTGTTAATAACAATGTTGTTACCTGGGACAGAACAAACCTTTTCATCTTTTTCGGAATATTTACCGCTATTGCGGGCTGCTTGATGTCTTTCTATTTTATTTGTGTAACCAAAGAGCGCGTCTCTCAGACGGTTGAAAAACCCAATATCAGGCAGGGACTAAAGGCGATTATCAACAACAGACCGATACTTCTTTACACTCTTTCCGAATTTCTTGCGGGCTTTGCAGTCGGCAAGAGCAGAACCAATTATTTTATTGACGTTCTCGGTTCTGCTACATATCAGACTATTGTCGGCATACCCGCATCTCCCGTTTCAACAATCAGCTATGCTTTTATTGCTCCGCTGAGGGAGAGATTTTCTACAAAAGCAATATGGATTCTTGAAGATGTTTGGACAGACGTTTGCTGGCTTGTTGTTTTCGGTATAGGCTCAATAGGCGGTGCAAAAAACGGACTTTATAAGAAGAAGTGGGTTATGCTTCCGCTGTTAGCTGTTGAGGAAGTTTTTGAAATGTGCGTTTACGGCCTCAGGCATGTTATTCCTCAGGAAATTCTTAACGAAGCAATGGACTATTGTGAATGGAAAAACGGTTACCGAGCAGAAGCAATGACAGGCGTTGCAAGAGGTCTTGTAACAAAGCTGCAGGGCATCTTTATGGGTTCGATTCAAAACTTTATTATGAAGAGAATCGGATATGTTCAGGGTCTTTCAATCGGCACTCAGGCCGATTCCACAAAGTGGTGGATATTCGCAATGGGTACAGGAGTTCCTATTATTACAGGTGCTCTCGGAATTGTTCCGAAGTTCTTCCATAATCTTAACGGTGAAAAGAGAGACAGAATGTATCGTGAGCTTTTCGCAAGGCGTGAAGCAACAAGAAATGCTATTAACAGCGCAAAGAGTGAAGAAGAAGTTGCAAGCATTGCCAAGGCTCAAATGAATGCGGAATATATTCAGGAAAAATAAAATTGACCCCGAAAGCATCATGCTTTCGGGGTTTACAGTTATTTACAATCTTTCAACAGCTTGTTTTAGCGCTTCAATGTTTTTATCCGTTGTTGCCCAGCTTGAACAAAAGCGGACAGCGCTTACGTTATCGGAAACAGGGCACCAAATCTCAAATGAAAATTCTGTCAGCAGTTTTTCGATTTCTTCATTTTCGAGAATCGGGAACTGCTGATTTGTTTTTGAGTCAGATAAGAACTCGCATCCGTGAGCAACAAAGATTTCTTTGATTTTTTTTGCGGCTTTGATGGCGTGAGCGGAGATTTCAAAATAAAGGCCGTTTTCAAAAAGCGTTTCAAACTGAATGCCGAGAAGCCTGCCTTTTGCAAGTAATCCGCCTTTTTGCTTGATGATATATCGGAAGTCTTTCTTTATATAATCATTATTGATAACAAGTGCTTCACCGAAAAGAGCACCCACCTTTGTGCCGCCGATATAAAAAGCATCGCAATTTGCCGCAACATCAGGCAGGGTCATGTCGCAGTTTTCTGCGGCAAGTGCATATCCCAGCCTTGCACCGTCAATATAAAGCGGAATTTGATGTTTTCTGCAGACGGAATATAAATCCTCAAGCTCCTTTTTAGTGTATGCCGTTCCGCATTCCGTTGGTTGAGAAATATAGACCATGGCAGGCTGTGCAACGTGTTCATGATTCGGGTCGTTCCAATGAGAGCTCACGCAGTTGTCAACAGCTTTTGCAGTCAGCTTTCCGTCAGGTGAGGTGAGGGCAATAACCTTGTGGCCGGTTGCCTCGATTGCTCCGCTTTCATGAACGTTTATATGACCCGTTGATGCGCTGATAACGGCCTGGTGTGTTCGCAATATTGCGCTGATAACTGTTGTGTTTGTTTGTGTGCCTCCAACAAGAAAGTGTACGTCGCTGTCAGGCGCGCAGCAAGCCTCTTTTATCAAAGCCGCAGCTCTTTCGCAATGCGGGTCGCAGCCGTAACCGATGGTTTGCTCCATGTTTGTTTCCGAGAGCTTTTTAAGAATGAGCGGATGCGCTCCTTCAAGGTAGTCGCAGTCAAATCTTATCATTTTATTTCTCCTTCATCTTATTTTCGGTTAAAATTCCCGTCAGGCAAATAACTCCTGCAACGATGCATACCGCAAGCATGATAATAAAAACAGCGTTCCAGCCGTAAGCCTGTGAAACTGCACCAAGGGTGTAGGAGGTGGTTGTGCTGCCTATGTAGCAAAAGGTGTTGAGCAATCCGGCTGCAAATCCGGCATTAAGCAAGCGGCGGTAATCCAAAGCAAACATGCTTGTGATAACGTTATTTATCATCGCCATTCCGCATGCAACGCCGATAAAGCAAAGCATAACCGCAACAATGCTGTGCACTTTTAAAGAAATGAGAATTCCGGCACAGAGCAAGGCAGATGTGAAAAAGAAAATGAGATTCATTGCGGCATGCGATGCAACCTTTTCGTGGACTTTTTTTGCAATTGCCGCACCCATGGTTGATACCAAAGGAAGAAGCAGCGTGAGAAGAATCGAGAAGGATTGAGAAACACCGAATTCCTCATAAAGAACAGAGGGTACCCAGGTGTTGATTCCGTCTTTTATAAAGCCGTTTGCAATTCCTGCAAAAGCAGCAAGCAGGAGCGCAAGTAAAACAGCTTTGCCCATTTTGACTTTGTCGCTTTTTTGCTCGGCAATCTGAATGATCGGCTTTCTTGACGGGCCGAAAAGCGCAAGCCAGACAAAAGCGCTGATTATGAGAACAGCTGAAGCAACATAAAATACAGTTTGCCATGCGCCTGCACGCACGCAGAGAGAAGAAATTCCGTATGCAATAAATGTGCCGACTGCAACTGTTGTGCTCATTGCGAGAATTGCCTTCGGCAGCTTTCGGTCGGAGAGAAAATCCGAAAGAGTTTTTATCAGAGTGCTCCATAAAACCGATTGAACAATGCCGTTACCCAGCCAGATATATTTCATAAGCGAAATATTGCCGCATAAGGGCATGAGCAGGTTGAATACCGCTGAAAATGTAAGAGAAAGAAAAATCATTATCTTGGCATTATATTTTTTTGAAAGGATGCCGTTTATCAGCTGCCCTGCGCCGTAAGCAAAGAAAAAGCAAGAGCTGACAAGGCCTGCATCTGCTTTTGTTACTCCAAGCTCTGAAATAATCGCAACAATGGATGCGTTGAAATTGAGTCTGCCCACATAAGCGGCGGTGTATGCCAGCCAGCAAATAAAAATAATTTTGCTTTCGCTGCGGCTGTCAAGCTTTTTTACCGTTTCCATAATTATTACCTTCTTCCAAACGGATAGTTTATCACTTATTGCCTTTTTGGTCAACCTATACATTGACAAAATTGTTTATAGCATATATAATTTAATTAATCCTGACACGAGGAAGTTATCCGAAGGAAAGGTGCAAAATAATGTGTTTCTGAATTTACACTACAGCTGCGCCTTTTATCGGGCGCAGTTTTTGTTTTCGGAGGGTGAAAATATGGAAAAAAGAATTGCTGTTATCGGCATTATTGTTGAAAATAAGGATTCTGTTGAAAAGCTGAATTCTCTTTTGCATGAGTTTGCCGATATAATTGTTGGCAGAATGGGCTTGCCTTATAAAGAGCGCAACCTCAGCATTGTCAGCCTTGCTGTTGATGCGGAGCAGAATGTTATTTCCGAGCTTACGGGAAAGATAGGCAAGCTGAACGGAATAAGCGTTAAAACGGCGTATTCCAGTAAGATTTTCAATGATTGATTTAATAAACAGGCTCGAAAAAGAGCATGGACTGTCACTTGAAGAATACGAATTTCTGATATTAAACAGAAATGCCGAAACTGCTGCTTTGCTTGCCGAAAAAGCCGTTAAAGCCCGCAAAAATATATACGGCACGGATGTTTATATCAGAGGACTTATTGAAATAAGCAATTTTTGCAAAAACGACTGCTTCTATTGCGGAATACGAAGAAGCAACAAAAACTGTGAACGCTATCGTCTTACAAAAGAGCAAATACTTTCCTGCTGTGAAAACGGATATTTATTAGGCTTCCGTTCTTTCGTTTTGCAGGGCGGTGAGGATTTACATTTTTCGGATGATGCTGTTTGCGAAATAATAAGTGAGATAAAAAACGGATATCCCGATTGTGCCGTTACTCTTTCACTCGGCGAACGCAGTCTTGGAAGCTATAAAAAACTGTTTGGTGCGGGTGCGGACAGATATCTCCTGCGCCACGAAACGGCAGATAAAGCCCATTATGAAAAGCTTCATCCGAATGAAATGTCCTATGATAATCGCATGGAATGCTTGAAAAACTTGAAAAAAATCGGTTATCAGACGGGCTGCGGTTTTATGGTAGGTTCTCCGTTTCAAACGGCGGCACACCTTGCAAAGGATTTGAAATTTATTGAGGAGTTTAAACCCGAAATGTGCGGCATAGGCCCGTTTATTCCTCATAAAGATACTTCTTTTAAAAATATTAGCGCAGGTTCGGTTGAACTGACCTGCTACCTCCTTTCAATAATCAGGCTTATATATCCCAACATTCTTTTGCCTGCAACAACCGCTCTCGGCAGCATTGACCAGAACGGGCGTGAAAAAGGAATTCTGGCAGGCGCCAATGTTGTTATGCCCAATCTTTCTCCGCTTGATGTCCGTCAAAAGTATGAGCTTTATAATAACAAGCTTTCAGTTGGAGCAGAGAGCGCACAAGGCAAAAAAGAGCTTGAGGAACGAATGGAATCCGTTGGCTACAGAATTGTCACTAATCGCGGTGACTTCAAAAAATAAAATATCTGAATGGGAAGAAGCTTCTGACCATAAAGAAAGGAATATGAACATGGCAAATTATAATCCCAAATCACTCAAAGCAGAGGAATTTATCAACAACGAAGAAATCCTTGCAACGCTCGAATATGCGGAGCAAAACAAAAACAATGTTGAACTTATTGACAGCATTCTCGAAAAAGCTCGTCCGCATAAAACCGCAGAGGGGACGGTTTGCAAGGGGTTAACTCACAGAGAAGCAGCGGTTCTTCTTGCTTGCGATATCCCTGAAAAGGTTGATGCAATGTTTAAGCTTGCAGAAGAAATTAAGCTTGCTTTTTACGGCAATCGCATAGTTATGTTTGCGCCTCTTTATCTTTCCAATTATTGTGTTAACGGTTGCGTTTATTGCCCGTATCACCTTAAAAACAAGCACATAGCCCGCAAAAAGCTGACTCAGGAGGAAATTGCAAAAGAGGTTATTGCTTTGCAGGATATGGGTCATAAGCGCCTTGCGATTGAAGCGGGCGAGGATCCTGTTAACAATCCTATTGAATATATTCTTGAAAGCATCAAAACCATTTACAGCATTAATCATAAAAACGGCGCAATCCGCCGTGTTAATGTCAATATTGCTGCAACAACGGTTGAAAACTACAGAAAGCTCAAGGATGCGGGAATCGGAACATATATCCTTTTTCAGGAAACATATCATAAGGAGAGCTATCTCAAGCTTCATCCCACAGGCCCAAAGCATGATTATGATTATCACACAGAGGCGATGGACAGAGCCATGCAGGGCGGCATTGACGACGTGGGTCTTGGTGTGCTTTTCGGTCTTGAACTTTATAAATATGAGTTTGTAGGTTTGCTTATGCATGCCGAGCATCTTGAAGCGGTTCACGGCGTTGGCCCGCATACCATCAGCGTTCCGCGTCTTAAAAGAGCGGACGATATTGACCCTGATGCATTTGATAACGGAATTTCCGATGAGCTTTTTGAAAAGCTTATTGCATGCATCAGAATTTCTGTTCCCTACACAGGCATGATTATTTCAACAAGAGAATCTGAAAAGGTGAGAGGCAGAGCGCTGAATCTCGGCATTTCGCAGATAAGCGGTGCATCAAGAACTTCAGTCGGCGGCTACACCGAGGAGGAAAGACCTCACGATTCCGAGCAGTTTGATGTTTCTGACCAAAGAACGCTTGATGAGGTTGTGCGTTGGCTTATGGAGCTTAAGCATATTCCCTCCTTCTGCACGGCATGCTATCGCGAGGGCAGAACGGGCGACAGATTTATGGCCCTTTGCAAAAACGGCCAGATTCTTAACTGCTGCCACCCCAATGCGCTTATGACATTGACCGAATATCTTGTTGACTACGCAAGTGAAGAAACAAAGAAAATCGGTTTTGAGCTTATTGAAAATGAGCTTAAAAAGATACCCGGAGAAAAGGTCAGAGCAATTGCAATGAAAAACATTGAAGATATAAAAGCTTCAAACAGACGAGATTTCAGATTTTAAGGAGTTTATATGGGACTTAACGATACACCTTCTGCCGAAAGAGTTCATATCGGATTCTTCGGGCTTCGCAATGCGGGAAAGTCGAGCCTTGTCAATGCAGTAACAGGGCAAAGTTTGTCCCTTGTTTCGGAGATAAAGGGAACAACCACCGACCCTGTTAAGAAGGCTATGGAGCTTTTGCCGCTCGGCCCTGTTGTTATTATTGACACCCCCGGGGTTGATGATGAGGGCGAGCTTGGCGAAATGCGTGTGAAAAGGGCCAAGCAGATTTTGAATACTGTTGATATTGCTGTTTTGGTTATTGATGCCTCAAAAGGACTTCAACCTGCCGATAAAGAGCTTGTTTCGGCTTTTGAAAACAAAAAAACAGAATATATTATTGTGTATAATAAGGCGGATTTGATCGCAGGCATTCCCGATTGCGCTGAAAATGAAGTCTATGTGAGCGCTGTGAGCGGATATAACATAAATGCACTCAAAGAAATGCTTGCCAAAAGTGCCGAAGGATGCGAAAACAGCAAGCGGGTTGTCAGCGATTTGCTTGAGCCGAATGACCTTGTTGTGCTTGTTGTTCCGATTGATGAGTCTGCGCCTAAAGGGCGGCTTATCCTGCCTCAGCAGCAGGTGATACGGGATGTTATTGAAAGCGGAGCGGCTGCGGTTGTTTGCCGCGATACCGAGCTTCGAGAAACTCTTGAATCGCTCGCTAAAAAGCCAAAGCTTGTTATTACCGATTCTCAGGTGTTTGGCTCGGTTTCAGCGGTTACTCCGCCTGATATTGATTTAACTTCATTTTCAATTCTGTTTGTTCGGTATAAAGGAGATTTAAAAGCTGCCGTTCACGGAGCTGCGCAGCTTGATAAGCTTAAAGACGGAGATACGGTTTTGATTTCCGAGGGCTGCACACACCACAGGCAGTGCAACGATATCGGAACGGTCAAAATGCCGAATTGGGTAAGAAAATATACAGGGAAAACCTTGAATTTTGAGTTTTCCTCGGGAAAGGACTTTCCGGAAGATTTATCGAAATATTCGCTTGTTATTCATTGCGGCGGATGCATGCTGAATGCGCGCGAAATGCAGGCGAGGACAGGCTATGCTTCGGATTACGGTGTGCCTATGACCAATTACGGCATTGCGATTGCTCAGATGCACAGAATTCTTAAACGCAGCCTCGCACCTTTTCCGGAAGCACTTGAAGAACTGAAATAAAAATCAGCGTACAAGCTTTAATGCCTGTACGCTGTTGTTTTTTTATTCTGCTTTAACGGTATAAACGTATTTTGAATTGATTTCTTCGGGGGAGATAAATCCGAAATCAATCGCAAGCTTGCCGTTTTCGTTCTCTGCTTTGAGTTCTTTTTCGCAGCCGAGAAGCTGAACCTTCATTCCGTCTTTGTAGTCAATATCATTGAACACGGTCTTGCCCATCGGATATTTATGAAGGAAGGCATAGATTGTTTTGCCGTCTTTGTTTTTGGTGTATTTTATGCTTTCGTCGCTGCTCTCACAGTATTTTCTGCTGCAATAGATGCCTTCACCGTTGACCTTCATCCATTTGCCCAGCTGGCGAAGTCTTTCCTCCATGATAACGGGAATTCTTCCGTCGCCTGTGGGGCCTACATTGAGAAGGAAGTTGCTGCCCTTGGAAACAAGGTCAACAAGCATCTTGATAAGCTCTTCTTCCGAAAGATAATCGTCAACAGTTTCAAATTTGTTCCAGCCGAACGAAGCACCGATGCCTCTGCATTCCTCGGATACGCGGTCAATAACATCGGTTGAACCGTCTGCAGCGCCTAAAAAGCCGTATTCTGTTGTCAGGTTGCCGCCAAGTCTGCCGCGTGTTTCGCTGCCCCAACGGTCATTGGGAACAATATAATCCTTAACGCTAGATTCGTTATAAAGCCACTGAAGGAAGTCGGTGCTGTGCCATACTGAGCTGGGATGCTCCCATTCGCCGTCTGTGAAAAGAGTTGCAGGCTGATATTCTTCTATGAGTTCCTTAAGCATGGGGATAAGATGTTTAACGGCATATTCCTCAGGGTCTTTAAGATAAAGAGGGTGGAACCATTCATAAACCGAATGGTAAACACCGAATTTGACGTCGCTCTTATCGCATGCATCCTTAAGCTCACGGCAGAAATCGCGGTGAGGGCCAACATCAACGCTGTTCCAGTTCCATGCATGCTCTGTTTTGAAAAGGCAGAAGCCGTCATGATGCTTTGAAACGAGGTTCATGTATTTTGCACCTGCATCCTCAAAAAGCTTAACCCACTGCTCGGCATCAAAATTCTCCGCCTTGAAATCTTTAACGAAATCATTGTATTTGAAGTCAGCTCCGTAGGTTTTTTGATGATAGTCATAGTACTCTCTGTCGTTTGCGCTTCTCTCAACTATTTCATCGCAATGATAGCCGTACCATTCGGCATATTTGCCTTTGGGGGCATAAGCAGGCACGCTGTAAAGACCCCAGTGGATAAAAATTCCGAATTTTGCGTCTTCAAACCATGACGGAACTTCTCTTTGATTGAGTGATTCCCAGTTGTTTTCGTATTTCATTGTGAATCTCCTTAGATTATAATGTATGGAAAAATTATATATTAAAGTTTACCGCCAGTCAAGACAAAAAATCGGTGCAGGACTTTTTCCTGCACCGATTGGTGGCTGTTATTCGCAAAACTCTTTTTTTATTGCTTCAATAACCTCGTCAACATCCGATTTAACAACAAGCATTGCAATTTCAATTTCAGAAGTTGTAATCATTCTGACATCGGCATCAACGCTTGCAACAGCTTTGAAAACTCCGGCTGAAACGCCCGGAGTGCCTCTCATGGCCTCGCCGCTGACGGTGATTTTGCAGTTGCCGCTGCTGACGCTGATTTTGGTTTTGGGAGAACGGTTGCGAAGCTCTGATGCAATCGCAAGAACGGGAACAAAATCTTTATCGCTGACGGTGAAAGAAAATCCCGAGCTTGCTCCGCTTAACGGAAACTGGGAAATCATATCAACATCAATGCCTGCATCGGCAATCATTTTAAAAACCTCTGCAATGTGAGCTATATCAGCCGGTGCATCGCACAGCGAAAAAAGGGTTACGTCCTCGGTTACGAAAATATTGTCAACAAGCTTCATTTTTACCTCTCCTGTAATTTACTTGAGCATATCCGCCATGTTGTAGATACCTGCAGGTTTGCCGCAGATGAATTTGGCTGCATTTATTGCTCCCGTTGCAAAAAGCTCTTTGCTTCTTGCCGAATGTGAAATCTTGATTATTTCATCATGGCCCGCAAAAATAATCTCGTGTTCGCCGGTTATTGTTCCGCCTCTGACAGCGTGAATACCGATTTCCTTCTTTGTGCGTTTTTCGCGCTTGGAATGGCGATCGTATTCGTATTTTATATCATCGTCAAGCTCATTTTTGATTGAATCCGCAATCATAAGAGCTGTGCCGCTCGGTGCATCTATCTTTTGGTTGTGATGCATTTCAACAATTTCAATGTCAAACGAATCACCGAGAACCTTTGCCGCTTTTTTTGCAAGCTCGCAAACAAGGTTAACACCGAGTGACATGTTTGCGCTGAAGAAAACGGGGATTTTGGTCGCCGCATTTTTTATCAGATTTATCTGAGCGTCGTTAAGACCTGTTGTTGAAATAACTGCCGGTATTGAATTTGCAACCGCAAACTCCAAAAGCCCTGCAAGGGCACTGGGATTTGAAAAATCAATTATAACATCGGTTTTTTCGATGATTTTGTTTGAAACAAGAGCGGGGGATGCAAAAACGGGGTATCCGTAGCGCACTTCGTCAAAAACGTCAATGCCGCCTGTGATTTCACAATCTGCGGATTCGGCAACGCTGAGGGTTACCGCTCTGCCCATTTTTCCGTTACATCCGCTTAATAAAATTCCTGCCATTTATTTTACCTCTGGATTAATTAGTCAACAAGACCGTATCTTGCAAGGACTTTTCTGAGAGCTTCCTTTGCGGGAGCTGTCATTGTGTAAAGGGGAAGTCTGCAATCGCCGACGTTCATGCCCATCATGTTCATTGCTTCCTTAACAGGGATGGGATTTACGTCGCTGAAAAGCGCATTGCAAAGAGCAAGATATTTAAGCTGAAGCTCAGCGCTGCCCTTATAGTCACCCTCAAGGAATTTTGCGGGGATTTCGTGAGCTGTTTCGGGAAGAATGTTTGAAAGAACAGAGATTGAACCCTTGCCGCCCAAGGACATAATGGGTGTTACCTGGTCATCATTGCCTGAGTATACCGCAAAGTCCTCGCCGCAAAGAGAGATTGTTTTTGCAACGGATGAAAGGTCACCGTTTGCTTCTTTTGTGCCGACAATTCTTTCGTGATGCGAAAGCTCGAAATAAGTTTCGGGTGCAATGTTAACACCTGTTCTTGAAGGCACATTGTAAAGAATGATGGGGACACTTACTCTGTCAGCAATGTAGCTGAAATGCTGAACAAGGCCTCTTTGTGATGTTTTGTTATAATAAGGAGTAACGGAGAGAAGAGCATCAACGCCTGCTTTTTCAGCTTCATTTGAGAGCTTAACGGCATAGTTAGTGTCGTTGCTGCCGGTTCCTGCAATAACGGGAATTCTCTTGTTAACAACATCAACCGTGAATTTTATTGCACTTGAATGCTCCTCGTGGTCAAGTGTTGAGCCTTCGCCGGTTGTGCCGCAAATGATGATTGCATCGGTTTTGTTTGCAATCTGAAATTCAAGCAGTTCAGCAAGCTTGTCATAGTTGACCTTGTTATCTTCAGTAAACGGAGTGACGATTGCAACGCCTGCTCCGGTGAAAACAGTCTTATTCATAACTGACTCCTTCTGCAATTAAAACTTTGAATCAATGTAGCCCTGTGCGCAAAGCTGCTCAGCCATAAGAACTGCGCCGCCTGCTGCGCCTCTCAATGTGTTATGTGAAAGGCAAACAAATTTATAATCAAACTGGGTATCTTCTCTCAAACGGCCGATTGAAACAGCCATGCCGTTTTCAAGATTTCTCTGGAGCTTTGTCTGGGGAAGGTTATCCTCTTCAAAATAATTGAGGAACTGCTTGGGTGCGCTGGGAAGCTCTGCTTCCTGGGGATATCCCTTGAAGTTTTTCCAGATTTCCTTCATTTCATCAATTGTGGGCTTGTTTTCGAATCTTACGAAAACTGCTGCCATGTGGCCGTCGGAAGCGGGAACACGAAGGCACTGAGCGGTGAAGTTGGGAGAGGTTGCCGGAACGATTTCATCGCCTTCAATTTTACCCCAAATCTTAAGAGGCTCTTTTTCTGATTTTTCTTCTTCGCCGCCGATGTAAGGAATAACGTTGTCAACCATCTCGGGCCATGTATCGAAGGTTTTGCCTGCGCCTGAAATTGCCTGATATGTGCAAACAAGAACATCCTTAACGCCGAATTTGTTGAGAGGGAAAAGTGCAGGCACATAGCTCTGGAGAGAGCAGTTGGACTTAACTGAAATGAAACCGCGCTTTGTGCCGAGTCTCTTTTTCTGGGAATCGATGATTTTTGCGTGCTCGCTGTTAAGTTCGGGAACAATCATAGGAACGTCGGGAGTGCCTCTGTGGGCGCTGTTGTTTGAAACAACGGGGCACTCTGCCTTTGCATAAGCTTCTTCAAGAGCCTTGATTTCGTCCTTTTTCATGTCAACAGCACAGAAGATGAAGTCAACGGAGGATGAAATCTTTTCAATGTCTGCAGTTGCATCCATAACAATCATGTCTGCCATTTTTGCAGGGATATCCGTTGCCATGCACCATTTGCTGCCGACAGCTTCTTTATATGCTTTTCCTGCTGAGCGCGGGCTTGCTGCAAGAGCAACAACCTCAAACCAGGGATGGTTCTCAAGCAGGGTCATAAAACGCTGGCCAACCATGCCTGTTGCGCCTACAATACCAACTTTATACTTTTCCATATATGAAAACCTCCTAACAAATAAAGGTAAATCTCATTGTATGTCTTGCAAAAAAACGCATTTTTGCTATAATGAGAAAAATGTCGAATTCTGTGTGTACATAATTCGAACATACTGATTTCTAAAAATTATAACTTATGCTATATAATGTGTCAACGGTGTAAATGACTAAAAAGCATAGTGTTTGGAGTGTAAAATGAAGAGAAAATGCATTCAAAGAGCCGTAATGGCAGTAGTTGCGGTAGCGGCAGTGCTTGCAGGTGTGATTTTTACGCCTGCCGGAAGCGAAGTGTCGGCAGTGTATGAGC
>JAZNPT010000022.1:0-50490 GCA_045589815.1 Acutalibacteraceae bacterium
AAAATAAACAGCCGCTCGTGAGCGGCTGCCAGTGATTGTAATGCGCTGCTAAACCTTCAACGCCCCTTTCAGGGGCTAAGCCTGTATCAACCCCTTTTAGGGGTTAGTCAAACCACCGGTTCAACCGGTGGTTTGTGATTACATGCTTTCGGGGACGTTGATTCTGAACATTGTGAGAATATTCTTAAGAACATTCTTTACGCACAGGCAGAGATTAAGTCTTGCCTGCATAAGGGATTCGTCCTCGCAGTTAACACGGCATGCGTTATAGAATTTATGGAACAAGGTTGCAAGGTCAACCGCATAGCGGGTAATCTTTGCGGGGTCGTAGTTCTTTGCGGAGTTGATGATTTCATCGGTGAGAGATGCAAGGTGTTTGATAAGCTCCTTTTCTTCTGAAGCATTGAGGAGAACAAGCTCGGGAATTGTGCATTCTCTGGGCGATTTGCCTTCGCTTGCAAGCTTCTTGAGGATACTGCAGATTCTTGCGTGGGCATATTGGCAATAATAAACAGGGTTCTGAGAACTCTGTTCAACTGCAAGGTCAAGGTCAAAATCCATCTGTGAGCCGGGTTCTCTCATGTTGAAAAGGAAGCGGACTGCATCAATGGGAATTTCTTCAAGCAGGTCAACAAGAGTGATGGCTTTGCCCGAACGCTTGCTCATACGAACAACCTCGCCGTCGCGTGTCAGGCGGACAAGCTGCATGAGGATAATATCAAGGTCATCCCCATTGCAGCCGATAGCATCAAGTGCGCCTTTCATTCTTGCAACGTGACCGTGGTGATCTGCGCCCCAAACGTCAATCGCCTTGTCAAAGCCTCTTATCTGAAGCTTGTTGCGATGGTAAGCAATATCTGCAGCAAAATATGTGGGGTTGCCGTTGGTTCTGATAAGAACCTCATCTTTAAGCTCAAGGCGCTCGATTTCCTCGGGGGTTTTGCCCTCTTTTGCAAGCCTTGCGCCGAGGATTTCTTTGTTTTTATACCAAAGTGCGCCGTCTTTTTCGTAAGTAAGACCCTTGCTCTTCATGATGTCAAGAGTTTCTTTGAGTTCGCCGTCGTTGTGAAGAGTGCTTTCAAGGAACCATGTGTCGTATTCGATGCGGTACTTGGTGAGGTTTTCTTTCATTGCGGCTATGTTTTTGGGTAAAGCATAATCAACAAGAGCCTTTCTGCGTTCAGCCTCGGAAGCGTCAAGATACTTGTCGCCGTTGATTTCTGCAAATTCCTTTGCTCTCTGAATGATATCTTCGCCGTGATAGCTGTCCTCAGGCAATTCTACGGCATCCTCGCCTTTGTAGAGCTGCTGATATCTGACATCAAGAGAAAGGCCGAATTTGTCAATCTGGTTGCCTGCATCGTTAACATAGAATTCACGGCTTACATTATAGCCTGCAAAGTCCATAACTGCAGCAAGGCAGTCGCCGAGTGCGCCGCCTCTTGCGTTGCCCATGTGCATCGGACCGGTGGGATTGGCGGAAACAAACTCGATGTTTATTTTTTTGCCTGCGCCGTAATCGGAGCGGCCGTAATTATCGCCTTTTTCAAGGATATCCTGAATGATGCAGGCGTTGTAGCTTTCTTTGAGATAGAAATTCATGAAGCCGGGGCCTGCAATTTCACATCTGTCAACAAAGGTGTCGCAAAGCTCAAGCCTGTCAACGATTGTTTGCGCAATTTTGCGGGGCGCGCTTTTAAGGTCTCTTGCCCATGCCATGGCGGCGTTGGATGAATAGTCGCCGTTTTCTCTGTTGGCGGGAACCTCGATAATAAAATCGCTCAGCGGAACTTCGGGGAATTCGCCGTCTGCAACGGCTCTGCCTGCAGCCTCGATGATTGCGTTGCGGATTTCAGCCACAGCCTGTTTAACCAAAAGTGACATTTTTTATTCCTCCTGTGCTTTCACGGCAACGGTCAATTCGTTTTCCGATGCCGGAGCATTGTTAAAATCAATTGTGTAAGAAAAGTTTAGTGTGCCGCCGTTTTCGCTGACGTCATTTGAGATGCTTTTGGCATAAATGCCCATCATCAGCTCGCCGTAAGGGGTTGCATAAAAGCAGGTGTGGCGGCGGTCTTTTTCGATTATCATTTCAGTGTTGTATTTGCCTGTACGGGTCATGGAAATCTTTGCGGAGCCTTCAACGTCAAGGGAAGTCAGGCAGTTTGCAAGTTCTTCGTCCGTTTCGGAATAAATGACTTTGCAGCCGCTTTCCGTAACTTCGAATTCGCCTGATGTTGTCAGCTCGCAAACATATTCTTCGCCGTCCTGAATGTGACGGTCGGTTATTTTAATAATTGCTTTTTTCATAGTTGTTCCTTTATTTTTCCAATGCGAGATTAATCAGTTTTTCCAGAAGCTCGGAGTAGGGGAGTCCTGATGCCGCAAACAGCTTGGGATACATGCTGATTGAAGTGAAGCCGGGGATTGTGTTGGGCTCATTGAGCATTATTTTGCCGTCGCTTGTGCGGACAAAGAAATCAACTCTTGTGAAGCCGGAGCAGCCCAGCGCTCTGTAAGCATTTACGGCGCAGTTCTGAACATCCTTAAGCTTTTCTTCGGGGAGTCTTGCGGGGATGTGAAGCTCGCTTTCGTTTGCAAGATATTTTGCGTCGTAGTCATAAAACTCGTTGCAGGGAACAACCTCGCCAACAACAGAAGCGACAGGCTCTTCATTGCCGAGAACGGCAACCTCAACCTCCATGCCGATTACGCCTTCTTCAAGCACAAGCTTTTTGTCATGCTCAAACGCCTTTTCACATGCAGCTTCAAGCTCTGCGATTGTTTTTGCTTTGCTTATGCCCACGGAAGAGCCTGCATTGGCGGGCTTAACAAAAATCGGGAATCCGAGCTTTTCTGCGGCAGATGCAAGCAAATCGGCTTTATTGAGCGAATAAGCGTGTTTATCAAAGGCAACCCATTTTGCCTGGGCAATGCCGTAAAAGTCCGCCAAAGCGTTTGTGACGGCTTTATCCATGCATGCAGCGCTTGCTGCCGTGCCGCAGCCGACATAAGGCAACCCTGCAATTTCAAGCAGACCCTGCATGGTTCCGTCCTCGCCGTTTTTGCCGTGAAGAACAGGAAAAACAACGTCGATTTTTTCGATTTCTGCGCCGTTCTTAAGGCGGATGATGCCGTGATGCGAGCGGTCAGGGGAGATTATTGCAGGCTCAAGATTTTTTTCATCCTTAAGCCATTCGCCGCCGGGAAGCATGTCGGGCGAGCCGCTGTAAACATAGCATTTGCCGTCTTTGGTGATGCCCATGGGGATTATTTCATATTTATCGGTCGGAATATTCTTTATAACGGAGCATGCGGATGAAAGCGAAACATCGTGTTCGCTTGAAACGCCGCCGAAGAGAACGAGAACTTTTTTCTTCATGATTGATTACTCCTTCTGTTTTGTTTTTTAAATACGAGAAAGTCGACACAATCCCATTATAGTATCTTTATAACTAAGATATGATAACACAGCCTTTTGAATTAGTCAACAGCGCAGAGATGAATTTTAATCTGAAAATATTATATTTTTTAGACTTATTTTTCTGATTTGGAACTAATATATAATAATAATATGTTACAATTAGCTATATTTTATAAGTAGCTAATTAAAGGAGAACTATTATGGCTGATATTTATGCAATTCTTTTTGACATCAACAGCGGTTTGAGTGCGGTGCTTGCAGAGTGCGGATTTACTGCCGTTATTCCCGAAGGCGTCGAAAAGGGTGAGCTTCCCGCTGTTACCGATTCCGGAAGAATAACAATCGAGTATAAGGGCGAAAACAAGGCTCTTAAGCTTGAGCATTTCAACAACAAGCTTTCGCTTCTCGGTGCAAGTAAGGAGGGAGAAATCCTCAGCAGCGACTATTCGCAGATTTCTCTTTCGCTTCTCGATTCGGAAACTGCCGATGCAAAGGATGTAAAGTATATCGTCAACGAGTTCACTGAAACACTTGTTGAAACTTTCGGAACAAAAACGCAGAAGCCGACCAAGGCAAAGCTTCCCCAGCCTGTTTCCAAAGCGGCAGCAAAGAGCGGTGCCGTTTCTTATGACCCCAACACTCTTGCCAACCGTTTCACAGCCATTTATCCCGAGCTTCGTGATGAATATAAGGCGAACTGCGAAAAATACGGCCAGTTCCTTCCCGAAGATTTCTTTGTTAACTACGGAACACCCGTTGTTCTTGAAACCATAAAAGAAAACAACCCCACAAAGATGAGAAAGCTTTTCAATCTTCTCAACGATATTTATGAGGACGGAACGAACGAGACACAGAGCCTCATCGCCGTAACAATTCTCGGCGCAATGGATAATGACCAGGAAATGCTTGCAAACTGTGTTGATTATATGTGCGACGATATGATGGGCCCTGTTATCAATGTTAACAAATATCTTGCTTCAAAATCAGGAAAGGGCGCAAAAATGCGTCTTATAAATCCTCCCAAATATAAACCTCAGAAAGCAAAGAAGAAAAGCGGCATAATGTCAGGCCTTGGAATGCAGGGCTAAAGGAGGCAATCAAATTGGATATTCAGAACAATAATGATATGAATATTTCTCAAGCGGCGCCCGAAGAGGAAGTTCCCGTTTTTGAGGCGGATTCCGAGGAAATGAATACGGTTGTTACCGAGGAATACGATGCCAGCCAGATTCAGGTTCTTGAAGGCCTGGAGGCGGTCCGCAAAAGGCCCGGCATGTATATCGGTTCAACAGGTCCCAGAGGCTTGCATCACCTTGTTTATGAAATAGTTGACAACTCAATTGACGAAGCTCTTGCGGGCTACTGCACCCATATCGAGGTTGAAATTGAACCGGGAAATGTTATTTCCGTTCGCGATAACGGCCGAGGAATCCCTGTAGGCATCAACGAAAAAATGGGCTTGCCCTCGGTTACGGTTGTTTTAACCGTTCTTCACGCAGGTGGCAAGTTCGGCGGCGGCGGATACAAAGTATCCGGAGGTCTCCACGGCGTAGGTTCATCCGTTGTTAACGCACTTTCAGAGTGGTTTGAGGTTGAGGTTTCGCAGGCAGGTCACGTTCACCGTCAGCGTTTTGTTAAGGGCGGCAACATTGAAACAGACCTTGAAATTGTTGGCGATACCGACGAAACAGGTACATTCATCCGCTTCAAGCCCGACCCGCTGATTTTCCAGGAAACAACCGTTTATGATTTCGAAACACTTGAAAGACGTCTGCGTGAATCCGCATTCCTCAACGCAGGTCTTTCGATTAAGCTCACAGACAGCCGTGACCCCGAAAACATCATTGAGCGTGAATATTGCTACGAAGGCGGTCTTTCGTCCTTTGCAGAGTATCTCACGGGCGTAAGAGGTCTTACACCCCTTCACGAAAAGCCTGTTCATTTTTCGGGCGCAAAGGGTGACAGATATGCAGAAATTGCGCTTTTCTATAATGACAGCTACAACGAGCTTATTCTCTCATTTGCAAACAACGTTCGCACCGTAGACGGCGGTACTCACGAAACGGGCTTCAAGAACGCCCTCACGAGAGTATTCAATGACTACGGCAAGAAATATAAAATCCTCAAGGACGGCGACAAAAAGCTTTCGGGTGATGACGTAAGAGAAGGTCTTACGGCAATTATCTCCGTCAAGCTCACCGAAGCACAGTTTGAGGGTCAGACCAAGGGCAAGCTCGGCAACACCGACATTCAGTCCATCGTAAACGGTCTTGTTTATGACAAGCTGATGACATATTTCGAAGAAAATCCCGCCGTTGCAAAGGCTATTTTCTCAAAGGCGCTCGATGCCGCAAGGGCAAGAGAAGCCGCAAGAAAAGCCCGTGAGCAGGCAAGAAGAAAGTCTGTTCTTGAAGGCAACTCGCTCCCCGGAAAGCTTGCAGACTGCACCGAAAAGCAGGCTGAGGGCACCGAAATATACATCGTAGAGGGTGACTCGGCAGGCGGTTCTGCAAAGGAAGGCCGTGACAGAACCTATCAGGCTATCCTTCCCCTCTGGGGTAAAATGCTCAACGTTGAGAAAGCACGCCTTGACAGGGTTATCGGCAACGATAAGCTCCAGCCCGTTGTTACCGCCCTCGGAACGGGCATAGGCGACGATTTTGACATCAGCAAAATCCGCTACGAAAAAGTTGTTATCATGGCCGATGCCGACGTTGACGGCGCCCACATCAGAGTTCTTCTCCTCACCTTCTTCTTCCGCTATATGCGTCCCCTCATCGAGGAGGGTCACGTTTATCTTGCACAGCCTCCCCTTTTCAAGGTCAGCAAGGGCAAGAAATTCGCTTATGCGTTTTCGGATGAGGAACGCGACCAGAAAATTGAAGAATTCGGCGGAAACTGCGATATCCAGAGATATAAAGGTCTTGGTGAAATGGACCCCGAGCAGCTTTGGGAAACCACTATGGACCCCGCAACAAGAATTATGCTCCGTGTAACTCTCGCAGATGCAATGGAAGCGGACGAAACCTTCTCAATTCTTATGGGTGACAAGGTTGAGCCACGCCGTGAGTTTATTGAGCAGAACGCAAAATACGTTCAGAATCTGGATATCTGATTCAGAAAGGATTAAATGATTATGAGCTTTGGTGACGCACGCGACACTCAGAAAATTATAAATGTCGATTTAAATAAAGAAGTGCGCAAATCCTTCCTCGATTACTCGATGACGGTTATTACTTCCCGTGCACTTCCCGACGTCAGGGACGGTCTTAAGCCCGTTCACAGACGTATTCTTTACACAATGCACGAAAACGGTCTTACGCCCGACAAGGCATACAGAAAGTGTGCCGATACCGTCGGCTCCGTTCTCGGACGCTATCATCCCCACGGTGACGCATCGGTTTACGATGCAATGGTACGTCTTGCCCAGACCTTCTCAATGAGATATACTCTCGTTGACGGTCACGGCAACTTCGGCTCCGTTGACGGTGACCCCCCTGCTGCATACCGTTACACAGAGTCAAGAATGAGCAAGCTTTCGCTCAAAATGCTCACGGATATCGACAAGGATACCGTTGACTTCACAACAAACTACGACGACCGCCTTAAAGAGCCCACCGTTCTTCCGTCAAGGTTCCCCAATCTTCTCGTTAACGGCTCGGTTGGTATCGCTGTCGGCATGGCTTCCAATATTCCCCCTCACAATCTCGGTGAGGTTATTGACGGAATGTGCGCCCTCATCGATAACCCCGATATCGACCTTGACGGTCTTATGGAATATATCAAAGGTCCCGACTTCCCCACAAGAGGCGTTGTTATGGGCAGAGCGGGCATCAGAGCCGCTTATTCAACAGGCAGAGGCAAAATCACTCTGCGTGCAAAGACCGAAATCGTTGAAAAGAAAAACGGCAGATTTGAAATTCAGGTTACCGAAATTCCCTATATGGTCAACAAGGCAAGACTCATTGAGAGCATTGCAAACCTTGTTAAGGACAAGCGTATCGAGGGCATTTCCGACGTGAATGACTATTCCTCAAAGAAGGGAATGCTCATTTCAATCGACCTTAAGAGGGATGCAAATCCCCAGGTTGTTCTCAATCAGCTTTTCAACTACACACAGCTTCAGGACACCTTCGGCGCAATCATGATTGCACTTGTTAACGGTGAACCCAAGCAGCTTTCACTCAAGGAAATTCTTTCCCACTATATCAAATTCCAGGAAGAGGTTATCGTTCGCAGAACAAGATATGACCTCAAAAAGGCTCAGGAAAGAGCTCATATACTTGAAGGCTTGATGACTGCGCTTGACTATATCGATGAGGTTATCGAAATTCTCAAAAAGTCCAAGAGCATTGCAGAAGGTAAAGAAGCTCTCATGAACCGTTTCGGGCTTGACGATGCTCAGGCGCAGGCGATTGTTCAGATGCGTCTCGGCCAGTTGACCGGTCTTGAAAGAATCAAGATTGAGGACGAGCTTGCCGCTCTCAGAGAAAAGATTGCCGAATTCCTTGAAATTCTCGGCAGCGAGGCAAAAGTTCTTCAGATTGTTAAAGAAGAAGCAATGGCAATCAGAGATAAGTTTGCAGATGAGAGAAAAACCGAAATCGTCAACGTTTCCGGCGAGGTTGACATCGAGGATCTCATCCCCGAAGAAACCTGCGTATTTACGCTCACAGATATGGGTTACATCAAGCGTATTCCCATGGACGAATATAAGCAGCAGAACAGAGGCGGCAGGGGCGTTAAGGGTCTTACCCGCCGTGAAGAGGACGTTGTTAAAACAATGTTCACCTGCTCAACCCATGATTACATCATGTTCTTCACAACCAAGGGCAAAACATACCGCCTCAAGGGCTATGAAATTCCCGAGGGCTCACGCCAGAGCAAGGGCATGAATATGGTTAACCTGCTTCCCATTGAGGAGGGCGAAAAGGTTTCTGCAATGATTCGTGTTCCCGATTTCGGCGAGGACGAATACTTCCTTTGCATGATGACAAGAAACGGCATCATCAAGCGTACCGAGCTTGATGCCTATAAAAATGTCCGCAAAAACGGCGTTATTGCAATCAACCTTGATGACGATGACGAGCTTGTGTGGGTTAAACTCACCAAGGGCGGCGAAAAGCTTATTGTTGCAACCAAAAAGGGTATGGCAATCGCCTTCCACGAAAACGATGCAAGAGTTATCGGACGAACCGCAAGGGGTGTGCGTGCACTTAAGCTTAAAGAGGGCGACTGCGTTATCGGAATGGATATCCTTACAGAGGGCAAAAAGGTTCTCACCGTCAGCGAAACGGGCTACGGCCGCTTGAGCGAAATTGATGACTACCGTATTCAGAACAGAGGCGGTTCGGGTCTTACCAACTACCACGTTGCAAAATACGGCGATATTGCCGCAATCGAGGTTGTTGACCCTGCCGATGACCTTATGCTCATCTCCTCCGACGGCATAATCATCAGAATTCCCATGGAAACCATCAGACTTTGTGCAAGACCCTCAAAGGGCGTGCGTGTTATGAAGGTTAATGACGGCGAAAAGTTGATAACGGCAGTTTCCGTTTCAAAGGAAGAGGCGCAAGAAATCGGTGAGGAAGCCGAATCCGCAGTTCAGCCTGATTCTGAACAAACAAACGAATAAATATACAAAAAATACAAATATTTTTCAAATAAGTACTTGTCATAAGCTGTAAGATTTGATATTATAAACAGGAAAGGTCGAAAAAAGGAGATGATTGATTTATATGAATATTGCTTTAATTGCTCATGACGCAAAAAAAGAACTTATGACGGAGTTTTGCATTGCTTATTGCGGAATTTTGAGTCGCCATAACATTTTTGCAACCGGCACAACGGGCAAAATGGTTGCCGAGGCAACAGGGCTTGATATTACCCGTTTCCTCAGCGGCATTCAGGGCGGCGACGAACAAATTGCTTCGCGAATCGCCTGCAATGAAATCGATCTTCTTTTGCTTTTCCGTGATCCTCTAACAGCAAAGCCTCACGAGCCTAACGAAGCAACTCTTCTCAGGCTGTGTGATGTCCACAATGTCCCCGTTGCAACAAACATCGCAACGGCGGAAGCTCTGATTCATTCACTTGCCAGAGGCGACTTGGATTGGCGCGATATCGTCAATCCCAAATAAGGTTTAACCTTAATTTGACGCTCCTGTTGGCAGAAATGCAAAATATATGGGGGTCGTCTTTAGCAGACGGCCCTTTATTTTATCCGTAAAGGAAGATAAATTATGGCTTTAGTAACAAAGGCTGTTAAGGGAACACAGGATGTTTTGCCCGCAGACAGCTATAAAAATCAGTTCATAGAGGCAACCATGCTTGATATTGCCTCAAAGTTTGGCTTCAAAGAGGTCAGAACTCCCGTATTTGAGCATACGGAGCTTTTTCAGAGAGGCGTTGGAGAAACAACCGACGTTGTTCAGAAAGAAATGTATACTTTCAACGATAAAGGCGAGCGTTCAATAACTCTTCGCCCCGAGGGAACGGCAGGCGCTGTCAGAGCTTTTCTTGAGCACGGCCTTTTCAATGAGGCTTTGCCCCAGAAAATGTGCTATTTAACATCCTGCTACCGCTATGAAAAACCTCAGGCAGGCAGGCTGCGCGAATTTCACCAGTTCGGCATTGAGGTTTTCGGCGCAGGCGCTCCTGCAGCGGATGCTGAGGTTATTTCGGTTGCAAATGAAATTTTTGCATTCCTCGGAGTTGAAAATCTTCAGCTTGAGATAAATTCCATCGGTTGCCCCGAATGCAGAAAGAATTATCACAAGGCGCTCAAGGAATATTTTGAGGAAAGAAAAGAAACTCTTTGCCCCACCTGTCTTGACAGGCTTGAAAAGAATCCCATGCGTATTCTGGATTGTAAAAGCCCGATATGCAAGGAAGTAACAGAAAATGCGCCTGCAATTCTTGATTATATCTGTGAGGACTGCTCAAAGCATTTTGAAAGCGTTAAGAAATATCTTGACGTTATGAATATCGAATATAAGGTTAATCCCCGCATCGTAAGAGGCCTGGACTATTATTCAAGAACCGTTTTTGAGTTTGTTTCCAATGATATCGGCGCTCAGGGCACGGTTTGCGGCGGCGGACGTTATGACGGCCTTGTTGAGGAGCTTGGCGGCCCCAAGACACCGGCGCTCGGCTTCGGCATGGGAATTGAAAGGCTTCTTCTGCTTCTCAAGGCTCAGGGCATTGAAATCCCCGTTCCTTCAGGCTGTGACATTTATATTGCACCCATGGGCGATGCAGCTTCACTTGAGGCAATGAGAATAGTCAGCGACCTTCGTTCAAACGGCGTTGCGGCGCAGACGGATGTTGTTGGCCGTTCACTTAAGGCTCAGATGAAATATGCCGATAAAATCGGCGCAAAATACACAATGGTTCTCGGCGATGACGAAATTGCCTCAGGAAAAGCAAAAATCAAGAATATGGCCACAGGCGAAGCATCCGAAGCGGATATTGCGGACCTTGGTGAAACTTTCATGGAGTTTCTTGTTCGTGAGGCAACCGCCGCGCTTGGCGAAACTCTCGGAGGAGACCTTGACGGTGTTGACCTTTCCGCAATTCTCGGCAGTATCTGAAAAAATCAATGGGTGATTTGCGAATCGCCCCTACAATAAAAAGGAAGATAAATTATGGATTTTATGACCGGACTTAAAAGAACTCACTATTGCGGCGACCTGCGCATTTCCGATGCAGGCAAAAAGGTAACGGTTGCAGGCTGGGTTCAGCGTCAGAGAGATCTTGGCGCACTTATTTTCATTGATTTGAGAGACAGAGAAGGCATTGTTCAGCTTGCGTTTGATGAATCAACCGCAAAGGAAGTTTTTGAAAAGGCCGCATCGGCAAGAAGCGAATATGTTCTTATGGCAGAGGGAACTGTCAGAGAGCGTTCCTCAAAGAATACCGAGATTCCCACCGGCGAAATCGAAATCGAAGTTACCGATTTGAGAGTTCTTGCAAAGAGCGAAACACCGCCTTTTGAAATCATAGAGGATTGCCAGACTGCGGAGCTTACAAGGCTCAAATACCGCTATCTTGACCTTCGCAGACCCGATTTGCAGAAGAACATTCTTCTTCGCCACAAAATCACAAAGATAACAAGAGACTATTTTGACGAGAACGGTTTCATTGAAATTGAAACCCCCATTCTTATCAAATCAACTCCCGAGGGTGCAAGAGACTATCTTGTTCCCAGCCGTATCCACAAGGGCAAGTTTTATGCTCTGCCGCAGTCGCCTCAGCTTTATAAGCAGCTTTCAATGGTCGCAGGCTTTGACAGATATATGCAGATTGCCCGTTGCTTCCGTGACGAGGACTTGAGAGCCGACCGTCAGCCCGAATTCACTCAGATTGACCTGGAAATGTCCTTTGTTGACATGGAGGATGTTCTCAAAATCGGCGAAGGCTATGTTGAAAGAGTGTTCCGTGAAGCTATCGGCGCTGAAATTCAGCTTCCGCTTCCAAGACTTACTTACAAAGAAGCAATGGAGCGTTACGGCAGCGATAAGCCCGACACACGCTACGGCATGGAGATATATGACCTGAGCGAAACCGTTAAGTCCTGCGGCTTCGGTGTGTTCACCGGTGCAATTGAAGCAGGCGGCAGCGTTCGCGGAATTACCGCCAAGGGTGCTGTTAATACTCTCACAAGAAAAGAAATTGACAAGCTCACCGAAATGGTCAGAGGCATCGGCGCAAAGGGTCTTGCATGGGCAAGGCTTGCAGAGGATGGCTCAATTGCATCCTCATTTGCAAAATTCCTCACAGAAGATGAAATGAATGCATTGCTTGAAAAGGCTGATGCAAAGGCCGGTGACGTTGTTCTTATTATCGGCGACGGCAAAAACTCAACGGTTCTTTCCGTTCTCGGCGCACTTCGCCAGACCGTTGCGAAAAAGCTTGACATTATTCCCGAAGGGCAATATAATCTTCTTTGGATAACCGAATTCCCGTTCTTTGACTGGGATGAGGATTCTCAGCAGTTTGTTGCAATGCACCATCCGTTCACTTCGCCTATGGATGAATGCCTCGATTATCTTGAAACCGATAAAGGCTCGGTCAGAGCAAAGGCCTATGACCTCGTTCTCAACGGTGTTGAGCTTTGCTCCGGTTCAATCAGAATCACAAACCCCGATTTGCAGGCAAGAATTTTCTCACTTCTCGGCCTTTCTGATGAAGAGGCTCACAATAAATTCGGCTACCTGCTTGATGCGTTCAAATACGGCGCACCGCCCCACGGCGGCATGGGCATCGGTCTTGACAGGCTTGTTATGCAGATGCTCGGCTGTGAATCATTGAGAGATGTTATTGCATATCCCAAGGTTCAGAATGCGAGCGAGCCCATGACCGAATGCCCTGCAACGGTTGACGGCGTTCAGCTTAACGATTTGGGAATCGCCATCACGGCAGAAGAGGAATAATTTAAGTGAACAATGAAGAATGAAAAGTGAAGAGTTATGGGCCTTGATGCCTATTTTATTTGGGTACGGGCAAAGCCTGTCCTGAACTTTTCACTATTCACTCTTAACTTTTCATTTATGCAAAGCATATCATAAATAAAGACAGCAATTTTTAAGGAAGGATGAATATACAATGGCAAGAGTTTATAATTTTTCGGCAGGTCCTTCAATGCTTCCCGAAAGCGTACTCAACAGAGCCGCAGCGGAAATGCTTGATTATAAGGGCAGCGGTCAGTCGGTTCTCGAAATGAGCCACCGTTCAAAGGTTTATGAAGAGATTATTTTCGGTGCACGTGACCTTTTCAAAGAGGTTATGAACATCCCCGATAACTACAAGGTTATCTTCTGCCAGGGCGGCGCATCAACACAGTTTGCGGCAATTCCCCTCAACTTCCTCAACGGAAGCGGCAAGGCTGATTATGTTCTTTCCGGTCAGTTCTCGACCAAGGCATATAAGGAAGCCTGCAAATACGGCGATATCAAGGTTGTTGCATCCTCAAAGGAGCAGAATTTCTCCTGCATTCCCGAGCTTGACAAATCAACATTTACCCCCGATGCGGATTATTTCTATATCTGCCAGAACAACACAATCTACGGCACACGCTTTACCGAACTGCCCGACACAGGCAATGTTCCCCTTGTTGCGGACGTTTCATCCTGCTTCCTTTCGGAACCCATGGATGTTTCAAAATACGGCGTTATCTACGGCGGCGCTCAGAAGAACGTTGCTCCCGCAGGTTTGACTGTTGTTATTGTTCGTGAGGACCTTCTCGGCAATGCAAGGGACTACACTCCCACAATGCTTGATTATAAGACCCTTGCTGACAACGATTCAATGTATAACACTCCGCCCTGCTACTCCATTTATATGTGCAAGCTTGTTCTTGAATGGATTAAGAATCTTGGCGGTCTTGAAGCAATGAAGCTCCATAATGAAAAGAAATGCTCAATCCTTTATGATTTCATTGATAACAGCAAGATGTTCAACAACCCCGTTAAGAAGAGCGACCGTTCAATGATGAACGTTACATTTGTTACCGAAAGTGACGAGCTTAACGCAAAGTTTGTTAAGGAAGCAACCGAAGCAGGTTTCGTTAACCTCAAGGGTCACCGTTCCGTTGGCGGAATGAGAGCTTCAATCTATAACGCAATGCCCATAGAAGGCGTTGAAAAGCTTGTTGACTTCATGACAGAGTTTGAGAAAAAGAACTGATTTGGGGGATATAACAATGTTTGAAATTTTAACCTTAAATAAAATCTCAAAGCTCGGCCTCGATAAGCTTGACAGCGCAAAATATACTTGCTCTGACAGCTTTGAAAATCCCGATGCTGTTCTTGTTCGCTCCGCTTCAATGCATGAAATGGAGCTTCCCGAAAACACCGTTGCAATTGCAAGAGCAGGCGCAGGCGTGAACAACATTCCCATCCCTGCATGCAGCGATAAGGGCGTTGTTGTTTTCAACACACCCGGTGCAAACGCAAATGCAGTTAAAGAGCTTGTTATCTGCTCGCTCTTCCTTGCATCAAGAAAAATCGGCGCATCTCTTGACTGGTGCAAAACTCTCAAGGGTGAGGGCGAAAACGTCGGCAAGCTGGTCGAAAAAGGCAAGAGCAATTTCGCAGGCCCCGAAATCCTCGGCAAAACCCTCGGCATAGTCGGTCTCGGAGCAATCGGCGCTCTTGTAGCTGAAAGCGCAAAGGCTTTGGGAATGACAGTTATCGCTTATGACCCGTTTGCGGCAGGCAAAACTGACATAAAGCTTGTTGAGCTGGAAGAAATTTTCGCACAGAGCGATTATATCACTCTTCATGCTCCTCTCAATGACGGCACAAGAGGCATGATTAACGCAGAGTCACTTGCAAAGATGAAGGACGGCATTCGCATTCTCAACTTTGCACGTGGAGAGCTTGTTGCTTCAAAGGATATTATTGATGCACTTGCAAGCGGCAAAGCGGCAGCTTATGTTACAGATTTCCCGACTGATGAGCAGCTTGGTGTTGACGGTGTGACCGCAATTCCGCATCTGGGCGCATCTACTCCCGAGAGCGAAGAAAACTGCGCAATGATGGCGGCCGAAGAAGTTGCTCTTTATCTTGAAAAGGGTATTATCAAGAACTCGGTTAACCTGCCCAACGCACCTCTTGCAGACGAATTCGTTTGCCGCACCTGCTTTATCCACAAGGAAAACGCAGATGACTTTGCAGTTAAGGCAGAGGCCGCCGCAAAGGCTGCCGGTGCAAGCGTTGCTGCAATTTTCACAGCAAACAAAAAGGATATGGGTTACACGGTTATCGACACCGACAAGGCTTTTGATGCATCAGGTGTTGAAGGTGCAATCAGAGTTCGCACAATCTGAAAATAAAAATCAGGGAGCATTGATAAATTCAATGCTCCCCTTAAATTTGATTAAACGGCAAAAAGCCCCGTACCAAACGGTACGGGGCAATTTTTATAATTACTTGCTGTACTTTGAGCGTTCAACATAGTGAGTGTGGAGAACCTCGTGAGCAATGTGGCTGCCGGGTTTCTCGAAATACTCAGCATAAACGGTCTTAACAGCTTCGCTTTCGTGGCTCTTTCTGAGGGGAAGATTCTTGTCTGCCTCATAGAGTGCCTTGGCTCTGATGCCCTTAAGGTCAACAAAGTTGCGAACGCTTGCGGGCTGAACGGGCTGGCCGCCGCCGTTTACGCAGCCGCCGGGGCAAGCCATGATTTCAACAAAGTGATAATCAGCTGTGCCGTTCTTGATTTTCTCCATAACGGTCTGAGCATTCTTAAGGCCGCTTGCTGCGCAAACCTTGATTTCCATGCCTGCAACTGTGTAGGTTGCTTCCTTAAGACCCTCTGTGCCTCTGACCTCTGTGAAGTCAAGGCTCTTGAGTTCTTCGCCTGTGAGAGTTTCAACAGCAGTTCTCAAAGCAGCTTCCATAACACCGCCTGTTGCGCCAAAGATAACGCCTGCACCTGTGCCTTCGCCGAGAGGATTGTCAAATTCTTCGTCGGGGAGAGAATTGAAAGCAATACCTGCAGTTTCAATCATTCTTGCAAGCTCGCGTGTTGTGAGAGCGTAGTCAACATCGGGATAACCGCTTGCGGACTGGTCCTCTCTGCCGCATTCAAACTTCTTAGCTGTGCAGGGCATGATGCTGACAACAACGATGTCCTTGGGGTCAAGGCCCATCTTCTTTGCATACCATGTCTTGGTTACAGCGCCGAACATCTGCTGCGGGGACTTGCAGCTTGAAAGATGCTTAATCTGCTCGGGATAGTAGTGCTCGCAGTATTTAACCCAACCGGGTGAGCAGGAAGTGATGAGGGGAAGAGCACCGCCGTTGTTGATTCTGTCAAGAAGCTCTGTTGCTTCTTCCATGATTGTGAGGTCGGCGGAGAAATCTGTATCAAATACCTTGTTGAAGCCAAGGCGGCGAAGGGCTGCTACCATTTTGCCGGTAACGTTTGTGCCGATTTCGTTGCCGAATGCTTCACCGAGAGTAACTCTGATTGAAGGAGCTGTGTTAACAACAACATACTTTTCGGGGTCGCTGATTGCAGCGAACACCTTTGCTGTGTCGTCCTTCTCATAAATTGCGCCAACGGGGCAGTTAACAATGCACTGACCGCAGGATACGCAGGAGTAATCGTTGAGGGGAAGCTCGAAGGGGGAGCCGATATGTGTGTCAAAGCCTCTTGCGTTTGCGCCGATAACGCTGATTGCCTGATTGTCGCATGCTGCAACGCAGCGGCGGCAGAGGATGCACTTGCTGTTATCTCTGATCATGTGAGCAGCGGAATCGTCATAAGCAGCTGCGGGATATGCGCCTTCGTATTTAAGAGCATCTTCAACGCCGTAGTCCTTGCAGAGCTTCTGGAGCTCGCAGTTGCCGCTGCGAACGCAGGTGAGGCAAGCCTTGTTATGAGTTGAAAGAACAAGCTCAAGATTCTGCTTGCGGCTCTTTCTGACCTTTTCGCTGTTTGTGAAAACTTCCATTCCCTCGTTAACGGGGAATACGCAGGCAGCAACAAGTGAACGTGCACCTGTTACTTCAACCATGCACATACGGCAAGCGCCGATTTCGTTGATTTCCTTAAGGTAGCAGAGGGTGGGAATTTCAACTCCCGCATATCTTGCAGCCTCAAGGATTGTGATGCCCTTGGGAACGCTCAGGGGCATATTGTTTATTTTAATGTTTACCATTTCCATTATATTATGCCTCCTCTATTAACCTTTGCTGATTGCGCCGAACTTACAGGAATCCATGCAAGCACCGCACTTGATGCACTTGGTTGTGTCGATGGTGTGGGGATTCTTGACTGTGCCGCTGATTGCGCCGACAGGGCACTTTCTTGCGCAGAGTGTGCAGCCCTTACACTTATCAGCATCGATAGTGTAGTTAAGAAGGCTCTTACATACGCCTGCGGGGCATTTCTTATCAACAACGTGAGCAATATATTCCTCACGGAAGAACTTAAGAGTAGCAAGAACGGGGTTCGGAGCAGTCTGACCAAGGCCGCAGAGTGAATTTTCCTTGATGTAATATGCAAGCTCTTCAAGCTTGTCAATATCTTCAAGTGTTCCGTTGCCGTCTGTGATTTTTTCAAGGATTTCCATCATGCGCTTTGTGCCGATACGGCAGGGTGCGCACTTGCCGCAGGATTCGTCAACGGTGAAGTCAAGGAAGAACTTTGCAATGTCAACCATGCAGTTGTCCTCGTCCATAACGATAAGACCGCCGGAGCCCATCATGCAGCCGATGGCTGTGAGGTTGTCGTAGTCAATCTTTGTGTCGATGAGGCTTGCGGGGATGCATCCGCCGGAGGGGCCGCCTGTCTGAGCAGCCTTGAACTTTTTGCCGTTGGGGATACCGCCGCCGATGTCATAGATAACCTCGCGGAGAGTTGTGCCCATGGGGATTTCAACAAGGCCTGTGTTAACAATCTTGCCGCCGAGTGCGAATACCTTTGTGCCCTTTGACTTTTCTGTGCCCATTGATGCAAACCAATCAGCGCCCTTAAGAATAATCTGGGGAATGTTTGCAAAGGTTTCAACGTTGTTTTCTGTTGTGGGCTTGCCGAAAAGGCCCTTAACTGCGGGGTAGGGAGGTCTGGGTCTGGGCTCGCCTCTGTTACCTTCGATTGAGGTCATAAGAGCTGTTTCTTCACCGCAAACGAATGCGCCTGCGCCGAGACGGATGAAGAGGTCAAAGTCAAAGCCTGAATCAAAGATGTTCTTGCCGAGAAGGCCGTATTCTCTTGCCTGGTCGATAGCCTTCTGAAGACGAGCAACAGCGATGGGATATTCAGCACGAACGTAAACATAGCCTTCGGTTGCGCCTGTTGCGTAGCCGCAGATTGTCATAGCTTCGATAAGGCAGTGAGGGTCACCTTCAAGAACTGAACGGTCCATGAATGCGCCGGGGTCGCCTTCGTCAGCGTTACAAACAACATATTTCTGATCAGCGCTGTTAGCAGCTGTGAAGCTCCACTTAAGGCCGGTGGGGAATCCGCCGCCGCCTCTGCCGCGAAGACCAGAATCCTTAACAATCTGAACAACTTCTTCAGGCTTCATTTCGGTGAGAACCTTACCGAGAGCTGCGTAGCCGTCCATGGCAATGTATTCGTCAATGTTTTCGGGGTCAATAAGGCCGCAGTTACGAAGAGCAACTCTCTTCTGGGTCTTATAGAAGTTTGTGTCATTAAGAGAAAGGGTTTTGCCGGCTTCCTCGATGATAGTTTCGTCTGCATCTTTGTAAACAAGTCTGTCAACAAGACGGCCCTTGAGAAGATGCTCGGAAACGATTTCGGCAACATCCTTTTCCTCAACGCGGCTGTAGAATGTGCCTTCGGGGTAAATGATAACAACAGGGCCGAGAGCGCAAAGGCCGAAGCAGCCTGTTTGAACAACCTTTACTTCGTCAGCAAGACCGTTCTTTTCGATTTCGCTTTCGAAGGTGGAAATGAGCACCTTGCTGCCCGATGAAGTACAGCCGGTACCGCCGCAAATCAATACATGGGAACGAATCATATTATTTTAACCTCCATTATGAGATAACGTTACTGATTGTGTATTCCGAAATAACGTTGCCGCCCTTGAGGTGCTTTTCAACAACCTCAGCAGCTTTTTCGGCTGTCATCTTAACGTAAGTAACCTTTTCTTTGCCTGCTTCAAAGATTTCAACAACGGGCTCAAACTGGCAAACGCCGATGCAGCCGGTCTGTGAAACAGTAACCTTTTCGCCAAGGCCTGCCTTGGTAACTTCCTCAACAAAAGCGTTGAGAACGGGTCTTGCGCCTGCTGCGATGCCGCAGGTTGCCATGCCGACAACGACTCTGATTTCGCCTGTGCCTTCACGAAGAACAACTTTGTCCTTCATCTTCTCTCTGATTGCAGCAAGCTCAGCCAATGATTTCATAACATCTATCCTCTCTTTAAAAATTAACTGTATTATTTAATGGATTCATAACCTTCTTTGAGGTATTCTTCAATCCATTTTATAACCTCATAAGTATCAAGCGGAACATCGCCGAGAACGGCGCGAAGCTCCTTGGTATCCAGCTCAACATTTCCGCCGACTTTGCTGTGAACAAACCGCCACTCAATATCAGGTGAGCCTTGTATCAGAGCAGTTACGGTTGAAACAATGTCGCCAAGCGGGGTGAAGTCGAGATGGTTTTTATAAAACTTTGCAATAACGGTTGTTCCGTGTTCGTTCGGATTGTCATTCTCGCTCACGGAGCGGATTTTTATTTCTCCGCCTGTTTGTTCTGCTGCGAGTTTGAGCAGCGGAATACCGAGGCCGACATTCCTTGTTGTTCTTGTTGTATAGAACGGATTTGTTACGTTTTCAACCGTTTCTTTGCTCATTCCGCAGCCGTTATCCTGAATTGTCAAAGTCAGGGTTTCTTCTGTTTCAATGAGCTCTATCAAAATATTCTCTGCCCTTGCCTTAACGGAGTTTTGCGCAATGTCAAGAATATTTAACGACAATTCCTTCATAAGCCTTTTAACCTCTCAAAAAGCTTTTTTCTGATATTTTCGGGAGTTTCTTCCTCACAGTCAAGCTCAACGCAGTTGAGCCTGCCGTTTATGTCCCAAAGATAATGTGCATCAGAGGAAACAACAACCGGCTTGTCCTTTAAAATCGGGAACTTGCCGATATATTCTTGCGTTTTGTCTCCGTCATGCAGTTCATAGCAGGGAAAGAACGGGAATTCGGGGAAGATACCGAGAGTTGCAACAATTCCGTTTGCTTCTCTGTCAATGTGGGCAGGGTAGCAGATGCCGTTGTGCTCATTAACAAGCTTCGGCGCATCGTCAACGGTTATCATTGTTGCGTTCGAGAGCAGATTTTCTTCTGTGTCGATAACCTCATCGTTTTCGTCCATTATCATCTGTTCGCCGAAAATATCAACACGGTTTTTGAAGGGTATCCTTTGAAGATTCACCGCTTCGTCAAACTTCATCGCATCTTCGAGACGCTCAAAAAGGCAGACCAAGTGGATGTCCTCCGCCGTGGTAAGCTCCATGCCTGCAACAGGAATGATTCCGTTTGCCTCTGCCGTTTTAAAAAATGCAGGGCAGTTGCGGCAGGTGTTGTGGTCTGTTAAAGCCATGATGTCAAGCTTTGCAACCACTCCCATGCCTGCAATGTTGTTCGGAGTCATATCATCGTCGCCGCAGGGCGACAGGCATGAATGCAAGTGTAAATCATAATAATATTTTTTCATATACTGATTGCCTTTGCGGTTTCGTAGGCAGGCATCTGAGCCGAAAGAATGTTAACACCCTTGGCGTTTGCGGTTTCAACAACCGATGCATCAAGCTCTACTCCTTCGGCAAGAACGATGCAGGCAACGTCTGCAAGAGAAGCAACAGCAACGATGTTGATGTTGGACATTATTGTTATCCACGCATCGTCGGCCTTTGCTCTGCCCATTACCCAGCTGAGCAGGTCGCCGATATAAACGCCGTTTATTTCACGTTCGCCGTCAGGCATCGCAACAGTTTTGAAGCCATGCATTGCCGCAAGCTCATTCACCGTCAACCTTCTCACCTCCGTCATAGGTTTCAATATATTTCTTGACAAACTCTTTGTATGCGATTATGCATTCGTTTCTGTCTGCATTGCCCATAACAATATCCTCAGCAAAAGCTCTGCAGTTGGGGGCGCCGCAGGAGCCACAGTCTATTCCGGGCAATTCTTTTCTCAGCGCCTGAATTTTTGACATAAGGCGCATTGATTCGCCTATGCTGTCGCTGAGTCTGTTGAGCGGCTTATAGTTCGGCAAGTCTGCAAAAAAGCTGTTTTCGGGAATATAGCTGCCGTCATCAGCCGCATGGCTGAGAGAAACGGGCATGTATCGCCTGAGAGTGTGAAGTCTGTTTTTTGCAACATAGGGGTTTTCAATTGTCAGCACTCCGCCGACGCAGCCGCTGGGGCAGGCGTTAAGCTCAACAAAATCAACAGGCGGTATGTTGCCGTCCTCAATCTGGTCGAGAACCGAGATAACGTTGTTTATTCCGTCTGCCGCAATTATCTTATCGTTGAGCAATGCGGAGCCTTCGCCGCCGCATATAGCCCAGCTCAGGCCGATTCTGCCTGCTTGAGTTGCAATGTCACAGACTTTTTCACGCTTCATAACATTGATGAGCTGAAAATAAATTTCGCTCATTGAAACAACAATGTCAACCTCGCTCTTATAGCTTCCGAAGCCGTTTCTGACGTAGCTGACCTTTGCAGGGCATGGGGAGATAAAGCAGGTGCAGATATCTTCCCTCTTAAGCTCGGGATTTTTCTTCATCGCTTCTTCGACCGCCAAATGAGCGGCAACCTCCATCGGAGGCAGAAGCGGAATAAGGTTATCCTTAAGAAACGGGAAACGAAGAAGAATGAGCCTTGTTACAACGGGACATGCGGTGCTGATAACGGGTTTTTTGATTCCTTCGGTTTGAAGATAAAGCCTTGTGTAAGCCGAAACAATTTCGGCACCCTTGGCAACCTCAAAAACCTCATCAAAACCGATATCAAGCAGGCCCTGCAGCACATAACCGATGTTGTCCAGATTATCAAACTGGGCAAGCAGGCTCGGAGCGGGAAGTGCGATTTTATGCTTGTAGTTTTTGATTTCATCAAAAGAGTTGCATATACTCTTCTTTGCGTTGTTGGGGCAGTTGCGTATACACTCGCCGCAGTCAATGCAGCGCTCCGCATCAATAACGGCGCAGCCGTTGCGCACTCTGATTGCCTCTGTGGGGCAATGCTTCATGCAAGTTGTGCAGCCCGTGCATTTGCCGGGGTCGAGCGATACCGAATGGATATATGTATTCATAAAAAATACACTCCCTTTTCAGACCCCGTTTGAATCAGTAATTAACCCTCATTGTGATGGTTGTTCCTTCACCTACAACGGAATCTATATGCATATAGTCGGTATATCTTTTCATGTTGGGCAGACCCATGCCGGCGCCAAAGCCGAGCGAACGGATATTATCGGGGGCGGTTGAAAAGCCTTCCTGCATAGCCTGTTCAATGTTGGCAATGCCGGGTCCGCTGTCTTTAAGAATTATTTCAATGCATTCGTCGCTGACAATCACCCGAGCCTCGCCACCCTTGGCATGAATAACCATGTTAATCTCGCCCTCATACATAGCGATGGAAACTCTGCGGATTGTTTCGGGGTCAATTCCGAGCTGGCGCAGGTTCTTTTTAACCTGCACGGATGCCTGACCCGCCGATGTGAAATTATCGCCGTCAACGTCGAATTGGAAAACCAAGGGTTCAGCCATTTGATTCACCTCTGAGACCGTTGGAATAGAGAATACCGCAAGCATCATACATTCGCTTGGGCGTTGTGAGAACGGCGATGCCGCTTTCCTCTGCCAAATCAATCATATCCTGTGAAGGCTGCTTTGAGCGAACAAAAACAATGCATTTCATATCCATCATTTCCGCTGTGCGAATAACCTGGGCATTAACAAGACCGGTGAGCAGAACCGCCTGGTCTTTAACATAGGCAAGGACGTCGCTCATCATGTCGCTGCCGCAGGCAGAGTGAATCTCTTTTTCAAGGCATTCGCCGCCGCAGAGAACTTCTGCTTCAAGCAAATCTTTAATGTCGCTGATTTTCATAAAAACCCCTCATTTTCCTCTTAACGGTTTAAATCAGTTATACTTTGCAAGGATTGCGGGAATCTCCTCGGGAGTAACTCTGCCGTAAACGTCATCATTGATTGTGAAAACGGGTGCAAGGCCGCAAGCGCCGATGCAGCGGCATGCTTCAACGGAGAACTTAAGGTCCTCTGTGCATTCACCTGCAGCGATTCCGAGAACTTCGCAGATTTTGTCAAGAATTTCCTGTGAGCCTTTAACATAGCAAGCTGTGCCCAGGCAAACGGAAACATTGTATTTTCCCTTGGGTGTGAGTGAGAAGAGAGCGTAGAAGCTTGCAACGCCGTAAACCTTCTCAAGGGGAACGTTCATTCCTTCCGCAATCATGGTCTGAACCTCGATGGGAAGATAGCCGTAGATGTTCTGAGCCTCCTGCATAACGTGCATGAGCATGCTCTTGTCGCCTTTACATTCCTCAATTATTGCTTTGAGCTGAGCCTCCTGCTCGGGAGTGCCGGTAAAGGGTAAGTTGCTGATCTTTTTAAGCATTAAGTCATTCCTCCTGAATGAAATTTTAAACAGTTGTGAATTTTTATGCAGAAACAGGTCACACTTTTCCACATTCCTGCATTCTAAATCATTATAGCATATAAATATAGAAAATGCTACTTTTTTATCGAATTTTTTTAACTGATTTAAGCCGCTTTTTCTGTGAATTTTGTATATTTTTACTATGTTGCGGAAAAAACGCATTTGATGAGGCAAGCCCGATGCATCATCGTTGACAATTTATGCAAAGTTATGATATATTGAAAGCATACCGAAATAATGTTAAAGGCGGTGCAGACATGTTTTATAAGAATTGGATGTCATATATAAAAGACGAAGCAAAGATAACCAAAATCGCAATGCCGGGCTCTCATAATTCAGCAACCATAGGAATGAGCAAGCTTGCAAGGTGCCAGAACGGCACTCTTTACGAGCAATATGAATACGGAGTTCGCATGTTTGATATAAGGCTCAAGGCCAACCGTAAGGGTGAACTGTTTGTTGCCCACGGAATCATGAAAGGTATCCGTGCCGAGGAAGCTTTTAAAAGTCTGCAAAAGATTTTTGAGGAGTCCGATGAGTTCTTTGTTCTCGGAATCAAAACATATATGAACCAGCAGATAGGGCCTTTCAAATTAAGCTATAACGGAAATTCGGGAGAAACGAGCAGACTTATTCGCAAATATCTCAGCCCCGAAAAATATGCTCTCACCGACTTTGACAATATAGGGGATTTAACACTCGGCGATATCAGAAAATCCGGCAAAAAATATATTATTATCAATAAAAACAAGGAATATGATTTCAGCTGCGACTGCCCCATGCCAGACCCGTGGGACTCTGTAGTTTACGGCTACAGGCCGGAAAAGTTTGCAAAGGAAATTCTTAAATATCTTAAGGAAATCGAAACTGACGGCTTTTTCTGGTTTCAGACTCAGCAGACCCCGAATCTCGGCACGGAAAACGGCTGGAGCAAGTGGCCGGACGACCTTGATAAGCTGAGCAGAGTTTATTTTCCTCAGATTATTTCGGATATTGCCGCTGACCCGCAAATGCTTGAAAAGGTTAACATCGTTGCAGGCGATTTTATGACCTGCGATTACATGAAGGCAAGCAAAATTCTTGGTTTGAATCTTCTTAAAGGTGTTGTTAAGGAGGAGCTTTGCGAGGAGTTTGCGCAGGCAACAAAATCATATTAACAAAATATCCTACAAACGTTAAAAATGAATTCATACCGAATTAACAAATTCGGGTTATTATCTAAATGTACTCAGCGGGAGCCGCAACCCGCAAGGTACTGCTCATTTTTGAGTAAGCAATACCCCTCCTCAATTCAACCCCATGCAGAAAAAGATGCCTTGCGCATCTTTTTCTTGCGTTCGGGGATTTTTTCTTTTCTCGGAGCATAGAATGTTGCGAGGTGAGAGAATTATGTGGAACAAAATCAAACCATACGTTATTTCAGTTGCAATTGCGCTGGCTGTCGGCGGACTTTCGGCATTGCTGACAAGCGGCAGCATGGATATCTATTCAGATATTGTTCAGCCGCCGCTTGCACCGCCGTCAATCCTTTTCCCGATTGTTTGGACAATACTTTATGTACTCATGGGCATCGGAGCGGCACTTGTTTACACAAAGAAAGACGAGCAGCCTCAAGCCGCGAGAGAAGCATTAATTGTTTACGCAGTCAACCTGTTCCTGAATTTCTTCTGGAGTATTATTTTCTTTAACATGCGTGCATTCCTCTTTTCGTTTATCTGGCTGCTGCTTTTGTGGGCGGTGATTCTGATTATGATTATCAAATTCAGAAAGGTCAGCCCCCTTGCGGCGTTGCTTCAGATTCCGTATCTTATTTGGGTAACCTTTGCAGGCTATCTCAACCTTGCGATTTATATTTTGAATATGTAAAAGAACAGGGCGGGATTTTTCCCGCCCTTGGTTTTTGTTATGAAATTTCAATTATCCGTTTAAACTCTTTGCTGTTTTTGAAATCATCAGATAGCTGAGGTCTGTTTTTTAGCCCGTTTTTGACGTCGTCGAGAAAAGAGCCGTTCCAAAATCTGTATGCTTTCGTTTTGTCAAATTCAAGCCCCTTAACAGCCGGAGAGGTGTGAATCATGATATCGGGCATTTCATCATATTCTTTTGCAAGGAGAAGCGCTTTTTCAAAATGCTCAAGAGCAGCTTTTTCATTGCCGTTCAGATATTTTTTAACGCCGAGCCTCTGATGGTTGATTACCATAAGATAATGGCTTTTACCGTAATCGCCGTCAGGCATAACCGCTTCAACAAGCTTAATGTAGGCTTCGGAAATATTATCGTCTGCATCCAAGAAGCTCTTATATTTTCTGTTCATTATTTCTCCAAAGAGCCTCAGCATTTCAGAAGTGCCGTTGGCGCAAGCAATAGCGCGTTTTTTATCGTCGTGGGGATAAATATACATTGCTTCATAGTCTCGCGTGTTTCGCATAATCGGCATTTCTTCAAGGATTTTTTCAGCTTCGGAAATGTCGATGCCGGATTTGGTGATTAAGCTCATGTCGCGCAGATAGGTGCACATGAGCTGTTTGCTCCACATTCTGATGCTGTCATTGGTGCAATAATTCTGAATGAGGTCATAGATTCTCTGTACTTCTGATTTTATTGAAATCAAATAGTCATCATCATCCCATCCGCAAAGAATCGCATTAAGATATTTTGCAAGCAGATCGTAGTTGCCGGGAAATTCGGCGACAGCCTTTTTCATAACAGCTCTCAATTCAACGAAGTTTAGTTCATTTATCAAACGTGAATAGCACTCGTTATATTCTTTTATTTTCTTTTCGTTTTCTACCATATCCATGCCGAGCAGGCTGTCAACGGTAACACCAAAAAATGATGCAAGAACGGGCAGAATTGATATGTCGGGATAGCTTTCGTTTCTTTCCCATTTGCTGACCGCCTGGAAAGAAACGCCAAGAAAATCTGCTAAGGTTTCTTGTGTAAGGCCCTTTGCTTTGCGAAGTTTTTTAAGTTTTTCACCAAAATAAACAGTCATGCTTACCATCCTTTTTATTCTGACATTACAGCGCTGTTGTAATCACATAATATCATTTTTGATGAAATAAGCAATAACTTGTTTGTTGAAACCTATTCTACAGACAAGAGAAAAATTCTACTGTATATATCATTTGCATATAAAAAACCCGCCATGCATCTGCATAGCGGGTTCGTTAGTTAATCTTAAATTATTTAAGTTCAACCTTTGCGCCAACTTCTTCAAGCTTAGCCTTAGCAGCTTCAGCGTCATCCTTGGAAACGCCTTCCTTGATAGCCTTGGGAGCGCCGTCAACAACAGCCTTAGCTTCTGCAAGGCCGAGACCTGTGAGCTCACGAACAACCTTGATAACCTTGATCTTCTCAGCGCCAACTTCAGCGAGAATAACGTCAAACTCTGTCTTCTCTTCTGCAGCAGCAGCGCCGCCGTCAACAGGAGCAGCAACAGCTACAGCAGCTGCTGCGGATACGCCGAATTCTTCTTCTACTGCGTGAACGAGCTCTGAAAGCTCAAGTACTGTAAGTTCTTTGATTGTTTCAATCATTGCTGCAATCTTTTCTGATGCCATTTTATTTTCCTCCAATAATAAGAATTTTTTAATTAATTTAAATTATGCTTCTGCGGGTGCTTCTTCAGCAGGAGCTTCGCCGCTCTTGTCAACGATAGCCTGAATAGCACGTGCGAAGGATGCGATGGGTGCATTGAATGCGTTGCAAACTGTTGCAAGAAGAACCTCTCTTGTGGGAAGCTTTGCAAGTGAATCGATTGTTGCTGTGTCAACAACCTTACCGTCAAGATAACCGCTCTTTACGGAGAAGTTCTTGTGGGTATCAGCAAACTTTGAAAGGATTCTTGCTGCTGCTGTGTGATCCTCGGGGCTGATAGCGATAGCTGTTGTGCCTTCGAGAACACCGCAAATATCGTCAAGACCTACATTCTTGGCAGCAAGGCCGAGAAGAGTGTTCTTTACTACTGAATACTTAACGCCTGCTTCACGAAGCTCTTTACGGAGCTTTGTGTCATCAGCAACGTTGATGCCTTTGTAGTCAACAACAACACCTGCAACAGAATTCTGAAGCATGTCGGTGAGGTCAGCAACGATTTGTTTCTTTTGTTCCAAAACTTTTTCGCTGGGCATTTATATTTTCACCTCCGTATGGAATAAATGCAATTAAAAAGCCCTTTCCGCAAACCGCAGAAAGGGCGTGAACATACTAAAGCAATGAATTCTTTTGTATGCATCCTCTCTCGGCAGGCGGTTAAAAATAACCTTTATGCGAAAAGCACCTGCTGTCTTAAAAAGAACAGCTTAAATATAATAGCACAATAATTTGCGCTTGTCAAGCATTTTTTATGCTTCTGTTGCAGTACCGATCTTGTTGGGGTTAACCTTGATGCCGGGGCCCATGGTTGTTGCAAGAACGCAAGAACGGATATACTGACCCTTTGCAGCGGCGGGCTTAGCCTTGATGATAGCATCGAGGAGAGTGTTGAAGTTTTCAGCAAGCTTCTCAGCGCCGAAGGAAACCTTGCCGATGGGGCAGTGGATGATGTTTGTTTTGTCAAGGCGGTATTCAATCTTACCTGCCTTAGCTTCTGTAACAGCCTTAGCAACGTCGGGTGTAACTGTGCCTGCTTTGGGGCTGGGCATCAAGCCGCGGGGACCGAGAACCTTACCGAGACGGCCAACGAGACCCATCATGTTGGGTGCTGCGATGCAAACGTCAAAATCCATGAAGCCTTCGCCCTGGATTCTTGCAACAAGGTCTTCTGCGCCAACAACTTCTGCGCCTGCTGCAGCTGCTGCGTCAGCATCTGCACCCTTAGCAAAAACTGCAACTCTTACAGTACGGCCTGTTCCGTTGGGGAGAACTACAGCGCCGCGAACCTGCTGGTCAGCGTGGCGGGAGTCAACGCCCAAACGAACGTGTACTTCAACTGTTTCATCGAACTTTGCACTTGCGGTCTTAACAGCCAAATCAAGTGCAGCGTCGGTATCATAGAGTGTTGCTCTTTCAACGAGCTTTGCACTCTCGTTATATTTCTTTCCGTGTTTCATGTTAATTAATTCCTCCCAATCATGTGGTTAATCGGATTTTTCCTCCCACAGTTTGCAAATCAGTCAGCTACTGTAACGCCCATGCTGCGAGCTGTGCCGGCGATCATGCTCATTGCTGCTTCAACGGAAGCTGCGTTGAGGTCAGGCATCTTCTGCTCAGCAATCTTGCGAACCTGTTCCTGAGTGATGGTTGCAACCTTGGTCTTGTTGGGAACGCCCGAACCGCTTTCAATGCCGCAAGCTTTTTTGATAAGAACGGCTGCGGGCGGGGTCTTTGTGATGAAGCTGAATGTGCGGTCAGCGTAAACAGTGATAACAACAGGGATGATAAGACCCATGTCGTTCTTTGTGCGCTCATTGAATTCCTTTGTGAAAGCCATAATGTTAACGCCGTGCTGACCGAGAGCAGGACCTACAGGGGGAGCCGGAGTGGCCTTGCCTGCGGGGATCTGCAACTTAATTAAGCCAACTACTTTCTGTGCCATAATTAAAAACCTCCATAAATTGTGGTAAATTGCGGAGCTTTAAGCTCCTCCCACGAAGCCCACGCAAAAGCGGGACTGCGCAAAAAGCGCTAAATTTGAAAGGGTGTTAACCCTCAAATTACCGTGATTATTCAGCAAGTTCAACCTGGTCAAGCTCAAGCTCAACTGTTGTTTGCTTGCCAAAGAGAGCGGATACTGCAACTTTGACCATGTTGTTGTCAACGTCCAGTTCCTCAACAATTCCGCTGAAGCCGTCAAAAATTTCGTCGATGATGTTGACTGTGTCGCCAACCTTATAGGAAACCTCAACGCTTCTCTTCTCGACTCCGAGCCTGATAACTTCTTCATCGGTAAGAGGAATTGCTTTGTTTTCGGGACCAACGAAACCGGTGACGCCTCTTGTGTTGCGGATAAGGAGCCATGTTTCATCGCTCATGGCAGGGCGGTTGTCCCTGTCCGGCGAAACAGCAACCTTAACGAGAACATAGCCGGGGAAAAGCTTGCGCTCAACCTCTTTCTTTTTCTCTGCATCGGTAACGATTTCGGTGGGAATCTTAACCTCCAAAATCTGGTCCTGCATTCTGCGGTTTTCGACCATCTTTTCGATGTTGGTCGCAACCTTGTTTTCATAACCGGAGTAGGTATGGACTACATACCATCTTGTGTCAACAGACATCTGATATCCTCCCGATTAGCCCGCAATTTGAGCGGCTGTGGTTGTTACTGCGTCAACAGCAGCGCTTGTTGTTTCAGCGGTGCTTCCGATGCTCTGAGCAGCTCTTTCAAGAAGTGAAAGACCGCCTGCGAGCAGCTGGTCAACAGCAAAGATGACCAATGCGCAAATAATAACTACTGCGAGGACAACGCCGGTTGATTTAAGAACTGTTTTTGCATCGGGCCAAACAATCTTTTTGATTTCGCCCTTGAGATCTTTGCAGAACTTTTTGATTGCCTTGCCGGCTCTAACAAAAATATTTCCGTTGGGATTTGCAGGCTTTTTGTCTTTTTTCTTTTCGGCGGCGGCAACCTTTTCTGCTGCTTGGGAAACTTCCTTTTTAGCCATAGGTTAAATCCTCCCGCTTAATTATTTGGACTCTTTGTGGAGAGTATGCTTCCTGCAAAAACGGCAGTACTTGTTCATCTCCAGCCTGTCGGGTGTGTTCTGCTTGTTTTTCATTGTGTTGTAATTACGCTGTTTGCATTCGGTGCAAGAAAGGGTAATCTTAACTCTTTTACCGTTAGCAGCCATGTGCGGCACCTCCATTTTATCGGAATTTTTAGCCCTGAAACGGGTCTATCAGGCAACCTGAAACAGAGCCAGGCCTCCCTCTGCTTTCAAATTTAACAATTTATTTTCGGGCACAAAAAAAGAACCCTCCTGCAGAGGTAGGATTATCATAACACATTCAATCCCTGCAGTCAAGCACTTTTTTTGAAAATAATTCGGTTTTGTTTTGCGCAGAAGGCCCGTATAACATACATTATTATATATATTGTGTGATTTATACGGACCAAACGGCATATATGCGAATTTTAAGCAAAAATATTTTTAATATATTCAATCAAAATTAATATGTAATGATAAGCAACAGGAAGAATTATGGCGGGAACCATGTTTAAAGTCTTGAATTTCTTCTCAAGGAAGAAGTTAAAACCGATTGCCATGATTATTGCATAGCCTACCATGCATATCTGCTCCAGCAGCTCGCCTTGCAAAACGCCGCTGAGTGTTCCTGCAAGAAGGGAGATGCCTCCCTGATAAATCAAAATCGGGATAAAAGTGAAAATAACGCCGAAGCCGAGCGTTGCGCCAAAAATAATTGCGTTAATGAAATCCAGCGCACTTTTGATGAAAAGCACGGAGCTGTCGCCCGTTAAGCCGTCATTGATTGAACCGATAATTGCCATTGCACCAACGCAGAAAAGTATTGTGCCGTTGATAAAGCCGCCCGCAAAGCCGCCGTCTTTGAATTTGCCGTCAATCTTTTTGCAAAAGCCGTTGAAACGGTCGTCAAATTTTGTCAGTTCACCTATAAGCGTTCCGATAACCAGGAATATTATAAGCAGCAACTCGCCGCTGCTTGCAAGCTTGCCGTTTTCAACAGTGAACATGTTTGAAATAACGCCGTTGAGGCCTATTATCAAAACTGCAAGTCCGAGAGATTTATTAATGCCGACGGTATAGCTTTCTTTTATGCCCTTTTTCAAAAGAAGTCCTATTAAACCGCCGACTATAACTGCAACGCAGTTGACAAGGGTTCCGGTCATTCGTATTTTTCCTCCGTTTTAACTTCAAGGTTATTCTGCGGCAAATCAAGAATGATTCTGCCTGACGGTTTGCCGCCGGAAACAATAAGCTTTATTTTGTCGGCTTCAACCGAAAGAGAAAAATTGATTTTTTTGCCGTTTTCAATGGGATATTTTTTAACTTCAATAACAGCGCCGTCAAAAAGCCATTCATGCGGAATTCCTCTGCCGATTATAACGTCGCCGTTGGTGCGTTGGCAGATAAGGCTGTCAAGCAAAGCCTTGCTTGCCGTTGACTGCCCCCATATATGCTGGCACGAGCCGCCTCCGCCTGCCGCATGGGGAATGTTCCACGGAGATTTTGGGTTCGGATAGTCAATGCCTTCCCACCATGAAAAGGGCCCGCTCATGGCATTTTCAATCATAAACTGATAGGCTTTTATCGCACAGTCGCGGTATTTATCGCCGCGCAGAGCGGTGCTGCCGTAGCCTGCATTGTAGGCGGAGCAATAATATCCGTGGGGGTAGCCGCCAAAGTTATAGATTGAGTCGCTGACGTCTTTTCGGCGTTCAAAGCCGTGAGCATAGGTTTTGTCAATCAGTTCAAGCATAACTCCGCTCTGCTGTGCGCAGAATAGCCAGCCGTCCCAGCCCCATCTTCCGAAAAGGAACATTGAAGCCCAGTTTGCATCCTTCGGATTTTTGCGCTTGCCCTCTTCGTTGCTTTCGCTCATTGAGATAGGCAGATAGTCAAGTCCTTTTTCTCTGATGGTTTTTTCAACATGCCTGTTTGCGTTTTTTAAAAGTTTGTCATAAACTGATTTTGCCCAAGCCGCTTCATCGGAATATCCGAGACTGTTACAGATATATTCATAGCAGCAAAGGCCGAAAAGCGCCGACCAGTTATCAATAGTCCATTCGCCGAGAGAATCAATGGCAATGGTTTTTATCATAATTCCTGTTTCAGGATTTATGTCATTCTCAATTCTATGTGCGTTCTCTTTGATTTCGTTGAATTTTTCTTTTATATATTCGGCATCGCCCGTTTTGAAAAGATAGAAAGCGAAGGGCCAACTGTATTTCCATCGGGCATCGGGATATTGAACATTCTGAAGAATATATTCGGCATATTCTTTGAAGCCTTTGAAATCGCCCATGGTCATCAGATAAACAAGGATGCCGATAACGTCATGGTCAAAAACACGGTCATATCCGTTTTCGCCAACGTGAAGCTCGTTGCCGTCTTTGACAATCATGGTGTAAACATAGCCTGCTTTATAGGCGTTAATCAGCGTTTCATCAGGCAGAGCGGCAATTTCACAAAGCGGCTCAAGGCGGTTGACCCAATAGCTTTTCATTTTTTCATAATGCTCATCAAAGCTGCCGAGACGGCTGATTGCTTCATCTGAAGGGTAGGGATAGCTGCCGCCGAATCTGTCCGCACCAACGGCAAAATCCATTGTTATGCTTTTGCCGGCGGCAACAAATTTCGGATGTTCGTTGAGCGATATCAGCTTTTTTGAAGGCTTGGGAGCGGGAATTGCGGCAGCTGAGTTGTTTTTTAAGGTAACTCTTGAATATGCAATTTCAAAATCGTTGCCGCCAACGGTTACCTTATCCGCAAAATTTTCTATTTTATAATCGTTGCCGTCCTTTTGAAATTCGCTGACAAAGCAAGGCAGCCAGCCTTCCTTGTTATACCATTTAATTTTTGAATCTATATTACTGATGCCGAAGGTGATAAAGGTGTTTTTTCTGTCACGCAGGCGGAAAGAGCCGTCGATATATGCAATCGGTGCGTGTTTGTCGCCTTCGCAGCCGAAGGAGGCAACAAGCTCGGGGAACTGCTTGCAGGCATAGCCGCTCTTGCCGAAAAGACCTTTTTTGAAAGATACGTTCAGCTTGTTGATAACCGTGAAATAGGCGGAGGCAAGAGTTGTGAATATGGTTTGTTCTTCCTTAGGCATCGGTTTTCTCCTTGAATTTGATATATATTATAGTTTAATACTTTAGCGAGCAAAAGTCAACATCAAATAACCCTCATTATTTCGGCGGCGATTATGCAGGCGATTATGCCCATTGCTGTTGGCAGAGCGGCGGCAAGCAGGGTGTATTTCAAGCTGCCCGTTTCTTTTTTTACGGTTATAAGAGAAGTGGAGCAGGGCCAGTGCATGAGAGAAAAAAGGATGAAGCAAACGGCAGTTGCCGCAGTCCAGCCGTTTTGAGCTAAAAGTGTTTGTATTTCGGCGGTGCTGCCAAGGTCGGGCAAAGTGCCCATTGCCGAATATGACATTATAATAATAGGTATAACAATTTCATTGGCAGGGAATCCGAGAATAAACGCTGTCAGAATAATACCGTCAAGCCCCATAAGGCGGCCAAGCGGGTCGAGAAAACCGGAAATATATTCCAGAAGAGTTGCACTTCCGATGCTTATATTTGCCGCTAACCATATTATGAGACCTGCGGGCGCTGCAACGGCGGCAGCTCTGCCGAGAACAAACAGAGTTCTGTCAAAAATCGAGCGAACAAGAGTTTTTGCAATCTGCGGTTTGCGGTATGGCGGCAATTCAAGCGTAAAGGATGAGGGAACACCCTTGAGAACCGTCATTGAAAGCAGTTTTGTTGCGGCAAAAGTCATAGCCAGGCTGAAAATGATAACCGCAGTCAGGGCGAGAGCGGACAGCGCAGAGGAAAACAAGCCGCCTGCAGAGCCGATAAAAAATATTGTAATAATCAAAATAAGGGTCGGAAATTTGCCGTTGCAGGGCACAAGGCTGTTGGTCAGCACGGCAAGCAGCCTTTCACGGGGAGAATCGATAATTCGGCAGCCCGTTATTCCCGCAGCGTTGCAGCCAAAGCCCATGCAGACCGTCAACGCCTGCTTCCCGCAGGCGTTGCAAAGGCGGAAAGGACGGTCAAGATTATATGCGATTCTCGGCAAATAGCCCGAATCCTCAAGCAGGGTGAAAAGGGGGAAGAAAATTGCCATGGGCGGAAGCATAACGGACACAACCCATGCAAGAACTCTGTAAACGCCGAGAACAAGGGAATCGTGGAGCCACGAAGGCGCACCGAGCGACATAAAAAGAGCGGAGAGCTTATCTTGAATTCCGAAAAGGAAATCGGAAAGAAGCTGTGACGGATAGTTGGCCCCCGTTATGGTCAGCCAAAACACAAATGCAAGCATCAGAAGCATGGCGGGGAATCCTGTCAGGCGGCTGGTGAGAAGCCTGTCGAGTCTGCGGTCTTTTTGGCGGTATTCGCCGCCGCCGATAACGGCATTTTCGCATATTTCATGGGAGGCATTGACAAAAGCCTCTGCAATCAAACAGCTTAGCTTATCAGGTGATATGTCTGCTTTGGTCAAAATGCCCTTTGCCTTGGCAAGAGCAAGGCGCAAATCGGGGTTATTCATAAAATCCTCGCCAAAGCAGTTGGATATTTCACATTTCAGAGAAGAATCCGAATCAAGAAGCCTGAGACTCAGCCATCGGCTGTCAACTTTGTTTTGCAGCGCGGCAACTGCAGGCTCAAGGGCCGATATTGCGTGCTCAACAGGCTTGGGATACCGGAGTGAAAAAGGCTTGTTTGAGCCGAGTGTGTCGAGAGCGTCAAGCAAAGAGTTAAGGCTGCGTTTTTTTCTTGCGGTTACTCCTATAACAGGTGCACCGAGCCGTTCGGAAAGAAGTTCGATATTTATTGAAATACCGTTTTTCTTTGCCTCGTCCATAAGATTAACGCAAACAATAACATTTTGAGAGATTTCCAGCGTTTGAAGTGCCAGGTTCATGCTGCGCTCAAGGCAGGTTGCATCGCACACAACAATAACCGCATCGGGCGAGCCGAAGCAGATGAAGTTTCTTGCAACTTCTTCTTCTGCGGAGTGAGCCATGAGTGAATATGTACCCGGTATATCAACCATAACATAGGATTTTTCTTTGCTTTTGCAATATCCCTGGGCATTCGCAACGGTTTTTCCCGGCCAGTTGCCTGTGTGCTGATTCATGCCTGTTAAAGCATTGAAAACCGTGCTTTTGCCGACATTCGGATTCCCTGCAAGGGCAACAACCAAATCATTTTCACTTTGCTTTTTTATTTCAAGAGCAGAGTCAATTGCTGTTTTTGCCAACGCAATCACCTGTTTTTTCAACAAGAATATCGAAGCAGTCTTTTTCTCGTATTGCAATAACTGCTCCTCTTATCAGATAAGCGGCAGGGTCGCCGAGAGGGCTTTTGCCCACGCATTCAATAACCGTGTTTTCAATCAGACCTATATCCATAAGCCGGCGACGGATGCCGGATTCTGTGTTTATTCTTTTGACTGTTGCCCGTTCGCCGGGATTTATATTATTAAGCTGCAAATATTCTGCCATTGAACTCTCTCCTTTGTGTCAGTTGTATTGCACTTTTCTAATGCTATGATATTCTTTGTGCAAGGCAAATGTTAACGGCAGATGTAAAGCTGCGGAAAAGAGTAATCAAATGAAAGGATATTTTTATGGCTTCACCGTGCTTTCCTTTGCCTTGTTCAGTTCTGATATTGCTTCGTTTGACAGAAGGATGAGTGCAAAAATATTCGGAACCGCCATAAGGCCGTTGAGTGTGTCGGAAATGCTCCAAACGCTGTCCAGCCGCATGATGCAGCCGATGAAAGCCGCTGCGGCATAGAGAAAATTATATATTTTGCCGCTCTTTTTGCCCAGAAGATATTCGGCGCCGCTCTTTCCGTAATATGACCATGCAATGAGAGTTGCAAACGCAAAAAGGCAGATACACACGTTCAAAAAATATCCGCCTGCTTTTCCGAAAACGCTTTCAAATACGGCGGCGCAAAGCTCAACTCCGTTCAAATCGGGATTTTTTTGCATAACTCCGCTTGAAAGAATTGCGGCGGCAGTCACCGTGCACATAAGCACCGTGTCAATAAAAACCTCAAGAATACCCCAAAAGCCTTGCTCGCCTGCATTTTTGCAATCGGCTGCGGCGTGGATGATTGCGCTGCTGCCAAGACCCGCTTCGTTTGAAAAAACTCCTCTTGAAATACCGTATCTTGCTGCTTTTGCCATTCCGAAGCCCGACACCGCCTTTAGCGTAAACGCTTCCCTGAACATCAGCTTGATGCTCGGTAAAAGATTTTCACGGTTGACGGCAATGACGGCAAGGCAGGCAAAAATGAATGCGGCGGAAAGAATCGGAATAAGCATTTGTGAAATGGCAGTTATTCTTTTAAGGCCGCCGGCAACGGCAACGGTTATTGCAATGCTCAGCAAAACGGCGCAGGCAATCGGCGGGATGCCGAAGCCTGAGAGCCCCTGCGCAACGGAGTTTGCCTGGGTCATGTTGCCCATGCCAAGAGAAGCACCCACAAGAAAAAATGCATAAATGCCTGCAAGCCCTTTCATGCCGAGACCTCGTTCGATATAAAGCATCGGTCCTCCCAGCCAATTGCCGAGAGAATCCCTTACCCGGTATTTAATGCCGAGAATATTTTCGCAACAGCAGGTCATCATGCCGAGAATTGCGGAAATGCACATCCAAACAACCGCTCCCGCTCCGCCTGAACACAGAGCGGTTGCAACGCCGACTATGTTGCCTGTGCCAAGGCATGCGGCGAGGGCGGAGGTCAGCGCACCAAACTGAGAGATTGACCCGTCTGCGCTGTTCTTTGTTTTTCTGCTTTTAAATGCTGATATAACTGTTTTGCCAAGCCATTTCCTGATTCCGAAAATCTGAAAAAACTTCGATTTTGCCGATAAAAAAAGCCCCGTGCCGAGAAAGACCGCAAGCATAGGCGGCCCCCAGACAAAGGAGCTAATTGCAGAATTGATTTCAAAAAACATGAGCCGTCACCTCTTATAATTTATATGAGATGACGGCTGAAATTATTTTATTATTCGGAAATTACGGTTTCGAGATGATAGGTGTTTGCAAAGGAGATAACGTTTTTGGAGGAGCTGTCTACATAAATCTTAACCTTCGGGCATGCATCAAATGCAAAAATATCTATGTTGGCGGTGTCACCTCTGAAGTTTGCAACCTTGAGGCTGTCGCAATAATAAAAAGCTTTTTCGCCAACGGTTTCAAGGCTGCGGGGCAGGTCTGCCTGAACAAGGCTCTTGCATTCCGCAAAGGCATAGGCGCCGATTTCGGTCAGACCCGATGCTCTGTGAAGAAATGCTTTTTTGATTGAGCTGCCTGCAAAAGCTCTTTCCTCAACCTTGATAAGGGTTTCGGGGAAGTTAACAACCTTGATGGTCTGAACGTTCGCAAAAGCCTCTGTGCCGATAACGGTAACGGTCAAATCGTCAATTGCGGCAGGGATATCAAGAGAAATAATTTCTTTGGTGCCGTTATATTTTGTTATTTTTGCAGTGTTGTCTTCAAGCGCAACATAGGTGTAGTCGCCGGAAACAACGGGGTCGGGCTCTTTTTTGCCGCATGCGCAAAGAACTGTCATAAGCGCTGCAATAATAAGAATGGCTGATAAGATTTTTTTCATGGTTAAGATCCTTTCGGTTTTTTATTTAAGGCGATTTGGGGTTACAGCCCCGCAATATCGCAGTTTTCCAGATGTTCTGCCCATGTTTCGGCATAGTAATAATTGCTTTCGCTGTCCGTAACAAAGAAAAAATAATCCGTTTCTTCGGGATAAAGAGCGGCATTGATTGCATCCATTCCGCTGTTTGTTATCGGCCCTGCGGGCAGCCCTTCGCATTCATAGGTGCTGTAAAGGGCGGTAAACTCTTCGTACTTTGTTTCGTCAACATAAGGTTTAACATAATTGCGAAGATAAGCCGTTGAAACGTCGCATTGCAGGCGAGGATATTTGCTGCTTGCAAGGCGGTTATGAATAACCGACGAAACCTTGCCCATTTCTGCGGGATTCCCAGCTTCTTCCTGAATAATCGAAGCGAGAGTCAGAATTTCGTCAACGGTGAAGCCGAGTTCTTCGCTGCGTGCGGCAACCTCGTCGTTAAGCTTTATTTGAGTGTTTTTTAAAAAACGCTTTATTGCAGATGCGGCGCTTTCGTTGCGATAGAATTCATAAGTGTCAGGGAAAACATATCCCTCCAGCAGGAATGCGCGCTCATGAGCGTTAGAAATAGAGAAAGAGAAGCCTTCGAGATTTTGAGCATTGTTTGCCTCAAGCATAAATTCCGCTGCAGAGCAAACTCCGTTTTTCTCAAGCAACAGAGCAATTTCGCTGACGGTTGAACCTTCGGGAAAAGTTACCCTAACAACGTTAGAGGTTGTTTCGGGCGGCTTTTTCACAGGCTTGCTGATTGAGCAAGCAGATGTTGATGCAGCAACGGCTAAACAAAGCAAAACCGCAACGGATTTTTTGAGTGCTTTTAATTTTAATATATTCATGTTGCTAATTTTATCATAATATTAAACGAAAATCAAGGGCGGCTTGTAAACGTTTGATGAACTTAAAAGAAGCGGCACGGTTAACAAAGAACCGTGCCGCTTTCGGCGGTCAGAATTTATAATCGGATAATGCTTTGAACACATAGCCGTTTTGCCTTGCCCAATCAATAATATCTCCGAGTGCATCGGCGTTGTCGGGCGAAACGGAGTGAAGCAAAACAACGGCGCCCGGGTGCAGGCGGGCGGTTACGGTTTCAAAGGCATATCGGCTGCCCTTGGTTTGGCTGACATCCCAGTCAGCATAGGCGCAGGACCAGAAAGCGGTTGTCAGGCCCATTGAGTCAACAAGTTCCAGTGCACTTTCTGTGTAAGAGCCTTCGGGGAAGCGAAAAAAGTCGGAGCTGTAGCCGTAGTTTTCACGCAGATAGTTGCCGCATTCGAGAATTTCGTCTGCCATGCGCTGCCTTGAAATTTCCGCAAAATTCGGATGCTTTGCCGAATGATTGCCGACAATATGCCCCTCGTTAATCATTCTTGCAATAAGCTCGGGCGAGGATTGAATATGCTCAAGCGTGCAGAAGAATGCGGCGGGCACCTTCTTTTCTTTTAAAACGTCAAGAATTTTGTCGGTGCAGCCGTTTTCCCAGCCACAGTCAAAGGTCAGATACAAGACTTTTTCTGTTGATTTGGTGTCATAGCACAGAACTTTATACCCTGTGCTTTCGAAATATTTCTGAGTTGATTTTGAAATTTCGTGCGGTTCGCCGTTTTTGGCAACGCCGAAGCTGTGTTCCGTTCTGATAACAGACAGTCCGCGTGTGTTTTCGGGGTCATTGACCGTGAAGGTTAAGGGCTTGAGGATTTCTCTGCCGGTCAGCGGTGAGGTTGCGGCAGGCTTTAAAGTTGAGGGTGCGGCGGAGGTTGAGGTTTGTGTGCGTTCATCCTCAACGGAAACGGGCGCATTGGCGTTTGTTTCTTCAAGAGTGCCTCTGCCCGAACAGCTTGTTAGGAATAATACTGCTGTTATTAAGGATAATATTATCAGCTTTTTCAATTTTAACACCTTGCTTTATAATTTTCTTTCATGTATAGTATATCCTGAATGTGGTCTATAAAGCCAAAAATTTTTTTGAAAATTATGCAACAAAAATCAAAGTTCGCGACACTTATTAAATGAGAGTGGTAAGGAGGGTCATTTTGAGCGCTCAAATAAAAGAACTCGTTACTCTGGCAAAAAGCGGCAGCGCCGAGGCCTTCGGTGAACTGTATGAGCTTTATTATAAAGATATGTATTGTTATGCTTGCTACATAACCGGCAGCGAAACTATTGCGCAAGATGCAGTTTCCGATGCAGTGCTATCCGCTTTTAAACAGATAAAAACTCTCAAAAAGCCGGAGGCATTCAAAGGATGGCTGTTTAAAATCCTGTGCGCCTCCTGCAAAAGATACTACACAGAAAATGAAAAGAAAAAAGATTTGGTTTATCTTGATGACGAAAACGGGGGATTGGCAGAGCCCGCTGCTTTCGGAAGCATTGAGCTTTCGCTTGAGTTGAAAAAGGCTCTTGAAACCCTTTCAACGCAGGAAAGGGAAATTGTTCTGCTCAGCGTTTTGGGCAGCTATAAAAGCCACGAGATAGCCGAAATGCTTGATTGCCCGCCGTCAACGGTGCGTTCGAAGCTGAAAAGATCGCTCAAAAAGCTGCGTGAAACGCTCGGCGGTGAGAACTGAACGGAAGGAGGGTGAAAAAGATGAACAAAGACGATAAACAAATTCTGGATTTGCTTCGCAGCGAATTTGAAAAAAGCGCAGAAAAGGCAAATGTGCCTCTGCCGCTTCAAAAAGAGAGCATTGTCAACATGCTCAAAAGCGAGGAACGGAAAGAAAAGGATTTTTCCGATAAAACGGGGACTAAAAATAACAGCATCGTTATTTTACGCAGGCTTACCGCCGTTGCAGCGATGCTCACAATAGTTGTTATCGGCGCTCTTGCAATGCGGATGAACGGCGTTCGGGTTATCAGAACGGATTCGTTCTATAAAAGCTATGAAAGCGGGCAGCCGATTAAAAATGCGAAAAGCTATCAGGATGTTGAAAAAGCTGTTCGGGAGATTCTCGGCGAAAAGGCTTCTCCTGCCGTTACGGCAACAAAACCGAGTTCCGAAACTCAAACCGGTGTAGGTTCAAATCTTGCAACAACCGCAAAAACGGGCAGCCTTCTGAAGGGCTATGAAAGCTTTGTTGCTTCATCGGCAATTGACGGCAGCTCTGAGAGCGTTTACAGCGAAGGCTACTCTTTCAACAACACCTACGGCGTTTCGGGCTTCGGAGATTTCGAAGCGGATATAGTTAAAAATGACGGAGAATTTTTATATATAGTAACAACAGGCACAAACAGGGAAACAGGCTCAATTGTTGAGCAGATAAAAATAGTTAAGGCTGTGCCTGCAGGGGAGATGAGGGTTGTTTCAACCGTCACTCTTTCGGAATACGGCAGCTCGGATTCCGCAGATGAATGCATTGAAATTTATCTGAAGGGCAGCAGGCTTGTTGCCTTAATCAACAGGGGCGGAAAATCAACGGCTGCGATTTATTACGACATTTCCAAACCGGAAAATCCGGTTAAGATACGTGAGCATGTTCAGGACGGCAGATATATTTCCTCAAGCCTTCATGAAAACCGCTTGTGTCTGGTTACGGATAAGCCGATTTATTCGGCTTCGGGTGAGCTGAATCTGGTTCCGTCTTTCAGCACGGACGGCGAAACATTCAGCCTTAACGCAAAGGATATTTTTATTGCCGTTAATGACCCCGAGGCTTCATATATTTTTATAACGGTAACCGATATTTCGAATTTTGATTCGCCCGTCGGCAGGATGGCGATTCTCGGCAGCGGCAAACAGCTCTATTGTTCAGCACGCTCCGTGAGCGCAGCGAGAGAATTTGTTTCGGTTGATGCGGATGACTCGGGCGAGCACAAACGCCTGACGGAGATTTATCGCTTCAATCTTGACGGCACTTCAATTGCTTTCGCGGGCTCTTATATTGTTGAAGGCTCTCTGATAGGAGGCCTTTCGATAGATGAAAGCAACGGATATATGCGAGCGGCAACTTCGGAAACGGATTCGGGCAACATTTATGTTCTTGATGAAAATATGAAGTTTGTCAGCGGCCTCAAAAAAATATTGCAGGGCAAAAATGTCAGCGATATCAGATTTATGGGCAGCAGCGTTTATTTTGTAGCAGACGGCGAAACAATGATAATTGATTTGGCGGATCCTGCAAAGCCTAAGGTTGCAGCAACAATTCAGTCAACGGATTTTTCGGGCAGCCTTCATGCGATTTCGGATAAGTCGCTTCTCGGAATCGGTTTTGAAAACGGAAAAGTAACGTTTTCGCTCATGGATATCAGTGATTCGGATAACCCGAAAACTGTTTCGGAATATGCTCTCGGCAGTGATTACAATATGATTTCTTCAGGCGATCTTCGCAGCGTCATTAATATTTCCGGCAAAAATATGTTTGGAATCCCTGTTATAAAGCATAATCCCGAAAAACAGACTGATATATCTGCCTACATGCTTTTTGAGGTTTCAAACGGGGAGATAAGGCCCTGCGGAACATTCAATCATGATGATTCATATATAGGCGATGCCGCAGTCAGAAGCGCCTGCATCGGCGATGTGCTTTACACCGTTTCGGGCGAAAAGGTTGCCGCATTTTCGATTGAAAGCGGCAAAACTCTCGCAGTCAGCGAGATAAGATAACAGAAAATTCTGCAAACCCTTGCAAATATTCGGATGGATGGGGCAAGTGGAATTTTGATATACCGCCGTGTTCTTTGGGGAAAGAATGCGGCGTGGGAGACAAAAGATGAAGTGGAGGCGGAGCGCATCGGCACAATGCGCTCCGCTAAAGCTCTAAAGGTCATCAGCGTCTTGAATGGGACGCAAATCGTCATAAGGCGTTCCGGTGTAGCTGCCCAGAACATCGTTGTGAATTTCCTCATCGTTCAGCTCGTATCCGCGATTGTTCTTTTCTTTGGAAAAATGCCATTGCGCCTTGTTTCTTTTATCTTTATCAGGAAAAATAAAGGGCATATCAAAGCTCCTTTCAAATATATTTACTTATATTTTTCCGTGCATCAGTCTTAAAATACAAAGTTATTTACAAATATTGCAGAATTTCAGCCGACTTATTGGTAAATATATCGACTTGACAAAGAAGTGTTTTATGTGTAAAATGATTGTTGTATTTTAGATAAATGAAAAATGCACAAAATTTCAATTTTAAAAAGGATGGTAATCAGAAATGAAAAAGACAGTTTCCATGATGCTTGCAATCATCATTGCAGCATTTACTCTTTGCACATTTGCAGTTTCCGCTTTTGCTGAAACAACAACAGCTGCAACAACAGAATTTACTCCCGAAAACCCCACAGACTCAAGACTTACAACAACAGCTGCTCCCACAACTGCAGCAGCAACAACCACAACAACAGCTGCAGCAACAACCACCACAACCAAAGCTGCAACAACCGAAAGCTCAACCGGCACAACAGCTGCTCCCACAACAGCAGGCACAACAGAGAGCACAACTGAAGAAGTTGTTACCCGTAAGCCCGGCGAAACTTATATTGATGACAGCGACGAAACAACAAAGGCAACAACTACAAAGAAGCCCGCAAAGGTTGATTCCGTAATCCCCTCAACAGGCAGCAGCACCGTAGTTCCCGCAATCGCTCTTCTTGTTCTTGCAGCAGGCACAGTTGCAGTTGTTAAAACAAAGAAGGATAACTAATAACAATTAGTCATTATCTCCCGCATCCGAGGTTTTCGGGTGCGGGATTTTTTTGTTTGAGTCATTTCTGAAAAAATACTGTTGATTATTCTGTTTTTTGTGGTATTATTAAATTGTTATCAACTCTGAATGAAAGGGAATTTTTATATGGCTAAATATCTTATCGTTAATGCTGATGACTACGGCATGTGCCATGCGGCTAACGAAGCTGTGGCAGAGCTTTTTGAAGGAGGCTGGCTCAAATCCGCAACAATCATGATGCCCTGCCCAACCGCAAAAGAGGCTGTTGATTTTTCAAATGCCCACCCCGAACACGCAATCGGCATTCATCTCACAATGACCAGCGAATGGGGAAAATACCGCTGGAAGCCCCTCACAAACGGCAAAACTCTTGTTGATGAAGAGGGCTATATGTGGCATGAGAGCGACCAGGTTGAAAAAAACGCTTCTTATGCTGACCTTGAGGCGGAAATCCGTGCCCAGATTGACCTTGCTCACAGCTGGGGCATGAAGCCGTCGCACACAGATAACCACATGGGCTCGCTTTACGGCCACTACACAGGCCGCCTCGGTCTTGCAAAAATGACATTGCGCATCTGCGGCGAATACGGCTATGCATACCGCCTTTACACAGCGCACGATAAGCGCATCTGCCCGAACGGAACTCCCTATTTCCTTTATGCCGCAATAACCCTGCTTTCAAAGCGTTGGGGCAAGAAATACAACGTTGTTATTCCCGATTATCTTCTGTTCCCCGATTGGAATGACGACATGCGTGTCAGCTATGAAACATATAGAGACACCATTCTTAAGATTTGGACAGACTTGCCTGACGGCGTAACCGAAACATTTATTCATCCATCTGTTGAGAGCGATGAGCTTAAAGGAATCACCGCAAGATGGCAGGACAGAGTCTGGGAATACCAGCTCATGAAAGACCCTTATACTCATAAGTATCTCAAAGATCACGGCATCGAGCTTATCAGTTACCGTGAGCTTATAAAAATGAAGGGCGGCACAGTCCGCGGATAACATAAAATCCTCCGTTTGTTAAAAGCGGAGGATTTTTCAATATAAACCACAATTTAATTGATGTTATAGTTTGCCGAACACTTGAATAAAAATAATTATTATGTTATATTTAAAAAGATAACTGCTTTGCGGCAGTCAGGAGGAAAGATATTATGTGTAATTGTAGCGGACCCCAGAGTGATTTTACTTTAATTGCCGATATTCTTGCTAAATACGGCAGTTCTCCGAGCAACCTTATCACAATTCTTCAAAAAGCGCAGGATATCTATGGCTATCTGCCTAAGGATGTTATGTATCATATTGCGGAAAAAATCGGAGTAACCCCTGCTGATGTTATGGGCGTTGCAACGTTTTATTCCCAGTTCCGCCTTTCGCCCATCGGAAAATATCTTATTATGTCCTGCCAGGGTACGGCCTGCCACGTTAACGGAAGTGAAAGGGTGAGCGCGGCAATTGCCGAATATCTCGGCATTCAAAGCGGTGAAACGACCGCCGACGGGCTTTTTACTCTTGAAAATGTTGCCTGCCTCGGCTGCTGCTCTCTTGCTCCCGTAATCATGATTAACGGCGAAGCTTACGGCAATCTGACCCCCGATTCAGCCGTTGCCGTTCTCAAGGAAATTCAGGCAAAGGAGGGCAAATAAATGCGTATAATTATCGGTGAAGGCTCCTGCGGCGTTGCTGCGGGCGCTGCAAAGGTTCATTCTGCAATTGCTGCTCTTATGAACGGAAGCGAAAGCTTCACTCTCGGCAGCACGGGTTGCATAGGCATGTGCTACCTCGAGCCTATTGTTGATATTTATGACGGAAAAGAGCTTGTTCACCGCCTTGTCCGTGTTTCTGCGAACGATGCAGGAGCTATAGTCAAGGCTGTTGAAACAAAAGATTTTTCGCTTGTTGAGCATATTATTATATCTGCCGATGATGAGGAGTTTTTGAGCCGTCAGACCAGAATAGCTCTGCGCCATTGCGGCTTGATTGACCCCGAATCAATCGAGGATTACAGAAGCACGGACGGCTATCAGGCCCTTGAAAAGGTTCTCAAAACAATGACCCCTGAGCAGGTTATTGAAGAAATCAAAATTTCAGGCCTTGCAGGCAGAGGCGGCGCAGGTTTCCCGACATGGTTTAAGTGGAATGCTGCACGTCAGAGCGTGAGCGAACAGAAATATCTTATCTGCAATGCCGACGAGGGCGACCCGGGCGCATTTATGGACAGAGCGCTTATTGAATCCGACCCCCACAGCCTTATTGAAGGCATGCTTATCGGCGCTTATGCAATCGGCGCAAGCGAAATGATAGTGTATGTCAGAGCGGAGTATCCGCTTGCAATCATTCACCTTGAAAAGGCGATTGAGCAGGCAAAGGCGGCAAATCTTCTTGGAGAAAATATTCTCGGCACGGGCTTCTCCTGCGAAATGAGAATAAAGGCGGGTGCAGGCGCATTTGTCTGCGGCGAAGAAACCGCTCTTATCGAGTCACTTGAAGGCAAAAGAGGAATGCCGAGGCTTAAGCCTCCTTTCCCCGCACAGAAGGGATATATGGATGAACCTTCAAATATTAATAACGTTGAAACCTTTGCCAATGTTGCGTGGATAATGAACAACGGCGGCGAGGCATTTGCTGCCATGGGAACCGAAAACAGCAAGGGAACCAAGGTTTTTGCTCTTACGGGCAAAATCAAAAAGGGCGGCCTTGTTGAAATCCCCATGGGCAAAACTCTGCGTGATGTTATCTACGGCATCGGCGGCGGAATAAAAGAGGATAAAACATTCAAGGCGGTTCAGATGGGCGGCCCTTCAGGCGGCTGCATCCCTGAGCATCTGCTTGACACGGTTATTGATTACAAGGCGCTTGCCGCAACCGGCGCAATTATGGGCTCGGGCGGCATGGTTGTTATGGACGAAAGCACCTGCATGGTCGGCATGGCAAAATTCTTCCTTGATTTTACGGCTCTCGAATCCTGCGGCAAGTGCGTTCACTGCCGCATAGGCACGGCAAGAATGCAGGAAATCCTCACACGCATCGTTAAGGGTGAAGGCAAAGAGGGCGATATCGAATTGCTCGAAGAGCTTTGCGAAGCCATCAAGGACGGCGCACTCTGCGGCCTCGGCCAGACAGCTCCGAATCCTGTTCTGACAACAATCCGCTATTTCAAAGATGAATATGAGGCTCATATCAAAGAGAAGAAATGCCCCGCAAAGGAATGCGTTGAGCTTCTCACATATTCGATTGATGCCGATGAGTGCAAGGGCTGCACGCTCTGCGCCAAGAAATGCCCTGCCAAAGCTATCAGCGGCGAGGTTAAAAAGGCACATGTTATTGATTCAGATATCTGCATCCGCTGCGGTCAGTGCGTAAATTCCTGCCGCTTCGGAGCCATCATTGTAGAATAAAGGAGGCGGCAAAATGGAACAGATTAAAATTACAGTCAACGGCAAAGAGATTGTCGGCAACAAAGGCGAAACCATTCTTAATATTGCCGCCAAAAACGGCATAGAAATCCCCAATCTTTGCTACAACGGAAATTTGAAAATATACGGTGCATGCGGACTTTGCGTTGTTGAGGCTGAGGGAAGCCCCAAGCTTCTGCGTGCATGCTCCGCAATTGCTGCGGACGGCATGGTTATCAGCACAAAAACTCCCAGAGTTGTGAGAGCAAGAAAGATTGCCCTTGAGCTGCTTATGAGCGACCATGAGGGCGACTGCGCAGGGCCCTGCCATCTTAACTGCCCTGCACACACCGATATCCAGGGATATCTCAAACAGATTGCTCTCGGAAACGACAGAGAGGCTGTTAAAATCATCAAAGAAAAAATCTCAATTCCCGCTTCAATCGGCAGAGTATGCCCTCACCCCTGCGAAACTCACTGCAGACGTGCGCTTGTTGAAGAACCGCTTTCAATCGCTTACCTTAAAGCTTTTGCGGCCGATAATGACCTTGCGTCAGATGCTCCTTATGCTGCAGAAATTGCCGAAGCAACAGGCAAAAAGGTTGCTGTTATCGGCGGAGGTCCTGCAGGCCTCAATGCTGCTTATTATCTGCGACTTGCAGGCCATGATGTGACAATATATGAAGCAATGCCCGAAATGGGCGGCATGCTTCGCTACGGTATTCCCGAATACAGGCTTCCCAAGGCTGTTCTTGCAAAGGAAGTTGAGCTTATCGCAAAAACAGGCGTTGTTATGAAGAATGACGTAAAAATCGGCAAGGATATTTCTTTTGACGAAATCAGAAACAGCGCAGATGCTGTTCTTGTTGCAATCGGCGCATGGAAGGGCAGCGGCATAGGCTGCCCGGGCGAGGAGCTTAGCGGTGTTCTCAGCGGAATTGATTTCCTGCGCGATGTTAACATGGGTAATATCCCCGATGTCGGCAAGGGCGTTGCCGTTGTCGGCGGCGGAAACACCGCCATGGATGCCTGCCGCACGGCTGTCCGCTGCGGAGCTGAAAATGTTTATGTTATTTACCGCAGAACAAGGGCAGAAGCTCCTGCGGAGGACATTGAAATTGAAGAGGCAATGGAAGAGGGCGTTCAGTTCCTGTTCCTTACCAACCCTGCTGAAATCATCGGCGAAAACGGCAAGGTTAAGGCCGTTAAGCTTCAGATTATGGAGCTTGGTGAACCCGACGCATCGGGCAGACGCAAGCCCGTTCCCGTTGAGGGCGCATTCAAAACCATTGAGGTTGACACCGTTATTGCTGCAATAGGCCAGAAATGCCTGCCCGCAGGCCTTGACGAAATAGGTCTTTCCAAGTGGGGAACAATCGTTGCGGATGAAGTAACGGGTATGACGAATATTGAGGGTGTGTTTGCTGCCGGCGATGCCACCAATAACGGCGCATCCATAGCCATTGATGCAATTGCGGAGGCAAACAGAGCCGCCAGAGCAATTGATGCATATCTTATCGGCATGCCGCTTGATTTCCACGAGCCGTATTATTCGGAAAGAAAGGTTACGGCTGAAATGCTTTCCGACAGAGAAAAGGCTCCCAGAGCAGTTATGTCTGTTAAAGACCCCGAAATCAGAAAGGGCAATTTTGATGCGGTTATCAACGGCTTCACAGAAGAGCAGGCACGCTCCGAAGCAAAACGCTGTCTTGAATGCGGCTGCCACGATTTTGCAGACTGCAAGCTTATTCGCTACGCCAATCTCGCCCCCATCGAACCCGAAAGACTCGCGGGCGAAAAGCACGAATGCTACAAGGAAACACGCCTTGTCACAATCGAGAGAGACCAGGGTAAGTGCATTCTTTGCAACATGTGCGTTCGCACCTGCAAAGAAAACGCAGGTGAAAGCCTTCTCGGTCTTGTCGGAAGAGGGTTCAAAACGGTTATCAAGCCTGAATTTGAAAGCACAAATGCAGTTGCCGTTTGCAAGGACTGCCATAAATGCACAGATATTTGTCCGACGGGTGCATTAAAGATTATAGGTTAACTAAAAGCACGGCTATGTCACAAAGATCTGTGATATAACCGTGCTTGTTTTCTGCCTTTGTGGCTTTTACCACGGAAAAAGACCCGATAATCGGTTATAATAAATACATAGACAAAGGAAAGGAAGATAAATATGTCTGTACTTAGCATAAATAAGAATAATTTTGATGAAATAAAAAACAGCGGTAAAACCGTTCTGCTCGACTTCTATGCCGACTGGTGCGGCCCCTGCCGTATGGTTTCGCCCATCGTTGACGAAATTGCGCTTGAGAACCCTCAGATTACCGTAGGCAAAATAAATGTTGACGATGAACCAGAGCTCGCTCAGGCCTTTGGCGTTTCAACCATTCCCACCCTCGTTGTTCTTAAGGACGGCAAAATCGTCAATCAGTCCGCAGGAGCAAGACCCAAGGCCCAGATTCTCGCCATGCTCGGGTAAAGCCAAAACCATAATATCAAAAAAGAGGTGCTGATATGGAGCATGTTTACGATATAGTCATTATCGGCTCAGGTCCCGCAGGCTGCACCGCCGCTCTCTATGCCTCGCGGGCCGGCTTTGACACGGTTATGGTTGAAAAGCTTTCTGCCGGCGGCCAGATGGCGCTCACGGGAGACATCGACAACTATCCCGGTTTTGAACAGGGCGTTGACGGCTTTACTCTCGGAATGAAAATGCAGCAGACCGCTGAGCGTTTCGGCGCAAAGACAGAATATGCTGAGGTTTTATCGGTTGACTTCTCAGATAAAATCAAAAAACTTGAAACAACAAGCGGCACTATACTCGGAAAAGCAGTTATAATTTCAACAGGCGCAAATCCGAAAGAGCTAGGCATTGAGAACGAAAAAGAGCTCATAGGCAAGGGCGTTCATTACTGCGCACATTGTGACGGCAGGTTTTATAAAGCCAAAACCGTTGCCGTTAACGGAGGCGGAAATTCCGCTGCTGCTGATGCGCTTTATCTTTCACGACTTGCAAAAAAGGTTTATCTTGTTCACCGCAGAGACACTCTCAGAGCAACAAGAATTTATCATGAACCGTTGCTTCAATCTGAAAATGTTGATTTTCTTTGGAACAGTACGGTTTCAGACTTCATAACTGACGGCAGGGTTTCCGGAATCAAGATTAAAAACGTGATTACGGATGAGTTCGTATCAATTAACTGCGACGGTGTTTTCGTGAGCATCGGCAGAAAGCCTGCAACCGATTTCCTTCAAGGTATAGTCAATCTTGATGAAAACGGCTACATCATTGCCGATGAATCAACCAAAACAAATATTGACGGCGTATTTGCAGTCGGGGATGTAAGAACAAAAGCTCTGAGGCAGGTTGTAACCGCCGTTTCCGACGGCGCTGTTGCCGTGCATTTTGCACAGGAGTATCTGAATAAACTAAGTTTTTGAAAACGACTCTTTGTTTTGGTCTGAGACAAACCTCACGCAAATTGACTTCGTTTGCACTCA
>JAZNPT010000023.1:0-19593 GCA_045589815.1 Acutalibacteraceae bacterium
GTTGTGCTCCCGAATCAGATAATAACAATTCCGCAGGACAGCAATCTTGCTTGGCTTCCGCTTTTCTATGCATTGCCGAAAGAATTGGTTTCAAAACGCAAGCAGTATCTTGAAATTCCGAGAAGTCCGTATGATGTTTTACGCACGGATAAATATGATAATCTCATAAAAGATGATGCGTTTCTCGAACTTGTCTGGGATTGTTATGCTTGGTCTGTGTGGCAGTTTATTCAAGTACCTCGCAGTAACGGTTACGGTGATATTCCCGGCAAATGGACAAGCTATTCGGGAGATTTTCCTCTGTGGCGTTTGTGTTATGCAATCCAAAATCATTTTCGCAATAAATTTGAAACGGAAATGGAATGGAGCTTTCAAAAACTGTTTACGATGCCGCAGGGCATGGAAATTCCGTGGCTTACATATCAGCAGTTCAGTAACCTTATCGGTAATCTCACGGATATGATTGTTGAGGAACAGCACTGGCAGCCGATGATTGACGAAGTGTGGAAAAACCGTCAGATGGAAGATTACAGCGAACGAAAAAGCACTAACAAAAGAGATTTCGTCAACAAATGGTATTGCTCGTGGAACGATAATAAAAAGCCCATTTTTCTTGATGAAGCAATCAAGTCAGACGAAGAAATCAGCGAAGAATTGCTGATTCATTTACCTTCACCACGTGAGGATTTTGAAACAAAAATTCTTGCGAAAGATAAAGTCGATACTTTCACATCAGCACTCGACGAAAAGGACAGACAGATTTTACAGATGCGTATGGACGGATGCACACTTGAACAGATTGCGGCTTTTTTCGGATACAAAACGCCAAGTGCAATTTATAAACGCATTCAAAAAATAGCAACAGCCTACGAACAATTTGTTACTATGCAGTACGGAGAATTTCTTGACACCCACTCAAAAAAGAAAAAATCTAAGAAAACTGAAAAAGCAGATGAAGACAGTCACAATTAATTTCGTGGCTGTTTTTTGATGCCCGAAAGGAGGATTTCAGAAATGAGACGATAGAAACGTTCCAAACGACCAACGCATCGTTTTAAGAAAATGCATCGGAAAACGCGGTGCTTTTTACGGCTCTTGAACCGCGAAAAAACAACAAAAATCAGCCGATAATCGGCAGAAAGGAGAAAAAATGAAAACAGGTTTAACAAAACGTCAGAAAGATACTGTTATCTGCTTCAACGAAGAAAGTGACATCATTGATGTGCGGACACACAATACGGATTTGAGAAACAGACTTTTAGAATTCAGCGAGCAGTATCCCGACTGTTGCAAGCTGACAGACGATGACGAACACGGCGGAATGCTTTTTGAAATTCAGAAAGGCAGATTGAGTTTCAGACTCACCGCACCGTATTCGGAAGAACGCAGAAACAGTTTGAGTGAATATGCGAAAAAGCATGGCATAAATCACAACAAATAAATAATCCCCATTGGCGCAGTGATTTACACCAACAGGGATTAAAAATTTATGTGTGAGGTAAGTTGTTTTATTCTGCTACGGACGGCTTTGTATGCGTAACAGTAAGTTCTTCTCCTGCAATCTCATTAACAACAGTTTCTTCTCCGTCGGTTTTATAACTTGTATAACCGGGAATGGAGTACGGGATAATGTATTCCTTTACAGAAGATAAATCGGCATCAGGATTTAATATAACATAGTAATGTGTTGTGGTTACGGCTTCACCTTTGTCAATAAACTTCAACGCAACTGCAACATCATTTGAAACTCCGTTTATTAAATAAACTTCAGCTCGGAGATTTTCGGTTGAAACTGTTTCAGTAAGTTTTTCTCCGACCCAAGTTTCCCAACCTGCCGTTACGGTAACATCTGATATTTTTTCACCAAGCTTATCCTTGTTGATTACTTTTCCTCCGATATATGATGAGAAATTGTCATCGTCAACTTTATAAAAGTAGCTTTTTTTATAACCCGAAAATTCGTTGGAGGTAACAGACTGCGTTGTTTCATTATTAACGGCGGGATGGGTTTCTTCATTTGGAACAGGCGGATTAGTCTCATTGTTGCTTTCAGAAGGAGTAATCTCTTCGTTGCTTACAGAAATATCAGGCTCTTCTGAATTAGCTTGAGCAGAAGTTTCTTCAATATTTGAAGAAGTATTTGTAGCACTGTTATCAATAACAGGATTTATATTTCCGCTGTCAACTGAAGGAGCAATGTTTCTGTTGCCTGACATTATCGGACCTGCAACCACCGCCACTATCAACACAACTGCAAAGCAGGCTGCAAGTGAAGTCCATTTAATCCAAACATTTTTCTTTGATGATTTCTCGCTTTTTACTGCATCATTTATAAGGTCATCATCAATATGTCCGACTGAATTAACAATTCTCGGTGTTTTCATATTTCAATTCCCTCCTTAATAAGGTGTTCCTTTAACTTGTTTCGAGTGTAGAACAACATATTTTTCACTTTACTTTCGGTAAATCCGTATCGTTCTGCAATTTCCTTTACAGAATCAAAGAAATAGTATTTACGAATAAACACATTCCTGACATCTTCTTTTTGATTGCGGAGAAATCTGCTGATTGATTTGCCCACATCTTCGTCTGATACATTTGGAGCAAACCGTTCATCTGACAAAACGCCTTCAAGTTCATCTAATGACACAAGCACATCAGAAGCTCGTTTATCCCGCTTCATAAATTCTAAACGCTTAAGTGAAAGGTTTCTTGTGATTCCGCAAACAAAAGCCATAAAATTATTGGGTCTGGCAGGCGGAATTGCGTTCCAAATTCCTGCGTATGTATCATTTACGCATTCTTCTGAATCTTCGTGATTTTTAAGAATGTTGAACGAAATACTGTGGCACAGTTTACCGTATTTTATAGCGGTTTCTTTTATTGCCTGCTCGTTTCTTTCAAAGTAAAGCTCAACGATTTTTAAATCATCCATATTGTTCACCCCCGTTTTATTCTAAAAGCGCTTTCATCAATTAAGTACGTTTTTTATTGCTGTCGGTCTTAAAAATAATATGATTTTTAAAATTATATCATTTTTTCGAAAAATATGCATATACTTCTATGCAACAAAGATCTAATACATTTCATTAAACCGTTTCACTTTTTGTGAAGCGGTTTCCTTATATCCTAAAACAGAAAAGAGGTGATAATTAATGTCAAATATAAATCTCAGTAACAAATCCATTGACGAACTTCGTGAATTGTTATCAAAGGGCGAAGCTGAAATGAAGCGATTACATAACAAAAGCAAATATTATGATTCGCAGATAAAATTGCTGACACGGAAAGAACGCACACACAGACTCTGCACCCGTGGAGCAATGCTTGAAAAATTTCTCGGTTGTCCCAATGAACTGACCGACGAGCAGGTTGAAGAAATTCTGAAAATTGCGTTTCAATCCGAAGCAGTCAGCAGGGCGATTGAGCAATTCAGAGAGAGCAACGAAAATACCACTTTGTAAAAGTGCGCAATTATACACCGTTGACGGTGTCATTGCGATTTTTTGCAAAAATACTCGGAACACAGTTCCGCTGATTTCATCAGACAAGGGTTTCACCCCTGCGACTTCGTCTACCCCAAATTAAAACTTTTAAGGAGAGTGATAAAAAATAGCTTGTACTCATTTCCAAATATCAATACAAAAGCGGAGTGAAAACAAATCCGCTGTTGCAGGAGCCGCTTACCAAAGCGGCTCCAAACTTTTCTCGGAATATGATAACCGAACAAAAAACTATACAAGAAAACAAAGCGAAGTCATCCACTCTGAAATTCTTCTTCCTCAGAACGCACCGCAAGAATATCTCGACAGAGAAACTTTATGGAACTCTGCCGAGAAAGTTGAAACACAATGGAACTCACAACTCGCCCGAAAAATCATTATCGCACTTCCGATAGAGATTCCAACCGACCAGTATGCAGAACTTGTCAGAAGTTATTGCAATGAGCAGTTTGTTTCAAAAGGAATGTGTTGTGATTTTGCCGTTCACGATAAAGGTGACGGCAATCCGCACACACATATTATGCTGACAATGAGAGCGATTGATGAAAACGGAAAGTGGCTTCCGAAGTGCAGAAAGGTTTACGATCTTGATGAACACGGAAACAGAATCGGTAATCACCGTGAAGATATTGTTGATTGGAACAAAAAAGAAAACGCAGAAATCTGGCGTCATGCTTGGGAAGAAAAAGTAAATGACTATCTCATCAGAAATAATCGACCCGAAAGAATTGATATGCGTTCTTATGAACGGCAGGGAATAGATTTAGTTCCAACGGTTCATCTCGGTCCCGCCGTATCGGAAATGGAACGCAGAGGTGAAGAAACAATTCTCGGCACTCTGAATCGGGACATTGTGAAATTCAACTCTGTGAGAAAACATTTACGAAAGGTACTTGCAGAGTTGAAAGAATGGATTGAAGAAATCAAGAAAATTCTTTCCGAACTCAAAGAAGAAAAAGAACCGACAATCGCAGATATTCTTATCGACTACCTGAACTCCCGACAAGAAGCTCACAATGGTAAGAACCGATATTTTTACAACAAAGATTTGGCAGTTGATTTGAAGCAAGTTTCACAGATAGTAATATTTCTTCAGCAACGTAACATCACTACCGCAGATTCTTTATGGAAAATGATTGAAGAAGTTTCTGCGGTTCAAAGCCGTATCGACACCGCCGAAGAAAAAATCAAAGAACTCAAAAAGGGAATTAAATTTATCGGTGATTATACGAAATATAAATCTGTTGCAGATGAATACAGCAAAAAGAAATTTGGCAGGGATAAATTCAAAACCGAACACAGCAAGGAATTAAATTCATTCTACCGAGCGAAACGTTGGATTGATGACAATCCGAATGTTACAACAAAATCATTGAAAGCCGAACTTGAAAAACTGCAAAAACAAAAAGCCGCCGATGTCACTTTGATTGAAAGTAACTACGGCAGCCTTGAAGAACTCAAACGAGCAAAATTTATCATTTCAAAAGTTCTTGCAAATGTTAAGTATCAGGAACAAGAACAATCACGGCAGTCCACACAAAAAACAAAACAAGAAATTATTGAATAGAAAGGAATTAATTTATGAATAACACCATTCGTTTTGATGATAACGATAATATCATCGTAAAAAACATATCCGCATATTGGATTCCCGAACTGACAATCCACAAGAAAATCGGTGGAACACTCTACACGGTTTTCGGTACATACGAAGGTGATGAACCTATCGTCGGAAAACTTGAACGCATAAAGTCAAAAAATATTTCCGAAAAAATGGAGGAATCAGAATGACAAATCAATTTAATGATGATATAATGAACCCGACCAATCCTGTACAGACAGTTGCCCAACCGAAGGAGGATACAGAAATGTCAAGGGCAACAAATAAAATTACAGCCTTGTATTGCAGACTTTCACAAGAGGATGCGTTAGCCGGCGAGTCAAACAGCATTTCGAATCAAAAAAGTATGTTACTTACATACGCAAAAGAACACCGTTTTCCGAATCCCACATTCTTTGTTGATGATGGATATTCAGGTACAAACTTTGACAGACCGGGATTTCAGGCAATGCTTGATGAAATCGTAGCAGGAAATGTTGCGGTTTGTATCACAAAGGATTTGAGCCGACTCGGAAGAAATTCATCTCTCACGGGACTTTACACCAATTTCACATTCCCCGAACACGGTGTCAGATACATCGCAATAAACGATGATTTTGATACAAGCGACCCGAACAGTGTGAACAACGATTTTGCTGGAATCAAAAATTGGTTCAATGAATTCTATGCGAGAGATACAAGCAGAAAAATCCGTGCGGTTACAAAAGCCAAAGGTGAAAAAGGTGTTCCGCTGACAGTAAATGTTCCATACGGCTATAAGAAAGACCCTGACAATTCGAAACACTGGATTATTGATGAAGAAGCCGCTATGGTAGTCAGACGAATATTTGATATGTGTATGGAAGGCAGAGGTCCGAGTCAGATTGCAAATCAGTTAATGGCAGATAACATATTGAATCCTACTGCTTACAAAAGAAAGCAAGGAATCAATTCACCAAATCCTTTGTCTGAAAATCCATGTCATTGGAGCGTAAATACCGTTGTTAACATTCTCGAACGCAGAGAATATACAGGCTGTATTGTAAATTTCAAAACCTATACCAACTCAATATGGGATAAAAAACAAAGACAAAATTCCGAAGAAAACCAAGCGATTTTTGAAAACGCTCACGAAGCAATAATTGATGATTCTGTGTTTGAAAAGGTACAGATAATCCGTCAGAACCGTCACAGAAGGACAAAAACCGGAAAAAGCAGTATGTTTTCAGGAATGTTGTATTGTAGCGATTGCGGTGAGAAGATGTATTTCTGTGCAAGCAACAATTCAAAGTTTGAGCAATCTTTCTTTGAGTGTTCCGTACACCACAAGCACAGAGATAAGTGTAAAATCCACTTTATTCGTTCCGTCGTTCTTGAAGATTTGGTGCAATCACACATGAATGCCGTTGTATCATATGTTGCAAGATACGAGCAGCATTTCAGGGAAGTTATGACCGAGAAACTTTTGGTTGAGAGCGAAGAAAAGCTCCGAATATGGAAGAAACAGTTGTCACAGAATGAAAAGCGAATCGCAGAGCTTGACCGATTGTTCATCAAGATTTATGAGGATAACGCAAAAGGCACACTTTCAGATGAAAAGTTTGAGATGATGAGTCAACGATACGAAGAAGAACAATCGCAGCTTAAGTCAGAGTTGGTAACATTACAGAAAAATATCGAAGTACAGGAACAACAGACAGAAAATTTAGAAAAGTTCATTCAGCTTGCATCAAAGTATGCTGACGGAGTTCCGCTTACACCGTATGCTTTAAGGGAACTTGTAAAAAAGATTTATGTTTCAGCAGCTGACAAGTCAAGCGGCAAACGAAAACAAAGTATTTCAATCGAATATGATTTTATCGGATTCATACCGTTGAATGAACTTATGCAAAAGAAAACGGCGTGACCGAAGTCACGCCGAACCTTGAAAATATTAATTTTCAGAAATCAAACAAAAACTGTTTTACGAACCCCGCCCATTGCAGCGGGGTTGTTTTTATGCTATGCTCCAGATGAGCTGCATGATTCTGTCAACAACCGAAAGCACAAAGCTTGTGAACTTCCAGGTGTATTCAATATTAATTAACTCAAGGAGTTTTTCAACAATGCCGCCGAAGGCTTCGCCTGCTTTGTCGGCAGGGGATTCGTCCTCGGTTTTTTCAATGGCAAAGTTATCAACCCGGACCGCTTCGCCGTCCTCAACCTGATATGCGTTGTAATAAAGGCTGTTGCCCTCAACGGTGATTGCGGAGAACATTGAATATTCGGTGTTTTCCGGAAGAATCTTTTCCGCTCTGGGGAAGGAATTATCCGTTGCATCAACTTCCTTGGTCTTATAAACCTTAACGCCCGAGGTGCCGCAGATGGAATAAATTGAGCCCTTGGGATTATATTTCATCTGATATTCAAGACCCTCAAAGGTGACTGTTTCTTCGCGAGTGGGAACAACGGCGTTTGCGTTGAGAACATCGGTTCTCAGATAAACGTGGTCATGGCCCTGAAGAACAAGGTCAACTCCGAGATAGGGGAGAAGCGTGCTGAGCTGGTTTCTGATTCCCTCAACCTCGCCGTCGTCAAAGTGAGAGCCGTTTGAATAAACCGCCTTGTGAAGAACAACTATTTTCCACTTTGCATCGCTGGACTTAATATCGTTTTTCATCCATTCAAGCTGAGCATCGCCGAGCTTATCGTCATCAACATCGTTTGTGTTAAGAACGGTGAAGTGAACGCCGTTATAATCATAGGAATAATAAACGCCTGTTTCCAAATCCTGCACGGGAACGTTGGGGAGAACAAAGTTTTCGCTTATTGCGGCTTCCTCGTCCTCGTGGTTGCCCGTTGTGGGCATGAGGGGAAGGTCGAGAAGCTTGTCGGTTGAATTGAGAAGATAGCTCCAATGCTTAACATTTTTGCCCTCGTCAACCTGGTCGCCTGCGGAAACGATGAATCTTGCATCGGGATAGGCCTCGGAAGCGGTTTCGATAACCTCGGCAAACCTGTTAAAATGGTCGGGTCGCTGAGCCTGCGGGTCGGTCACATAAAAGAATGTGAAGCCCTCATCGCCGCCCTCGGCCGTTGTGATAACGCCGGAGTCGCTCCACCAGCCTTTTTCTGCATCGCCGACACGGTAGCAGTATTTTGTGCCGGCTTCAAGGCCGCTGAGCTTAACCGTGTGTTTAACATAATCCTTGGCAAACGGGAGCAGGCCGAGAATTCCGAGGTCCGCTCCGAAATAGGTTTTATCAACGGATTCTGAGGAAGCGGTAACCTTTTTGCCTGTTGTAGGTCTGCCTGTGAATTTGGGATTTTCGCTGTAAGGAACAAGCTCGATGTCCGTGCCCTTAACGCTGTATTTTGTGAGCCAGGTTATGCTGATTTCGTGCGAAGCATCCTCGCCGAGAGACGTAACAATATGAGCGGGCAGGCGATAGTTTTCTTTGGTTGCCTCAACCTCAACGGGACCGCTGTAGGAAATGGCGGCATCATAGTCAACATTTCCGCCGGGATTTTCGTCAACAAGGAAGGATGAAAGCATCCATTTGATGGTGTAGCCCCATGATTCATACTGGCTCTGAGTGATATATTCGCCCATAAGATGGTCGATGATTGCGTCGATTGAGCTGTATTCCTCAGGAACAAGGGGGATTGAAAGCACGGATTCAACAAGGTTGATGAAGCTGTTGTCGCCGCCGAGAAGAGCTTCGGTGGCGCCCTGAAGAATTCTGCCGAGAAGATAGAATATGTTACCTTCGGGGAAAAGCTCGCCGGGGTTGAAATCAAGATTTGCAAGAATCTCATTCTTAACAAGGTCATCCTTAACAACCTCAAGAAGAAGCATAAAAATTTCCTCTGCAAGCTCACCGCTGTCAAAGCGGTCAAGAATATCGTTCAGATAAGGATAATCTGAAATATCCTCATCGCCGGGATAGAAGGTGAGCATAACGCTTGTTGCGAGTTCGCCGACGGTGCAGCCGTCCGCATTCACTTCATAGCCGAGTTTGTCAACAAGCTTTGTTGCAGGCAGGTCGGACACTCTGTAGTTGAGAAGCTTGTCAATGATAGCTTCAAGCTTATCCATGGTCAGCTCGGGCTGATTAACATAAACCTCGTCAATCTGGCCGAAAAGGTCGTTGATAAAGCCCATAACGTTTGAGCTGACGGTCAGGATTTCAACCGGACCGAGCGCAAGGCCGTTTGTGCCCAGAGCATCAACGATAATCTTTTCAAGGTCAAGATTCATTGACTTGAGGAATTCGCCGAGGCCGCCCATTGCCTGAATATCGGCAAAGGTGTCTGTTATAAGCGGCTCAACAGCGCCCATGATTAAATCTTTAACGCCGCCCTCACCGAAGGTTCTTTCAAATGAATAAGTATAAGCGAACGGCTTTTCGTAAACCTTGCCGTAGTCGCTGACAACCGGCTGATATTCGTCTATATCCTTGGATTGCATATCCATGCTCACGCTGCTGCCGTTGGTTTCAAAATCAACTATCTTATAGTAGTTGGGGAAGCCCGTGAGAGTGGGGCTGAGGATATCATAAATAATTTCGCCGTTATCGGAAACGTGGGAAACGGTGTCATTAATATGAAGATGGCCGGTGAACATATAATGCATGCCTGCATCGGCATAGGTTTCTGCAACTCTGAGCCAATCCTGCACAACGAAGGGCCAGAAGGTTGCTTCTTCTATGTCCATGTGTGGGATAAGATTGTGGTGCTGCATGCCGACGATTGTAAGACCCTGTTCCTCCGCTTTGCTGCATTCATCAACAATCCAGTCAAGCAGACCGTCGGCTATTATGCCGTCCGTCTTATGTTCATTGCCCTCGGCACCGTTATCTTCGCTGTACATGCAGCTGTCAACAGCGATGAGGCGGTAGCCGCCGAGAGTTGCGGCATAAGAGAGCATGCCTCCCTTTTTGCCTTCTTCGGGAACAAAGAAGCTGTCTGCCAAATCAAAGCCGAGGTCTTTATATATTTCTCTGAACTGCTCGGGTGATGTTTTTTCGGCAGGCTTCTCGATGCCGTCTGCAAAGGAGACGGCATTGCTGTTGTTGATATCGTGATTGCCGGGGATAACAAAAACGGGGATGCCTGTTTCAGCTTCAAACTTTTCAAGCCTTTCTGCAAGAGCCTTGTGGCTTTCAAGCTCACCGTCCTTTGTTAAATCGCCGGGGATAAGAAGAGCATTCTCAATATTTTCTGATGCATTGCGCGCAACGCCGTCAAGTGCGTTGTTGAGAAGCGAGTCCAGGTCATTGTATTCCTTATGCTTATTCTGAACAAATTCCAGCCATGCCTCGCTGCTGCCGCCTTTAAGCGACGGTGCGAGATAATGGATGTCCGAGATAACGCCGAAGCGGATTTTTGACGAATCTGCGCTTGCCATCATCGGAACGCAGGCAAGAAAAAGAGAAAGCACAAGGATAATGCTCACCGCTTTTAAAATAAGCTTCCTTTTCATTTTTAACTTCCTCACTTTTAGATATTCTTAAGAAGGGGACCGATGCCTGCGATTGCGCCGGGGATTCCCTTAAGAATCTTGCGGATACCGCCCTTTTCGCCGGCAATCCATTTAACAAGGCCGTCTGCCATATCCTCGCTCATTACGCCGCCGCTCATGCTGATGAAATCGCGGAACGGAGTCTGAAGGGCGATTGCCTGAGCAAAGCCTGCAGGAACAACTGTGGTAAGAAGCTTATAGAAGCGTTTGCCGTTCTTGGTGTGTGCGCAGCTCTCAAACGTGTCGCAAATACCGAGCTTTCTGTTGGGGTCATAGTTTGCGGGAGGCAGCTCTCTGCCGAGAACGGCAACAAACTGCTCTGTGGGAACGTTCTGAACGTCGCCGCTGTAGTAAAGGGGAGCAACAGCCGAATAATCGGGGATGTTTTCGGTTGCGCCGCTTACGTTAACAGTTGCGGAAAGTCTGATATCTGCGCTGGATGCGCCCACAAGGATATCAAATTCGCCGCTTTCAACGCACCAGTCGTTGATGTTTACGTTATAGAATGCAAATGCTCTCTTGTTGAGTGCAAGCTTGATTTCTTTGGTTTCGCCGGGATTGAGCCAGACTTTTTTGAATGCCTTGAGCTCTTTTTCGGGTCTGTAGATTGTGCTTTCCTTATCTGCAACATAAAGCTGAGCGATTTCATAGCCGGGAACATCGCCTGTGTTCTTAACGTTGAAGGTAACGGTAAGAGTGTCGCTGTCGGTCATTGAAGCCTTGTCAAGCTTGATGTCTGAATATTCAAAGGTTGTGTATGAAAGACCGAAGCCGAAGGGGTAGCGAACGGCTTTGCTTGCCTTTTCATAGTATCTGTAGCCGATATAAACGCTCTCGCGGTATTCAACCGATGCGGGGTTGCCGGGGAAGTTGTTAACGGCAGGAGTGTCGGCATAAACCATGGGATATGTTTCGGGCAGCTTGCCGCTGGGGTTAACTGCGCCGCTGATGATGTCGGCAACAGCGCCTGCGCCTGCCTGACCGCCGAGGTAGGAGTTGAGGATTGCCGCAACGCCGTTGTTCCAGGGCATTTCAACGGGTGAACCGCCTGCAAGAACAACAACAACGTTCTTGTTAACCTTGAGAATCTCGTTAACAAGGTTGTCGTGAGCAGCGGGCAGATTCATGTGGCTTCTGTCAAAGCCTTCGGCCTCGTATTCGTCGGTAAGGCCGATGAAAAGGAGAACGGTTTCGCATCTTGCGGCAACCTGTGCGGCCTCTGCTGCAAGGGCGGCGTTGTTCTTGGCTTTCCTTTGCTTAAGCTCATAGCCCTGAGCGAATTCAACGTTGTAGCCAACCTTCTGAAGCTCTTCAAGAGCGTTGTCAAGCTTTGTGGGGTTGATGTGTGAGGAGCCTGCGCCCTGATATCTCGGAGTTCTTGCAAGCTCGCCGATAACAGCAACCTTGCCGCCCTTTTTGAGGGGAAGAATGCCGTTGTTTTTGAGAAGAACCATTGACTGAGCGGCAACCTTTCTTGCAAAGGGCTGGTCATCAATGTCATTATACTGATAGTTTGCCTTTGAGCCGTCAACAGCCTTTTTGATGAGGTTGAGCATGTTGAGCGCTCTTTCATTGAGAACTGCTTCGTCAAGAGTGCCGTTCTTAACAGCTTCAACAATCTTCTTTGTGCCCGAACCCGATGAAGAGGGCATTTCAAGGTCGTTGCCGTTCTTAAGGCCGAGAACTCTGTCGTTAACTGCGCCCCAGTCGCTGACTACAACGCCGTCATATCCCCACTCGTTGCGGAGGATTTCAAGCTGGGTATGTCTGTTTTCGGAGCCGTGGAAGCCGTTGATTTTGTTATAGGAGTTCATAACTGTCCAGGGCTTTGCTTTTTTAACTGCAATTTCGAATGCGGTCAGGTAAATTTCACGAAGAGCTCTTTCGTCAACAACGGAGTCGCAGGTCATTCTGCGAGTTTCCTGGCTGTTGGCACAGAAATGCTTGAGAGATGTGCCCACGCCCTGTGACTGAACGCCGTTAATGAAGCCTGCTGCAAGCTCGCCTGCAAGAACGGGGTCCTCTGAAAAATATTCAAAGTTTCTGCCGCAAAGGGGTGAACGCTTCATGTTGATGCCGGGGCCGAGAAGCACGCCGACTTCTTCCTTAAGGCACTTTTTGCCCAGAGCAACGCCCATTTCATAAAGAAGCTCGGGGTCCCATGATGCAGCGGTTGTTGCTGCTGTGGGGTAGCTGATTGCGGGAACGCTGTTGCTCAGGCTGTCACCCTTTTTGCTGTAGTCCTTTTTGCGAAGTCCGTGAGGGCCGTCGCAGACCATGATTGAGGGGAAACCGTATTTCTCCATTCCCTTAAGGTGCCAGAAGTCTGCGCCGTCGCAGAGGGCAGCCTTTTCTTCAAGAGTCATCTGAGCGAGAATTTCTTTGGGGTCTTTCATAATTTGCCTCCTTATTTATCTGAAGTTTCTTCTAAACCAAGTATTTCGTCGGCCTCTCCGCCGTCGATTTCTTCAACATTGCGCAGCTTTTTGCGGATTATTTCGTTGCGCTTGCCTGCTTCATCAAGAGATTTGCCTGCTTCGTCGATTTTTTGCCTTGCCTTCTGAAGAACAACGCCGAACTTATCGTATTGCACCTTGGCGGCAGCAAGAAGCACGCGCACTTCGTTGGCTTTTTCGTTTATTGCAACGGCTCTGAAGCCGAGGGAGAGCGAGTTGAGAAGAGCGGTGACGGTTGTGGGCCCTGCAATCATAACGTTGCACTCGCTGCGGATTTTCTCTGCAATTCCCGAACGGGAGGAAGCGATTTCCGCATAAAGCCCTTCGGTTGCGAGATACATTATCGCAAAGGGCGTTGTGAGAGGAACGTTGATATATTTTGTTATTGTTTTTGCTTCGCTGAGGACTCTTGCTTCAAGCGCTTTTCTTGCGGCGGCAAGAGCCTCCGCATCGGCGGAATCGGCTGCGTTGCAAAGGCGAACATAATCCTCCATGGGGAACTTGGAGTCAATCGGCAGATAGGTCATCGAGCCGTCGTTTGACGGAATATGAACGGCGAACTCAACCCTGTCCTTTGACCCGGGGACACACACAAAGTTTGTTTCATACATGCCGGGAAGAGTCTGGTCAAGTATCGCTCCGAGCTGAACCTCAGCCCAGGTGCCTCTTGCCTTAACATTTGTGAGAACACGGTTGAGCGTTGTGACGTTTGCGGTAACTCCGTTTGAAAGCTCCTTCATTTCGCCGAGCGATTTATAGACGTTTTCAAGCCTGTCGGAAACGGTTTTGAACGAGCTGTCGAGCCTCTGCGAAAGGGTTGAGGTCAGCTTTTCGTCAACCGTAACACGCATCTGCTCCAGCTTCTTTTCGTTGCTTTCACGCATGCGGTCAACGGCTTCAGTCAGCGCGCGGCTTTGTTTTTCGTTCTGCTCAATATTGTTGAGCCTTATCGTGTTGAGCGATTCCGTGAGAGCTTTTTCGGTTTTGCCCTGATGCTCCGTATTATCAAGCCTGAGCTTTTCGATTTTTTCGTTCATTTCGCCGAGGGCCTTTGAGGTTTCAAGGCGCATTGCCTGCTGACCTCCCTGCATCTCACGGCGGCTGCGTTCAAATTCCGAGCCGAGCGAGTGCGAAAGCTCCGTCACCTTTTCACCGACGGAATCGATTTTAATTGCCGTTTCGGGCGATTTGTTTTTCTTTTGCCCCGCAAGCAAAACGCACAGCAAAACGATAACTGCGGCAAGCAAGGCGATAATTATGTAAAATTCCAAACATAGTCCTCCATTTTAGATATATATTGTAATAATAACATAAATTTAACAGATAAGCAATATTTAATTTGAGCATGTTGATATTTTGTTGTTTGTGTGGTAGAATTGTAAAAAATTGAGTGAAAAGCTAAAAGTTAAAAGTGAAAAGTTAAGGATAGGCTTCGCCTATGACCGAATATAAAAGGGGTACGGGCAACGCCCGTCATTGACTCTTCACTTTTCACTCTTCATTTTTCACTTTTATTAAGGAGCATCAAAATGATCGGAATTATCGGAGCAATGCACATTGAGGTTGAAACAATAAAATCGCTTATGGAAAACAAGGTTTCCGAAAAAGTTGGCGGCGTTGAATTTGTTAAAGGCACGCTCCATGGCAAGGAAATCGTTATTGCTGTTTGCGGCATCGGCAAGGTTGCGGCTGCTATGTGCACTCAGGCAATGATACTTAAATATGCGCCCGACTGCATAATTAACACGGGTGTTGGCGGAAGCCTCAGCACAAAGCTTAATATCGGCGACATCGCCGTTGCCGAAAGCCTTGTTCAGCACGATATGGACACCTCGCCTCTCGGCGACCCTATCGGCCTTGTTTCGGGCATTAATCTTGTTAATATTCCTGCCGATGAAAAGGTTATCGGCTTGTTGCTCAAAGGCATTGAAACCCTTGAAAACGTTAAGGGTTTGAGGGGCATTATCGCTTCGGGCGACCAATTCATCGCAAGCGAAGAAAAGAAGAAGTTCATAACCGAGAATTTCGGCGCAATCGTTTGCGAAATGGAGGGCGCAAGCATTGCTCAGGTGTGCTTCACAAACGGCGTGCCCTTCGGCGTTGTGCGTGCGGTTTCCGACTGCGCAGACGGCTCGTCCCACATGGATTACGGCGAATTTCTTCCGATTGCGGCGGCAAATGCGGCAAAGCTGATAGAATATTTTGTTGCAAATGCATAAGTTGACTGTCGATAAAGCCCGAAACCGCAAAATTCGGCTTTCTCAACGTATCTTTGAACGGCGGATAATCCCGCCGTTTTCTTTTTTGTGACATTTTTCATATATTTTTAAAAATAAATATTACTATTTGTTGACAATCAACAACACATTTGTTAAAATAATGTTGACTATCTTTAATGTGCAGGAGTGTATTCTGCAAAAGGAGGAAATCTAAATGATTGACCAAAGAACTCTGGCGTACATCAATCTGTACGGCGTGCTGGGCACTCTCGAAAACCTCTGCGAGCTTGCTCCCGAGGCTGAGAGCATTCTTACCAACAAAAAGCCCATTTCAATCGGCTTTGAGGTTAAGGGCGGCCCCAGCGCAACAATAACCTTTTATAAAGGCAGATGCAGAATGGAGCAGGGCTGCGCAAAATGCGATGTTAAGCTTCCTTTCAGCTCCTGCGAAAAATTCAACGGACTTATTGACGGCACGGTGACTCCCATCCCCTCAAAGGGTTTTCAGCACATCAAATTTTTGCTGAACGATTTCACAAAGCTCACCGATTTGCTCAATAAGTATATGAGACCCGACCCTGCCGATTTGGAGGATGAGGATTTCTTCAGAATCAGCACAACTCTTATGATGTATACAATCTCTGTTGCAATCGCTCAGATTGGCAATAACGACGAAATCGGCAAGTTCTCCGCTCAGCAGATGGTTGACGGCGAAATCGCTTTCAGCATTAAGGACGGCCCCGCCGCAACGGTCAGGGTTAAAGACCACAGACTTCTTGCAATCAAAAAGCCCAGCGATGCTCCCAGAGCCATCATGGAATTCAGCTCAATCAAGCTTGCAAGAGATTTGTTTGACGGCAAGGTTAACGCAATCGCCTGCGTAGGCAGCGGCGATATCGTTATGAAGGGCATGATTTCAATGCTCGATAATCTTAACAGAATTCTTGACAGAGTTGCTCTGTATCTTGCATAAGGAGGTTTCTGAAATGAGTATAAAAATTAACACACACGAAAAAAGTGCTGAGCTCTTTCAGAGAGCCGCAAAAGTAATTCCCTCAGGTCTTTACGGCCATCAGGGCCCTGCAGAGGGCTGCTGCATCCCCGTTTCCGCTTATCCTCTTTTCAGCCAGAAGGCTCAGGGAACATATTTCTGGGATGTTGACGGAAATAAATACATAGACTATATGTGCGCCTACGGCCCCAACGTTCTCGGTTATAATGACCCTGACGTTGACAAGGCTGTTATGGAGCAGATGAAGATTGAAAACTGCGTAACTGCCCCTTCAACAAAGATTATTGAGTTTGCGGAGCTTATGGTTGACACCGTTGCTTCTGCTGATTGGGCATTCTTTGCAAAGAACGGCGGCGACACAACAACCGCTGCTATCATGACCGCAAGAGCTGCCACCCACAAAAAGAAGATTATCTTCGTTAAGGGCTATTACCACGGCGTTGCTCCCTGGTGCCAGAAGATTGACTATCCCGGCGTTATCCCCGAGGATGTTTCCAACAATCTTTATGTTGACTGGAACGATTTTGAGCAGCTCGAAAGAGTTGTTGCCGAAAACGAAGGCGAAATCGCTGCTTTCATCTCAACTCCCTATATGCACGGCAACTTTATTGATAACGTTCTTCCTGCTGAGGGTTATTGGCAGAAGGTTCGCAAGCTCTGCACAGACAAGGGCATCGTTCTTATCGTGGACGACGTTCGCTGCGGCTTCAGACTTGACCTTGCAGGCTCCGACCATCACTACGGCTTTGAAGCAGACCTTATCTGCTTCTGCAAAGCTCTTGCAAACGGCTGGAACGTTTCCGCTCTTTGCGGCAAGGATTGGCTCAAGAGCTCAATCAGCGGCCTTTCATACACAGGCAGCTATTGGATGAGCGCAGTTCCCTTCGCTGCTGCAATTGCATGTATCAACAAGATGAAGGAAATCGATCTTCCCAAGTTCTGCCTTGAAAAGGGCACAATGCTCACCGACGGTCTCAAGGCTGCTGCGGCAAACAACGGCTTCCATCTCAACGTTTCGGGCGAACCCGCACTTTTCTATCTCATGCTTAAGGATGACGATTCGCTCATGCTTCATCAGGAATGGATTGCTGAGGTTGTTAAGAGGGGCGTTTATATGACCAACCACCACAACCACTTCATCAATGCATCGCTTTCCGATGAGGATATCAAGCACACAATCGAGGTTGCGGAGGATGCATTCAAGGCAGTCCGCAAGAATCACCCCGAGCTTGGCTGATTAAAGTGGATAATGAACAGTAAAAAGTGAAGAGTTAAGGGTGGGCGTTGCCCACATCCATTTATATAAATCGGTCATAGGCGGAGCCTATCCGCAACTTTTCACCATTCACTTTTAACTTTTCATTTCTTAAATTAAGTAACCAAAGCGTGTTATCGCTTACATATAATTAAAGGAGGAATTTTCCATGGCATTAACCAAACAGGAATGGCTTGAGCTTGAAAAACAGGCTCACGAGCTGCGTAAGCTCTGCCTTGACACCACCTATTGGGCAGGCTCTGCTCACATTGGCGGCGGCATGAGCGTTATGGATATGCTCACCATTCTTTACTACAAGTACATGAAATACGATGTTGCAAATCCCCAGTGGGAGGACAGAGACCGCTTCATTCTCAGCAAGGGTCACGCAGGCGTGGCTCTTGCAAGCCTTGTTTGCCACGTTGGTTTCGACGATAAAGAAAAGCTTAAGACTTTCAACCTCAGCAACTCAACAATGGGTATTCACCTTGACTCCAACAAGGTTAAGGGCGTTGATGCTTCAACAGGTTCACTCGGTCACGGCCTTTCAATCGCTCTCGGAACAGCTCTTGCAGCAAAGGTTCTCGGCAAGGATTACAAAACCTTCTGCATCCTCGGCGACGGCGAATGCGATGAAGGCTCCAACTGGGAAGCAGGCATGGCAGCTGCTCACTTCAAGGCAGATAACCTCATTTCTTTCGTTGACCGTAACAAGTGCATGATCGACGGCAGAACAGAGGACGTTATGAAGCTTGAACCCCTTGCAGACAAGTGGCGTTCCTTCGGCTTTGAGGTAATCGAAGTTGACGGCCACAACATGAACGCTCTTGCAGACGCAATTGACACCGCTCTTGCAACAAAGGGCAAGCCCACCATGATTATTGCTGACACAATCAAGGGCTGCGGCGTTGATTACATGGAAGATGATTATAAGTGGCACTACGGCGCACTTAACGAAGAAAAATATGAGCTTGCAAAGGCAAGTCTTGAAAAATACTATGAAAAACGCGTTGCTCGTGCAGAAAGGGAGGGCATCTGATTATGGCAGGCGGATTAACCTATACAGCAACCGAATCAACAGCGTTCTCAACCGCTGAAATTTACGGTAAGGCTCTCTGCGAGCTTGGCGAAAAGCATCCCGAGGTTGTTGCTCTTACAGCTGACCTTGGCAAATCAACAAAAATCGGTATGTTCGGCGAAAAATTCCCCGACAGATACTTCAACGTAGGTATTGCTGAGCAGAATATGTTCGGTATGGCAGCAGGTATGGCAAGAGCGGGCCTTGTTCCCTTCCTTTCCACCTTCTCGGTTTTCGCTTCTCTCAGAAGTGCTGACCAGCTCCACACAGACATCTGCTATCAGAACGTTAACGCAAAAATCATTGCAACTCATGCAGGCACATCCTTCGGCCAGGCAGGCTCAACTCACCACGCAATCTGCGACATGGCGGTTGCACGCTCAATCCCCAACCTGACTGTTATCTGCCCTGCAGACGGCCTTGAAACATATAATGCAGTTCACGCTGCTTATGACAATTTCGGCCCCTACTATATCCGCATCAACAGAGGCTTTGACCGTGTTCTTTATGACACAACAGACTACGGCTTTGAAGTTGGTAAGGCTGTTACAATCAACGAAGGCTCCGACATAACAATCATTGCCTGCGGTTCATGCGTATTCCAGGCATACCAGGCTGCAAAGTTCCTTGAAACCAACGACGGACTCAAGGTAAGAGTTCTTAACATGCACACAATTAAGCCCATCGATAAGGAAGCTATTGTTAAGGCAGTTATGGAAACCCGCCGCATCATCACCGCTGAAGACCACAACATCGTTGGCGGCCTCGGCTCAGCTGTTGCAGAGGTTATCGTTGAAGCGGGCAAGGGCTGCGCATTCAAACAGCTCGGTATTCCCGATAAGTTTGCACCCATCGGTCTCCACGAAGACATCATGTCCAGCCTCGGCATTGACCAGAACGGCATTATTGCAGCTGTTCGTGAGGTTATGGGTAAGGACTTCGAGCTCGACGACGACTGGGACGACGA
>JAZNPT010000024.1:0-72356 GCA_045589815.1 Acutalibacteraceae bacterium
CGGTATTCCCGATAAGTTTGCACCCATCGGTCTCCACGAAGACATCATGTCCAGCCTCGGCATTGACCAGAACGGCATTATTGCAGCTGTTCGTGAGGTTATGGGTAAGGACTTCGAGCTCGACGACGACTGGGACGACGAAGTTTAATTTGAGTTCTTTTCACTTTCTCGCTCGGTCGTGTATACAGATACACTTCCCTCGTTGCGAAAGCGAAAATAATCTCAAATTAACAGACTTGGTTTTATTTTCGCTCGGTCGTGTATACAGATACACTTCCCTCGTTGCGAAAGCGAAAATAATCTCAAATTAACAGACTTGGTTTTATTTTCGCTCGGTCGTGTATACAGATACACTTCCCTTACTACGAAAGCGAAAATAATCTCAAATTAACAGACTTGGTTTTATTTTCGCTCGGTCGTGTATACAGATACACTTCCCTTACTGCGAAAGCGAAAATAATCTCAAAGTTCAGTGAATAGTGAACAATGAAAAGTGAATAGTTAAGGGTCTGCGACGTTTATCATAATCGGGCAAGGGCGGAGCCCTTCCTGAACTTTTCACTCTTCGCTTTTAACTTTTCACTTAAATTAACCGAAAGGAATGATTTATATGGCTTCGAGAGAAGATATTTTAACCAATAAAATTTTCCTTTGTGCGGTTCTTCCCCTTATCAAAACAATCGCTTCCGATGATCCCAAGCTTGCCAAGAAGTTTGAGCATGCTCATGCGGTTATTCAGGTTAGCGCAAAAGACCCCGATGCTCCCGAAGGCAAGTTTTCAACACATTTTGTTGTTAACTGCGGCGAGTGGGAGTGCCACACAGATAAGGTAACTGACAATGCTCATATTGAACTTGAATTCAAGAGCATTGAAACCATGAACGCATTCTTTAAAGGAAAAATCGGTCCTTCAACGCTTCCCGCAATGAAGGGTATAACCAAAAAGCCTGCTGTTTTTGCGGCATTCATGATGACACTTCTCAAAATGTCATCCTTGCTTACCGCAACCGAGGCTCCCGCAGACGAAGAAGCAAAGAAGCTGCTTGTTAAGTGCTACTTCTATCTTCTTTCAACCGGCATCAGCACTCTCAACAAGCATGGCCACGAAGAGATTCACAAATGGACTCTTTCAAGCCCTGACAGAGTTTATGCCTGGGCGGTTGACGGATATCCCGAAATCTCGGCTTATATCCGAATAAAGGCCGGCAAGTCAAAGGCAGGCAGAGGCGTTTACAAGCGCGCTCTTCCCTTCTTCACCATGAGATTTGACTGCCTTGACAGCGCACTCGGAATTCTTATGGGAACTGCCGATATGCTTGAATTCACCAAGGAAAGCAAGCTTATTATGGACGGTGCACCCGAATTCGGCGCACAGATCGGCGACTACATGATGAAGGTCGGCGACTACGCAAGATAATTTGATGAATTAATGCTTTAAAACCTCTTGACATTTATGTCAGGAGGTTTTAAAATATTAAACCGTTAACCGATTAATTGTTAAACGCTTAACAATTTGACAAAAGAGGTGAAAAAATGCCAAAATTATACAAAGAAGCTGTCCACAGAATGTGCAGAGTGACACTGCTTCACCGTTATCGCATATCAACGGCGCTTTCGGGGCTTAACATTTACAGAGGCCAGCCTGAAATCCTGGAATATTTAGCCGATCACGGCGATTGCTCTCAGCGTGAGCTTGCGGATTTTCTGGGTGTTTCGCCTGCGTCAATAGCAACCAGCCTCAAGCGGATGAGCAAGGCGGGCTTTATTGAAAGAACTCCCGATGAAGCTGACAGGCGAGTGAACCGATTAAGGCTCACGGCAAAAGGCGAAGATATCCGCAAAGCGGGCAGGGCAGAGTGCAACAAGGTTGACGAAGCCGTGTTCAAGGGCTTTTCCGATGAAGAAATTGCGGCTTTTTCCGATATGCTTGCAAGAATAAGCGAAAATCTTTCACTTGACGGCATGAGTGAAAAAGAGGTTATGGAGATAATGATAAAGCAGAGAAAGGGAGATGATAAAAATGATTAAAACTTTGAGTAAGCTGACTAAGGGCTATCGCCTGCCCTCGCTGCTTTCGCCGCTTCTGATACTTATTGAAGTATATATGGAGGTTCAGATTCCGTTTGCGATGTCCAACATGGTTGATATCGGCATTCTCGGCGGTGCAGGCATTAACTACATTTTGCGTGAGGGCGGCAAAATGGTAATTATGGCGATGATTTCGCTTTTGTGCGGCGCAGGCGCAGCCAGATTTGCGGCAAAGGCCGGCATGGGCTTCGGCGCCAATGTAAGAAACGAAATTTTTTCAAAAATCCAGGATTTTTCCTTTGCCAATATTGACCGTTTCAGCACTCCTTCGCTGATAACAAGAATGACAACGGATATCAACACCATTCAGATGGGCTACACAATGGTTATTCGAATGTTTGTGCGCTCGCCCATTATGCTTGCCATGGCATTTTCCTATGCTTACAGAATCAACGGCAGGCTTGCGGTTGTTTTTGCAATAGCAGCCCCCGTTTTGCTTATTCTTCTCGGCCTTATGGGTTCTCTGGCTTTGCCGAGATTCAAAAAGCTGATGAAAAAATATGACGGACTTAATGCTTCGATTCAGGAAACACTCATCGGTGCAAGGGTTGTTAAAGCGTTTGTCAGAGCAAAGCATGAAAAAGAAAAGTTCAGAATTTCGAACGATGAGCTTAAGGATGCATCGATTTTTGCCGAAAAAGTTCTCATTCTTTCAAATCCCTTTATGCAGATGACGGTTTACGGCTGCACGATTGCCATTCTTTGGTTTGGCAGCAAGCTGGTTATTGAAACCACCATGGAGCTTGGTGATTTGACTGCGTTTATCACATATATCAATAATATCCTCATGTCGCTCATGATGATTTCAATGATTTTTGTTATGATAACCATGTCCAGAGCTTCGGTTACACGTGTTGTTGAGGTTATCAAAGAGGTTCCCGAAATCCGTGATGACGGCGCAGACCCCGCTCTGACGGTTGAAAACGGCGATATCGACATGGAAAACGTATGCTTCAAATACAAGAAAACAGGCAAGAAAAATGTTATCGAAAATATTAATCTTCACATAAAATCGGGCGAAACCGTCGGCATTCTGGGCGGCACAGGCTCGGCAAAAACAACGCTTGTGCAGCTGATACCCCGCCTTTATGACGCCACGGAAGGTGTTGTTAAGGTTGGCGGCAGACCGGTTTCCGAATATACCCTTAAAAATTTGCGTGATTCCGTTGCCATGGTTTTGCAGGTTAACCTGCTTTTCTCCGGCACGATTGAAGAAAACCTCAGGTGGGGTAACGAAAAAGCAACTGCGGAAGAGCTCGAAAGGGCATGCAAAATTGCTCAGGCTCATGATTTTATAACCGCATTTCCCGACGGATATCAGACTGCTCTCGGCCAAGGCGGCGTTAACCTTTCCGGCGGCCAGAAGCAGAGGCTTTGCATTGCAAGGGCATTGCTCAAGTCGCCCAAGGTGCTTATTCTTGACGACAGCACCAGCGCCGTTGACACCGCAACAGATGCCAAAATCCGCGAGGGCTTCAAAAAGAATCACGGGGATGTAACAACGGTTATTGTTGCCCAGCGTATAAGCTCAATTCAGCATGCGGATAAAATCATCGTGCTTGATGACGGCAAGATAAACGGAATGGGAACTCATGAGGAGCTTCTCGGCTCAAATGAGATATACACCGATGTTTATAAATCGCAGCAGGAAGGGAGTGTTGAATAATGGCACCGCAGATGAAAAAACCGTCCAAAGGCAAGGGACCGAATAATTATCAGAAGCCGAAAAACACCAAAGAAACATTCTCAAGGCTGCTCGGCTATCTCGGCAGGTCAAAATTCATGCTTCTTCTCGTTTTTGTTTTTGTTGCCTTCAGTGCCCTTGCAAGCATAATCGGCACTTCTTTTATCGAAAAAATAACAGACGAATTCCTTATGCCTGTTATCGGCTCTGAAATAACAGATACGCTTCTTGCTCCGCTTGTTAAAACCCTGCTGTTGCTTGGTATTATTTATGCATTAGGTGTTATTTCGTCTTATGCATATTCAAGAATTATGCTGCAGGTAGCGCACAAAACTCTCAACACAATCCGAAAAGACCTTTTTGACCACATGATGGATTTGCCCATTAAATTTTTTGACACTAACACTCACGGCGAGCTTATGAGCCGCTACACAAACGATGCTGACGTTTTGCGTGAATGCATCAGCCAGAGTTTTGTGCAGCTTGTTTCTTCGCTTGTAACCGTTATCGGCACCTTCTCCATGATGGTTTATTACAGCCCCGTGCTCACTTTGTTTGTTATTGCGATGCTTTTCATTGCGTTTTTTATAATCAAATTTCTCGGCAAACGAAGCGCAAAATATTTCAGAGCGCAGCAAAAATGCGTGGGTGAGGTTAACGGATATATTGAAGAATATATCGAGGGACTCAAGGTTGTTAAGGTATTCTGCCATGAAGATGCCGCAAAAAGCAGTTTTGCCGCTATAAATGATAATCTCCGAAATGCGGCAACAAATGCTCACACCTATGCAAGCATTCTTATGCCAATTATGGGAAATATCTCATATTTTTCCTATGCTGCGGTTGCAACAATCGGTTCCCTGATAATAATGTCCGTTCCCAAGGAGTCTTTCTTTGGGCTGAGCATCGGCTCACTTTTCACCTTCCTGATTTATACAAAGCAGTTTTTCCAGCCGATAACTCAGATTTCACAGCAGTTTAACAGCATTATCGCCGCTCTTGCAGGCGCAGAACGTATTTTTGAAATTATTGATACTCCCGTTGAAGCTGATGACGGATATGTTACCCTTGTTAATGCAACAAAAAATCCCGACGGCAGCATCTCCGAATGCGAAAAGAGAACGGGTATGTGGGCATGGAAGCATCCCCACGGCGACGGCACAACAACCTATACCGAATGGAAGGGCGACGTGCGCTTCCATGATGTAACCTTCAGTTATGACGGCAAAAAGACCGTTCTCAAAAATGTTTCGCTTTATGCGATGCCCGGCCAAAAGATAGCGTTTGTAGGCTCAACGGGCGCAGGCAAAACAACAATAACAAATCTTATCAACCGTTTTTATGATGTTGATGAGGGCAAAATCACCTATGACGGCATCAACATCAAAAAAATTAAGAAAGCGGAGCTTCGCCGCTCCATGGCAATGGTTTTGCAGGATACCCACCTGTTCACAGGCACGGTCAGGGACAACATTGCCTATGGCAAGCTTGATGCAACTGATGAGGAAATTGTTGCAGCGGCAAAGCTTGCAAATGCCGATTCATTCATCACCCGCCTGCCGGACGGTTATAACACAATGATTACAGGTGACGGTGCAAACCTTTCGCAGGGGCAGAGGCAGCTTCTTGCCATTGCAAGAGCCGCAGTTGCAGACCCGCCCGTTCTGATTCTTGACGAGGCAACAAGCTCAATTGACACAAGAACGGAGCGCCTGATAGAAAAAGGCATGGATAAGCTCATGGAGGGCAGAACGGTGTTTGTTATTGCTCACAGGCTTTCGACTGTTCGAAATTCCGATGCGATTATGGTGCTTGAACACGGAGAAATAATCGAACGCGGAAATCACGATGACTTGATTGAGCAGAAGGGCAAGTATTATCAGCTCTATACAGGCCAGTTTGAATTGGATTAAAAAAAACGGGTCGGTGCATAAAACACCGACCCGTTTTTTGCATAAAAGGGGTGCACTGCCGAATGTGTGCAGCATTCGACAGTGCGTTGGGGAAAGAGAAAATAAAAATGAAAAAAGAAGTTGTCAAAACAAGCAGTTAAAAACAAAACAAATTTTTATCTGCTTGTATAATATTGCATAGATGCTTTGTTTTTGTTGTAAAAATGTGAACAAATTGTAAACAAAAGACGTTTTTGTTCGTTTTTGTCCGAATTTAACCATTATTGCTCCAAAAATGCCTTAAATCCCTTGAATGCCATATAGACATCAAGCTTTGAAACGACCTCAAACGGAGCATGCATGGAGAGAACGGGAACGCCAACGTCAACAACCTCAACGCCGAGGTTTGCAACATATTTTGCAACCGTTCCGCCGCCGCCCTCGTCAACCTTGCCAAGCTCACCTGTTTGCCATGCAACGTTTGCCGCATCAAACATGGAGCGAACCTTCAGCATGAATTCGGCATTTGCGTCGTTAGTGCTGCTCTTGCCTCTGGAGCCTGTGTATTTGGTAACAACGATGCCCTTGTTAAGATAGGCTGCGTTTAATTTATCGTGAACGGAAGGATAATTGGGGTCAAAGCCTGCATTAACATCTGCCGAAAGGCATTCGGAGGCTCTGAGAACATCTCTACCCTCAAGTCCCTGTGTTTTGGCAATATCCTCAATAAAATGCTCAAGGAAAGCGGAATGAAGTCCCGTGTTGCCGTCGGAGCCTGTTTCCTCTTTATCCGTTATAACGGTGACGCTTGTGTATTTGGGAGCATCAACCGCAAATTCTGCCATGATGGAGGGGAAAGCGCAAACACGGTCATCATGGCCGTAGGAGCCAATCATGCTGCGGTCAAATCCGATATCCGCTGCTTTATAAACGGGAACAACTTCAAGCTCTGCGCTGAGGAAATCGGCTTCAACAATGCCGTATTTTTCGTTGAGAAGCTTCATGATGTTGAGCTTCACCATTTCGCTGCCCTGATCCTTGCAGAAAGGACGGCTGCCGACAAGGATATTGAGATTTTCGCCCTCAATCGCTTCGCTGAGAGGGCGGTTTGCCTGCTTTTTATCAAGATGGGGAAGAAGGTCTGTAACAACAAACTGCGGGTCACCCTCATCCTCGCCAAGGCAAACATTCACGCTGCTGCCGTCACGGCGATAGATTATGCCGTGAAGCGCAAGGGGGATTGCAGTCCACTGATATTTTTTGATTCCGCCGTAATAATGGGTCTTGAAGAATGCAAGCTCGGCATCCTCATAGAGAGGGTTGGGCTTGAGGTCGAGTCTGGGGGAATCAATGTGAGATGCAACGATTTTTGCGCCGTTTTCAAGGCTTTCCGTGCCGAAGGTGCAAAGAATGAGAGCCTTGGAGCGTATGTCGGCAAACACCTTGTCACCCGCTTTATAGGTTGCTTTGGGGTCAAACTGAGTATAGCCGTTTTTCTCGGCAAGTTCTTTAACGAAAGATGCCGCTTCACGCTCTGTTTTGCACTTATTTAAAAAATTCTTGTATTCCTCACAAAAAGCATCTGCCTGCGCAATTTCTTCATCGCTGCAGCTGTATGATGCATGCTCGGGGGAGTAAAAAAGCTCTTCTTTCAATATTTCGGCCTGTGTTTTTTCGCTCATGTCAATCATCCTTTATCATGAATATAAATTATTATAAGCATTCAATGCTTTGTTAACCTTTTTAACATAGTGTGCCGTTTCTTTGACGGGAATATTCTCAAGTGTTTTGCCGTTTGGCGAAATGCTTTTGTCCTTCAGCCAGCCGTTAACTCTGCTTCTGCCTGCATGATATGCGGCAAGCGCAGTGTCGGTGTTTTCAAACTCGTTCAGCAGATAGCTCAGGAAAAAAGCGCCGTATTTTATTGATGTTTCGGCATCAAGCAGAGAAAGGTCTTTGCCCTCCTCGCCAAGCTTTGTCTGAAGCCATTCAAGCGTTTCGGGGGTTATCTGGGTCAGCCCCACGGCATCTGCCTGTGAAACGGCATTCGGGTTAAACGAGCTTTCCGTTTTTATAACGGCATAAAGCAGGTTTTGGTCAATTGCGTATTCGGCACTGTATTTTTCGACATATTCGGTGTATTTCATGGGGTATATTATTTTCATAACGCTTTTTCCCGAAACAAAAAATATGCCGAACAAAGCAGCCGAAGCCAGTATTATTAATATTAGTGCCTTAATTTTACCTTTTATGGTCATAAGATGCCTTCCGTGCAAAAAATTTCCAACTGCGATTTCAAATCATCGCTCGGGTTGTTATTAATAACTATATCCGCTTTTTCAATATAGTATTCCACGGGAGGCTGGGCATTGATGCGCAGCTTTGCATCTTGAAGCGAAATTGAATCGCGCTTCATAATTCTTTCAAGCCTCACGTTTTCGTCTGCAACAACGCTCACCGTTTTGCCGCAGAATGCGGTCAGGCAGCTGTCAAACAGCAGGGCGGCATCAATAACTGCGGCTTTTGCGCCGTTTAGGTGTGCTTTATGAATCAGGTCAACCGCAAGGCGGGTGATTTCGGGGTGGGTTATTTCGTTGAGCGCCCGAGAGCCTTCCTTTGTTGCAAATGCTCGCCTTGCAAGCTCACGTCTGTCAAGAACTCCGTCTTTGGTTATGTCCTCGCCGAAGCGGCCCGCAAGCATACCGAGAACCTCGGGGTTTTCAACCGCTTCCCGTGCAAGCTTGTCGGTATCAATTACCGCACAGCCTTTTTCTTCAAGCATTGCGGCAACTGTGGTTTTGCCTGCTCCGGTTTGACCGGTCAAACCGATAACGGGAATTTTTATGTCAAGGTCAATAACTCTGAATGCCGCGGAGCGCAGGAGCCTGTTATAGACGGCAAGCCCGACGCCGCTTGAAACAGGGCAGCGAACAAAAGCTCGCTTGCAGCCCATGGCATCCACCTCGCGCAGGGCATCAAAAATGCTGTGTGCCTGAGAAGCGTCGTCGCTCTCCTTGCCGTATTCGATATATTTTTCAAAGTGCCTGCCTTCGCCCTCAAAGCAAACGGCGCAGACCGTGTCCTTTTGAGCGAGCAGGAATTTTTTATATTGCTCAAAGCTGCCCCTAATTATTGTAACCTGTGCCGACGGAGCATAGTGCTTGTATTTCATGCCGGGGGACTGAACCTTTTCGCCCTCCCGAAGCTTTTCAAAAACCGCAGAGGAAATCTGAACCCTGCCGAGAACGGCTTCAAGCTGCTCCGGAGTTATTCCGCCGGGGCGCAAAAGAGTTGGAGGGTCGGTAACAAGAGTAACAACCGTTGACTCAACACCGACGTCGCTTTCGCCGCCGTCAATGATTGCGTCAATTTTTCCGTCAAGGTCCTCAACAACATGCTCCGCTTTTGTGGGGCTGGGCTTGCCCGATGCGTTTGCGCTCGGCGCTGCAAGCGGAACACCTGCCGCCTTTATGATTTCCCTTGCGCATTCGTGGGACGGCATGCGAAGGGCAACCGTGTCAAGATTGGGGCTGACCTCGTTGGGAATAAGCGCCGATTTTTTGAGGATAACCGTCAGAGGCCCCGGCCAGTATTTTTCCGCAAGGGCGTATACTCTGGGGTCAACCTCGGCAACAAGCGGCTCAATTTCCTCAAGGGAGGCAATATGAACTATCAACGGGTTATCGTTCGGCCTGCCCTTTGCAATGAATATTTTTTTGACTGCCTCGCCGTCAAGTGCGTTTGCCGCAAGGCCGTATACCGTTTCTGTGGGTATGGCAACCAGACCGCCGTTTTTGAGAATATCGGCAGCAGTCAGGATTGATTTTTTGTCTTGTGAATTCAGGTGTAAAGTTTTCATTTTTATTCCTCAGATATTTCTTTCAGACGCTTTTTGCGATTTTCCTTTGCTGTTCTATAAAGCTTTTTTGTTTTTCTTTTTTCTACAGTTAACTTAATACAATGAGCTACCCAAAGAATAAATATTGCTGAAATAATTACTGCAAGAACAATTCCAACAACGGGAAACACCTTGAATATAGCTGCAATCAAAGCACCGATACCTATAATCAGAAAGATTAAAAGACCGATTGCGCCTACTGCAGAAACAATGCATAAAGTAACTTTGAATGCAATAAACAGGGCTGTCAGAAACATAAAGTCACATCCTTGATTGCGAATTGTTATTCGTTTTTCAGCTTTTCCGCAGTATCAGCTGTGATAAGTGCATCAACAATTTCGTCAATATCGCCATTGAGAATTGCATCAATCTTATAAAGGGTCAGATTTATTCTGTGGTCGCTGACTCTGCCCTGCGGATAGTTATAGGTGCGGATTCTCTCGCTTCTGTCGCCTGTGCCGACCTGAGCACGTCTTTCTCCCGCAATGGCATCGTGCTGTTTCTCCCTCTCTGCTTCAAGAATCTTTGAACGCAGGATTTTCATTGCTCTGTCTTTATTTTTGTGTTGGCTGCGCTCATCCTGGCATTCAACCACCGTGCCCGTGGGCAGGTGAGTGATTCGGATTGCGCTTTCCGTCTTGTTAACGTGCTGGCCGCCTGCGCCGCCTGAACGGTAGGTGTCAATCTGCAAATCGGCGGGGTTTATTTCAACATCAACCTCCTCCGCTTCGGGAAGAACGGCAACCGTTACGGTTGATGTGTGGATTCTGCCCTGGCTCTCCGTTTCAGGCACACGCTGAACACGGTGAACGCCGCTTTCAAACTTAAGGCGTGAATATGCGCCCTCGCCCTCAATCATGAAGCTGATTTCCTTGAAGCCGCCAAGCTCTGTGGGGTTGGAGTTGAGAATCTCGGCCTTCCAGCCCTTTGTTTCGGCATACATGGAATACATTCTGAACAGAACTCCTGCAAAAAGCGAAGCTTCTTCGCCGCCTGCGCCGCCCCTGATTTCAACAATAACGTTTTTATCGTCGTTGGGGTCGCGGGGAAGAAGCAGGATTTTCAGCTCCTCCTGAAAAACTTCGATGCTTGCGCCGGCTTCTTCATATTCCTCCTGAACCATTTCGCGGAAGTCCTTTTCAAGGCCGCCTGCGTCAAGCATTTCACGAGCCTCCTGCCTTGTTGCCTGCGCCGCCTTAAGCTGGCGGTATTTTTCCACAATCGGGGTTAAAACCTTCAGCTCCTGCATAAGCTTTTTATATTGAGCAATGTCGGACACAACATCGCTTTCGCAAAGCTTTGCGTTGATATCCTCAAAACGCTCTTCAACTTTGATTAATTTATCAAGCATGGCTCCTCCGAATTATTCCGAATCCTCTCGGATGATTTTTTTGATATTTTTTTCAACCTTAACTCTTTCAAGCATAACCTCACGGCCGCACTTGATGCATCTTATGCGAAAATCCGCCCCGATGCGCAAAACAGCAAACTGCTCGCCGCCGCAGGGATGCTTTTTTTTCATAATGAGAGTATCGCCAACTCTTACATCCATAAATATCTCTCCGAAAAATTGTTAATAATAACCTTAATAAAGCATATAATGAATAATTAAAAGTGAAGAGTGAAAAGTTTTGGGTGGGCATTGCCCACACCCGATTTATATATTCGGTCACAGGTGGAGCCTGTCATTAACTTTTCACTTTTCATTCTTAACTTTTTACTGAACTGTATTTATTAATTATACCATAAAGTATGTTGAAAGTATATGCCGGGCATGAAATTTTTGGCATTATATTGAAATTTGTGCCATATCTTAATTATATAGAAATCAGCCAAAACGGCGGAATGGTGGTCAAAAATGAAACTTTTTAAACCCGAGGGTCAAATAATAGCAACCGAAGAGAACAAAAGATATCTGTCAAGCCCGTTTGCTTTGCGAGACGCATTTTATTCCGAAGCTTTTCTTGAGGGCAGGGTAATGCGGTGCGACAGCGAGCATAATCTTCATGTTGATTTGGGCTGCATGAAAGGAGTTATCCCCAGAAATGAAGGGGCTGTGGGAATTGCGGAAGGAACGGTCAGGGATATCGCTCTGATATCAAGGGTCAACAAGCCCGTTGTTTTTGTTGTTACGGGCTTCAGAACCGATGCAAGCGGAGAAACTCTTGCTCTCCTGAGCCGCCGCAGAGTTCAGCTTGAGTGCAAGGACAGCTATGTTTCGAGCCTTAAGCCGGGGGACGTTATTCCCGCCACGGTTTCTCATGTTGAAGGCTTCGGTGTTTTTTGCGACATCGGCTCGGGGTTGAGTGCGCTTATGCCGATTGACAGCATTTCCGTTTCACGCATTCCTCATCCGAGCGCAAGATTTGTGCCGGGTCAGAACATTTTTGCCGTTGTGAGAAGCATTGACGAAAACGGACGCATAACTCTCAGCCACAAGGAGCTTCTCGGAACGTGGGAGGAGAATGCAGGCATGTTTGCCGTTGGCGAAACCGTGCCGGGCATTGTCCGTTCGGTTGAAAAATACGGCATTTTTGTTGAGCTTGCGCCCAATCTTGCAGGGCTTGCCGAGTTTTCGGAAGGGATTGAACCGGGCAGCCATGCAGGGGTTTATATAAAGAGCATTATTCCGTCAAAAATGAAAATAAAGCTGATTATCGTTGATTCGTTCGATGCGAATTATCCGGTTGAACCGCCAAAATATTTTATTGACAGCGGTCATATTGAAAAATGGGTCTATTCGCCTGCCGAGAGCGATAAGATTATTGAGTCAGTGTTTGAATAATCATGAATCGGCGCATTATCGTTGAGCAGCAATTATCCGTCCTCCGCCGATAACGGTGTCTGCGCTGTAGATAACAGCACTTTGGCCGGGAGTGACGGAGCGCTGCGGCTCATCAAAAACGATTGTTACCGTGCCGTCGGTGTTGGGGGTTATCAAAGCAGGCTCCGCCTTTGCACGGAAACGGATTTTAACATCCGCCCTGACAGGCTGCGTAAGAGCATCAACGGCAATGTAATTCATTCTGTCGGCAATAAGACTGCGGCTGTATTGGCTGCCGTTTTCGCCGATGGTAACGGTGTTGCTTTCTGCCGATATCCCCGTCACAAACATCGGCTTGCCAAAGGCTCCAAGCCCCTTGCGTTGGCCGATTGTGTAGTTAATAATTCCGTTGTGAGTTCCCAGAACGTTACCGTTTATATCAACAAAATCGCCTTTTGGCGAAGTGATACCCAGCGAGGAAAGATAAGCAATGTAATCATCGTTGGGGACAAAGCAGATTTCCTGGCTGTCGCCCTTTTCAGCAACGGGAAGCCCTGCTTTTTCGGCTATCTCCCGAATCTGCGGTTTTTCCAACCCCTCCAGCGGAAAAACCGCACGGGAGAGCTGGAACTGATTGAGCCTGTAGAGAAAATAGCTCTGGTCCTTTGCGCTTTTGGAGCGTTTGAGCAAAAATCTGCCGTCTTTTTCTTCAATTGCGGCGTAATGCCCCGTTGCAATGCCGTCACAGCCGATTTCAAGAGCATAGTCAAGCATTGCACCGAATTTTATGCTGCTGTTGCATTCGATGCAGGGATTCGGTGTTCTTGCCGCAAGGTATTCAGAAACAAACGGGTCGATAACGGAATCCTTGAAGAATTCGCGGCGGTCAAGCACATGAAGCTTAATGCCAAGGAAGTCAGCTATTTTTTGCGCATCGGCAATGTCGTTGTCTGCAAGCTCGCCGGGCTTGAGGCGCAGGATTATTCCCGTCACGTCGCAGCCCTGCTCAAGCAAAAGATGCGCCGCTGTTGCGCTGTCCACTCCGCCGCTCAGACCGATTGCAATTTTCTTCATCCAATCCCTCCGTTTCACTGAAATTTATTATAACACAATATAATATTTTTTAAAGAGAAATCTGAAAAAATATATGCAAATCAAAGGCTTTGCGTGAGGCGAAAATTCAAAAAATGCTTGCACAAATTTTACAAATAGTATATAATTGATGTATATTGAGTATATTGCGCCATTTTTTGAAAGAGGTTAAATTTATGTCAGCAGATTTGCATTGCCACACCAAGCTTTCAGACAGTTCAATGGGTATTGATGACCTCATTGTTCTTGCCCAGAAGCGCGGATTAACAACCATTGCCATAACAGACCGAGACTGCCAGGCAGGCACGGTCAGGGGTAAAATAATCGGAGAACGCCGAGGAATCAACGTTATCCCCGGTGTTGAAATCTCTGCTTATGACTCCAAAAGCGGCAAATATGTTGAGATTATTTGTTATTTGAGCGACAGCCCGGACAGGCTTGAGGGCCTTTGCCACAGGAATGTTGTTGCAAGGAAAAAAGCGAGCCAGCTGATGACTCTTAAGATCGCCCGCAAATATCCCATAACACCTGAGCTTGTTCTCAAGTGTGCAACAGGTTCAACGGCGGTTTTTGAGCAGCATATCATGCATGCTTTGCTTGAATGCGGGCTGACTGATAAAATCTACGGCGACCTTTATCACGAGCTTTTCTCCCCCGAAAGCCCCGAGAATGTTCTGGTAAAGATTAGTTACCCTGAGCCTGCCGAGGTTATTGATTCAATTCACGAAGCAGGCGGCATCGCAGTTTTGGCTCACCCCGGCAATCTGGGCAGCTTTGAGCTTGTTGAGGAGCTTGTTGCCAAAGGGCTTGACGGCGTTGAGGTCTGGAATCCCGCAAATGATGCCGAGCTTGAACATAAGCTTCTTGAGCTTGCCAAGGCAAAAGGCATTCTGACTGTCGGCGGCACGGACTTCAAGGGAATGTATTCCGTTTCACCGATAAGTGTTGGCGAATATTCAACTCCCGAGGCTTCTGTTAAAGCACTCATGAGCTATAAATCAAAAATGAAAAAGAAAAAAGCAGCAACGGAGAACAAATAAAAATGAGAAACAACGATGACGACATTAAAATTTTCCATCCTCAAAAAAAGGACGGTGCAAGCGCCGACCTTGCTGAGCTTGCTTTGCTGATGGATACCTACCGCAGCAACGGCAACATGGAAAAAGCGGCCGATTTGGGCAAAAAGCTTGCGGTGATTACTCCCGAAATGCTTTGCCCCAAGGATGCGGAAAAGCTGAAAACAAATGAGTTGCGCCAGCTTCGTGCTCTTATTGTTTTTTCGGTTCAGATTGCGCTGCATAAATATTTGCCGCACCCGATGCTGTCATCGCAGGCGATTAACGCAATGTATGCCGAAATCAGCGAAAATTCGCCCGGCCTGTTTGCCAATATATCAGACGGCTCATCCTTCACGTTCTATTATCTTTCAGTCAGAAAGAACAGGAATGTTGAGGAAGGTATCGGCAAAAACTACGCCATGCTCTGCGACAGGGATGACGACGAGTTTTATGCTTCGCTCGGCGAGCGTGTTTTTGTGCTGACCGATTTCAAGGTTTGCGATATGATTGAAGAAGCTGAATTTAAAGAATAACAAACAGGGTTTGACCGAAAAGTCAAACCCTGTTTTTCATCTGTTCATCAAATAATCAATGCCTCTGAGATATCCTTCAAAGCCCATGCCGATGAAGGATTTTTCGCAAGCCATTCCTGCGTATGAAACCTGCCTGAAATCCTCCCTTGCGGAAACATCGGAAATGTGAATTTCAACTGCGGGCAGGGCAACTGATTTGAGAGCGTCAAGAATGGCAACGCTTGTGTGAGTGTATGCTGCGGGGTTTATGACGATTCCGTCAAAATTGCCGAGCGCAGCCTGAATTTCGTCAACTATGCTGCCTTCGTGGTTGGACTGAAAAAGCTTAACCTCAATATTTTTTTCGGCGGCGTAGCTTTTAATCATTTCGCAAAGGTCGGCATAGGTGTTTTTGCCGTAAATATCGGGTTCTCTGATGCCCAGCATATTGATGTTGGGGCCGTTTATTACAAGGATACGCATTCCAGAATCCTCCTGACAGTTATTTCGGGGTCGGGGTCAACCTCAACGGTGAAATCCGCTGTTTCTTCATATAAAGGAAGCCTTTCGGCAAACATTTTTTGAAGCGTTTCGGCATCCTTTGAAAGCGGTCTGCCGTCGGTTGCAAGGGTATCAATCGGAGCTTTGAGGAAAACAACGGTTGAATTCTCGCGCAGGGCAATGCGGTTTTCTTCCTTCAGGATTGCGCCGCCGCCGGTTGCGATGATTTTGCCTGCCCCCTTGCCTGCAAGGCGGACTGCTTCGGTTTCTCTGCGGCGGAATTCGGCTTCGCCGTATTTTGCAAAGATGTCGGGGATTTTTTCGCCCGAGGCTTCAACAATCATTGCGTCAGTGTCGATGCATTCCCTCTGCATTTTTTGGGAAAGCAGGGCGGCGCAGGTGGATTTGCCGCAGCCGGGCATGCCCACAAGAACAATGTTTTTCTGATTATTTATGATTGTTTTATATACCGAGTCAATCTTTTCGTGAGAGATGCTCAGGCCCGAAAAGGCTTCTGCCGCAGGCAAAGCCTGGGCAACGAGCATATACAGGCCGTTTATGCAGTCGATTCCGAGCCTTTCGGCATCAAGCAAAAACACCGTGCGTGCGGGGTTATAAATAAGGTCAAGCGCCTTCTCGCATTTTGTGAACTTTGAAAGGTCGATAAGCTTTTCGCCGTTGTTGGGATACATTCCCACGGGGGTGGTGTTAACAATGATATCCGCATCGTAATGGCGGCTTATGTTATCATAGTTGTTTTCTCCCGAACGTGAAACAACAATTGTTTCTTTTGCTGCGCAGTCACGCACAACATGCTGAACGGTGAGGCTTGCTCCGCCTGAGCCGAGAATGAGAACCTTTTTGCCGCCGAAATCACAGCCGCATTTTTTTGCCATATAGGAAAAGCCGAAATAATCGGTGTTGTGGCCGTAAAGAGTGCCGTCTGTGCGGCGGATAACCGTGTTGACGCTGCCAACCTTTTTTGCGGTTTCGCTCAGCTCATCGCATCGGTTATATGCCTCTATTTTATATGGGATTGTGACATTGAAGCCTTTTAAAGCCGTGTTTGAAAAAAATTCATCAAGCTTTTCGGGTTCGGTGGGATAAAGCTTATATTCATAATCGCTCAGCAGGGAATGTATTTCGGGCGAGAGTGAATGCCCGAGCTTCCTGCCCAAAAGACCAAACATAAAATCACCTGTTACAGATTAATCCTCGGTATAGCTTCCGAGATAGCTGAACTGCTCCGCATCGTTTTCAAGCTCGCTGAAAAGCGCCTTGAGATTTTCGGAATATACCGAAGCGTCAATATCGAAATAAAACATGAATTCAAAGTTGCTGCCGGGTATCGGGCGGCTTTCAAGCTTTGTCATGTTAAGGCCGAGTGCGGCAAAGCGTGAAAGAATATTATAAAGCGAGCCGGGCTCATGAGGAATTGTCATCATGAAGCTCGTTTTCTTTGCGCCGGGATAAATTTCGGGCTTTTTGGAAATGCAGATAAAGCGGGTGTAGTTGTTATCCGTGTTCTGAATGCCCGTTTTGAGAGCCTTGAGGCCGTATTGCTCCGCGCCGTCCTTTGAGCCGATTGAAGCGCAGTCCTTTCTTCTGCTTGCGGCAACCATTTTAGCGGCAACGGCGGTGTTTTCGCAAACGGTTACTTTAACTCCCAAAGAGGCAAGAAAATCTGAGCATTGGTTGAGCGCCTGCTCGTGAGAAAAGACCTCTTTTATATCCTCAAGCTTAACGCCCTCGGGCGCAAGAATCGAATGCCTGATGAAGAGCTTCAGGCTGTGGGTAATGTAGAATTTATATTTTTCCATCAGGTCATAGACCTTGTTCACCGTGCCTGCTGTGCTGTTTTCAACGGGAAGAATGCCGTAGCGGCAGAATCCGCTGTCAACCGCCTTGAAAACATCCTCAAAGCCTCGGCAATAAACAATTGAAGGGTATGCAAACATTTTGTCGCAGGCAAACTGCGAATAAGCGCCCTCAACGCCCTGGCAGGCAACAATCGCTCTGTCGGGTCTTTCGCAAGGGGTCTGCGCAGTAATTTCGGCAATCATTCTTGAAACGGGTGACTGCGGTTTGATGAGCTTTTTCTGGTATGAACGGCTGAGATTGAAGATTGTTTCATAAAGTGTTTTTGTGTAGCCCTCAATTTCAGGCGAAACGCTTGCCGTCACGGAGTTGAGCACTTCTCTTTCACGTTCTTTATTAAAAACGGGCAGGTTGTTATCTGCCTTGAATTTTGCAATCTGAGCGGCGGTTTCCATTCTTTCCTGAAAGAGCTTTGTCAGCTCGCCGTCAATTCTGTCAATATTGTTTCTGAGTTCTTTTATGTCCATATAATCACCTTAAAATATAATCTGCAACAACTATTGCCGCAGCCGCTTCAACGCACGGCACCGCTCTGGGAACGATGCATGGGTCGTGCCTGCCGCCGATAACAAGAGCTTCTTCTTCTCCTGTTTCAACGTTGACCGACTGCTGCTGCATTCCGATTGACGGAGTGGGTTTTATTGCACAGCGGAAAATTATCGGCATGCCCGAGGAAATACCGCCGAGGATTCCGCCGTGGTTGTTGGTTGCGGTTCTGATTTTGCCGTTTTCATTGATGAAATCATCGTTGTTTTTGCTGCCGTACAGCTTGCTGCCTGCAAAGCCCGAGCCGAATTCAATGCCCTTAACCGCAGGGATGCCGAATATTGCGGCGCTTATGCGGTTTTCAATTCCGTCAAACATCGGGTCGCCTATGCCTGCAGGCATTCCGATAACTGCGCATTCGATTGTTCCGCCCACGGAATCGCCGCAGCCCTTGGCATCATATATTTCTTTTCTCATCAGTTCGCCCTGCTTATCGCTGATAACGGGGAAAGGTTTTGAGAGAATTTTTTCAAAATCGGTTTTATCAACATTAACCGCATCAAAGCGCTCGTCATCTGCCTTGCCGATTGACGAAATATGAGCGCCGATATATATTCCTTTTTCTTCGAGCATCTGCATGCATACCGCACCCGCAAAGCAGAGGGGAGCAGTCAGCCTGCCGCTGAAATTGCCGCCGCCTCGGATATCGTTGAAGCCGTTGTGCTTCATCATTGCGGCAAAGTCGCTGTGGGAGGGGCGAGGGAGCAGACGGAGCTTATCATAATCGCCCGAGCGTGTGTTTGTGTTTTCAATAACGGCGCAAAGCGGCGCACCGCAGGTCACGTTATCAACAACTCCCGAGATGATTTTAACCTCGTCAGCTTCTTTTCTGGGAGTTGAAAGGTCGTTCTGACCGGGCGCACGTCTTGCCATAAATGCGGCGGTTTTTTCGGTGTCAATTCTAAAGCCTGCGGGCAGGCCGTCAATAACAACACCGATTGCCTCGGAATGCGACTGGCCGAAAATTGTTATCTTTATGTTGTTTCCGAAATTACAGGACACTTGCGTTACCTCCCAGCTTGTTATAATCGTTGAAAAATTCGGGATATGATTTGTTTACAGCCTCGGCATTGAGGATTGTTACGGTATTTTTGCATTTTACAGCCGCAACCGCTGCCGCCATGGCTATTCTGTGGTCATTATAAGACTGCGTTTGGCCGCCGTCAAGAGCATCTTTGCCCCTGATAACCATGCCGTCGCCGGTTTCGGAAATATCCGCACCGAGCGCACGGAGCATTTCGCAGGTGGTCTGAATTCTGTCACTTTCTTTAAGGCGGAGCCTTTCTGCATTGAAAATCACCGTTTCGCCCTCTGCGGTTGCAGCCACGGCCGCAATAACCGGAACGGCATCGGGAATATCCGCCGCATCAATTCGGCAGCCGTGAAGCGATGAAACATCGGCACGGAATGAGCCGTTATTTTCAAAAATCTCTGCGCCCATAGCTTTGAGCACATCAATTATTGCTTTGTCGCCCTGTGTTGAATCGGGGTTAAGCCCCGCAACCTCTGCGCCCATGCAGAGAGGGAAGGCGGCGTTTGACCAGTCGCCCTCAACGGCGAATTTGCAGCCGCTCAGACCGCCTGAATTTATATAAAATGTATTGTTTTCTTCTTTAATATCTGCTCCGAACTTTCGGAGAACTTCGAGCGTGATGTCAATATAGGGTCTGGACTGCACGGGAGGCAGCAGCTTGATTTTGCCGCCGCCGAGATATGAGAGAGCCATCAGCAGACCCGTCACAAACTGCGAGCTTACGTCGCCGCGCATTGTAAATTCCCCTGCGCAAATTCTCCCCGACACATTCAAAGGAAAAGAGTCGGAAATCTTTGCGCCCATGCGGATTAATTCTTCTTTGAGCGGAGAAAGAGGCCTTTCGGGCAGCCTGCCTGAGCCGTTAATTTTTGTTTCGATGCCTAAAGCGCAGATTACGGGCAGCAGAAAACGCAGAGTGGAGCCGCTTTCGTTGCAGTCAATCTCTGCATTTTTGCATAAATTATCTATCGGTGTTACGGAAAAGACCGCACCGTTTATTTCAATCCCTGCACCGAGCGAACGAAGGCAATCAACGGTTGCTTCGATATCGGCGGAGGTTGTGTTTATTCTGATTTCGCTTTTACCCTCGGCAAGGCAGGCGAAAATCAACGCTCTGTGAGCGAAGGATTTGGAGGCGATGCTCTCAATGCTGCCTGTTATTGGGGCAGGAGTTATTTTTATGTCCATTATAATTTAAGCTCCATTTTTATTCTTTGAGGAGTATATCCCAATTTTTTGTAAAGTTTGATTGCAGGTTCATTAAATGACCAAACATCGAGTTCGATTTGTGTTGCACCGATTTCATTTGCAATCTTTTTTATTTCATCGAGCAAACCGTTTGCAATGCCCTTACGTCTGCACGAAGGGTCAACATACATTTCGTAAATAAAAATCAACTTCATTTCAGCCCACACATCGTCACCGATATTCCGAACAAGAGCCTTGCAGTATCCGACTGCTTGTCCATCGTTTTCGGCTACAAGTGTAATCCATTTATTATCTTTGATTGTTTCTTTAAATTCTCTTTTTGATAAATCGGGAGCACTTTTGATTATATCGGGACGGTTATCCGAATGGTATAATACGACCTGCTTTGAAAACTCTGCAATTTTTTCATAATCTTTAATTGTTGCACGCCTTATAATCGTCATATAACACCTTTTAATAATTGTTTTCTTTTTTCAGCAAATATTTTAACGGGTTATTTTCAATATATTGCCAAGCTTCAAGATAATGATTTTCATTTTCTATTATTTCATCATAAAAAGAAACCTGAAAAAGCTTTTTCCCGGGAGTTCCGAATTGTTTGTTGCAAATTCTTGTTGTAAGAGATTTAAACGCACAGATGATATCGGGAATGGTAGGGCGGGGGCTTGCACCCGCCGCAGATTCGCTTAAAATCAAAATTGCATGAATATGATTAGGCATAATAACGTATTTATCTATCTTAAATCCCGAATATCTTTTTTCCAAATCAAAAAGCTGTTCTTCTGCTATTCTGCCGATAGGGGTGAGCATTATTTTGACTTCGGCGGGAGCAAGCCCCCGCCCTACCCTGGACAAAACAGCTTTATTGTCATAAGTATTGATTGTTATATAATAATATCCGTTACTGCTATAGTCATAATTCTTTAGACGAGGGTGTTTCCTTTTGGGCAACTCATTGTTCATGTTTATTTGCACTCCGCTATTTCATAAAGCGTTTCTACGGAAATTTTCTTCAAGCAGCATTCACCGATAACTTTCGGCACAACAAAATTTATATTGCCGCCTGCGCGCTTTTTATCCGAGAGTGCGGCATCGGCAAGCTCTTTCGGAGCAAAGCCGCATTCGCAGGGCAAACGGTTGTTTTTGTTTGCGTCAATGATTGCTGCGGTGCAGTCCTCCTTGCTCCATCCGAGAGCAAAAGATGCTTTTGCCGCAATTACCATTCCGATTGCAACGGCAGAGCCGTGAGAAATCTCAAAATTGCTGCATTTTTCAATAGAATGCGCCATTGTGTGGCCAAAGTTGAGAAGCTGCCTGTCGCCCCTGTCAAATTCGTCCTTTGCAACAACGTCACGCTTAAGCTCAACACAGCGGGCGATTATTTCTTCCATATCCGATTTTACATCGCCGCCGCGCACCGTGTCAAATAAATTCTTGTCAAAAATAACGCCGTATTTGATAACCTCTGCCATGCCGTTTGCAAATTCCGCATCGGGCAGGGTGGAGAGTGTGTTTGTGTCGCAAAGAACAAGCGAGGGCTGATAGAATGCGCCCATGAGGTTTTTGCCTGCGTTGAGGTTAACCGCAGTTTTGCCGCCGACGGAGGAGTCAACCGCCGCAAGCAGGGTTGTGGGGACCTGAACAAATTCGATTCCGCGCAGATAAAGCGAAGCGGCAAGGCCCGTCATGTCGCCTGTTACGCCGCCGCCAAGTGCAACGGCAAAATCGCTGCGGGTAATTTTGTTTTCCGCCATGAATTCAAGCAGTTCAAAGAGGGTTTCTTTGCATTTTGATTCTTCGCCTGCGGGGAATACGAATGCTGCCGCATCAATCCCTGCGTTTTCAAGGCTTTCCTTCGCTTTGCTGAGCCAAAGGGGCGCAACATTGCTGTCAGTTACGATAACTGCCCTGCTTTTTCCGAAAAGAGAAACGCATTTTTCGCCTAGAGTGGGAAGAATTCCTTCGCCGATTATAACATCGTATTCTTTTGAGGCATTAACATTTATTGTTTTCATTGAATTCCCTACTTTGCCTGTTTTTTGCTGTCTGTGCCTTCCTTAAGAAGGGCAACAAGACCTTCTTTGTCATCCGCTTTGAGTGCGGCGCTGTATTCGCTGAGCCTTTCAACAAGAAAATCGATTTCAGCGCAAAGATTATCCTTGTTTTCAAAGAAAAGCTCAGTCCACATTTTTTCGTTAAGCTTTGAAACTCTGGTCAAATCTCTGTAGCTGCCTGCGGAAAAGCCCTTTTGCTTAACCGCCGTGTGGCTTTTTACATAAGCATTGGAGATTATATGCGGAAGCTGAGAAGTGAACGCTATTACTTTATCATGTTCTTCGGGAGTTGTAAAGTTAATTTCGCCAAAGCCTGCATCCGTAAGCACATCTCGGAACTTTTGAAGAATGCGTATATCCGTGTTTTCTCTGGGGGTTATAATCATTGTTGCGTTTTTGAAAAGATTTGCTCTTGTGTGGCCGAAGCCCGAAAACTGCGTGCCTGCCATGGGATGAGCGCCGATGAAGATGAAGCCGTTTTCTTCCGCAAGCTTTTCACAGGGGGCGCATATAGGCCTTTTAACGCCGCCGCAGTCCGCAACGATTGCTCCCTTTTTGATTTTTGAAGCATAGCTTTCAACGAAATCCACCGTTGCCTGCGGATAAAGAGCAATGAGTATCATGTCGCATTCACCGATATTATCCGCCGTCAGCTCCCCTGCGATGGCTTCAACCATTTTTGCCGCAAGCAGCGAGCTTCTGTTGCGGTCAAGTCCGTACACCTCATGCTTGCCGCTTTCGGATAATGCCCTTGCGAGCGAGCCGCCGATAAGACCCAAGCCTGCAATTCCGATTTTCATAATATCACCTTAAAACTTATTGATTATTTCTCTGATTGCGTTAACTTCGCCAACGATTTGTGAGAATTCCTCGGGTCTGAGCGCCTGAGGGCCGTCGCAAAGTGCGTGAGCGGGGTCATTGTGAACCTCAATCATAAGTCCGTCCGCTCCCGCCGCAACCGCTGCAAGTGCAAGGGGACGAACCATGCGCGCGATGCCTGCTGCATGGCTGGGGTCGGCAATAATGGGAAGATGCGTTTTTTCTTTGAGAAGGGCAATTGCGGAAATATCCATTGTGTTTCTTGTGTAATGCTCAAAGGTGCGGATGCCTCTTTCGCAAAGCATAACCTTGTTGTTGCCGCCTGCCATGATGTATTCCGCACTCATGAGCAGCTCTTCCATTGTTGCGGCAAGGCCTCTTTTGAGGAGAATGGGCTTGTCGGTTTTGCCAAGCTCCTTAAGAAGCTCAAAATTCTGCATGTTTCTTGCGCCGACCTGGATAACATCAACATCCTCAAAAAGAGGAAGATGGGAAAGATCCATAATTTCGGTAACGATGGGAGCGCCTGTTGCTTCTCTTGCTTTTTTGAGAAGCTCAAGACCCTCCGCTCTCATCCCCTGGAATGCATAGGGTGATGTTCTGGGCTTGAATGCGCCGCCTCGCAGAAGGTTTGCGCCTGCCGCTTTGATATCGTTTGCGATTGAGCAAATCTGTTCGGGGGATTCAACGGAGCAGGGGCCTGCAATAAATTGGAAGTTGCCGCCGCCGATTTTGTGGCCGCAAACGTCGATAACCGTGTCGTCAGGATGGAATTTTCTGTTTGCGCTTTTATAAGGCTCGCTGATTCGTGCAACATTGTTAACTATGTTAAGTCCGCTGATAAGGTCAATGTCAACACGGCTTGTGTCGCCCACAAGGCCGAGAATTGTGTCATACATACCGTTGCTGCGGTGAATTTCGAGATTGAGGCTTTCAAGCCATTCAACAAGATTTTTTATTTGAGCTTCGTCTGTTCCTTTTTTAATTGATACAATCATTTTTTGCGCCTCCAAAAAAATAACCCCGCAGTGTAAATTTCACTGCGGGGTTTAATAAAACCTTTTTAATCTCCGTTTTCAGCAAAACCTACCAAAACCCTATCAAATTACTTGATAAAGTAAAAGTAGAAATATGCAGCTGTGAAAACGTTTTTAGTCATCTGAAAATACCTCTGATGAATTTTGTTGCCTAAAGAATAACACCGCAAAACCGATTTGTCAAGGCTTTTTCGCAAAAAAACTTTAGCGATTTAAAGTTTTTATCTGGCAAACCGTCATAGCGTCCAGCGCACGCTCGTGGCTTTCAGGCGTAACCCCTGCGCAGCAGGCGGCGTCAACAAAAATCGGGGTTTCGGGCAAAAACGATTTTATAAGCATGGCATTTGAAATAACGCAGATATCCGTGCAAAGCCCGATGAGGGTTATGCTCTCGATTTTTTCTTCATAGGTATCATAGGCTTTTAAAAGCTGGCCGAGAGCAACGCTGCCGAAGGTGGGCTTGTCAATGGGTTCTTCCTTGCGAAGAGCGTCAAGCTCGGCATTTATCTGCCATCCGTCGGTGCCCTTTATGCAATGCTCAACGGGCAGATTTTTTCCCTCCTGAGTGGAAAGATAATCCGCTTCGTGGGTATCACGGGTGAAAAGCACCCTGCCGTCAAAATTCAATATTTTTTCTTTCACGGCGGGCAGAATTGCAACAGCCTCTTTTGTTCCGAGTGCGCCGTCGATAAAATCGTTTTGCATATCAACAACAATCAAAAAATTCATTTTCAGCTCTCCTTATTGATTAAAAACATTCGGGTCGCCGGCGTAAGGGTTATCTTTGCCGTTGGCGTCATAATATGCCTGCGGGAACTTTGGGTTCGGATTTTCAGCTGCGAGGGAGGTGTTGACTGCAGGTGTTTCGCCGCTGCGCAGCAGCCTGCCCACAACAACGAGCCTTGCATCCGTGAAATCGTAGCAGCAGGTGGAAAGAGTTAAGATTTTGTCGGTTTCGTTAATGTTAACACCCGTTGAATAGAGCTTGCGTTTATCAACCTCGCGGATATAGTTCGCAAAGTTTTCGTCTGAAGCGGTTGTGAAAATATAATTGAAAACATCGCCGTTGTTATCCTGCTTGCGGCTGTTGGAGATAAATACGGCATAGATTTTGAACGTGTAGTCGCCGTAAATTGTGCTCATGCTGATAATCGGAGCTTTTTTGAAGCCGTCAATTGTTCTGTATTGCTCCAGCGTGCCGAAAATTTTATCGTCGTGGCGCATGTTGTGGCCGTATATAATCGTGTTGCGGTCGAGCGTTGCAAGAGAATTTCTGTAATCAAAGAACGGTGCGCCGTAGGCGGTGCTTTTGCCGTAGAAATCCCTGCGTTCGTAATATTTATTGTCGTCAGCCTGAACAACCGAGAAATCAATGTTCATTTCGGGAATTGATATCCAGCCTGCAAAGTCTCGGTTGAGGGCATAGAGGTTTGCAAAGGCAGGGTTCATGCCTGAGGGGAAATCGATATCGGGATATTTTTGATTTATCTCTTCCCACGGGTCAACAAAGCTGTCGGGCAGAGTTGTTTGAACCATGGAGGCAAGCTCCGATGACTGCTTGCTGTCTTTGAAAGGCTCGATAATATAATGATTAATCAAAACAAAGACGCTTGCGGCAAGGCACAGCGACGAAACGGCAAGAGTTACTCTGCGGATTATCTCGGAGCGGGGAAGGGCTTGCTTTTCTTTCGGCGCTTTTTCTCCCTTCAATGCGGCATAAAGCTCGGAAACGCTCTGATATCTCTGAACTTTGTCGGCGGACAGAGCTTTTTCTAAAATCAGCCGTTCACGCTCGGGAAAATTTTGAGGGAATTTAAGCTTTCTGCCGCTGCTTATCTGAGATGAATTCGGCGGCAAGAAGCCTGTAACCGCTTCGTAGAGAACTGCGCCGATGGCATAAACATCCGTGAATGAGCCGCACTCCTTGGCGCCGAGCTGCTTTTCGGGGGCATCAAACGGAGAATAAACGCTTTTCGGCGGATATGAATACCCTGCCAGAGAGGTTATTTTTCCGTCGGTTGTGATTATGGAGTACGGGGTTATGCAGCCGTGCCATTTGCCGATTTTTTCAAGCTGAATGCAGCAGTCAATAACGGGCTTGAGCAGGCTGACCGCCTTTGAGAACGCCATGGTTTTTCCGTTGCCGATTAAAGAGGAAAGCGGAGTTCCCGTGTCTGTTGACGAAACAATATAAACGGTTAAATTCTCCGCAAAACAGTCCGTGAAATTCAGGACGGTTGATTCGGAAACGGTGCAGAGCTTTTTATAATGGGTATAAAAGGCAGAGATTTCCCTGTCACCCCTTGCGAGGCATTTTTCGTTATAATACTTTATTATTAATTCGCCGGGAAGGCGGTATATCAGCTTTTCGTGCAGATATTCCGAAATCCTGACTCTTTGGCGTGTTTTGCAATCAAGAGCATAATATGAGGCAAAAACCTTGTCTTTGGAGCAGACTCCGCCGAGAACATAGCGTCCGTTGAGCTTTGTGCCCGTCGGCAGGCAATTTTCAAAGCTCTTTTCGGCAACTCCGTTAAAGCCGCATACGGGGCAGACCTGAACGGAATCGGAGCATTCACTCAAACAATATATACAGCGTTTCATTTTTGCCTCCTTTCATTTTCTCGTTGCAATGTTATTATAAATATGTTATCATCAATATACTAAAAATTAAAGGTGATTATATGAAAAACGGATTTTTTGCGATGGTGTCGCGAATGAAATATATAAATCGCTGGGCGCTCATGAGAAATGAACACAGCGAAAATCTTTGCGAGCACAGCTTTGAGGTTGCCGTTATTGCCCATGCGCTTGCCGTTATCGGCAACAAGCGCTTCGGAAAAAGCCTCAACGGAGAGAGAGCGGCATTTTTGGGGCTTTATCATGACACTCCCGAAACTCTGACGGGTGATATGCCCACACCTGTCAAATATTACAGCGACGAGGTTCGCCTTGCATATAAGACGGTTGAAGAAAATGCCTGCCGCAGCCTGGTTGAGATGCTTCCCGAGGATTTCAGGGAGGATTATCAGGCGGCATTCATGCCCGAAGAATCCGATGCCGAGCTTTGGAAGCTTGTTAAGGCGGCGGATAAAATCAGCGCTCTTATCAAGTGCATTGAGGAGAAAAAGGCGGGCAACAGCGAATTCATAAAAGCGGGCGACGGAATCAGAGAAGCGATAGAAAAGCTTGATTTGCCCGAGGCAAAGGTTTTTATTGAGGAATTTTTGCCTGCGTTTGAAATGACGCTGGATGAGTTGCGATGATTACAAGCCGAGCAGTTTTCGTGCGTTTTCGCCGAGGACTGCTTTTTCTTCTTCCTCAGTCAGCCCGAAGCATTTAATAAGCTCAATATCCTGTATCGGAGCATTCCAGGGCGCATCGCTGCCAAGCAGGATTTTATCCGCTCCGTGAATGTCGATAACTTCCTTTGCAAATCGTGGAGTGATTGAGCCGTAGCAATAGGCGGTGTCAAGGTAAATATTTTTGCCTGCAAGATGTTTGCGTGTTTCGGGCAGCGACCATAATCCGCCGAAATGCGCTGCAACAACGGGTGAACCGTCAAAAGCGGGCAAAACCTTTGCAAGAGCCTCTGCCGTGCAATGAACAGGCTCTGGATAGCCGATGTCAAATCCGCAGTGAAAAAGAGTGATAAGACCGAGAGAGGCGATTTTTTTATAAATGGGAATCATTCTGTCCTCATCAACAAAAAAACCTTGATAATCGGGGTGGAGCTTAACTCCTTTTATGCCGTTTTCGCTGAGCCTTTCAAGCTCGCTGAGAGCATCGGGGCTGTCGGGGTGAACGCTGCCGAACGGAACAATTCCCTCAACCTCTTTAAGAGATATCGCAAAGTTGTTAACGCTTGTTTGCTGGTGAGGGTTGGTTGCAATGTTCAAAACAACGGAATAATCAACTCCGTCTCTTTTTTGAAGAGCGAGAAGTCCGTTAACCGTTCCGTCATGAAACGGCCTTGTTATGCCCGAACGCAGCCGAAGCTGTTCAATTGCCTTTGCTGCAATTTTCTCGGGGAAGCAATGAGTATGAAAATCTATAATCATATAAATATACCGCCTGAGTTTTACGTTTTTACTATTTTACACCGAAAATATGGCTATATCAATATTAAAAATCAATAATTAATGGTTTTTTTAAAAATAAAGCTTGATATTTATATAAAACTGTGTTAAACTAATCACAGTAGGATTATGTGTTTTTCATGAGAGTGGGGCGACCCGCTCTTTTGTTTATGCATAAAACTTTTTTCATAATTCGAATTAAAAGGAGAGTTGACCCATGGCTAAAGGAAAGGGCGGCAACACCGTGGCCGCAGTTTGGGAAATTGCAGAGCCTATCGCAGAGCAGCTCGGTCTTGAGATTTGGGATATCCGCTTTGTCAAAGAGGGTGCAGATTGGTTCCTGCGCATTTTTATTGATAAGGACGGCGGAGTCGGAATTGAAGACTGCGAAAATATGAGCCGTGCCATCGACAAGCCTCTTGACGAGCGTGACCCGATTGAGCAGAGCTACTGCCTTGAGGTTTCCTCCCCCGGAATTGAAAGGGAGCTTGTTCGCGAAAGCCACTTTGAGGCCTGCAAGGGCGAAAAAATCAAGGTGAAAATGATTAGAGCGATTGACGGCGTGCGTGAATTCAAGGGCGTTCTTGAAGAATTTGACGGTCAGTTAATTACTCTTCGCCTTGAGGACGGCGGCGCAATGAGCTTTGAGAAAAAAGAAACAAGCTATATTAAACTTGACGATTTTGATTTTTAAATCATAACATCCATGAATTGAAAGGAATGGTCAGAAAAATGAACAACAAGGAATTTTTTGAAGCAGTCAGACTTCTCGGCAAGGAGAAGAATGTTTCACAGGAGGCGCTGCTTGACGGCATCCAGAAGGCAATCGTAACAGCAGTTAAAAGAGATTATAATAATAAGGATATAGTATTCTGCGAAATTGATGCAGATAAGAAGGACATGAGAGTTTTTGTTCGCAAAAACGTTGTTACCGAAATTCTCGACCCCGATGAGGATATGACAGTTGAGCAGGCAAAGAGATTCAAGAAGAACGCTCTTGCAGGCGACATCATCGAAATCGAGCTTGAAACAAAGGAAGTCAGCCGTATCGCAGCCGAAAAGGGCAAGCATATTCTTCGCCAGGCTATCCGTGAGGCTGAGCACGGCCAGATAAGAGAAGAGTTCCAGAGCAAGAATCAGGAAATCGTTACCGCAAAGGTTACTAAAATCGACCCTGTTACTCTTGATGCATTCGTTGAAATCGGCAAGATTACCGAAAGACTTCTCAGAACAGAGCAGCTTCCCACCGATAATTTCACCGAGGGCGATATTGTTAAGGTTTATATTGCCGAAGTCAGAGAAGCAACCAAGGGCCCCAAGGCAACAATTTCAAGAACTCATCCCGGCCTTGTCAGACGTCTGCTTGAAAGCGAAGTTCCCGAAATATTTGACGGAACGGTTGAAATCAAGTCTGTTTCCCGTGAAGCAGGCTCCAGAAGCAAAATTGCCGTTTACAGTGCGGATGAAAATGTTGATCCCGTTGGCGCATGCATCGGCCAGAGAGGCGCAAGAGTTAACAAGATTGTTGACCTTCTCGGCGGCGAAAAGCTTGATATTGTCCGCTACAGCGAAAACCCCGCAGAGTTTGTTGCGGCAGCGCTTGCTCCCGCAGACGTAGTTTCCGTAACGGTTGAAAACGAAGAAGAGCATGCCTGCAGGGTAGGTGTTCCCAACAGCCAGCTTTCGCTTGCAATCGGTAACAAGGGCCAGAATGCCCGCCTTGCCGCAAAGCTCACAGGCTGGAAAATCGATATCAACCCCGAAACAGAAGAGGCTGTTATTAATTTTGACGAATAAGACTAATAATATATCAGTAAGGAGCTGAACCGATGCAAACCCGCCGGATTCCGATGAGAAAATGCACAGGCTGCAACGAAATGAAGCCTAAAAAAGAGCTTGTCAGGGTTGTTAAAAGCCCCGAGGGCGAAATATCGCTTGACCTTACGGGCAAAAAGCCGGGCAGAGGCGCTTATGTGTGCCATGATGCCGAATGCCTTGAAAAGGCAAGAAAAGCGAAAAGATTGGAAAAAGCTTTCTCCTGTGCGATTCCGGATGAAGTTTTCGGTCGAATGGAGGAAGAACTGAAAAATGAAGGATAATCCGAAGCTTCTTTCTCTTTTAGGCATGAGCCGCCGGGCAGGAAAGCTCAGCTGCGGCCATGATGCGGCTGTGGGTTCGCTCAAAAGCAAAAGCGCAAAGCTTTGTTTGCTCAGCAGCGACGCATCTCAGAGGTTAAAAAAAGAGATTGAGCGTGAAGCAAGCTTTGACGGCAGGGATATCCCCGTCAGAGCCCTGTTTTCAACAATGGAAGAAATAGGAAAAGCCACGGGGCTCAAATCCGCTGTGGTTACGGTAAATGACGAAGGCTTTGCAAAAGCAATGCTTGAGCTTACAGAGGAGGTCAACCTATGATAAATAAATACAGAGTACATGAGGTTGCTAAAGATTTTAACATTAAGAGCAACATAGTTGTCGATTTGCTTGCAAAGTATTTTGACGGCCAGAAAAAGCACATGACAGCTCTCGAAGAAGATGAGCTTGATATGATATTCGAAAGCTTTACCAAGGAATATGAGGTAGAGGACCTTAACGATTACTTCAACCTTGTTCCCTCTTCAAAGAAGGAAAAAGAAGCACCTGCGGCTGAGCAGGAGGCTCCGAAAGAGGAGAAAAAGGAAGAGTCTGCCCCTCAAAAGAAGCAGGAGGCTGAAAAGGCTCCCGAAAAGAAAGAAAAAAGAGAAGAGAAAAAAGAGGATAAGAGGGAAGAAAAACATCAGGATAAAAAGCCTGCTGCGCAGCAGAATGCTCAGAAGCCCGGCAAGCTTCCTCCCATGCCTCAGAAGCAGCCTAAGCAGGAAAACAAAGAAAAGGACAACAAGCCCATGCAGTCCAGAACCAAGGGCGAAACCAGAACCGTTGACACAAGAGCGGGCAATGTTGACCTTGAAAAGTATAACGAGAGATACGAAAATATTGCTCCCGAAAACAAAACAAAGCAGCATGAGGGAGCAGTTAAAAAGCAGAAGCTCAAGCAGAAGAGCCAGCAATACAGAAAGCAGGGCGGCATGCGCTCCTCCAGACGCGAAACCGAGGCTGAAAGACTCAAGAGAATTGCGGCAGAGAGAGCAAAGAAGCCCCAGATGCAGCTTAAATTGCCCGAAGAAATCACTGTCGGCGAGCTTGCCGCAATGCTCAAAATGACCGCTGCCGAGGTTATCAAAAAGCTGTTTACTCTCGGTCAGATGGCAACGGTTAACGAAGTTCTTGATTATGAAACAGCCGCCATTGTTGCCGAAGAACTCGGTGCAAAGGTTGAAAAAGAGGTTGTTATCACCATTGAGGACAGAATTATTGACGACCACGTTGACGATGAAAGCGAGCTTATCGCAAGAGATCCCGTTGTTGTTGTTATGGGTCACGTTGACCACGGCAAAACTTCGCTTCTTGATGCAATCAGAAACACTTCCGTCACTTCAACCGAAGCAGGCGGCATCACTCAGCATATCGGTGCTTACAGAGTTGACCTCAACGGCCAGAAAATCACTTTCCTTGATACTCCCGGCCACGCAGCGTTCACTTCAATGCGTCTGAGAGGCGCAATGGCAACGGATATTGCAATCCTTGTTGTTGCGGCGGATGACGGAATTATGCCCCAGACGATTGAAGCCATTAACCACGCAAAGGCTGCGGGTGTTCAGATTATTGTTGCCATCAATAAGATGGATAAACCTGCCGCAAATCCCGACAGAATTCTTCAGCAGCTCACCGAATATGAGCTTGTTCCCGAAGAATGGGGCGGCGAAACAATCTGCGTTCCCGTTTCGGCACTCACAAGAAGCGGCATTGATAACCTTCTTGAATCCGTTCTTCTTGTTGCAGAAATGCAGGAGCTTAAGGCTAACCCCAACCGCTCCGCAAAGGGCGTTGTTATTGAAGCAAAGCTTGATAAGGGCAGAGGCCCCGTTGCAACTCTTCTTGTTCAGAACGGTACTCTTAAATCCGGTGATATTATCGTTGCCGGCACCGCAGTCGGCAGGGTCAGAGTTATGACTGACGACAAGGGCAGAAAGGTTAAGGAGGCAGGCCCCTCCGTTCCCGTTGAAATTATGGGTCTTGCCGAGGTCCCCCAGGCAGGTGACGGTTTTGACGCCGTTAACGATGAGCGCCTTGCAAGAGAGCTTGTTGAGCAGAGAAAGTCAAAGGCGAAGGAAGAGCAGTTCAAAGAGTTCCAGAAGGTTACTCTTGACAACCTCTTTGCTTCAATTCAGGAAGGTCAGCTTAAGGATTTGAATATCATCATCAAGGCAGACGTTCAGGGCTCGGCTGAGGCTGTTAAGCAGAATCTTATCAAGCTTTCAAACGAAGAAGTACGTGTCAGGGTTATTCACAGCGGCGTTGGTGCAATCACAGAGAGCGACGTTATGCTTGCAAACGCATCAAACGCAATCATTGTCGGCTTCAACGTAAGACCCGATAACGTTGCATCCGAAAATGCGGAGCGTGACGGCGTTGAAATCAGATGCTACAGAGTTATTTACGAATGCATCGAAGAGGTTGAAGCAGCTATCAAGGGTATGCTTGCTCCCAAGTTCAGAGATGTTGATATCGGCAAAGCCGAGGTTCGCCAGGTTGTTAAGATTTCCTCAGTCGGCAACATTGCAGGCTGCCACGTTACAAACGGCAAGATTACCAGGGGCGCAAAAATCCGTGTTGTCAGAGACGGCTTTGTTATTGCCGAGGACGAAATGGCATCTCTTCGCCGCTTCAAGGATGACGTTAAGGAAGTTGCTTCCGGCTTTGACTGCGGTATCGGACTTAATAAATTCAACGATATCAAAGAGGGCGACGTTTTTGAAGCCTTCATCACAGAGGAGTACAGAGATTAATTATGGCAGGATACAGAATAGACAGAGTGTCCGAGGATATCAGGCGTGAAATTGCTGCCATTATGCGTGAGCTTAAGGACCCGAGGATTCAGGGCATGCTGACCGTTGTTAACGTTGAGGTCAGCTCCGATGCATCCTTCGCAAAGGTTTATGTGAGCGCAATGGAGGGAATTGAAACCGCACAGCTTGCGGTTAAGGGCCTGACCAGTGCAACGGGATATATCCGCAGAGAGGTTGGCAAACGCCTTCACCTGCGCAAAACTCCCGAGCTCAAGTTTGTTGCCGATGATTCCATTGAAAAGGGCATGAAAATTGCCGGAATGCTTGGCAATATGGAAGATACTAACGATTAATTAAAGGGGCGTTAAGTCAATGAGAATTGACCTGCAAGAAACCGCAAAACTCCTTGAAAAATCAAATAATATTTTGCTGCTGTGTCACAGCCATCCGGACGGTGACACGCTCGGCAGCGCATGCGCACTTGCCCGTGCACTCAAAGAAAAAGGGAAAACGGTCAGGGTTGAATGCTCCGACCCGATTCCCAAGGATTTTTCCTTCATGTTTGAGGGGCTGGAATTCGGCGATTTTGAGCCGCAGCTTATTGTTGCGGTTGACGTTGCCGACATAAAGCTTCTCGGCAAGGAATCCGAGGGCAAATATCAGGGCAAAATTGACCTTTGCATTGACCATCACGGCTCAAACGTGCTTTATGCAGACAAGGTTTATCTTGAACCCGATTCCGCCTCTGCGGCAGAGATGATATATTTGCTTCTGTGTGCAATGAACGTTCAGATAACCCCCGTAATGGCTTCCTGCCTTTTCACGGGCGTTTCAACCGACACCGGCTGCTTCCGTTTTTCCAACACAACGGTCAGAACCTTTGAAATTGCGGCGGAGCTTGCAAGGCTCGGTGCGGATACTTATAATATAATCCAGGTGTTTTTTGAAACAAAAACAAAAACCTATGCCGCACTGGAACGCCTTGCGCTGGACAGCATGAGATTTTATTTCTCAGACCGTTGCGCCGTTATCTGCATTACGCAGGATATGTATGCAAAGAGCGGCTCAAGCGAGAGCGAAACAGACAGGCTTGCCAACCTGCCCCGCCAGGTTGAGGGGGTTCTTGTGGGCGTAACCATGCGTGAGCTTAAAGACGGCAGCTTCAAGGCATCTGTCAGAACTCACGGAGATATCAACGCTTCGGCTATCTGCAAAAGGCTCGGCGGCGGCGGTCACATCGGCGCTGCAGGCTGCACCCTTTACGGCACAAAGCAGCAGGCGATAAATTCCCTGCTCAAAGAAGTTCAGGCGGAGCTTGATGCTTTTACAATTGATTAAAACTCGGGCGGTTCGTATTGAACCGCCTGTTTTTAGTGAAAGGAATTATTATGACTGGCATTATTCTTCTCGACAAACCAAAGGATATAACCTCTTTCGGCGCAGTTGCGAGAGTGCGCCGAATATGCAGCGAGAAAAAGTGCGGGCATACGGGCACTCTTGACCCGATGGCAACGGGGGTTTTAACAATAATGCTTGGCGGAGCAACACGTTTCAGCGAGCTTTTGCCGAGCCATGACAAGGCATATATCGCTTCGTTTCGCTTGGGAACGGTAACAGACACTCTTGACATAACAGGCAAGGTGCTTGAAACAAGGGAGGTCAATGTTGCCGCCGAGCAGGTGCGTGAAAAAATCAAGGCTTTTATCGGCGATATCAGCCAGCTTCCGCCGATGTATTCCGCAGTTTCGGTGAACGGACAAAGACTCTATGACCTTGCAAGGCAGGGCATTGAGGTTGAGCGTCAGGCGAGAAATGTGACTGTTTTTTCGATAGAAATGCTTTCGGAAAACGAAGAAAAGGGCGAATATGAAATTGCTGTTGAATGCTCTTCCGGAACTTATATCCGCACGCTGATTTCCGATTTGGGTGAGGCACTCGGCTGCGGCGCGGTTATGACCGGATTAAGAAGAACCAAGGCCAATGGCTTTAGCATTGAAAATGCCGTCACGCTTGACCGTCTGTCCGAAGCGGCTGAAAACGGAACTTTGGAAGAGCTGATTATTCCCGTTGATAAAGCGCTTGAAGAATACCCGATTATAAAAGTAACCGCCGCTCAGGCAAAGCGCTTTTCAAACGGAGGCGAGCTTGATTTGCAAAGGCTCAAATATCCGCGAATGCTCGGATATTTCAGAATATATAACCCCGAAGATAAGTTTATCGGGCTTGGCGAAATCTCGCCCGAATCAGCATCGCTTGCTGTGAAACGGGTTTTTGCAGGATAAAGAAAAGACTCCTCGGCTATGAATTGCCGGGGAGTCTCTGTTTATTCCTGAATGCCGTAGGCATCAACAAGGGCAAAGTATTCTTTTTCGGAGATGGCAACAACAGAGCCGTGGCGGGGCTTGAGGTGATTGACCGAATAGGTTGACCTCTGAACCCGTCTGAAGCTTTCAAAATCCCTTGTCATCTGAGCAAAAAATGTGCCTTGGCTGTATTCATCCATTATCATCATCCATGCATCTGTGCCCGTGATGCGATACATTGTGCTGCCTTCAACGCCCCACCAGTTGAGCGAGCATATCGTGTAATCCGTATTGTAAGGTCCCGTCAGATTTTTTGATTTGACATAGGCTATCTTCTGAGTTAAATCCTCTTTAAAATAGAGATAGTAATAACCGTCTTTTTCATTATATATTATATCGCCGTCAATGCATTGAACGTTGCGTGTTCCGCCTGTTGCGGGGTCAGGCTCATTCCACCTGCCGAAAAGCACCTTCGGTTCAGTTTCAAAGGTTTTGAAATCCTTTGTGTATGCGTAATAGTGGCCTGCGCAGTCGTTTTCAAGGGTTGAGGTTGCCCAATAGACCATATACATATCAACGGAATCGTCCCAAATCGCCTGCGGAGCCCAAGCTCTGTTTGTTGTTTCAAAGCCCTCGAATTGGCGGATGTCAATAACGGTTTCGTCCGTCCAGTTAATCAGGTCATACGAACGCCACGTTATGAGGCAGTGGTTTGATGTCCAGCCGTCAAGAGCATTCATATCAGTTGCGATGATGAAATAGCACTCCTTGCCGTTTTCGTCAATGCCCTTGAGAATATAAGGGTCACGCACGCAGCCCGTGCCCTTGGTCTGGTCAATAACAGCATCGTTATTGTTGAGCGCCTTGAAGTTATAGCCGTCCGTACTCACGGCAAGGTGAATTGTCTGCTCTTCAACCTCGTTGCCAACGAAATAACAGAAAAGATATGCGCCCTGCGTACTGACGGCGGGGTATGCATAATCGTTGAACACATAGTTAAAAAGAAAATACGGAATCATCAGAAATGCCGTGATTATTCGCGTGAAGGACATTAATGTCATGGCAGATTCTCCTTTATATTTGCTTTTTTTGTATTATAGTCTAAAAAAGCAATAAAGGGAAGAGTTTTTTTGAAACTCGTTGACAAACCTTGATTTTTGGTATTAAATATAACTGTAAAAGACTTCAGGAGGTTATAGAAATGAAAAAAATGCTTGCAACGGTTTCTGTTATTCTTGCGGCGGCGCTTCTTCTGAGCGTTACGGCTTATGCTGAAAGCGGCTATGCCTACAAGGAGGATGTTCTCACCGCTTTTGCCCCAAAATGGAATGAAATTCAGGCGGATGAAACCGTTATTTCCCTCACCCCCGGCGGCGAAATGGGTGAAATGCGTTTTGCCTGGCTTTCACCTGAAAACGACAAAAACGCAGCCTTCAAAATCTCCGAAAAAAGCGATATGAGCGGCGCAAAAGAGATTGATGTTGCGGTAAGCGACGCAATTTCTGATTATAATTCCAACAAAGTTACTGTTACGGGCCTTGAGGAAGGAAAAACTTATTTTTATTCTTATACAGAAAACGGTGTTTGGAGCAAGCCTGCGTCATTTACCGTTCAGCCTGATGAGGAATTCACCGTTCTTTATGTTTCCGATGCTCAAATCGGGCGTTCGGGCGAAGAAACTCTTGAAGAGGTTCTTATCCGTGACACCTGCGGCTGGAATTATACGGTTGAAAAAATGCTTACAAAATATCCCGATGCCGCTTTTGCAATTTCAGGCGGCGACCAGTTCCAATCGCCCGACAGCATTACTCAGATGAAGGCATATCTTGCGCCCGAGAAGCTTCGTTCACTTCCCGTTGCTAACACAATCGGCAATCACGATGACGATTCAACCCTCTACGGCGAAATTTTCAACAATCCAAATGAAGTTTTTGAGCTTTTTGCAAGCGATGCAGGCACGGGATATTATTACAGCTACGGCGACGTTCTTTTTATCACCGTTAATTCAAATAACTCGTCTTTGACTGATACGGCAAGAGTGCTTCGCAAGGCCGTGAGGGCTTATCCCGACGCGAAATGGCGTGTTGTGACCATGCATCACAACCCCTATTCCGTTTCTTTGAGCGATGAGGATTTTTCGGAAGAAAGGCTTGTTTTTTCATCGCTTTATGATTGCTATGATATTGACCTTGTTCTCTGCGGCCACGACCATTTATATTCACGCACAAAGGTTATGCACGGCGGCAAAACAGCGGACGGTGAGGGCACGGTTTATCTGCAGTCCTCCTCGGCGTCGGGCAGCAACTATGACCCGCTTCGTGAGGATACGGCGTCCTTCATAGATGCTGCATTCGGCGACAGAGTGCCGACCTACACCGCTTTAACCTTCACACAGGATGCGATTATCGGCGCAACCCGCCGCACGGATACCGATGCGGTTATTGATTCCTTTGAGGTTAAGGATAATTCAACCGATTCCGCTGCAGGTATTTTCGGCACGGTTGTTTCAATATTCCGCACCTTGTTTTCAATGATTTAATTTTAAGAAAAGAACAAGCGCTTCGTGTACTTAAAATACACGAAGCGCTTGTTACAAGGTAGGAAAATGCATGATTTAACTCATGAACTGATGGTTAGTTTTTTGTTTTTCTTTCTGCAATGAGGTTGGAAATAATGCACACTATCGGATAAAGAATGCCGGCAACGGGCCACAAAACCCATGTGAAGCCCCAGTCATTGCTGACAAAGCTCCAGCCAAGATAAATTGCGGTTGCCGCAAGCCAATAAACGGTTGAAACGTTGCAGGTTCTGCGGTCTTTGATTTTGCCTTCTTCCGAAAATTCGCCGCATTTGAGAAGCCTGTGCATGCTGCGGCTGCGAACCGTGCCTATTATATAAAGCATAACTGCGATGCCGACTATGGCAAGAGTTATCACAACGCAAATGCACACCCAAAATGCATTGCAGAAAAAAGCGGAAATAAGAATCGGGGTTGGCGAAATTATGCAAAGGCAGGTTGCAATTATGTTGGATGCAACGCCGAACGGAGTAAATTTTGCATCCTTTTCTTTAACCATGCCTGCAACACCGTATTCGGTTTCGAAGTCGTTCAAAAGATAGCTGAAAGCAGCGCTTTTAAAGCCGCAGTATGAAAATATTCCGATGGCTGCCGCCACAAAAAGAAGCAGAATAATTATGCCCATTAAAACCGCAAAGCCTGTGGGAATATTATAGAAAAACGGAGTTGCGGAAAGAATGATGAGCGCACCGGGTGACATTATGCAGAGAAATACGCCAAGGGCAATAAGCAGGGAAGCATTTTTTCTGTGGTCAATATATTCGTTAGCCTCTGCCATGGTTACTCTTTTTATTCCGGATGCCGCATTGTCATTTGTGAATTCTTCATTTTCAATTTCGTCTTTAAGCAGATAATCCATTGTTACTCCGAAAAGCTCACCGAGCTGCAAAACTTTTTCGAGCTCGGGAACATTTTGCGCGCCTTCCCATTTTGAGACCGCCTGCCTTGATACGTTCATTTTTTCTGCAAGCTCTTCCTGAGACCAGCCGTTCTTTTTTCGGAGTCTGATAATTTTGTCAGCCAATATCACAGTTCACACCTCGCTTCGTTTTTTTAAAGGGTCTGCCCTCTCTGTTGACTCCATTGTAGCCGTTTTGAGCGGTTACTTTCCACCAAGCGGTGTTTTGCAATGTGTCAACCTGCGGTTGCATTGCGGATTTTTTCGGTTTTTATGCCGTTTTTATTGTATCACACAGTCGAATTAAGAACAAGAACTTATCGCAGCGAAGAAACGGCGCTTGTTTTTTCTTGAAATCAAATTAAGTGTATGATAATATATTTTCAGAAGAATTTTCTGAGGAGGGATTAGAATGGCAACATTTAAAGCGGTATTGTCTTTTATCCAGGTTATTCTTTTTTGCGTGGGTTTGATTCCCGTAAGCAGCAATATTGATTACGGCGGCACTCCGTACGAAGCGCCTGCGGTTTCAACACCGATGGCACTTGTTGAAGGCGGCAAAACGGATTTTGTAATCGTTACACAGGAGAATCCCGACGAATGCATTTTAACCGCTGTTGAAGAATTGCAGACATATATCAAAAAAATCAGCGGTGCTGAGCTTTCGCATATTGCCGAATCTGAGCTTGATGCAGGCGAAAAGGCGATTGTTCTGGGCGAAACCGAGCTTGAAAAGAGCATAACGGCTGTTGACCGCAAGGCGATCGGTGCGGACGGCTTCCTGCTTTATTCAAACGGCACATATCTGCTCATTGCGGGCGGTGACAGCAGAGGCACTCTCTACGGTGTTTACACTTTCCTTGAAGAATATCTCGGAGTGCGCTGGTTTACGCCCACGCTTGAGGTTGTGCCCGAAAACAAGGATATTGTGATTGATGCAGGCATAAACAGGGTTGTTCAGCCGTCGTTTGCCATTCGCCGCAACGACTGCGGAGGAACAAATGCCGCACACAGGGCAAGAACAAAAATGAACGTTTCATTCCATTATGAGGTGCCCGAATACGGCGGTGCGCTGACCTATGTTATGTGGGATGTCACGCTTGACAGGCTTGTTCCCGATGCTCTTTTTTCGGAGCATCCCGAATATTTTGCAATGAATCCCGACGGCACACGAACAACAGACCATGTGTGCCTTTCTCACCCCGAGGTGCTGCCCATAGCAGTTGAAAATGCAAGAAAAGCAATTCTTGAATGTGACAAAGAAACCGCAAAGCATATTCATATCGGCCAGAAGGATAATATAAATTATTGCCATTGCGAAGCCTGCGAGGTTCTTTATGAAAAATACGGCAGCGTTTCCGCCCCCACAATTATTTTCACCAATGCTTTTGCCGATGCGCTGGACGATGAATTCCCCGATTTCACATTCACGTTTTATGCCTACAATGAAACCGACAGACCGCCAACGGATTTGAGCCTTAAGTGCAACAAAAACGTTGTGCCCGTGCTTTGCGGGCTTCATAAGGCTTGCCGCAGCCATCCGCTGACCGAATGCGGCGCAAAGGACGGCATTGAAAACGAAACGTTTGATATGCTTTACGGCGACCTCGAACCCACAATAGCGCAGGATTTTGCAAACTGGGTCAAAATTGCTGACAGAACATATATCTATGACTATACTATAAATTTCCTTAATTCAGCGCAGTTTTTCTCGAATTTTGAAACAATGCAGTCCACAATGAAATATATGCATGATATCGGCATCACGGGCTATGTTTATAACTGCGGCGACGGCCACTATGCCGCGTTCAATGAGTTGAGAAACTATCTTCTCTGCAAGCTGCAATGGGATGTTGACTGCGATGTGGAATACCATATAAATGACTTTTTGAAGGCATATTACGGCGAGGAAGCCGCACCTTATATCAAGGAATATATCGACCTGCAGACGGCTATGACAAAGGCAACCGCCCATGCCTTTGACTTTGACTGGCACTATCAGGCGGCCTTCTGCTCGCCATACGCCGTTGCAAAGAGTGATATTCTTTGGAGGAAAGCGCTGAATTCCGATGTAACCGCTGAGCAGAAATTTAACATCGAGGTTGCCGAGCTTAGCTGGAGATACTATAAAGCCAATCTTTTCATGGGCGAATATATATTCCTCAATCCGTTCAGAATGCAGGAAAACGAAAAGCTCTATGACGATTTTAAGGCACACGGAATTGACCGTGTTTCTTCATTCGGTTTAATCCCCGAGGATAAGAGCGAAGTGGACTTTATGGACCGCCCGTTTAATTGGTCATAACACAAACCCGATATTGGGTTGGGGGAAGAAAACATGAAAATTGTCAAAAAAGCTCAATATGATTATGAGGGCAACGGCATCAGCGAAGAAAACGGCTACACAAAATGGTATGAGTGGAGTGTTGTGAAAAAACACGTTACCGCAATAGGAATTGCCCTGAGTGTTTTGGTGGCAATTGCCGGCATGGTTTTCAAGCCTGTTCTGCAGGAATACGGCAAAAAGAATGTTGTGATTGCGGCGTTAGGTGCGCTTGCGGTGTTTTTGGTTGCCGTTGTTCCGTTGCATGAAATGCTTCATCTTGTTCTTCCGTCAAAAGGCAGGCTTGATGAGAGATGCCTCATAACCTTTGGAAAATTCACGGCATCGGCACTTTTCAACGGCTTTCAGACAAGGCGGATGCATATTCTCGGCCTCCTTTTTCCTGTTATAACGCTTGGCACCGTTTTTGCCGCCGCAGCAATATTTTCTGAAGGAATTCTGAGACTGTTTTTTGTGTATCTTTCAGTCATGTCCGTTTATTCGGGCTATACGGATATTTATATGGCGTTTTACAGCCTTAAGCACATAGGGCGTGATGATGTTGTTTTCGGCGTATATAAAAAGCCGAAACAGGCCTGCCAATCGGAGCAAAAAACCAAATAAAAGAAAGCGGCTTGCAATTTTGCAAGCCGCTTTTGTTGTGTTATATAAGGTTTTCAGCCGCAGTCAGAGAGCGGTATTTTTCTTCAAGTTCTTCAAAGTGCATATAGTTTTCCGCCTGTTTGATAAGATTTTTTGCGTCGCTGTAGGGCTTGTTTATTCTTGCATAAACCGATTCAGCCTTAAGGTATGCTTTTAACTCGCGTCTTTGTTTCAGATTTTCCGCAAAGCTTGATGTTTCCCTATTCAGAATTTCTTCCTTTACGGCTTCATCGGGAGCTTCTATGTTTTCGCGGCCGTATTTTTTTATCAGCGAAGCGGATTCTTTTTTGATTTTTGCAAGCTTTACGGCATCGGAGCGAATTTTTTTCTCTTCTTTTGTGTTTTTGCAGAGCTTCTTTGCCTCTCTCAGTTCTTCAGCTGCATTTTCATAAAAATAGTCGGGTCCGTTTGCAAAAACGATTTTTGCCTGAGCCAGCTTTGCCCTGCCTGCCTCACCTGAGAATTTGTTTAAATCCTCCATAATGATTTCCGCTCTTTCAATGGCAAGGTTGGTTGCTTTTGTTTCTTTTCTGACGGATTTGGGAGCTTTTTTATCAACAGGCAGTTTTTCCTTTTTGAAAAACTCTTTTGCTTCCAGAATTATTTCCATGCCTTCCGCAAGCTCGTTGTCTTCAAGAACACCCAGCGCATGATTTTCAAACATAGCACGTATTTTTAACACATCAACATAGGCTTTATGCTTGTTTTCCGTCAGGTCATAGAAGCAGAAGGGGATAAGATTAAGCAGCGCTCCGAAAGCGGAGAAAATAATCAGAACTTCAAAAAGATTGTTTCTGATTGTGTCGTCATAAAGAACATTATAGTCCTCAAGCAGCCCCATTTTTTCATAAACGGCAGGGTAAACCATGCCGGTGAAAAAGCTGATAACCGTTCCTATCATTCCGAGAGGGCCGAAAAGGCCGTCAACTCTGACTCCCGTTTTCCATTGATGATAGTCCCTCATATCAGCACTGATGTTATGCTGAACAATGTTCCAGAAGGTGTTGATGAATGTGTTTAAATACCATAGAACGCAAATCAGAATAAGATTTTTGTATACAAAGTAAAGAACTGCAAGAATCAGAATGTTGATGGAGTTTGCGGTTATCAGAAGATTTCTTTTGCCCATTGCTTTGATTGCAACGGGAGCAAGGAGCATTGACCAGAGGGCAGCGTTGCCGATAACCGTGTTTGCAAGGCCGAGATAGGACTGGTATTCTCCGTTAAACGCATAAACAAAGGACCAACCCAGAACAACTACGTAGCCGGATTCAAGAAAAACAACCCAGTTTGCGGACTGAATAATCCAGTAATACTTGTTTTTTGCAACCTCACGGATTGCATCAAGCATTCTGACAGGCTCGGGCTTCTTTTTGGGAAGAATAAGCCTTTCTTTGACCTTGTTAAAAAATATCGTGCTTATTATCAGGCCGATAACCGTGAAAACAGGATAGATTGTTCTGTAAGTCCAAATGTTGTTAAGCCCCCATGTCCAGCCTGCTATCATGGGAATGAAAAGGTTGGTTATGGTCGGAGCAAGGGAATAGATAACCTGAGATATGCTCATTACGTTTGCTCTTTCCTGAGCATCGGGAGTTATAATCTGCTGAAAAAATGTGTAGCTTTCATTATAGAACGAAAGGAACATATTCAGCAGAAAAAACATAACCCAGACCACAACCGCCTTGGTGAGGTATTCCCAGTTTTCATAAGGCAGCCAAACGAAAATGAGAGAAATCAAAACTATCGGCAAGCCTGTTCTTTTTATAAACGGAAGGAATTTGCCGCCCGAAAGATGATGGTTGTCGTAATACCAGCTGCGGAAAATGCCGATCGGTATGCCGATAAGATTCGCAACGGTGAGCATAATCTGCAAATCCATGGGTCTCAGGCCGATGCTTGCACCGACAAGAAAGTTTGATGCGTTAAGGCCGATGGTTCCGGCAAGAAGCGTTGTCCAGTAAACACCGAAGCCTGCACCGCTTAACGATGCGACTTCCTTATAAGGAATATAGTTGCCTTTAGGCGGAACGGACCAATACTCCTTTGCCAGATGAACGGCATCTTTGGCTTTCTGAATTATTTGCACGTTTATGACCTCCTTACAGGGATTTTGAATAATAACCGAATTATAATTTAATTGGGGATTACTGTTTCTACAATTATCATATATGCCATTGCAAGAATTTCAAAAGCAGCCCAGACGATAATCATATATTTAACGGATTTTTTAACAAGAGCGCCTTCGTCGGCTTTTTCAACGGCTGTGCCGCAATTTGCACAAAAATCCGTATTTCTGCCTGTTTTTGCGCCGCAGGAGGGGCATTTTCTGTTGGTCATTTTATATATGACATATATGTAGTCGGCAACAGCGAGAAAACCGAAGAAAAATCCGCCGACAGCCCATTTGACAGCTTTCATGCACTGACGGCGTGCGATAAAAAAGAGGGCAACGGTAATAATGATTCTTTCGGCAAATATGAATAAAAAGAGAAAAGCCATCGCCGCAAAGCCTGTTACCATGCCGATAAGCATTGCTCCCATAAAAAGCCTCCTATGCGCTGTAAAGTGCCGTGAATATATAATCAATAATCGAAAAAGCAGCAATCGCTGAGCAAATTCCGATAAATAGCTTTGTGACAAATTTCATTTTCGGCCTTGCATTTTCAAGCTTTGCATCGCAAACGGGGCAGAATGCAGCCCATTCTTCCGTTTTTGCAAAGCAGACGGGGCAATGCTCCCTGCAAACCTTATTTCTTGCTATAAAATAAGCGCAAAGGCCGAAAACGTTGAATACCAAACCGATAATTACCCAAAAAACAGTATTCATTCTGAATTTTTTTGAGTTGAAATATAAATACACCCCAATTGCTGCTGCGCATGCGAACCATACAAAGAGAAATGCAAGATATGTAAATATGGAAACGAGCATTGTGAACATGGTTAAGCCCTCTTGTTTTTAATCTTTCTTGCAGTCAGTTCAAAGCTCAAATCGAGCAGCCATTTTATTTTATTGCTGTCAACGCTGCCGTCAAGGGCAACGGAAATCCAGTTTGTTTTGTTCATGTGATATGCGGGAAAAAAGCCTTTTTCGTTGCGCAGCGAACCAATAAGAATCGGGTCGCATTTCAGGTTCATAATGCAAATGATTTCGTCATCTGGCAGTCCCAGCTTTGATTTCGGGATATCCATAATAACCGCAAACCACTTTTTGTTGTTTGCGTGGCGGAACACCGCATAGTCAGAGTATTTAATCCAGGGGTATTCGGCTTCTGCACCGTAAATATCTGCAATATATTCCGTCAGTTCAGTTCTGTTCATTTTGTTACCGTTCTTTTTGTTCACACAGTTATTTTAAAAAAGCAAGGCTTTGCCTTCCCATTCCGCGTCGGGCTCAACACCCAGCAGCTTTGCAACGGTGGGTGCAATATCCATAATATTTGCATTCGGCAAAGCTTTTCCTTTTTCAAAATCCCTGCCGTTAATAATTATCGGGATAAGCATATCCTCGGGCATATCGCTGCCGTGAGTTCTGTCGTGGCCGCCGTGGTCAGCAGTGATTATATATGTATATTCATCGCCAAGCTCCGACATAAGCTTTTCGATGTTGTCCCAGCTGCTGTGTATGGCCTCCATGTATTCCTCGGTCATCCAGCCGTGATTATGACCCGCCATATCGGGATAGCCGAAATAAATAAAAGTGAAATCGTTATCAAAGTTTTTTAAATAAGTGATCGCCGAATCAGTCAGGATTTCGCCTGCTTCCTTATAGCCTATCCTGCGGCCTGCATAAAAGCAGGAGTGGGCAAGGGAGTCAGGGCGGGAAACATCGCGGATTTCCTCCCAGTTATAGAAGATTGCACATTTTTTATCCGCCTGCTTCAAAACCTCGCACAGGCCGTTAATGGGACGGACCTGAGGCATATAGGTGTTGGTTGTTGTGCCGTGTCTTTGGGGAGTAACGCTGTGGAAAAGCGAAATGTGGCAGGGCAGAGTAACTGAGGGATAAACCGTTTCTGCATCCATTGTGTATGCGGATTCGCTGATAACCTTTTGAGCCTTTGTGATGTTTGTCAGAGAGTCGGGGCGCATACCGTCGGCTAAAATCAATAAAACTTTCATTCGGATTACCTCTTCGATGTGAGTATATTTTAAATATATCACATTGTTTCGGAAAGTTCAACATCCTTTAATCTATGTGGCTCAAAAGTTAAAACCCTCTGCCGTGCTGACAGAGGGTTTGATTTTGCGCTTTTTGGCCGTATTAAACTTCGGGATATTGAATGTTAACGGGTTTGCGGTTTGCGGCAGCCTCAACGGTGGCGCAGCAAACGGCTACTGTGAAAGCACCGTCCTTGGAGGAAACGGGCATTTGCTTGTTCTTTAAAAGAGCATCCACAAACATATCAATTTCAGCAGTAGTGTTATGGTTGTTGATTTCTACAGGAAGAAGCCGGGGCACGGTGTATGCCCTTTCGCCGTTGATTGGTTCGCCGCACTCAAAAAGAGTGAGTTCGGGGCTGGTGTTATCGCAGATAATGGTGCCTTTGGTGCCGTAAAGAACGGTGCGCATGGTGTAGTTTCGTTTGCAGCCGATGGAAACAAAAACCTTGCCTGCCACATCGTTGGGGAACTGATAAATGGCGATGGTTGCATCCTGAACGGGCCAATCTGTGAGGCACTTGTGGTTTGAATAGGCATGGACTTCTGTGGGGTCGCCTGCAATCCAGCGAAGAAGGTCGATTGCGTGGCAGCCGCCGCCTATTACGCCGTGGCGCTGAGGAGTTACACGCCAATCATTATATCCGCGGGCAACGGCATAGTCATGAGCATATTCGCTTTCAACAAAGAAAAGCTCGCCGATTCTGCCTTCGTCCACCAGCTTTTTTGCCATAATAAAGGCGGGGGTGCAGCGGCAAACCTGGCCTATCATCAGTTTTCTGCCTGTTTCTTTTTCAATTCGCATCATTTCGGTGCATTCTTCAACGGTTAAAGCCATGGGCTTTTCGCAAAGAACATCCTTGCCTGCACGCAAAAATGCGGCAGTCATTTCCAAATGATATTGGTCAGGAGTTACAATAACGGCTGCGTCCACATTCGGGTCATTAACCAATTCTCTGTAGTCCGAAACCGCTCTCTCCGCATTGTATTTCTCTTTGCAGGCCTCAAGACGTCCGTCGGTTGCGGTGTCGCAAACGGCATAAACCGTTGCGCCCTCTTTGGCAGCAATGCCGTCCATGTGGTTTTCGCCCATTCCGCTGCAGCCGATAACGGCAATATTCAATTTGTTTTTATTCACACTCTTGCTCCTTTCAAATTATTATAGTATAATTCTATCTGAACCACCGTTTAATCACAAGGATTCTTTGTTTGAAAAAATCTTCAATTTGTTGGGAGTGTCAACAAAAATGAATCAAACGGAAAAACGCACGTGTCGGCAGGAACCGACCGTTCTCTATTGTGAAAAAGAAGAGAATCTGCTGCCCGGCCAAAAATACGGGCCGATAATACGCGATGTTTATATCATTGAGTGCTGCACAGAAGGCTACGGCTCCGTTATCATAAACGGCCGTGAATTCCCCGTCGGGCCTGGGGATTGCTATATTCTGCTGCCCGGTGACACCGTAACACATACTGCCGACAGGGAAGAGCCGCGCCGAGGCTGTTGGTGCGCTTTGGATGGGCTTGACCTTGGACGGCATTTCAGGGAAGCAGGAATTTCTTCTCAATCTCCTTTTGCGCCCAAAGAAGCGTTTGATGAGCTTTGCGGCAGGGTGCAGGAAATGGTGGAGGAGTGGGGAAAGGGCGATGCAGGCGAGGTTCTGCGTGAAACGGCCTGTATTTACGGCTTTCTGGGCGCTCTGATGCGGCATTGCAGCCCGTCGGGCTCGGAGGATTGGATTGAGCGTGCGTTGGGTTTGATGGAGGCACGGTTTCACGAGACGCTGAGTGTGGGAGAAATTGCACGGGAGGTGGGCTTGGAACGCAGCTATTTTTCGGTGCTTTTTAAAGAAAAAAGCGGACTGACACCTCATCGTTATCTCACTTCCCTGCGAATTCGCAAGGCTTGCGCACTTATGGATGGGGAGTGCTGCAGCGTTGCCGAGGCGGCTGCGGCTGTCGGATTGGATCCCCGAAATTTTGCGAGGCTTTTTAAAAAAGAAACGGGGAAAACCCCGTTGGAATATAAATCAGGCAAAAAAACAACCTCCTTGTAAAGCGAAATTACAAGGAGGTTATAGTTGTACCGGATATGCACTTACTATTTATCCATAATGTTTTCTATAAGATTTATCAGAGGAATTAGTGCGTTTTGAGGTAAATACTGTGAATAGTTTTGATAATATTGTTTTTCAAATCCTGCACTCTTTGATGTTTGCAAGAAAAGCAACAAGCCATCCAAAGAATCATTTATATTGTGATAATAAAACCATGGATAATCTTTAAAAAAAGTTTTTAATGCAGAGCTGCTGTTATCGCCAAAAGCAATGATCGGTTTTGTGAACGAAGCATACAGATAAGCTTTTGAAGGAAGATATTTATTATAGGGAAAGCTGTTATCTAAGGCTACCAAATATTTACTGCCTGCAACCGTTTCAAACAAATTGTTTTTGGTAACCGCAGGATGCACATGAAAAACGCTGTTACTTTCGTATTTTTCTGTGCTGAAAACATCAAGCGTAATATTCAATTTCTTAAATATTTCTTTAATTTTATCTCCGTTTCTAAATGACTGTATGTGACCAAAATATGTAAAATCATATTCTTTTTTAATGTTTTTGTAAGCTTCTAAAACTTGGTTTTCTTCTATTAACAAAGGCAAATCCATACTTTTTATCTTAACGGTATTGTAAGTTTTTGAGTATAAGTCATAAAAAAAGCTGGGGATAAAATATCCGCATGAGTGCTCAATAACATATTTTTCGTAAGGATAGGCGTCTTCTTTAACTATTTTAGGCCGTCCGATATATGTGTCATATAGAATTGAAATGTAAGGTATTTTGTTTTTTAAACAAATCTTTGCATAGTTCTTCATAGGACTATAGGTTAAAAATACAACCAATTGAGGTTTTTCTTTTTTAATAATCTTTTTTATATAATCCAGATTTTCAACAACACGATAATTCTTTTCTAAATGAAACAAACGTGCAGCCCTAATAAAAATCTGTCGAAAAATATATCCGATTTTTTCCGAAACCATTACGTCTTTCCGTTTTAAATATTCAAGACTTTTTGAACTTGCAGTGCTGTATGTTTTATATCCCTCATAGTAATCAACTTTAATTGGATTGTGTAAGCGTCCGGTTGATTTAACAATAATTTGATTATATTTACACATAGTTTTATTTGTAACAATATTGTATAAAATATCACGAACCGAATTATATTGTTCCAGAGTAAAATCTGAAATATACATTATTTTTCTCTGCATAAAAACCTCCAAGCAACATAATTGTTTACGCATATTTTTTAATAAAGTGTTTTAGGTGTGGTTTTCGCTTTTTATCCCTGTTTGTTGGCTGTTATAAAGCTTTTTTGACTCAAAAAAAGCAAAAACGATGCATATAAAGGAATAAACCGAATAGATAAGATAGGTTGTCATTTCAGGAGATTCGCCGAGCATTGTTATATACAAGGCCGTTCCGATTACGCCGTTGATAATCATCAGGAATGTGTATTCAACATAGGCAAACATAGTCAGGAAATAGATAAGTATTCCGAGCAGATTTGTAACGCTGTCAAGAAAAACATATTGCGAGCCGATAAGCGGAAGAAGAATCCACGCTGCAACCGACGCAACAATAAATCCTGCAAAAATCAGCATCCGTTGTTTCGTGTTCAATTTGCGCAGCACCGTTGAATGCTCCCATTTGTTTTTGTTCCAACGGATAAAGGTTAACAGCTGAATCGGGAAAGAAAAAAGAATTGCTGAAAATGCCGAGCCATAGAGATTATAATAGATATAAACAACACCGTAAAGCAATGAATTCATGCTGCCCAGCAGACTTGCATAGCGGCTTATGTGGGACTGAAGCAGCCCGATTACCAATGAGATATACAGCGGAAGAATCCGCAGAAAGCTCTGGTGAAAATAAATGCCTGCAACGGTTATAAGCACCGCTGTGCAGCCCATGAGTATAAAAATAAATATATCTTTTTTTGACAATGCGGTTTTCTTTGTCTGTGCTTTTCCCTGCAAAGCAGTTACCCCCTTTTCAGCCGTCGCTTTTACCGCATAATGACATTATATACGTAAAGCCGGCAAAATTCAATATTCTGACCGAATAAAAAGAGCCGCCCGAGTTTTTATGCCCGGACGGCTTGATTTTAACAATATCAAAGCATTTTAGTTTCAGCTTATGTCGCAATATTTGCCGATGTTGAACATCACTTGCGGAAAGGGCTGATGCTTACCGCAGACGGTAATATTATCAAGCTCTGCCTGCACGGTATTTGTGTTGCTGCCGGTGCCGGCTATTTTCGGCTTCATATAGGAAGTGTAGGAAATGTTTCGGAAAACAATATTTTTAATTTCAAAATTCTGTGCTTCCTCGTCATAAATCTTCACAAGAATCGGTCTGCCTTCGTCACGGAATATTTCTATATTCTCAAAAAGAACGCCGTCGATGCTGCCCTCGCATTGTTCAGCCACAACAACAAGAGAGCCGATTCTGTCATTATCCCAGATACCGTCGCGGTAAATAACGGCACAGTCACGGAAGGTTACGTCGGAAATCTTTTTGTTTACCTCGCCCGTGATGCCGAAGCATCTTGCATAACCGCCCCATGCGATGCAGTTTGAGAAGGTAATGTTTTTGCTGTCCATTATGCCGCCAAGCGCTTTCACTTCAAATGTGTCATCCGCTACTCTTGCAAAACAGTTGTTTACGGTTACATCGTGGCTGTTGCAAATGGCAAAGCCGTCGCAGTTTCCTCTGTTGCCGATGATGTCAACCTGCTCAATATTTACATTGGTGCAGCAATAGGAAATAAATGACCATTCGGGAGAATTGATGATTTTTATGCCGCTTACGTTGATGTTGTTACAGTTGGTGAAAACCACACCTCGGCGTTCACGGCGGTCAAGGTGTGTGAGGTCTATTACGCCTCTGCCGGTCAAGGTGAAATTATTGCAGTTAAAGAAATTCAGGAACGGATATCTTGTAAGCCCTATGGAGTTGTGTCCGGGTGCGCTTGGTTCAAAATATTTGTTTTCATCTTCTGCGCTGTCGATATCGTAAAGGTGATTGGCGATAACATAAGCACCTTCTCTCAGGTAGATAACCTGATTATTTTGCGCAACAAGATTTACATAGTCATATTTATAAACGCCCTTGTCAAGAACGGTTACATTGTCTTCACCGTATTCCGCGATATATTCTGCAATTTCGGCATCCTCATCAATTTTTTCGCGCACAATAAGAGTATAGCCGTAATACTGATTTGCGCCATTGAAAAGGAATGTATAAATACCTGTTTTGTTTATTGATGCAGTTACCTTGTTGTTTTCGCAACGGGCTTTTACACCGTGAGATTCGGGCAAAACAATGGCATTTTTGAGTGCCACATCGGCTCCTGTCAGCTCAATATTGAACGAAAACTCAGCACTCGTATCAACGTAAATTTCGGAAAATGAATGAAGAGTTCCCGTATCATCGGCACGGATAAAAACCACAGAAGCGTAAACGGGAATTTCCGTGTCGCTTACTTTTGCCGTGTAATACGGAGAGATTGTGATTCCGTTGATATCGTCATATCCGCCGGACTGAACATATTCGGGCAATTCAGCCGATGCACGGCTGACAAGCTCCTGCTCGGTAAGCCCTGCTTCTTCAAGGGTTATGATTGCTTCATCGGGATATTCGAGGAATGAAAAGTCAAAATTTTCACTCTCGGGATAAATTGTAGCAGGGAAAAGCAGGTTTGAACAAAAAACAGAAACTGCGGTAAAAACAGTAAACAAGAATTTGATAAAAGCTTGCATTGAATTATCACCTTTCCTAAACAAAAATGCAATGATTGGCCTTGCTAAATTTTGATTTTAAAACATTATAACATACTGAATTCGCTTGCTCAACCCCATACCTGAAAAATGCTGAAAGGCCGACAAATCCGGAGGCATGATGCCCTCAATTTTCATCTTTTTCAAAATTCCATCTTTGCTGCATAATAACAGCGGGGCCGTTTTCGCCGTTGAGTGCGTAAAACACCGTCAGAATGCTGCCGTCCTCAAGCTCAACAGAAGACGGATATCCGATGTCGGTGTCATTCACGTCGCTTAAATAAATGTTATAACCGTAATCCCATGTTTTGCCTGCATCATCGCTGAACATCGCCTTAATGCCGTAAGGGACTTCACGGTGGCCGTATGTGCAGATTAATGTGCCTGAAGAATGCTTTAATATATGGGGAGGCGAACCGCCCGAAAGAGGAAGAAGCCGTTTGGGTTCGGTCCAGCTTTTTCCGTTGTCATGGGATTCTGACTGATACACGGTGAATATTCCGGCATCGTCGTTTTCAACGCGGAAATGAACAAGTATTGTTCCGTCATCAAGAACAACGGCGTGAGGTTCGCAGGAAAGAAGCCCGATGTCGCCGATTTTAACATTGTCAATCCTTCCCACATATTCCATTGTTCCGTCAGGGTTTATTTTGTGAGCCTGAATGCAGTCTTTGCCAAGCCTTTGCTCGTCTTTGGGAAAGAAAATTCTTCCGACCCAAAGCAGAGTGCCGTCATGAAGCTCAACCGGCCCGTGAGGAGAGGATACGGGGCTTTTGAATATTTTCCCGAATGTGACACCGTAATCGTTACTGATTCGGAAAAGCACACCCAAAGCGTCTGCTTCCTCTTCGGGAGTCACCGTGTCAAGATAAGCTTCGTCATACGCAGTCAATTCGGGATTTTCTCTTTGAAATTCCGTTAAATTATTAAACGATGTGACGATTACATTGCTTGCTCCGAACGGCAGAATACCGCCGTCACGGTCGTCCAGAACCGTGTCAATAACCGGCGCAGGTGCGGTGTAGGTTTCGCCGTTATTATCGCTGAATGAAATTACTGTTTTGCCGAAAGGGCAGACATGCCTGCACCTGAAACCCGAAGCAGTTACCGCTATTTTTCCGTTCTGCAGTCTTGCCGCCGTTGGCCAGGCAAAATAATTATGGCGGCTTTTCGGATTGCTCATAATGATTTGAGTATCACCCAATTGATTTGTTTTCATAAATATCTCTCCCGATTTGAAAATCAGCTGCAATAAGTTTTAATTGCTTTGGATATAAATTCTGCCGTGCCGTTTCCGTTTTTGTCGATGTTGGATTTGAAACGGTTATCGGCAACATACATCTGACCCAACCCCTTGAGAATTTCGGGGGTGCAGGTGTAGAAATTATCGGTTATATATGTTTGCAGTTTTTTAACAAGTGACTGAGCGGCTTCGCTTTCCGGTGTTGAGGTGTCTTTGATTGCTGCAAATTCGGCAAGGACTGCGTTAAGCCCTGCATTGACATCGCTCCATTTATCGGAGGAGTAGCTTGCGGTTTTTTGCTCACTTTCTTTATAAGCATCCGTGCCGCCCCAACGCTGTTTGACTTCGTCTGCATACTGCTTGCGTGCAGCTTCGTATTCGTTATTGTTAAATGCATTCATTGAGACTTCTCCTTTTTCGGCTTCATCAAGGGCAGAAATCAGTTTCTCCAAACGTTCCTTTTTGAGAGTCAGCAGTTCTTTCTGCTTGCGGATTGCCGCCGTTTTATCGTAATCGGGTGATGACAGAATTCCGAGTATGCTTTTCAGCGGAAAATCAAGCTCACGGTAAAACAGGATTTCAACCATTCGTTCAAGTGATTTTTCATCATAATCTCTGTAGCCGTTTTCTTCGTTAATAAACGCGGGCTTCAGCAGACCGATTTCATCGTAATAATGCAATGTTCTCACGCTGACACCGGTCAGCCTTGCAAACTCTTTTATGTGCATACCATCAACTCCCGACACATCCATTATAAACCATAACGTAACGTAAGAGTCAAGAGCTTTTTAAATATATATCAATTCTGCGTTTAAGATTTTTGCCTGTGAAGATAAAATATCGTTTATATCAAACACAAAAAAGAAAAAATTTAAAAAAAGCCTTGAAAAGTTACGCATCTGTTACGCTTGATATGTTATAATGCAGATATAAAGCCGAAAAGTGCCTTGGGAGGACAGCATGAAAAACAAATTTCGGACAACAAAAATTGCAATATATTCTTTGGTGGGAGTTCTTATTGCCGCAATTCTTATATCTCTCGGAGTTAAAAACAACATTGAGCATAACATTGTCAGGAAGGATGACGGAATAAGAGTTGTGCCTTATACGGTTGGGGGGCAGATTGAGAGAAAGGATGCTCCGCTGGGTGCGGCAGTAAAATATGAGCTTGACATTGCATCGATTGACAGAGACACCAAACTTGTTTTTCAGTCGGCACACAGCTTTGTTGAGGTTTATATTGAGGATGAGCTTGTTTTCGAGATGAAGACCTCGCCGGTAATCAGAACCGTTAAAACAACGGGCGGGCATTGGAATGTTGTTGAAATTCTCCGTGAGGATTCAGGCAAGAAATGCACGGTTGTTTTTATGCCTGTTTATGAAGGTTTTTTCGAGCAGTCACCGGAGTTTATGCTCGGCTCACTTCATGCTGTTTTTGTTTCTCAGCTCAGAAGCAGTTTGCCTGAACTGACCGTTACTTTTTTTGTTATGCTTGTCGGCCTTGTGTTTGTTTTTTTTGGCTTGATATTCTCTCTGAAAACCAAAGGCATGTTGAATTTTATCGCTCTGGGCGCTTTTGCTTTTACACTCAGCCTGTGGAGACTTACTGATTTAACCGTTACAACGTTTATTACGGACAGCAAAAACATTTTTATTTATTACGTATCGCTCACAATGCTGATGGTCACAATGATTCCGTTTCTTGAATCCGTTAAATACAGATTTTCCCAAAAATTCAGAAAAGCATTCCAGACACTTTCTTTGCTGATTGGTATTACAAGTGTTGTTCAGCTGCTTCTGCAAATATTCGGAGTTTTTGAACTCAGAGAAATGCTGACGGTTACGCACATAACAATCATCTCAACGCTTATTCTTGTGTTTGCATGTATTGTGATTGAACTCATAAAACCGCCCAAAGGGGCAAAAAGAAGTTTTAACACGGCGTTGCTTATCATTGTCGGCATTTGTACGGACTTGATTCTTTTCTATCTCAGAGATTCTTCGGCGGGGCTTGTTTTTACTTTGCTGAGCATATCCGTTTTTGTTCTGATAGAAGGCTTCCGTTTCATTACAAAATATGTTGACCAGCAAAACAGACTTGTTGAAAGCGAAATTAAAATTGCACAGAATGAAGCAAAGCTTTCGCAAAACCGTTTCACAATGATGATGAGTCAGATTCGTTCGCACTTTGTTTTTAATATTCTCAACGCAATCAGCGGCATGTGCAAATATGATCCCGAAAAGGCAGACAGAACCATAGTCCACTTTGCACGCTTTCTGCGAAGCAATATTGACATTATGCAGAATGATGACCTTGTTCATTTTCATAATGCGCTGCGTCATCTTGAAGATTATATTGCGCTTGAACAGGTTCGCTATGGCGACAATATTGAATTTGTTACCGATATTCAGATTGATGATTTTATGCTTCCGCCGCTTGTCATGCAGCCGATTGTTGAAAACTCAATAAAGCACGGTTTAACCCCGAAAAGCGGAGGAGGAACGGTTACTCTTCGCACAAGAGAAGATAATAATAGTATATATATTATTATTGAAGATGACGGTGTAGGCTATAATAACGATGCTCAGACAAGCGAAAAATCCGTAGGAATTCAGAACATCATGTTCAGGCTGAAGCACATGGTAAACGGCACGCTGAAAATGGAAAGCATAGTCGGCATCGGAACAAAAGCAACAATCACTATCCCCCGAAAGGAGGTAGACAAATGCGGGTAATTTATATTGACGACGAAAGACCCAATCTTGAAAATTTTAAATTTACAACAAAGGATTTTCCGGAAATAAAAAGCCTTGATATGTTTCAAAGCGGCGAAGAGGCGCTTGAATTTGCAAAAAACAATGTTGTTGATGTTGCTTTTTGTGACATGGAAATGCCGGGACTTCACGGCTTGGCGCTTGCCGCAAGGCTGAAGGATATAAACCCATCAATCCGTGTGGTTTTTGTTACGGCATATTCGCAGTATGCTATGGATGCATGGGGTGTTGATGCAACGGGTTATGTGATGAAGCCATACCTTGCATCGGATATCAAAAAAGAGCTGAACAAGTGCAAATCCGTGCCGCTGCCTTCAAGCAACAGAGTTGTTATCGGCACAGTTCCCGGTTTTTCCGTTTCCATCGGAGGAAAAGCGGTAAACATAAATGCAGCCAAGGCACGTGAGCTTTTTGCGCTTATTGTTGATGCGGGGGATAAGGGCGTTACCTCCGGCGAAGGTATTGCCGCCCTTTGGCCCGACAGACCTAACGACACAAATTCACAGTCACTTTTCAGAATGACCTACAAGCGTCTTTGCGATTCCCTTGAAAATGCAGGTATAGGTGATATTATAGAGTCAAGAGGAAGCCGCCGTTTCATCCGTGCGGATATGATTGACTGCGATTTGTACCGCATTCTTTCCGGAGATACCGAAGCGAAGAAAAAATATGACGGTCGGTATTTGCAGGAATATGAATGGGCTGAGGAAAGAAATGCTCAGCTGTATAATCTGTGTAAACACAGATAAAACGCAAATGGCAAAGTGAATTACGGTTTTGTCCACATCTTTTGTATTCATTTGTTAAACCTTCTGCGTTTTGCTTTTAATAAAAATGTTATTATGGAATGAAATTGTCACCGAAAGGAGAATTTTCGATGAAAAAAACAAACAAACTCATAAGCATACTGCTTGTATTGGCAATGCTTCTGTCGATGGCGCCGCTGAGCCTTACGGCGTTTGCTGCACCCGGCGAAATTACTATCCATAACAGCTCTTCTATTTTCACGAACGGTAATCCTGTTATTATCGAAGCCGCCTCAAAAGCGGGCTATTCAAAGATTAAAGTTGACGGAGCATACCTGGATTTTTCAAAGTATAAGTATTCTGACGGAGAACCCATGTTCACTCTCGGCAACGATAAATACGAAGCCGACCTTTCGGGTACCGACATCAAAGGCGCGTACGATGCTTATACCGGCGACATCAATATTACAATGAACGGCGGCGTTGTTGATTATATCTCCGGCAGCTGCGCCGGCATTATGGCTCCGGTTTTAAACGGTAATATCAACATCACTATTAACGGCGGTCAGCTTAAAGAGATATGGGGCGCGGAATACGGCGTTAACGGAAATATCAATATCACTATGACCGGCGGCACAGTAACTATAGGTATATATGTATTGTATCGTTCCGATTATACTCTTAACGGAGATGCAAGAGTAACGGTTACCGGCGGTTCACCCGGCTTAATACGCTTGAGATACGGATTCGCTGAACTCAACGGTAAAGCTCATCTCTACTCCTCCGTTATGCGTGATGAACGTATTAATGATTTTGATAATGCTGTTTACTTATACGGCTCAACCTGGAAATTCTGGGGTGACACCGCAGCCGCACTCAACGGCGAAACATTGGTTATCGATGCGGATAAAAGCCTGACGGTTGCCAACGGTGAAACCTTCACGGGCAAGGTTCAGAACAACGGAACTGTCATAGTCAAAAACGGCGGCTCATTTTACGCCACAACCAAAAACTACGGAACAGTTTATGCCTACGGCAACGTCGGCAATATCGACACCATTACTCCGGCCAGATGCATCAAAAAAGTGACCGCAAGCGGACAAAACGTTACTTTCAATGACAGCGAATGGCAGGACAACACATTCAACCATCGCACAGATTACACCGCAACTCTCACGCCCGCAAGCAGATATGCGATGCCTTCTTCCGTAACGGTAAAGGTCGGCGCCGATACCCTTGCTGAAAGCGATTATACCTATAACGCCGCAACGGGCGAACTCAGGATTCCCAGCGCAAAAATAACTGATGACACAACCGTTTCTGCTTTGGGTTTACTCGACCTTTCCGACAGCGCAAACGTGGTAACACTTGTATCGGACGCCTTCACTTATAACGGCGAACCGATTAACATCAGACCCATAGTAAACGACAATATTCTGAAGGAAAACGATTATACCGTCGAATATTCGGATCCTGTGAATGCGGGCATCGGAACCGCTACAATCACGGGTAAGAATTCCTGCACGGGTTCGGTAACTGTTGAATATACGATTTACAGAGCAAGCATACAAGGTGCTGATATAACTCTCGCAGATACGCTTACTTATAACGGCTTAGACCAGACCATGAAAGTAGAATCCGTTGTTTTCAACGGAAAAACTTTCAAAGAGGGTGTTGACTACGAGGTCAGAGACAACAACGCCAAAGATGTAGGTGTTTACACTTTAAAGGTTGTCGGCATCAACAACGTTGAGAGTTCAATTCCTATGGAATGGGAAATCAAAACCCGTCCCGTAACCGTAACCGTTGATGATATGACCAAAACTTACGGTGAAAATGACCCCGAGAATCTTGGCTACAGCATTGACCTTCCTACTCCTCTTTATAGTCTCGACGGCTCCCTCGAAAGAGATCAGGGCGAAAACGTCGGCGTTTATGCTATCAATCAGGGCACTCTCACAAACGAAAACAACCCCAACTACGATATCACATTTGTCGGCGGTCTGTTCACGATTGAGCCCAATAAAAGCGGTATTGAAGGTCTTACCGTTGATACCGTAAAATCATCCGATAAGGAAAATGTTGAGTATGTTTACAATCAGCTTGAAAACGCTGTAAAAGACCTTGCCGACGAAGATAAGATATCAGAATGGAACACTCTTCAATCCTATTGTGCCGCAATGCGTCAGAGGATTGAAATCGTTGAAAACGGTCTTGCAGGCTACAAAGCCAAAACAGCAGAATATGATATTGATACGGTTACCTCCGACGATGCCGATACATTGGAAAACTTTGATTATGAAGTCGGTCAGTTCTATTTTGAACACCGCTATAATCTGACGGAGGAAGAATCAAAAGAATTTGATAATATTCTTGCAAAAATCTCCGCCTTAAGAAACAGAATCAGCGGCGTTGCCGACGAAATCGCACGTATTGAAACTGCAATAAACGGCTTTGACACCGAAGCAGTAAAGTCAAGCGACAAGGCTGATATTGAACAGCTCAAAGCAAACATCAAGGCTCTCACCGACGGTCAGAACATCACGGCAGAAGAAAGAGCAAAGCTCGAAAATCTTGATGCAACCGCAGATACAATCCTTGCAAAAATCGCAGAAACAAAGGCAAAATATGACAGAGTTATTGCTGCCGCAAACGGCTATGATGAAGCAACAGTAACAAGTGCAGATAAGGATGTTCTCATTCAGCTTGATGCAGATATCTTTGCTCTTGCTCTTACTCAAAACGTGACTGATGATGAGAAAAATTCGCTCATGGTTGCCCACAGCAACGTTTTCTTCTGCATTCAGAGAATTACTTATGTCAGCGATGAAATCAAGCGCATTGTTGCAGAACTTGAAAAATACGTTTTTGAAAGCGTGAAGTCAAGCGATAAGGCGGATATCGAACAGCTTATCGCAGATATCAAGGCTCTACTTGATACAAAGAATATCACCGCTGACGAAAGAGCACTCCTTGAAGGTGCAGACGAAACTTGCACCAAGCTCATCGAAAAGATTGATGAAACTGTTGCAGAAATCTGCCGCATCAACGATGCAACAAATGCTTATGACGAAGCAACCGTAACAAGTGCCGATAAGGCAGAAATTGAAAAGCTCCTTGCCGATATCAAGGCTCTCACAGACGGCGATAACATCACCGGCACAGAAAGAGAACAGCTCAACGGCAACGAAGCAACACTCAAAGCACTCCTTGCAAAAATCAATGAAACATCAGAAGAAATCGCAAGAATTGATGAAGCGGTAAACAGCTATGATGAAAAATCCGTCAAGTCAACCGATAAGGCTGACCTTGAAAAGCTTGTTGAGGATATCAAAGCCCTCACCGATGCAACAAACATCACCGAAGAAGAAAGAACAGACCTCGGCAAACTTGATGCAAAGCTTGATTCACTTATTAAGAAGATTGATGATACAGCCGCAGAAATCGCAAGAATTGACGAAGCTGTGAACGGCTATGATAAGGAAACAGTAACATCAGACGATGTTCCCGAACTCGGCAAGCTCATCGAGGATATAAAGGCTCTCACAGACGGCGATAATCTTACCGAAGATGAAAGAGCGGCTCTTGAAGCAAACGACGAAGCAATAGATGAACTCGTTGAAAAGCTCGCAGAAGTTGTGGAGGAAATCAAGAAGGTTGATGAAGCTGTTAAGTCCTATGACGAAGAAACGGTCAAGTCAACCGACAAGAAAGACCTTGAACAGCTCGAAGAAGATATTCAGAATCTTATTGACAGCGGCAATACCACCGAAAACGAAAAGACTGCACTCGGTGAAATGATTGAAAAGGTTGAAGGTCTTGAAGATAAGATTGAAGAAATCGAAACACAGCTTGAAAGAATCGCAGGTATTGAAAACATCTACAACCCCGAAACAGTAACAAGCGATGATAAGGTAGCTATCGAAAAAACAATTGCCGAAATTGAATCGGTAAATCCCGATAATCTCACCGACGAGCAAAGGGAAGAATACGAAGAAATCAAGGCAGGTCTTGAAGCTCTCCTTGAAGAAATTGCAGCAGCAGAAAAGGATGTTGCAGACATCGGTGTTGAACTTGAAACGTTTGACGAAGAAAGAGTAACAAAGTTCTGGGAAGATGATATTGAAGCTCTCAAAGCAAAGATTGATGAACTCCTTGCAAACAAGAATATGGGCGAAGCAGAAAAAGCAAAGCTTAATGAGTACAAGGCTCTGGCTGAAAAGCTCATCGAAATCATCAACACACCCAAAGAATATTTCTCGCTCCGCTTCTTCTACCTCATCTGGGATTGCCTCACCTGGAAATACAACGGCATTCTTTGGCTCTTTAAGCAGATTTTCGCTTTCTGAACTTAACAAAGGAATAACCACATAATATTAAAGCCGCCCGAGTCAGACTCGGGCGGCTTTGTTCAACAGATATTAATTTTCACGGCAAAATATTGCCTGCTTCGCAGTGGGTTTCATACTATTCCTCACGAGTAATATGTATCTTGCTTGTTTTCAGGCAGTCTGCAAGGCGGTTGAGGTTGGTTGTGCCCGTAAATGCTGCGTTTTTGCAAAGGGATTAAAGCTGCTGTTAAGCAGTCTTTTTGAGTTTTGCAAAAAGTTTATCAAGTCCTTTGTCTACAACAGGGTAAAGGAATTTTACAATTAACACAGCAATAAGTCCGCATATTGCGCCTGCGATAATTCCGCCGAATACGTCTGTGCAGTAATGCACTTGAACGTAGATTCTTGAAAAACCCATAATTGCAGCAAAAATCATTGTGGGAATGCCCCATTTTCTGCTGTACCGGAGAAGTGCGGTTGCCGCAGCAAAGGCCGATGCCGTGTGACCCGAGGGGAATGAGTAGCTTGAGGGTTTATATACAAGCTCGGGGAAAACATATTCCGTAGCCCATACGGCATACTTTTCGGGATTTGACTCGAAAAGATTAAAAGGTCTTATTCTTGCAAAAAACTCTTTGAGGAAAAGATCGCTGCAAAGAAGCATTACAATAAGAGCCACAAGAACGGCAAGCCCGGCCTTGCGGTATTTTTTGGTGAACAAAAGCACAAAACCGAGGGCAATGAAAACCGCACCTGCATTGCCAAGGGTTGTAACACCAACCATAATTGCATCAAGAAAACCGTTCTGAATGCTCTGAATCCATTGGAATATGCTGAGGTCGAAGTTCAAAAGCGAATCGAAAAACAAATCCATGTTATCTCTTCTTTCCGTGTTTATGGTTGTATTGTATCAAAAAAGACATCGGAATGCAATATGATAGTGATTTTGCCTTGCACCTATATACGGCATAAATTCCGATTACAACTCAAAAAACTGATATCTCTGATAAAAACAAAAAATCCGAACCCATTGCCGATTGGCATTAGGTTCGGATTTCTCCAATGTGGTGGACCTGGTGGGATTCGAACCCATGACCTCTCGGATGCGAACCGAACGCTCTCCCAACTGAGCTACAGGCCCAAATTCAAGTGAATTATATATCTTTTTAGTCCTAATGTCAACACACAGAAAGCAAAAATATTCTGTGCATAATAGCTCAAAGTTGTAAACTTCTTTGTTCAAATTGCCGTATTTGAATTATAATCTTGCGTTTGATGTCGGCTTTGTGATATAATAAATAAAATTTGTTTCTTTTTGGGATATTCCCCGAACTGAAAGTGAAAGAACAGGTAAATCCGATGAAAAAAATGCTGCTCATGATTATAAATCCACGCTCAGGCAGAAACAAAATAAATGATGACCTGCTTGAAGCAACCAACATTTTCGGCATGCACGGCTACGGAATAACCGTGCTTAACACCACCAAATCAGGCGATGCAACCGAATATGCGCGCGAATTCGGCAGCAAATACGATATTGTTATTTGCCGCGGCGGTGACGGCACCTTCTGCGAAATGATGAACGGCATTATGCAGCTTGAAGATAAGCCGCAGATAGGATATATACCCGCAGGCACAACCAACGACCTCGGCAATACTCTCGGCCTGCCCATGAAAGCCCGCAAGGCTGCGCAGCTTATTGTTAAAGAATCGGCTCTGCCCTATGATATAGGCGAATTCAACGGTAAATACTTCACTTATGTTGCCTCTTTCGGCGCACTTACGGAATGCTCCTATGCTGCGCCGCAAAGCCTTAAAAACAAAATCGGAAGATTTGCATATTTTTATGAGGCTGCCAAGGAAATCAAGGATATCCATCCCATTCCCATCCGCTGCGTTGTTGACGGGCAGGTTTTTGAGGGCAACTATGTTTTCGGCGCAATTTCAAATTCTTATGTTATTGCAAAGGTTATTCACCTTGACCGCGACTACGTTTGCGTTAATGACGGCAAATTCGAGGTTCTTCTTGTCAAAGACCCTGAAAGCATTAAAGGTTGGTCAAGCACAATAACCAGCGCTCTCAGAAGAGATTTTGATGAAAGATACATAACTCTTGTTAAAGGCTCGCATATTGAGCTTGAAACTCTTGACGGTTCTCCTCTCCCGTGGACTCTTGACGGCGAATACGGCGGCGACGACAGCAAGGTTGTTATTGACATCCACAAGCATGCATTCAACATGTTCCGCCCGCCGCAGATTAACGAAATGGTGAGTGCGGAAGATGAAACGGTATGTGACCCAACTTAACAAACAGCAAAACCGTAAAAGCCGTTTGGCTTTTACGGTTTCTTTTATAAAACGCCTTTAAAATACAGGCCCCTTGTGAATTCACCCTGCGGAGCCGATCCGTTTTTAACCTCGCAAATGACTCTTTCGCATTCTTCTCGGCTTTCATTTGTAAAATAAATTAAGCCGAAATCAAGGCCTTTCATTTCGTTTTTCTTATCAGCAACCCAAAGCGGACGTGAATTCAGAATAAAGCTGCAGCCGTTTTTGCATATAACAGGGAATTTAACGCCCATTCTGTCAACAAGATAGCTGTTTGAACTGCATTCGGAGCAGGTTAGTCTGTTTTTGATAGGGCAGTTTCTGGTCAGCATCAACGGAATCCGCCCGTAAATCATTGCTCCCCTCGGTATTTCACCGCAAAGGCGTGATGCCTGAGCAAAAGCTGTTTCGCATGAGATAAGGCAGTCCTTTGCTCCCATTTTATCCATTTCGTCAAGAGAAAGGCTGTTGAAAATATTCATGCCAAAGCCCGATGAGAACGGCATTTGTGCTTTCTCGGCAATTCCTGCGCCGTCAAGGGTGCAAACCCATGCAAGGGAGGCTCCCGCCGCTTTAAGCTCGGCAAGCTTTTTAATATATTTTTCCGAATTTGAGAACACGGCACTCGGGATTTCAACTGCGGTTTCAATTCCTGACATTTCAAGCTTTTTAACGGTTTGCGCGCTGACCTCAACGGGCAGAACGGCTCTTGAAATTCCGCAAAGATTTTCAGGCATCTGCTCCTCTTTAAAAAATCTTGCATGAAGCTCAAAATTTTTTGTGTTGTGAGGCTGCAAGTCAAACGTCGGTTCCGAAACTCGGATATATTCTTTTTCTTTTATTTTTTCTTCAAGGGCAGAAAGCGCATCCCTGCGCAGTGCATTTAATGCACCTGCCGAAACATTCAAGCCCTCTTCAAAATCCAAATCCGTATTTACGGCATAGAACTGAGTACCGCCGCATTTAGCGATTCTTTGAATCAAATCTTCTCGGCTGAGAGGCTTGTTTTTGGCGGGCTCCGGCGATTTTTCGCCAACAGCTTCGGCGGTTTTGCCAAGCGCCGATGCTGAAAGCCTGAGCAGCTCATTTTGCTTAAATTTGAGCGAAAAACTGACGGGAATCAGCGGCTTTTCATTATCATACAGTCTTTGCAAACCCGTCAAAACGCCTGCTGCACCCTCAACATCCTCCTTGCGTCTTGTTCCGAACATCTCTTTGCCGAGCTTGCCCTCAAAATATCCCTTTGTAAATCCGGAACGTGAAAAAACCGCATGCAGAGAACGGTTCAAATCTTCGTCAGGTGTGTTGCTGATGCTGTTTTTGCATGCAGTAACAGCCGCCGCAACATATTCGGGGCGCTTCATGCGCCCCTCAATCTTAAATGAGCAAACACCTGCCTTTTCAAGCAGTTCAAGCTCTTCAACGAGTGACAAATCCTTGAGGCTCAGATTGCTGCCGCCCTTTCCGTTGATGCCGAAGGGCAGTCTGCACGGCTGGGCGCAAAGCCCTCTGTTGCCGCTCCTGCCGCCAAGCACGGCGCTCATCAGACATTGGCCTGAAACGCACATGCACAGTGCGCCGTGAACAAAGCACTCAAGCTCCATATCGGTTTGGGCTGCAATTGCGGCAATCTCCTTTTCGGAAAGCTCGCGCGGCAAAACGGCCCTTGTGAAGCCGAGCCTTTCAAGCATGCGTATGCCCTCAATGCTCTGCACAGACATCTGGGTTGAGGCGTGAAGAGGCATAGACGGAGCAGCCTGCCGCACCATTGCGGCAAGCCCTATATCCTGCAAAATAAGTGCGTCCACATTGGCATTGCAGGCGCACTCAATTGCTTCGTATGCTGTTTTGCGTTCATTATCGCCCGTGAGAGTGTTTAAAGTCAAATAAACCTTAACATTCCTCGCATGGCAGTAGTCAACAGCCTTTTTAAGCTCCTCATCAGAAAAATTGGAAGCATTTCGGCGTGCATTAAGCGCCTTGCCGCCAAGATAGACGGCATTTGCTCCGCATCTCACGGCAGCGACCAAGGCTTCAAAACTGCCTGCAGGCGCAAGAATCTCCGCCGCCATCTTATTTGGCAGCCTTAAGAGACGCTATTTCTTTGAGAAGTCTTTCGTTCTCTCGCTTCATGATTTCAACATCGGTTCTTGCCCTTGCGGAATCCTCAAGATACTCCTGAATCTGACCTCTCAGATTTTCCGATGTCATTTCGCTCTTCTTCGCTGCATCTGCGCATTCGAGAGCAGTCAGAATTGCGGCCTGAGTTACCGAGATTCTCTCGTTCTCACGCATAAGAGCGGTAATCTTCTTATCAAGCTCCGCACCGAGCTGAGCAACATATTCAAGATTATCGTCTGTAATGATGCTGTATTCGTCATTTCCGATTTTAAGTTTTATCTTTTCCATAGCTTTCACCCCGTATATAATATTGATACATTACAATTATACAACATTTCTTCATAGGAATAAAGACATTTTTTAAATTTTTTTGCCGTATTTTTTGTCTTGCGTTGATAACGGCAGATTTTTATGATATAATTGCTTCATAACATCAAAGAAACGGATGTGTTCACCATGAAAAAAATCGTTTCGGCGCTTCTTGCCGTTCTTATTATATTTTCACTTTGCTCCTGTTCGCAGTCAGCTAAAACCGTTCTTGTTGTTTCGGGAACGGAAATTGACAGCGAAATTTTTACATATTTTCTGGATAAAGCCATTCAGCGACCGAGCGACTACAATCTGGATGTGAATCCCGACAAAAAGTCGCTGAAAGAGGCGGCAATAAATCAATGCAAGGAATATCTGGCGGCCAACACTAAATTCCGTGACAAGGGTCTTTCTCTTTCGGCAGGCGAAAAGGTGGAAATTTCTCAAAATGTTAACAACCTCTGGATTCGCTTTGAAAATCATTACAAAGAAATCGGAGTTTCCAAACAGACTCTGACAAAAATAATGACTGCGCAGGCTTATGAGGATGCCATTTTCACCGCAACCTATGACCGAGGAACCGAAAATGCCGCCGCAGAAAAAGAGCTGACCGATTATTTTTATTCCAATTATGTCAGCTTCCGCACCGTTTGCGCATACTTCACCTCTGCTGACGGTTCAACGCCCATGACTCAGCAGGAAAAGAACGATCTTATTGCTTTATTTGACTTAATGGTATCGAATGCAGGCGCTAATGCCGACGATTTTTCTGCAACCGTTACCAACGCAGGATTCACCCTCTCCGACTCTGTTCTTCTTAAAAAAGGCTCAGACGGCTATCCCGAAGGCTTCTTTGAAAAGGTTTTTTCTCAGAATGACGGAACAGTTCAAACAATAGTCTATGACGAGTGTGTTTTTGCCGTATTAAAAGAGAATCTGCGCGAAAAAGGCGAAAGCGTTTATGCAAACTACCGCTCATCATGCATAAGCGACCTTTATGCCGATGATGCTCAGCAGCAAACGGATAAATACATTGAAGCGCTTGAAGTAAAAGAAAAGAGCGGAATTAATTCAATTATAAATAAAATGGTTTGAGTATAATTTCAAAAAATCCGCAAAAACTATTGACAGGAGTGCAAATCCGTGTTATTATATGTGCACAGTTAGCTTTGACTAACCAACATAACATGGTTTTCCCTCCTGAATGAAAACCAATCTTTCATAACATTTTTTCACAAAAAATGCCGTCCTTTTCGGACGGCGTTTTTTGTTATTGTTTATCACTCACGGCGGCAAGCACTTCCTGCTTGAAGTCGCCGTAAATCTTATATTTCTTTGAGAATATGATAAGAGAAGCAATTATCATAACGGGAGGCACAATAAACATGAGGAACGAGATTGCGCTCTTTGCTTCAGCAGTCTGCACAAGCGCCTCGCCGTCATAACCCGTAACGGTGAATGTTGCATACATAATAATCGCCTGGATTGTGTATGCCATTTTCTGCAAAAAGCCTTTCATTGAGAAAGTGAGGCTCTGGTTGCGCTTGCCGGTCTTATATTCGCCGTAGTCAACGCAGTCTGCCAGCATAACCGTCTGGTTAACAAACATGCTGCCCGTGCCGAGAGAGGTGAGTATGTAGCAAATGCCAAGCAAAGTAACGTTGCCGGGAATGCAATAACCCATGATTGCCATTCCTATATAGCCTGCGGCAGCCATGCTGAGCGAAAGCTTGTAAATTGAGCGGTTGTTCATAAACTTTGAACATACGGGCACAACAAGAATCGCAAGCACCGAACCGACCGTGCCCATAAGATTGAACTTTGACTGCAATGTAAGGTCGCCGAGAACGGATGTGAAATAATAGCTGCTGATGCCCGAGGTCATGTAAAAACCTGCGTTGGAAATCATGGCAAAAAGCATGAAAACGAGGAGCTGGTCGTTCTGCTTAATAACATTGATTGCGCCCTTAAAAGAGAATTTTTCATTATTAACAACAATGCGTCTTTCCTTGGTTGAAATAACGCTGATTGCCGCAAACAGAATAAGGCCCGCCGCTGTGATTATTGACCACTTGCCGAAGCCCTTGCTGAGGGTATCCGAGCTCATTGCGTCAAGCTTGCTGCCCGCAACTCCGCCGAAATATGCAACCGCCATGGGAGTGAAAATCGAAATGATTCCCTGGCCGAGGCCTGAAAATGCTCTTGCGATGGTGGAAACAAGGTTTCTGTCCTTTTCTTCGCTTGCAAATGAAGGCACCATTGACCAGAACGGAATATCTGCAAGGGTGTTTGTCATGCCCCACAGCACATAAAGCACGGCGGCATAAACATAAAGCCCCGTTGAACCCGCAGCAAAACCGGGATTATTGAAAAGCAGGCAAAGCACAACCGCATTAATCGCAGCGCCCGTGATTATCCAAGGGCGGTATTTTCCCATTTTTGTTTTTGTTTTGTCAACTATCATGCCCATCATCGGGTCATTGATGCCGTCCCAAAGCCTTGCAATGGGGGTTATTATAAGCAAAAAAGCAGGGTGAATGCCGAGAGCGTTTGTCAGATAGATTGACAGGTAGGAATAAAACATTCCGTAGCTCAGGTCAAGACCTATGGCACCGACACCGTAGCCGAGCTTTTCTCTAAGCGAAACCTTGTTCATGATATTACTCCCTTATTTTTTGTATTCAAACGTTTGCGGTGCTTCAAGAGCTTTGAGATATCTGCGGCATTCCTCTTTTGCTTTATCCAAATCAAGGTCAAGATAATTGCCGCATTCTTTTCTTGTGTTGCCGAAAACCTCGCCCTCGTATGCAACGATATCGGCAAGGATTTTCTTAGTTATTTCAAGGATTTTTGTGTTGTCGGCATTGCGCACAAGCAGATAAAATCCCGTGCGGCAGCCCATGGGGCCGAAATAAATAACATCGTCTTTTATCTCGGAATTTCTTACGAATGTTGCAAACATGTGCTCAACGGAGTGGGCGGTTGTTGTGTCCATAAAATCGCCCGAATTCGGCACACGGGTGCGCATATCATAGGTTGTTATATCTCCATCGATGCGTGACACATAAATCCCCTCTGTCAAAAGGTCATGGTCAACCGTGAAGCTTGTTATTCTGTTCATTTTTAATTCTTTCCTTTCTGTTTTTCAGTAATGCAGTTAAGAATGACCACAGGGGCAAAATATAGAGAAAACCTGCGGCCAAAAGCGAAGCTGCGGGTGCCCCCGCAGAGGCAAGAGGAACTGCGCCTGCTATCGACCACGGAACAAGCGGCGAAACAACAACCGCTGTGTTTTCAAGATTGATTGCCGCAGTATCGGCATCTTTTTCCGCCCCGTCGCAAAGCTGATGTGTAAGAATGATTGCAAGTGTCTGATTGCAGGAAATAAGAGAAGTAAAAACCGAAGTGACAAGGGTTGCACCGAACGGTGTGATTTTTTCGCCCAGCCTGACGGTTTTTTGTTTGAGCGAATCCAGCAGACCCGTTTCTTCAAATATTCCCGAATATGCCGACGAAAGGCAGACTATCGCCGCCGATTTGAGCATGGAAACAAGTCCGCCGCCGTCAATCATCAGCTTGATTTCTGCCGTTTCCGCTTCAAAGCCGAGAATCATTATCTTGAAAAAATCAATAATTGCCAGATTTTGAACAGTCAAGCCAACCAACAATGCCGAGGCAATGCTTGCAAGCATTGCATACTTTACCTTAACCTTAAGCAAAGAAAGGATAAGGATAACGGCAGCAGGAATAACTGAAAGAATATGCATATTGAATTCCTTGGAAAACATAGCTTTCAAATCAGGAGCATCTGCGCCGTCACCTACGGATATTCCGAGGATTATGTATATTATGCAGGTCAGCATAAACGGCACCGCAGCAGTGCGAAACATATTTTTTATGTTGGTAAAAATATCGGTTTTTGTCAGCTCCGAAACAAGAAGTGCACTTGTTGAAACAGGTGAGCATCTGTCACCGAAAAGGACTCCCGAAAGCATTGCACCGCCCGCAAGCACAGGGTTAATGTTCATTGAATGCGCCATTGTCATGCAGATAACACCGATTGTTGCCGCAGAGCCGAACGAGGTTCCCATCAGAAAAGAAACTCCGCAGCAAAGCAGGAAGGTCATCAACACAAAAACGCTCGGGCTGATAAGCTCAACCGCCGAACAGATGATGAAAGAAATCGTGCCGCTTGCACGCCATGAGGCGGTCAGCATTCCGACAATGAGAAAAACAATCAGAACGTTTTTTGAAGTTTTAACTCCGTCAAAAATCATTTTTATTATCGCTTTGAACGAATGCTTTTTGATTTTTGCATAGGCAGAGAAAATTATCAGCCCTGCTGCAAGTGCATAAAGCACGGAAACATCAAAAATGACGCATATCAACAAAACGGCGCAAAACAGCGCCAAAGTAAGAATTTCCATAATAATCACAAGCCTAAAAAAATCGGTCCGGGCTGCCCTGATATATTCAAAACAGCTTTACATCGATTATATATCATACTATTGATTTTTTCAAGCAAAACCGCATATTCATGCAAAATCCGCCTCAATATGTATATTGTTACTAAAAACATTTTGGAAAATTATCATATATTTTCTTAAAAATATATGGAATTTTGATTTTGTATCTGTTATAATCTGTAGTGGTTAAGTCCGTGTTTGCGGATTTGACGCTTAAAATGTTTATTATTTTATATGGAGGTAGATTCCAATGGCTTACAAGTATGTTTATTTGTTCTCCGAAGGCGATGCAACAATGCGTAACACCCTCGGCGGCAAAGGCGCAAACCTTGCAGAAATGACAAAGATCGGTCTCCCCGTTCCCCAGGGCTTCACAATTTCAACCGAAGCTTGCACAAAGTACTATGAGGACGGCAAGAAGATCAACGATGAAATCCAGGCTCAGATTATGGAATACATCGTTAAGATGGAAGAAATCACAGGCAAAAAGTTCGGCGACAAGGAAAATCCCCTTCTCGTTTCAGTTCGTTCAGGTGCTCGTGCTTCAATGCCCGGCATGATGGACACAATCCTCAACCTCGGTCTTAATGAATAAGTTGTTGAAGCTATCTCAGCTAAGAGCGGCAACCCCCGTTGGGCTTGGGACTGCTACAGAAGATTCATTCAGATGTATTCCGACGTTGTTATGGAAGTTGGTAAGAAGTACTTTGAAGAGCTCATCGACGAGATGAAGGAAGCAAAGGGCGTTACTCAGGACGTTGAGCTTACCGCTGAAGACCTCAAGACTCTTGCAGGCCAGTTCAAGGCTGAATATAAGAACAAGATCGGCAAGGATTTCCCCTCCGATCCCAAAGAGCAGCTCATGGGCGCTGTTGAGGCTGTTTTCCGTTCATGGGACAACCCCCGTGCAAACGTTTACCGCCGCGACAACGATATCCCCTATTCATGGGGCACAGCAGTTAACGTTCAGATGATGGCATTCGGCAACATGGGCGACAACTGCGGCACAGGCGTTGCTTTCACACGTGACCCCGCAACAGGCGAAAAGGGCCTTATGGGTGAGTTCCTCACCAACGCACAGGGCGAAGACGTTGTTGCAGGCGTTCGTACTCCGATGCCCATCGCTGAAATGGCTGAAAAATTCCCCGAGGCTTTCAAGCAGTTCAACGAAGTTTGCGCTATCCTTGAAGACCACTACAGAGATATGCAGGACATGGAGTTCACCGTTGAAGACGGCAAGCTCTACATGCTCCAGACCAGAAACGGCAAGAGAACAGCTAAGGCTGCTCTTAAGATCGCTTGTGACCTCGTTGACGAAGGCATGATCGACAAGAAGCAGGCTGTTGCTATGATCGACCCCAGAAACCTTGACACTCTTCTTCATCCTCAGTTCGATGCAAAGGCTCTTAAGGCTGCTACTCCCGCAGGCAAGGGTCTCGGCGCATCACCCGGCGCTGCTTGCGGCAAGGTTGTTTTCACAGCTGAAGACGCAGAAGCTTGGAACGCAAGAGGCGAAAAGGTTGTTCTCGTTCGTCTTGAAACTTCACCCGAAGATATCACCGGCATGAAGGCTTCTCAGGGTATCCTCACCGTTCGCGGCGGTATGACCTCTCACGCAGCAGTTGTTGCTCGTGGTATGGGTAAGTGCTGCGTATCCGGCTGCGGCGAAATCAAGATGGACGAAGAAAACAAGAAGTTCGAACTCGCAGGCAAGACCTACACCGAAGGCGACTTCATCTCCATCGACGGTTCCACCGGTAACATCTACGACGGTATCATCCCGACTGTAGACGCTGAAATCTCTGGCAACTTCGGCACCATCATGGGCTGGGCTGACAAGTATCGTGCCCTCAAGGTTCGTACCAATGCAGATACTCCCACCGACGCTAAGAAGGCTCGTGAACTCGGCGCAGAAGGTATCGGTCTCTGCCGTACGGAACATATGTTCTTCGGCGAAGGCAGAATCGACGCATTCCGCGAAATGATCTGCTCCGAAACCGTTGAAGAAAGAGAAGTTGCTCTCGCTAAGATTCTTCCCATGCAGCAGGCTGACTTCGAAGCTCTCTACGAAGCTCTCGAAGGTACTCCCGTTTGCATCAGATTCCTCGATCCCCCGCTCCACGAATTCGTTCCCACCGAAGAAGCTGACATCGAAGCTCTTGCAGCTGCTCAGGGCAAGTCCGTTGAAGCAAACAAGAACATCATCGCTTCTCTCCACGAATTCAACCCGATGATGGGT
>JAZNPT010000025.1:0-105252 GCA_045589815.1 Acutalibacteraceae bacterium
CGCCTTAAGGCGTACCCAACGTATTCCTTTTGCAAAGGATGCCTTTTTAAAGACAGCGTTGACATTTAATTTCTTCTTTCCCTTGCTTTCATTTATTTATTATTCTGTTTACAAATTCTACTTCTTTTATGATATACTGCTAATAGCATTCTTTTTGAATGTTCTCCTTTTGCTTAGCTGTGCTGTTGGTAGCCGCACTCTCTGCAAGAGGAGTTTTCTTTTCATCGCTAAAGCTTTTTCGAAACCCCTGGCACAGCCAGGGGTTTTCAAATACAATAAATCAGAGCCTTCACGTAATAGTGAAGGCTCTCTGACAGTCAATAAAAGCCGAAAGTGCAAAATATAAATATGTAGGGAACATCTATATGCTGTCCTGCTTTTCGTTTAGGGAGGAGCGATTCACGAATCGCCCGTTATTTATTTAAGTTTGATAATGTAAAAGCTTTTATTCTTCTGTATTATTTGAGGAATCACGGTTCTTTTTTGCGCTGAAAGCACCGAAACCCGCAATAATCAAAAACAGTAAGCCCCCAATAAAAGTTGCAAGTATTTTATATTTTTGCCCCTTGGATAAGGGTATCGTATTTGAAGTTTCGGAACGTTCGGAGGAATAATGCATTTCAGTTTCAACAAAACGAGTTGTTTCCACAGTTGTCTGCTCATTTGCAGTCACATTTACCGATGCTTCAGTAACAGGAATGTGCGAAATGATAACCTCCTTTTCATAATAAAAAACCGTTGGTATGACCGAAGTTTTAGGCTCTGTGGACTCTGTTTTTTTCTTTGTGGTTTTCTCTGTTCTTCCCGTATAACTATACGGCGGCGAGGTTTTAATTACAAATTTTTGAGTTGTTGACCGCTTTCGTGTTGTTCTTCTACTTGTAAGCAAATCCGGATTATAAGCAGGGTCGCTGTTATCATAGGTCGGTGCAATATTGAGCGCTGTGGTCTCGACATACTTCTCATTAACCAATGAAAAATTATAGTAGTTTGACGGTTCACCTTCAGCATCGATAAACCTAACTCTGCCGTCAAGTGTTTTTGGTAACCCTGATTTTATTCCGATTCGGATTTCACAGGTCGCACCGTTATTTTCATCAACTGATAAAGCTCCGTCAAAACTGTATTTTTGAATATCGTAACTGCTTGGAGAACTGCTCAGAGTAATCTCAAAAGGTGAAGAATCCTCTATTTCAAGAGATATTCCGGCCAAAGAATTATCCTGCTCTAAACTCGGGTCAATAAACATAAAACAAAGAAAAACAGCGCTGTTTTCAAAATCAAATTTAACCTTAACAGCCCCAAAATTCACTCCGCAGTTACTTTCACCGTCAACTAATTTATATGTTGTTGCGCCATCCCATTCTGCGCCTGTATCAAAGCCGTCAATATGTGCGGAAAAAGCAGACGAAACAAACAAAAACAACATAATCAAAAAGCAAATCACAGCCAAAAATCTTTTCATAAACCTACCCCGATAAAATTGATATCGGTATAATCATAGCATATAAATAAGTTCGTTTCAGCAATTGTGCCAAATTGCCACAAAATAAAAAAGCTCCGCAAAAGCGGAGCTGAATTAAAAATCAAACCGTTTCAACATCGATGCCGAGAATAACAACATCATCAACAGGTTTGTCGGCATATCCGGTTTTAACAGCAGCAATAGCATCAACAACATCCATGCCTTCGACAACCTGACCGAAAACAGTGTGTTTATAATCAAGCCAAGGAGTTCCTCCGAGCGACTTATAATCCTCAACACATTCAGTAGGGAAGCCTCTGTCGGAAAGCTGCTCCATTTGAGAAATCAGACCGCTGTCAACCTCCTTAGCCTGAACAATGAAAAACTGGCTTCCGTTGGTTGAAGGGCCTGCATTGGCCATTGAAAGTGCGCCTCTGATATTATGATAATCCACGCTGAATTCATCTTCAAAGCTTCTGCCCCAGATGCTTTCTCCGCCGCGGCCGGTGCCTGTGGGGTCACCGCCCTGAATCATAAAATCGGGAATAACTCTGTGGAATATAATTCCGTTGTAATATCCGTTTTTTGCGTGGGTTGTGAAATTTTCAACTGCTTTAGGTGCTGCATCGGGGAAAAGAAGAATCTTGATATCTCCCAATGTTGTTTTCATAACGGCAACCTTATCGCCGCTCATAATTTCTCTGATTTGCTTGCTCATTTTATTATCCTCACTTATTTTTCTTCGTATTTATCAGAAAGCTGCATAAAATCTATTTTAGACATTTTTGTTCTCGGGAAAGCATCATAAATCTCAATTTTTCGCGGGCAAGAAAACTTGGCAAGATTCTTTTTGCAGTATGCCTGAATCTTATCTGTTGCATCATCGCGATTCATTGACTCTTTAAGCGTTACACAAAGCTTAACGCAAGGCTTTCCTTTTTGATAACCCTGAACAGCACAAGCTTCGCTGACAAAGGGCAACTCAAGAACAGCGTTTTCGATATCTATGGGATAAACATTGTATCCTGAAATAATTATCATGCGCTTTTTTCTGCCTGTGAAATAAATAAATCCGTCGGAATCCTTGTGACCAAGGTCACCTGTCAAAATCCAGCGTTCACCTTTTTTATCAACATAAACGCCTTCATTTCTAACCGTGTTGTCGCCGTTATAATATCCGATCATAGCGGTATCACCTTTAACAACAATCTCGCCCGTCTGACCTGCAGGAAGCTTGTTTTTCATTTCATCCCAGATTTCAACAACAACATCTCCAAGCGGCTTGCCGATCGATTCTTCCCTGCATGCATCATATCTGTTAACTGCGCAAACAGAAGAAACCTCGGTTAAACCGTAGCCCCTGAAAAGCTTGCCCTTGCCGCCGTTTTTGGCAATTGTTTTGTTAAAATCTTTAACCAATCTTTCGGGCAAAACATCTCCGCCACAAAAAACAAGTCGAAGATTTTTAAGATGCGGTCCGTCAAAATGCTTATCCTCATACATCTTTTTAAACATATTTGGAACGCCGAGAACAAAAGTAACATTATACTTTTTCAAGTACTTATTAGCAGATTCGGCATCAAACTGAATCATCGGAATTGATGTAAAGCCGTGCGTAATCGGGAAATGCATTGCAACAGCAAGACCAAATGCATGGAAAGAGGGTAAAACAAGAAGCGAATACTCATCGCCCGGCTTGTGGGGAACATCAAGAGCTTCAAGCTTCTCTGCAATGTTATTGATATTATTGCTGGAAAGCATAATCGTTTTGCTTTTTCCGGTAGTGCCGCCACCGTGAAGATAAACGGCTATCTTGGAACCGTCATGATAATCAATTGACTTTTTCTTTGAACCGATAGCAACTGCCTTGGAATACTTGACGGAATTTTTAAAGCCGTCAATCCCCTTGCTCTTCACCTTCTCAAAGATTTTGAATGCAGGAACTGCGGGAGCAATGAGATAATCCGAATTGGAACACATAATCACGGGAATTTCACAAGAGTTTATTGCGCCCACATACTTTGCAGCAAGAATATCAAGCATAAATATGGCTTTTGAATGAGTAAACTCGATAATCTCTTTAAGCCCCTCAGGTGAAGTAAGCGGATGAACAATATTGGCAATTACTCCGATTTTATTTAAAGCATAAAAAGTTGTGAAAGCATGAACAACGTTAGGTAAAAAAATAGTTACAACATCTCCGCAGCCAATGCCGATTGAATTGATATAAGCCGCAACTGAGTCTGCGTCGCTGATAACCTTTGAAAGCTTTGTTTTGCTGCCGAAGGCAACAACAGCATCATAATCCCCTGTTTTTTTTGCACAAACCTTCAGATAATCATAACAAGTAAGATTCATAATTTATTACCATTCCATATATAAAACTTCAAAATAGCCGAATTTCCGACTATACATTTTAATTTTAACTATTCAATAATCTTTTGTCAATTTGACATTAGATATATTAATAAAACTTTAATATATTCTTATAAAGGAAGTTGCTGTTGCGCGGCAGCAAATGGATATTATTTGTCAGCTTGATTTCATCATCATCGGTAAATGAAGCAATTATTCCGTTATTATCATAGGTCGCATAAAACGGAACTTTCGCAACCATAGTTAAATTCCACTTAACATTGGGATAAACCTTTCCGAGCTGATTTGTGACAATTGCGATTTCCGGCTTTAGTTTTTTAAGAAAGTTTCTTGAGGAGGAACCGTAGTATCCGTGATGACCGATTTTGAGCAAATCAACTTCTCCTATATCATCGGCAAGCAAATCCTCAAGCCCGGTTGACTCAGTTATATCCGCAGCAAGGAAAGCGGTTTTTCCGCCCTTAGTCACTTTCACGCCGACACTCGCAGCATTTTCACCTTCGCCTTCACAACTCTCCGAAGTAACTGTATTATACATCTGCAACGTAAAATCTCCGAATTCAAAGGGCTCACTTGGTAAATCGCTGATAACTTCAATCTTCCTTGCGTTTAAATCATCGATAACCTGCGAATAGATTTTATCTATTTTCCATTTCTCAACCTCATAGTTCTTCGCAATTGATGGGTCAAATTCTTTAAAATACGCTTTACCTATTTTTATATCCTCATCAGTTATAAGGGCATGGAAACAACCGATATGGTCATAGTGACAATGTGTTCCGAGAATAAAATCAAGATATATTGCACCGTTTCTGTGAAGGCAAACACTTTTGACATATTCCACAACTTCACTTTCATAGCCCTTGTATTCGGTTTTTCTTCTTGGGTTGCTGTTGCCTTCGCCTGCATCAATCATTGCAAATTTTCCGTTGCTTTCAATAATTATAGCATCGGAATTGGCGGTGTTGAGAAAATGAATTCTGTCATCACCGTATTGATAAACAAAAGTTTCATTTTTGGGGTAATATTTGCGCGCATAACTGTTGCCTATAACAACTGTTGCAATGTCAAGCAAAAAGATGGCTGCCATAAGCGGCACAATAATCCAGGTTGCAATTTTTTTAGCTTTTTTCGTATTCATGTAGCACTCCGTATTTTTAATCCCGAATATTTTAACATATTATCTTGCAATTTACTATAGCAAAACAAAAAGTTTTTCAAAATCTCTTGTATACTTTATGATTTTAATGTAAACTAATTATTGACTTTTCTTAAACCAAATGCTTTGAAACGGAGAATACTGATTTGAACTTAAAAAACAACAAAGCTTTTATTTTTACAAAAGAAACGGTATCAACACTTACCGTTATGTTTCCGCTTGCATTCAGCATGGCGGTTTGCCTTGGAAATGCCGAAATCATCGGTGTTATTTTTGCATGCATCGCCATGGTGTTTATGCCTACAGACAGATTTGAAAAATCGATGCCTGTTTTCAGCTCGTTTTTAGTTGTGAGTTATGTATATTCAGAACTTGTTAAATACAATCGTCACGGGGCATTAGTAGCTGCATTCTTGATTTGTGCAATCCTCTTAATACTGTCAGCATTTTTTTACAAGCACTTAAAACCTTTTTTCAGCGCCCCTGCTGTTTCGGGCGTTATGCTTGCAACCGCAATAACGGTTACGGTTTTGTTCACCACCGATTATTTCGGAATAGGCGCAACGGGTAACACAGTTTCGCAAATGATTAAATCATACGTTTCTTTAGGCTTTCACCCCAATTGGAGAGGTGTTCTTTACGGAACAATTGTTATGGTTATAATGATAACCCTGCCGAGAAAATTCAAAAAATTCTCAAAAGTTGTTTCCGCCTCGTTCATTGCACTTGCATTTACCCTCCTGCTGAATCTTGCTCTTAATCCCTCTGACATGGCAACATCAATTACGGAGATTCAAGACGGAAGTAAAGCTTATGCTCTTGCATTTTTATTTGGCGAAATTATTTCTGCCGACATTGCCAACATAATATATGGCATACCCTCCGGTATCGCTATGTTTCTTATCATTTTTTATTCTGTTTCACAAAATGAGAACGCAAAGAAAAGCGATTATATCATTGCAGGCGCAGCAAACGCAGTTTCAGGCAGCGCAGCTTATTTTCCACTCCCTTACGGAATAAAAAGGAAAAGCATTTTTCCGGGCATTGCAGCCGCCGTAATAACGCTTGTAATACTATATTTCGGAGAAGAATTAATTCTGAGAATACCGGCTCATTCCTGTGCTGTTGTGCTAATAGTCGGTGCATGGCAAAGCATGAAATGGGGCGAACTTAAGAAAGCTTTCAGCGGTATCTTACCAATTATCTGCTTTACCGCATGCCTGCTTGCATGCTTGTTGACTGATTTTATTCACGGCATACTGATTTCATTTTTAGTTTCAGTTTTATACAGCGTTTTTTCAAAAAAATCAAAGATTTTTAAAAAAAGCTGAATATGCGGTTTTTATGAAATCAGCCAAAGCGGCATTAAGCTTAGCCGCATCACCATCAACAGTTTTTTCACATTCAGAATTTATATTAATAAACCTGCGGATATCATCAACGCAGGTTTTCTTTTTTTTCAAAATTCCGTTCGTTATAGCAGGCAGAAATTCAATCTGTTTTCTGATTATGCCGTCACATTCTCTACCTTTTCGGGCTAAGGCATACCCGTCACATTTCTTGCTTATATCAAATAGAGCATAGGAAAGCGACGCAATATCTTCTCTTTCTACCGGCGGCAAAAAATCTTTGGTCAGTCTTTTGCATATTTCTGAAAAAACGTATTCGGAACCACTTGCTTTTTCGCCCAAAATTGATTTCAAAGCAAATTCACACTGTTTTTCCAGCAAATCGGCATAATCAACAAAAAACATCACAGCATCACCCTTCTGTAAATTAAAGCAACCGCAAAGCTAAGCAGGGCACAACCGGGAAAAGTTAAAACCCATGCAAGAATCATTTCAGATACTACATTCCAATCAACGGACTTAACACTTTTAGCCGCTCCAACACCAAAAACTGCAGAAGTTTTTGTGTGAGTTGTGCTGACAGGCAAGCCTAATGCCGTTGAAATAAAAAGACAAAATGCCCCTGCAACGTCTGCGGCAAAGCCCTGGTCTCGTCTTAACTTTACCATATCCATGCCAACCGATTTAATAATCCTTGCTCCCCCTGTTGCCGCCCCTAAGGATATTGCCGCAGAGCAAATTAAAATCATCCACAAAGGCATGCTTATGTTTTCTTTATAATCGGTTGCAAGCGACATAACCAATGATAAAATACCTGCAGGTTTTTGAGCATCCTGTGCGCCATGCATAAACGCCATCAGCATACTCGAAGCAATCTGTGAAAATTTAAAAAATGAATCAGCTCTGGTTTTTTCAATGTTTTTAAAAACGCTGACCGTTATCTGCGATGAAATAAACCCGAAAAAAAATCCTAAAAATGTTGACAGCAAAAGCCCGATTAATACCTTATCCAAAGCCTTTAAAGCCGTGCCGTCAAAACCTGAATTTGCCGCAAATCCTGCGCCGATAAGCCCTGCAACCAAGGCATGGCTTTCGCTGGTTGGAATTCCGAATGCCCATGCTGCAGTTGCCCAGATAACAACAGCAGACATTGCGGCAAATAAATATATCAATGATTCTTTTGATGTTCCGTTAAAATTTGCAATTCCAACTATTGTTTCCGTAACCTTTCTGCTGAATAAGCAGGCGCTTACTGAACCAAAAAAATCAAAAACAGCCGCCAAAACAACCGCTTTTTTCAGCGGCAAACATCTTGTGGAAACACTCGATGCAATTGCATTCGGCGCATCTGTGCAACCGTTAACAAAAGCAACCGAAAGAGTTATGGCAACAGTCAAAAAAACTGTAAAATCCGAAAAAACAGCGTTAATAAAAGCAGTAAAACTCATAAAATCACCAAAAAAGAAAACGCCTTCCGAAGAAAGCGTTTTAAAATCCGTAATTTTTAAATTGATTATTATCTGAACAAATTTCCGCCGTTTGCATCAATGCCAACAACAACAGGAAAATCCTTGAGTTCAAGCCGCTTTACACTCTCGCATCCGAGGTCTTTGAAGGCAATTTCTTCGCAAGACTTTATTTGCTTAGCATAAAGGGCACCCGCTCCTCCTATAGCGCAAAAATAAACTGCTCCGTTACGAACAATTGCATCGCACACAGCCTTGTTTCTTTCGCCCTTACCAATCATTGCCGAAAGACCCAAATCAAGAAGCCGAGGAGAATAAACATCCATTCTGCCGGACGTGGTGGGGCCACAGCTGCCGATAACCATCCCTTCAGGTGTTGGAGTAGGCCCTGCGAAATATATGCATGCGCCGTCAAGCCCAAACGGCAAATCTTCGCCACTATCAAGAAGCTCAAAAATACGCTTGTGGGCAGCATCCCTTGAGGTATAAACAGTTCCGTTCAAGAGAACTCTGTCACCTGCATGAAATAACGGAGAATAATTTTTAAGTTCACTAATATTTATGTTGTATTCAGCCATTTTATGCGTCCTCTCTACCGCATGAATTCAATTTATCAGAGGCAGCAGAAAGTATATTGAGAAGATTGTCAATGCTTGCCTTAAGCGAAGATACAGAGCTTTCAAAATTAACACAAGCGGTCTTAACACGCTCATTTGCATCTGAAATTTCAGCTCTGGCCTCGTTTATGGAAGCGCTTGCTTCGGCTGAAATGCCTGAAGCAACACTTTTCATTACACCGCTTTTTGCGTAACTGCTTTCAATTTCTGAAAATTTCTTTTCAATTGCTGCAATTTTTTCTTCAAAAATGAGCTGCTTGTTCTCATATTCTGAAATTGCGGCGTGCGCCTCTTCAATTTCGGAAGCATAAGCTGCATTTTGCAGGGAAAGCTTTTCATTTTCTTCTTTAAGAGCATTATTTTCCTCTTTAACGGCACTTAATTCCTTGTCAGCTGATTCCTTGATATCCTTAAGTTCATCAAGTTCTTCTTTGCAAGCAGAGCTGTTTACAACTTCCTTTTTTAAACTTATAATCTCAGACTGAAGCTGCTCAACATAATTGAGAACACCTTCCTTTTTAAAACCACCCAACACAGACTTTTTTAAAACTTGTTCAGAACTCATATATTTACACCCTTTCTCATGTTATTCAAAAAGCAATACTTCTGAAACACCTTCCGAGATAATATCCGTGTTTCCTTTGCTGTATATACAAAGACTGCCGTTTTCGGCAGCGGAAATATATGCAGTCTTTCCGCCTTCCTGATAGTTAAAACTCGCAACAACAGCATCGGCGGCAACAGGTTCTTCTGTTTCTTCTTTATATACATAATAATCCGCCGTAGGCTGTGAAAGCTGCCCGTTATGATCCTTAAGAATTAAAATATCACCATTGTTTTCAACAGTAAATGCATTGGCGGCATTTGAAAGCTTATGAGTGCTTTCACCGTTATATGCAAAAATATCACCTGTGTTCTTGCCGATATCAGCTTTCAAATAAATAACATATCCATCCACAAAACGGTAGCTTGTTATGCCGGTATCAACAATGCTCTCTGGGGAAGGCTTAAAGTTTGAATCAAAACTGTTTGTGTAAAGATTCAAACGCTCGCCTTGGCTGTCACGAACAAAAGCATATATTCGTTTACCGTCATCGGAAAAAGCAAACATTGTTTTAGACCTGTCATATCCCGAAAGCGGATAACTTACCGCACCTTCACTGCCGCAGGCCGCAAATGCCATTCCATTTGCAGATATACTTTCATCCACAACAGAGCGAGCAAATTTTATAACTTCTGTCATCGAGCTTCTCTGGGCAATGCTCACAAGAGCACCCATATCGGTAGAACTCGGAACAATCTCCATGCTTTCAAAAATTATTTTCGGTTCTCCGTGGGTTGAAACCGAATAAACATTTTGAGGATCAATGTTTTCGGCAATTTTAAAGGCTCCGTTTTTATTGTATGCAAAAGCAGTATAAATCGGAGCGGAAAAGCTTCCGTTTTCAACCGCTTCGTTAAGTGCATCCCTTATTTCATCGCGAACAAGCTTATCCTGATATTCTCTTAAAGCTTTATTATATTCAATCGAAATTCCAAATATTTCAAAGAAATCAGCGCGATTAGGTCTTGTTATTGTTTTATCCGTTTCTTCATATTGATCGGCAATAACATAACTCCATGAAACGCTTTCTTCTGAGGAAGTAAAATAATAAAGATTCCCGTCAGGAACATACTCATCATAGAGCACTTTATATGCATTATCGCAAATCAACTCCGGTGAACCTTCTGAATAAGCAATATAAAGCTCTGTCATACCTGTATTCACCGCAGACTTTTTCTCATACAAAATGTGAGGATTTTCACAATCGTTATATCTGAAAACATTAACCAAATCTCTGCAAACCTCAATCGGAGATCCGCTTGAATACTTGTAAAGCACACGGTTATTGCCGTGGAGTTTCGTAAAAAACACCACATCTGAACCTTCGATTGCCATAACGCTTTCAACGTTGTTTGAATAGGTTTCAATTTTCAGTTTATCAATATCGCATACGCAGCCGTCATTGGCACGAAAATCTTCATTTTCTTTCAGATAATATACTTTATTGGAAACAACTTCAAACAGAGGTTCGACACCGTAATCTATCATTTTAGGTTTGGTTATTTCACTTCGTTTTTTCTCAACATAATACAAATCACAGAGTCCGTCCGAATATGCGGAATCAACTGTATAAAACACTCTGCGAGATTCTGCATCACATTTAAATCCGGCTGCACTGTCATCAGAAACAGCCGTTTCTTTATCATCAATTCTTACGACACAGTCACCATTTTTTTTATAAACAACTATACTGCTGTTTGCAGGTTTAAAACTTGTAACAATCTGAAAAATAACAACGCCCAAACAAACAGCTGCTATTAAAGCAGAAATTCCAATCAAAACTGATTTTAAATTCTTTTGAATTCCCTTTTCGCCCGTTTTATTCAAAACTTACACCTCTTAAACAGGCGGTTGTTCCCTTTTGGAGCAACCGCCTGTTACACATTTATTTCATCGAAAGAGCCTGTTTAGCTTTCTCAACTATATTTTGTGCATCAAGTCCGTAAATATGAAGAAGTTCAACTGCGGGTCCGGATTTACCGAAAACATCCTTAACACCGAGTCTTACAACAGGAACCGGTTTGCCTCCTTCGCAAACAGCTTCTGCAACTGCGCTGCCGAGACCGCCGATGATGCTGTGTTCTTCAGCGGTAACAATTGCGCCTGTTTTTGCAGCGGACTTAAGAATTGTTTCGCTGTCAAGAGGCTTGATGGTGTGAACATTAATAATCTCTGCGCTGATACCCTCAGCGGCAAGGATTTTTTGAGCTTCAATTGCCTCATTAACCATAAGTCCTGTTGCGCAAATGGTAACATCGCTGCCTTCGTTGAGAACAACAGCCTTGCCCCATTCAAACTTATAGTTTTCATCAAAAATTCTGGGAACTGCAAGGCGTCCGAATCTCATATAAACAGGACCCACATACTCAGCTGCAGCAAGAACCGCAGCGCGAGCCTCAACGTCATCAGCAGGGTTGATAATTGTCATGCCGGGAACAGCTCTCATAAGAGCAATATCCTCACAGCACTGATGGCTTGCACCATCTTCGCCAACGGAAATACCTGCGTGTGTTGCACCGATTTTAACGTTAAGACGAGGATATGCAATCGAATTTCTGACCTGTTCATAAGCTCTGCCAGCTGCAAACATGGCAAAGGTGCTTGCAAACACGGTGTAACCGGCGGAAGCAAGACCTGCCGCAACACCCATCATGTTTCCTTCTGCAATACCGCAGTCAAAAAACTTTTCGGGATAAGCTTTTTTGAACATTCCTGTTTTTGTTGCCGCAGCAAGGTCGGCATCAAGAACAACAACCTTATCATTTATTCCGCCAAGCTCAACAAGAGCCTTTCCGTATGCATCACGGGTTGCAGTTTTAATAACATCAGCCATTATTTTCACCGATCCTTTCTTATGCTTCAAGCTCATTGAGAGCCTGTGTAAGTTCACTCATAGCCTGTTCATACTGTTCGGCATTGGGAGCAGTTCCGTGCCATGAAACCTGGTCTTCCATAAATGAAACGCCCTTGCCCTTAACGCTGTTTGCAATAATAGCAGAAGGCTTGCCCTTAAACTCTGCCGCAGCATTAAATGCAGCATCAATTTCATCAAAACTGTGAGCACAGATTTCAATAACGTTCCAGCCGAATGACTTGAACTTTTCTGCAATGGGATAAGGCGAATTGACTTCAGAAATCTTGCCGTCAATCTGCAAACCGTTGTTATCAACAACAGCAACAAGATTATCAAGTCCCTTTGCGGAAGCAAACATTGCAGCTTCCCAAACCTGACCTTCCTGAATTTCGCCGTCACCAAGAATTGTATAAACTCTGTAATTCTTACCGCCAAGCTTTGCACCGAGTGCCATACCGCAAGCGGCTGAAATGCCCTGACCGAGAGAGCCGGTGCACATATCAACACCGGGAGTATACTGAATGCTCGGATGACCCTGAAGCATTGAGTCGCTCTTTCTGAGAGTTTTCATCTGTTCAAACGGGAAAAAGCCTTTAAGACCGAGAACTGAATAAAGAGCAGGAGCTGCATGACCCTTTGAAAGGACAAATCTGTCTCTGTCATCCATTTTGGGATTTTGCGGATCAACATTCATATGGTGAAAATATAAATAGGTAACTATATCAACACAAGAAAGCGAACCGCCCGGATGACCGGACTTGGCATTAAAAACACCTTCGATAATACCCATTCTTGCCTTGCAAGCTTTGATTTTTAACTGTTTTCTGATTACTGCATCCATAACAGTTTTCCTCCTGTTTTAAAATAGATTATATAAAAACTACTGTTCTTTAGCTTCTATGTACTCAAGGAAATCCGCAACAGCGCCTTTATTGCAATGGCAAGCAACAAATTCCGAAATATTCTTGAGTTCTTTGGGAGCCTGCCCGCAACATGCGGGAACTCCAACGGTTTTAAGCATATCGAAATCATTGAAATAATCGCCGATTGCACCCGTGTGAGATTTCTCTATTCCCAAAATTTCGGCAAGCTTCAAAAGTGCAACACCCTTATGTGTATTTTTTGCAAGAATTTCAAAGCTTGCAACGGAAGAAGACATAAGAGTTAAATCAGGATCTTTCATTGAAGTGAAATGCTTTTTCACCTTTGCTATGTGCATCGGAAGCCCTGAAAAAATAACCTTTCCCCAATTCTCTTTGGGAACATCATCAATATTTTTTATGCATCGGTGGTTAAGATTATCTGCGGCAACAAAAAGCCTGCCAAACCAACCGATACCGGTAACATAAATCATGTCTTTTGCAACAATCAAAACATCAACCATCGGAAATTTCTTTGCCGCTTCAACAGCGAGGCGCATTCCCTCTTCGCTCATGGAGCTGAACCAAATCATTTCTTCTTTCTGAAAATCATACAAACCCGCACCGTTAATAACAACAGCAGGAGTGCCTGAAATAGGCAGACGGTCAAAATGTTTTTTCATGGATTGAGGATTTCTGCCGGAGGCAAGAGTGAATCTTCCTCCTTTTGAAACAAACTTTCGGATTGCCTCTTCATTGCGTTTAGGCAATTTTCTAAGTTTATTATTAAGCGTTCCGTCAATATCCGAAGCAATCAACCAATTTGAAAGTGATTTTTTATTATCCATTATCTTTTTATTCTCCCGAGAAAATCTGTAAAGTATTCGGGCAGAGGAGCTTCAATCCTTATATGCTCCTCCGTTGACGGATGTATAAATCCGAGAACTCCGGCATGGAGACATTGACCCGCAAGATAAGTTACACCATTTTGGGGACCGTAAACAAAATCCCCTGCAACCGGGTGGCCTAAATAAGCCATATGAACTCTGATTTGATGCGTTCTTCCGGTTTCAAGCTTGAGTTTAATGAAGGAAAAATCCCTATATTCTTCAAGCACGGTGTAATGCGTAACAGCATTTTTGGAATTTTGTTTTATTACACACATCTTTTTTCGGTCATTCGGACTTCTGCCTATCGGAGCATCAACAACGCCTTCTTTTTCTTTTAAATGCCCATGAATAACCGCACGATACTCTCTGTCAAGTGAATGAACACTTATCTGAGATGAAAGCGAAACATGCGAAGCATCATTTTTGGCAACAAGCAGCAACCCGCTTGTATCCTTATCAATTCGATGAACTATTCCCGGTCGGACAACCCCGTTAATGCCTGAAAGATTGCCTTTACAATGATGCAAAAGAGCATTGACAAGCGTTCCGCTGTAGTTACCCGGAGCAGGATGAACAACCATTCCTCTCGGCTTATTGACCACCAAAAGGTCACTGTCCTCATACATAATATCAAGAGGAATATTTTCGGGTTCAAGTGAAAGCTCACGGGGTTCGGGAACCGTAAAGCCGATAACATCACCGCTTTTGGGTTTAAAACTTTTGGAAACATCCTTGCCGTTACAACAAACAAGGCCTTCTGAAAAAAGATTCTGAACAAAAGAGCGTGAATATTCGCATAAAACTCTTGAAAGAATTTTATCAAGTCTCTCTCCGTTGCACTCGGAATCAATTGTTATTGAAATCGGCTCATTATATTCAATAGTATTTACAGATTCAATCATTTTTTTCACTTTTTTTCTTTCGCTCGGAAAAAAGCTCATAGATTTCATAAGCTATAAGCATGAAAGCTCCGACGGTTATACAGCAATCGGCAAAGTTAAAAACAGCAAAATCAATAAACAACGGTTCGATAAAATCAACAACATAGCCGTAAGCAATTCTGTCTATAACATTGCCTATACCGCCGGCCACAACGAGCAAAAGACAAATATTAACAAACATCGGTTTTAGCTTTTTGCTCAAAAGCAGAATCAGACAAACAACAATTATAATAAGCGTTACAACAGTTAACAGCCTTGTGCTGTTCGAAAAAGAACTGAATGCAGCTCCGGTATTTTCTACATATCGAAACTGAAAAAGACCGAAAAGGAACTCTTCTGCTCCGTCAACCTTAACCGTTGTTATTGCCGCATATTTTGTTAAACGGTCAATACCGACAAGCACTAAAATGACCGCCAGCGAAATTGCCTGAAACATAAAAACCTCTCAAATATTATTCATCAAAAAGAGAATCAAACAAAGATGCAATATCATCCTCATCATCGGCTGCATCATTGCTGCCCATTCCATCAATAGAATCAAGATCAATCTTGAAGCCCTCGAATTCATCCTCTTCCACAGAATTTTCAACATCTTCACTCACGGGAACAGAAGGAATAAGGTCATCAAGACTTGCAGGGATTGAATCGTTTGAAGAGATATCCGTAAACTCAATTTCATCAATAAAGCTGAGTAAATCGTCTTCTTCATCTTCAACGGGATCAACGCTGAATATTGTTTCTTCAATTGCCTGCTCTTCTTCGGACGGTTCCTGAGCTGTTTGCTCCTCAGGGTCATAAACAATCTGAGGCTCTTCTTCAACAGCACAGGTTTCTTCTTCTACAGGCTCGATAATAGCTTCTTCGGCGGATTCTTCTTCGGCAACGTCAGCGTCAAAAGCTTCAATAACATCCTCAACAGTCGCCTCTGCTTCAGGCTCTTCCGAAACAGTTACGGCCGCAGTTTCTTCAACAGCAGAAACCGAAACTACTGCAGCAACAAAGCTCTCGGGGATACCGTCAAGAAGATTAAGCTGGCCTTTGCAAAGATTCTCAATTGTTTCTTTGAATTTTGCGGTTTCAGCCTTAACCTTTTCCAACTCAGCAGAATAGAATTCATAGGACTCTTTGCTGTTTCCGATTATGTTTTTGCCGTCTTCTTCTGCCTTTTCAATAATTTCGGCAGCTTTGTTCTGGGCGGCAACAATAGCATTTTCTGTTTCAATCTGAGCTCTTTCAGTCAAAGAAGCAACAGCAGTTCTTGCGTTATCAACAATTTCCTTTGCCTTTTCTCTTGCTTCTTCAATCATCTGAGCAGACTGCATATTGGCTCCGTCAAGAATAACCTTTGACCTTGTTTCGGCATCGTTGATTTTGGCATCAGCCTTTTCATTGGCATCTTTACTGATGGTTTCTGCCATGCGGTGAGCATCAAGAAGAGAAAGCTTAATTGCTTCCTCATCATTGCGATAGCTTTCAATCTTATCGGCAAGAATACTGATTTTCTTAATCAGTTCCTTGTTTTGATTAAGGGATTCCTCGTAGGATTCCGCAACTGATTTAAGAAAAGAATCAACCTCTTCTGCGCTGTATGTTCCTTTGCTGACAGGAGTAAACTTAGCATTCAAAATCTGTTCTGTTCTGAGCATAATATATACCTTCCTCTCTCACACTAATCATTGATAGCTGTCTGCATTTGCGCCAAGCTCATCAAGAAGCTCGCCGGAAACAGGAACATTATAGGGTGTGATTATATATGCCCTTCCGGCAACTTTTTTGAAATCACCGTGATTCGCATAAGCAACACCGTAAAGGAAATCTATTATTCTTTGAGAAACATCATTGGGGCAGGTCTCAAGATTAAGAATAACAATTCTCTTCTCATTGAGAATATCGGCAACCTCGCCAACCTCTTCAAATCTGTCAATCTTCTGGAAAACAACATGAGGCTTGGGCTGAGCTGCAGACGCTTTGGAAGAATTGATATTAACAACATTACCGGAAGTTTTTTCGCTTCTTGAAAAAACAGATGTTTTTCCGCTTTCCTGAACAGGAGCCTGCGCAGGTTCAAAATCAAAATCGTCTGAATACTCCGTTTCTGCGCTGTCGATATAGTCATCGTCCGTTACATTAATATACTTCATGATCTTGTCTTTCAGTTTCATTTTGTTAATCCTCCTTGATTATCTGTAAATTCTCGCTCCGAAAATTGCCGAACCTATTCGGACAAGATTCGCACCTTCGAGAATAGCTTGTTTATAGTCGCCCGACATTCCCATTGAGAGAACATTCATATTTATATTATCCATTTTTTTTGCGCCAATGTCAATAAACAGACGGTGCATATTTGAAAAAATTGCTCGAATTTCAGCTTCTTTTTCACAAATCGGCGCAACGCACATCAATCCGTCAACGCAAATCCCCTGAATTTCTGAAATTTCGCAGGCTTTTTCAAAAACCTCATCATAAGAAAACCCGAATTTGCTTTCTTCATTTCCAACATTCACTTCAAGCAAAACCTTGGTTAAAACATCAGCTTCAACCGAACGCTTTCCTATTTCTTTAGCAATTGAAACGGTATCAACAGATTGAATAGTATCAACCTTGCCGACAATTTTTTTAACCTTGTTTGATTGCAGATGACCAATTAAATGAACATCACAGTTGCCAAGCTTTAATTCAGCTTCCTTCATCAAAAGCTCCTGAACCTTGTTTTCGCCAATCATTTTTATGCCGTTATCAATCGCATGATTAATAAATTTGCTTTCAACTGTCTTGGTAACTGCCATAAGCGAAATATCATCAAGTTTTCTTCCTGCGTTCAGCGCAGCATCAGCAATATCTTCTCGGATATATTTCAGATTTTCTTCAATCGACGAAAAGCGCTCACTATCCGATAACCATTCCATCTTTTAACTCCTTTCCCGAGATAATAACCTCGTCATACAGTTTAAGATGTGTATATTCAAGTTCTATTCCGCTGTCAGCCGACGGGCTTGAAGCGATAACAAACGCATCTTCGGAATAAATTATATTCAGACCTCTGAAATTAACGATGTTGCCTCTGCGGACGTAAACACCTTCGTTTCCGTTTTCATCAAGACGAACCGCATCCCTGTTAACCTTTAGTCCCGTATATTTATTTATAACAATTTTTCCGTCAACTTTCCGCAGAGATGCAAGTTGCTCATTCATAAGATTGCACCTGAAAATAACCAGAGACTCGGAATCATTTATATTCTTGATTGAGTGAAAATAAGTGGTAACCGTCTCTTCATCGGAATCGCCGAAAATAAGATCAACCGTTTTTCTGTTTGAAAAATCAACAGCTTTTGAGGAATCGACTATAGCGGCGATATACCAATTATAACCGTCAATTATTTTTCCGATTGAACCTGATGCAGGCTCCTTTTTTTTGCTTTTAAACGCCTCTTCAAGTTTTTCGGAAGTCAAAGAATCGATATCCGCAACAGTAATAATGTTTTCAAAGCCGTCCTCTTTGCTTACATAATATCCCGAGGCTTCTGCGGTTATGATTTCCGTCGGCACACCGCCCGAATTCAAAGCGGAAATTTCATTTTGAAGCTGAGCAATTTTTGAAGAGCAATCAACCGTTTGGTTGAGCGAAATCTGCTTTCTGGAAAGCTTCTCGCTGAAAGAAATCTTAAGCTCGCTTAAATTTGAAAAATCATTATTATAAGCCGCACTTAATATTGCCGAAAACTCGGAATCTATCTCCTGAGTAAGTTTATCTAAATCAATGTTGGCCAAACGCAGCTGTGAATCGATTTTTTGATAAGCTCCAAGCTTTTTTTCAAGAGATTGGGCTTCAACATAATTCTCAGCCGCCGACTCACTCGGAAAAATTGCGGCAATTGCGCTGCCTTTGCTTACCCTTTCACCACTGTCTGCCAGCGGAACGGTAACTCCCGAAGCAGAAACCGTTAAAACGGTTTCATCCCTGATGACATACATCTGAGCATCAAGAGTTTCAAGAACTGTTTGCTCATAGGCCGTCTGCGTTGTATAGGTTCGCGAAGTGAGATTATAGATTTCGGCAGCAAAAAACACAACAATAATTACTGCCGCCAATGCTGAAAGCACTTTCAGCAGCCTGTCCTTACTTTTCACCAATCGCTCCCCTTTCTATAATATCGCAAGCGGCATTTATTAATTCTTCACCGTTTGCGTAATCGTCAATATATAAAAAATTCATTTTTTCGTCACGTCTGAACCATGTCAGCTGACGTTTTGCGTAACGTCTTGTTTGCATTTTGAGATTTTCAACACACTCATCAAAAGTTTTTTCACCGCTGAAATAAGGATAAAGCTCCTTATAGCCGATTGCCTGACGTGCCGTTTTCCCTAACGGTGAATCAAAAAATGCCTTTGCTTCTCTCAAAAGACCTGCTTCAAGCATAATATCCACACGCTTGTTTATCCTGTCATAAAGGAACTGCCTGTCCCTTGCATCAAGGCAAATGGCAGTTGTTACAAACGGAGTGGGATTTTGCATTGATTGGTCATTCTGCATTGTTTTTGTTTTTCCCGTGGTGTGATATATTTCAAGCGCACGGATAATTCTGCCCAAATTGTTGACATGAAGTGATTTTGCTGCTTCAGGGTCAATCTCATGCAGCTTATCAAGAAGCGCCTGTGCTCCATGCTCCTGAGCCTGCCGTTGCAGCTTTTCGCGGTATTCAAAATCGGTTTCTTCAGGTAAGAATTCAATATTGTCAACAAGCGAACTGTAATAAAGGCCTGTTCCGCCAACAAGAACCGCTTTTTTCCCTCTGCTTGTTATATCAAATATCGCAGAGCGTGCCATATCACAGTATTTTGCAACGCTGAAAGGCTCATCAGGGCTCAAAAAGCCGATTAAATGATGAGGTATACCCTGCATTTCAAGGTCAGTAGGCTTGGCTGTTGCAATATCCATGCCTTTATATATCTGCATCGAATCGCACGAAACAGCCTCCGCCCTCACACGCTTGCATATTTCAACCGCAAGCGAAGTTTTGCCTGATGCCGTGGGGCCGACAACGGCTATTAAAGGTATTTTAGACTCTGCCAAAATTTTTCTCCAGCTCTCTTTGTGTCATTTCAATAAGCACGGGTCTGCCATGTGGACAATAACGTATATCGGGCATTGAAAGCAGTTGCTTTGCAAAACGCTCCATTTCAAGACGTGATGTAAAATTGCCTGCTTTTATCGCACTTCGGCAAGCAACGGAATGAAAAATCCAATCCATTTTTTCAAATGCAACATCCTGTTTTTTCTCAACAAATCTTCCTGCTATTTCGCACATTACGTCTGCAACATCATCAACTGAAAGCTCCATCGGGCACTCTCTGACAATGATACATCCGTTGCCGAAATCCTCCGCTTCAAATCCGGCTTGATTTATAAGTTCCAAATTCTCAAGCACCGCAGAATACTCTTCCTTCGAAAGAGTAACCGTTACGGGAATTAAAAGCAGCTGCGGAGTTCTGGCACCGCTTTCTTTTTTGAGCTTTTCATAGATAATGCGTTCATGCGCAGCATGTTTATCAATAATAACCATCTTGCCGCAATATTCGCAAATAATGTATGTTTTGAATGCCTCGCCGACAAGGCTGAAATCCTCTTCTTTAAAATCGGTTTTGGGAATTTCCTGTTTTGCTTGCGGAACGCAAGGCTCGGAAACACTTACCTTTGAAGGTGAATTTAAAAGAATATCAGGAATTTTATCTTCGCTTTTAATTTCTTCGATCGGTGAATTGACTGTAACAGTCCTGGTCGGTTCTTCCCTTACCTCAACAGGTTTGGGCTGCGCAAAATTAATCTTAACCTTAGGCGGCTCCGATTTTTGAATCACTTCTTCAGCTCTTTTTACGGGAACATGCTGCCAAAAATCTTTTTTAGGTTCAGAAACATGAGTTATTTTCAGCTGTTGCGCAGGTTTAATCGGTTCTTTGTAATAATCTTTTGCAATTTCCTTAACCTGCTTGGGAGTGTCACCCACGGCAAGAGCATTTTTACATGCACAGAAAACTGCATTGAAAATAAGCCTTTCATCGGAAAATCTGACCTCGGTTTTCGCAGGATGAACATTGACATCAACCAACGACGGATTAATTTCAATATTCAGCACACAAGAAGGAAATTTGCCGACCATTATTGAATTTTTATATCCTTCGGTTAATGCTGCGCTTCCCGTTCCTGTCTTTATAAGCCTGTTATTCAAAAAGAAAAACTGCATATTGCGGTTAGGCCTTGATGCAAACGGTTTTGAAACAAAGCCGCTGACTTTAATTCCTTGGCCGCTGAACTCAGCGGGAATCAAATCATTTGAAAACTCCTTGCCGAAAACTTCTCGGATGCAAGTTAAAAGGTCTCCCCTTCCGCTGGTTACAAGAACCTGCTTGCCCTCTCTGATAAAGCGAATTGATACCTCCGGATGCGAAAGAGCAATTCGGTCAATAACACCTGCTACGGCATTTGCCTCGGTGACATCTTTTTTCAAAAATTTCATTCTTGCAGGAGTTTTATAGAATAAATCTCGAACAATCATTGTTGTTCCGTTGGGGCAGCCTGCATCATCGAGCAAAATTTCTTCTCCGCTCTCTATCACATATCTTGTTCCGATTTCATTATCAGCAGCTTTTGTTAAAACTTCGACTCTTGCAACAGCGCTGACACTTGCAAGTGCTTCACCTCTGAAGCCGAGGGTAAGAATACTGTTTAAATCATCGGGGGTTGCGATTTTGCTTGTTGCATGGCTGACAAATGCGTTTCGTATATCTTCTTTTGAAATACCGCAGCCGTTATCGGTTATTCTGATATAGGAAATACCGCCGTTTTTTATTTCAACGGTTACGCTGCTTGCTCCGGCATCAATTGAATTTTCAAGAAGCTCCTTAACAACCGACGCAGGACGCTCAACAACCTCACCTGCGGCAATAAGCTCCGCAAGCTGCTTTGGAAGAACATTTATTTTCGGCATATAAGGAACCTCCTTTTATCAGTTTTTAGCTTGTTTGCTTAAATCATAGAGAACACTCATCGCTTCGATGGGAGTAAGAGTGTTAACATCAAGGTTTTTGAGTTTTTCAACTATATCGTTTGCGTTTGAACTGCCAAAAGAAATCTGCATTTCCTGCTCTTTATCTTCAAAACGCTGAACAGGCATTTTCAGACCTTCGCCTTCAAGCTCTTTAAGAACGACCTTTGCTCTTTCAACAACACTTGCAGGAACTCCCGCAAGCTTTGCAACCTCAATACCGTAGCTGCCGTCGGCACAACCCGAAACAATTCGGCGCAGGAACGTAATATCGTCCCCTCTTTTCTTAACGGCAATGTTATAATTCTTAACACCGGCAACGCTGCTTTCAAGCTCGGTAAGCTCATGATAATGAGTTGCAAAAAGAGTTTTGGCTCCGAGCTTTCTCTTGTCCGCAGAATATTCAAGCACTGCTCTTGCAATGCTCATGCCGTCAAAAGTTGATGTGCCTCTGCCGATTTCATCAAATATTATAAGGCTTTTGGCTGTGGCATTTTTCAGGATGTCAGCAACCTCGTTCATTTCAACCATAAACGTTGACGAACCCGACGCAAGGTCGTCAGATGCGCCTATACGTGTGAATATTCCGTCAACAACACAAAGCTCGGCCGACGAAGCCGGAACAAAGCTGCCGGCCTGAGCCATAAGGCAAATAAGCGCAACCTGACGCATATATGTTGATTTACCTGCCATGTTGGGGCCTGTGATGATTGCGCAGCGGTTATCGCCGCAGTCAAGCACGGTATCGTTGGGCACAAACGGGAAATCAATCATCTTTTCAACAACGGGATGCCTGCCGTCCGTAACAACAACTCTGTCGCCCGCATTCATCGCAGGGCAGCAATAATTATTTTCTGCCGCAACACGTGCATAAGAACACAAAACATCTATTGAAGCAACAGCAGCCGCTGTTTTTTGAATATCATAAAGATGCTCTGCCGCTTTTTTTCTGACTGAATCAAAAATCTCATATTCAAGACGAACTATTCTTTCCTGAGCGCCGAGAACCTTTGACTCAAGCTCTTTGAGCTCCTGAGTGATAAATCTTTCACAGTTTGTTAATGTCTGCTTGCGTATATAATCATCGGGAACAAGCTCTTTGTAGGAATTAGAAACTTCAATATAATAGCCGAAAACACGGTTGTAGCCGATTTTGAGCTTTTTTATTCCTGTTCTGTCCTGCTCGCGCATTTGAATATCGGCAATATACCCCTTACCGTTGGCAACAATGTCCCTGAGAGAATCCAGTTCTTCGTTAAAGCCGTCAGCTATCATGCCGCCCTCACGAACCGAGAACGGAGGCTCTTCCACAATTGCGCTGTCAATAAGCTCTGCAAGCCCGTCGAGCGGAAGAATATCTCCGCAGATTTCACAAAGCAAACTGCTCCTGCACGAAGAAAGGTGTTCTTTGATTGCAGGAAGCCTGTTAAGCGTTGATGACAAGCCCTTAAGTTCCCTTGCGTTTGCGGTTGAATAGGCAATTCTCGTTATAAGCCTTTCCATATCCTGGCAGCCTGTAAGAGATTCAATAATATCATCCCTCAAAGAAGGATTCTCAACAAGCTCCGAAACAGCATTGTGGCGCTTTGTGATCTTTGCGATGTTAAGAAGCGGCTGTTCAAGCCAGCTTCTTATCATTCTTTTGCCCATTGAAGTTCTGGTTTTATCAAGAGCCCAGAGCAATGAACCGCGCTTTTCTCTGTTGCGCATTGTTTCGGTTATTTCAAGATTGCGCAGCGTTGAAACATCAAGCCTCATAAAGCTGCTTTCGCCATAAAAATCAATAGCTTTTATATTTTCAAGCTCGGACTTCTGAACACTTTTCAGATATTCCATTGCAGCACCGAGGGCACAAGCCGCACCCGGTGAATTTTCGAGAGAAAGTTCGGAAAGAGAAGCAACCCTGAAATGCTTAAAAAGAGTTGCGGAAGCTTTTGAAAGGTCAAAGCTTTCATCATCGAGCAAATCGCAGGAAGAACGAAGCTTGTTTTTAACAAAATCAGTCACCTGTGAAAGCTCCAAAACTGCAGAATTGATAATAATTTCACTCGGTGCAAATCTGCCGAGTTCGTTTATTATTTTGCGTTGTGAATTCTTTCTTTCAAACTGCGTTGCATGAACGCTGCCTGTGGAAATATCGGCAAAGCAAAGACCTATGCAATCCCCTGCTGCACAAATACATGCAAGAAAATTGTTTTTTCCTTCATCAAGCATTGTGCTTTCAATTACGGTTCCCGGAGTAAGCACTCTTGTAACATCGCGCTTAACAATACCCTTTGCAAGCGCAGGGTCTTCAAGCTGCTCACAAATTGCAACCTTGTATCCTTTGGCAACAAGTCGGGCTATGTAAGAATCCGCACTATGGAATGGGACACCGCACATCGGCGCCCTTTCTTCCTGACCGCAATCCCTGCCTGTTAATACAAGCTCCAATTCGGCTGAAACTGTTTTTGCATCGTCAAAAAACATTTCATAAAAATCGCCGAGACGGAACATGAGAATTGTGTCGGGATAATTCTCCTTAATTTGGAAATATTGCTTCATCATAGGGGTAAGCTCTGCCATGAATTTACCATACCTTTCAAAAATTCCCGCGGGGCTGCAATAAAGCAGCCCCAATTAATTAAATATTAGTGGCAGCCGCTGCAGGAGGAGCATTCTCCGCCGCAGTCATGCTCATGCTTGGGAGGCTCGCAGGTTGCGGGATCCTCACCCTGAAGGCAAAGAGCAAAAATGCTGTTAATATACTGCATAAGCTGGTCAATTTCCTGCCTTGCAGCTTCATAAGCCTGCATGTTGGGGTTAGCCATAATCTGTGTATAGATTTCGCCGAACTCCTTATCATAAGCCTCAAGCTTCTGTTCGTTCTTATCTTCCTTTGTTGCTTCATGCTGGAATGACATCTGAACAAGCTGAATTCTTGCGATAAGCTCGTTGAGAGCGGTATCCTCCTCATTAGCTTTCTGTGCTTCCATGAGCTTGATGTAACGCTCGTCCTGCTGAAGAAGTGCGCCAAGCTCCCTTGCTTTTGCAATTACGTCCATTTTTGTTTCTCCTAACTTAGAAATTTATTATAATACGTTTTACCGTCGTATTAACTTAATTTTGCATTTCGCCGCGAAGGATCCACGTTAACGATTCGGTCACCTTAACTTCGCGGAATGTGCCGATAACGGATTCATCGGCAGGGAATTCAATAATAATATTGCCATCAGTTCTGCCCTCTATAAGACCGCCTTTGCTCACGCTCTCACAAAGAACCCTGTAGATTTTGCCAACCATTGAAGAGGTTCGTTCCGCTGCAATTCTTTCCTGAGCATCAAGCAGCTCCTTGAACCATTTTCCCTTTTCTTCTCTTGAAATCGGATCAGGCATTGAAGCTGCCTTTGTTCCGTTTCTGGGCGAGAAAATAAACGTGAACATTGAAGTGAAATTAGCCTGCTGAACAAGGGTTACTGTGTCAAGAAATTCCTCATAGGTTTCCCCGGGAAAACCGACTATAACATCACTTGTTACCGAAAGCTCAGGCATAACGGAATAAGCATAATTAAGAAGGTCAAGATATTTTTCTCTTGTATATCTTCTGTTCATTTCAGCGAGAACACGGTTGTTGCCGCTTTGGAAAGGCAGATGCAGATGCTTTGCCACCTTTTCGCACTGAGCCATCGTATCTAGCAGCTCATAGGTGCAGTCCTTGGGGTGAGAAGTCATAAAGCGGATTATAAAATCGCCGTCAATAGCATTAAGCTCTCTGAGCAAAGCGGCGAAGTTCATTCCGTAATCCGGATTTTTGCCGTAGGAATTAACATTCTGACCAAGCAAAGTGATTTCTTTATACCCTTGTGCAACAAGCTGCTTTGCCTCTTCAATAATCGCCTGGGGGTCGCGGCTGCGCTCTCTGCCTCTTACATAAGGCACAATGCAATAAGTACAGAAGTTATTGCAGCCGTACATAATCGGAAGCCAGGCCTTGAAATCGCTGTCACGGTGAACAGGCAGCTCTTCAACAATCACTCCGTCGCTCTCCGGAAATTCTCTGATTTTTTTGCCGCCTCGCAGGCTGTGATAAAGGAACTCGGGAAGCTTATGAATAACATGAGTTCCGAAAACAATATCCACAAACGGATAACTCTTTTTTATCTTATCAACAACCCATTGCTGCTGCATCATACAGCCGCAAAGAAGGATTTTCATATCTTTGTTTGCGCTCTTTTTAGTTTTGAGAGCGCCAACATTGCCAAACACCCTGTCCTCCGCATGTTCGCGGATTGCACACGTGTTATAAAGCACCAAATCCGCGCCGTCAAGCTCATCAACAAGCTGATAACCGATTTCCTTGAGCATTCCCTTGAGCCTTTCGCCGTCAGAGACATTACCTTGGCAGCCGTAGGTATGAACAAAAGCTTTGGGAGGCTCGGAAAAACGCTGCTCAATTATTGCGCGGGCAAGCTGAACATATTCATTTTGTTTTTTCAGTTCTTCCGTGGGAACTGCAATGCTTTTTATATCTTTTTCAGCCGACAAGCCATATTCCTCCATATTGAGCATATATTTGTTATTATATAATAAAGCGCCGCATTATTCAAGAGAAATTTGAATAATACGACGCATTTTTTATAATATTTTTTTATTATTTAAAAATTATTCATCAAACAGGCTTTCGGCAAGAACAAAATTCTCGTTTCTGCGTTTTTCTTCTTCATCCTTGTCAAGGGAATATCTTCCGTTTTCGTTTTCAACAAGAACGCTTCCCTCTTTTGCTTCGCCGTCTATAAGTTCCAAAGCGATTGCGCGCGTTGCACCGTCATCATCAACACAAAGAGCAACAGTTTCTTCGATAATATCTACACTGAAATACATTTAATCACCTCATTGGTTTTCGTAACTTATTTCAATATCTGTTCCGTCACTTGTCATAACAATATCGCCGCAAATATCGGTTCTGTAAATCTCATCGGTGCATTTTTCAAGGCGTTTCAACACAACGTCATAGGGATGGCCGTAATCGTTATCTGTTCCGCAGGAAATAACGCAGATTTCGGGTGTTACTGCATCAAGGAAATCCTTGCAGGATGAGGTGTATGAGCCATGGTGACCGACCTTTAAAACATCGCAGTCAAGGTCTGCGCCGTTATCAATAATTTCAAGTTCCTCGTCTTTTTCCGCATCGCCCGTAACGATGAAAGATGTTTCGCCGTAGGTTATTTTGGTTACTGCGGACATACTGTTGATATCCTCAGCATCATCTGTAACGGGACCGAGAATTTCAAAGCTTGCATCACCGAGAGCATAAGTCAAACCGGGTTTAGCGGAAATAACTTTTGCTTTGCTTGCCTGAACAGCTTTTAAAAATGCAGTATAAGTGCTGTTTGTGGGAGTTTGTTCTTTTGTCAAGCGCGGCATGATTATATTGTCCGTTCCGAATTCTTCAAGCACCTCCGGCAAACCGCCGATGTGGTCTGAATGCTGATGAGTTGCGACGATATAGTCGAGCTTTTCAATACCCATTGAACGAAGGTAATTGAGAACATCGGTTTCGTGACCGTTTTCTCCCGCATCAATAAGCAAAGATTCGCCATTACTCAAAACAAGAGTGCAATCTCCTTGACCTACATCGATGAAATGAACCGCAAAGCCCGCTCGAGTTTCGGTATAAACCAGCAGACCTGCAAGCATGGTTTCAATGTCATCAAGACTGAGGCCAAAAACCGATGCTATCGCAACGACAACAGCAACAATTATATAAATCAGTTTTTTATTTTTTCCTTGTGTTTTGTCCGTGTTTTTTGTTTCGTCCATTAACGGTTTTTCCTCTCTCTCTTGTTACCTGAGTAACAGGCTTATTGGGCGTTACGAGGCATTTATCGCCGTAGCCGATGAGGTCATGCCTGCCTGCTTTTCTGAGTGCTTCAATAACCAAGCCTTTGTTTTTGGGATTGAAATACTGAAGCAAAGCTCGCTGCATCGCCTTTTCATGAGGATCTTTTGCAACATAGACCTCTTTCATAGTGTAAGGGTCAAGACCCGTATAGAACATGCAGGTTGAAACCGTGCCGGGAGTGGGATAAAAATCCTGCACCTGTTCGGGACGGATTCCTATTTTCTTCAAAAACAAGGCAAGCTCCACCGCTTCTTTAATAGTGCTTCCCGGATGCGAGGACATAAGATAGGGAACAAGATATTGTTCCTTTCCCTCTTTTTTGGAATACTGAAAATACCGTTTTGAAAACTCCAGATAAGCTTCGATATGCGGTTTTCCCATTTTATCAAGAACAGCTGCAGAGCAATGCTCGGGAGCAACCTTAAGCTGGCCGCTGACATGATGAGCCACGAGTTCTCTAAAAAAAGAATCGTCCTTGTCAGCAAGCATATAGTCGTATCTTATTCCCGAACGGATAAAAACCTTCTTAACTTTAGGCAAAGCTCTTACGGCACGCAGAATGTCAAGATACTCCGAATGGTTTGATTTAAGATTAGGGCATATTTCAGGCGCCAGGCATTTTTTGCCTTTGCACAAACCTCTGCTCTCCTGCCCGTCACAGGAAGGACGGCGGAAATTAGCAGTCGGGCCGCCGATATCGTGAATATAGCCTTTAAAATCGGGCAAAGACGTTAAAAGCTTTGCCTCGTTTATGATTGATTCCTTGCTGCGTGTTGTAATATATCTGCCTTGATGAAAAGCCAGAGAGCAGAAATTGCAGCCACCAAAGCAGCCGCGGTTGTGAGCAATTGAAAAGCGCACCTCTTCAATACCCGGCACTCCGCCCTGCTCCTCATACATCGGGTGATATGTTCTCATATACGGCAAAGCATATACCGCATCAAGCTCCTCCTGCGAAAGAGGAATGGCAGGCTGATTCTGAACAAGCATTCTGCTGCCATGGCGCTGTTTGATCGCTTTCCCTCTGAAAAAATCCTGCTCATCCTGCTGAATTCTGCACGATACGGCATATTCTTTCTTGGATTTGCAAACATTTTCAAACGACGGGCATTCGGTTCCGATATACGGTGTTTCACGCACATCAACGCTGTAGCAAGTGCCGCGGATATCACGGATATCGGAAATGCTTTCTCCCGCATCAAGTCTTTTTGCGATTTCAACCATGGAACGTTCGCCCATGCCGAAAGAAAGCAAATCAGCCTGAGCGTCAAAAAGAATTGAACGGCGCACCTTATCGTCCCAATAGTCATAGTGGGCAAAGCGGCGCAAAGAAGCCTCCAGACCGCCTATAACAATGGGAATATCACCGTATATTTCTCTGATTTTGTTGCAGTAAACTATAACCGCTCTGTCCGGGCGCATACCGAATTTGCCGCCGGGGCTATAATAATCGGAACTGCGTTTTTTCTTGGCAGCAGTATAATGAGCAACCATTGAATCAATGTTGCCACTGCTGACAAGGAAGCCGAGACGCGGCCTGCCGAAACGCATAAAATCCTCTGCACTTCGCCAATCCGGCTGGGCAAGAAACGCAATCTTAAATCCTGCATTTTCAAGCACTCTTGTGATAATAGACGCACCGAAAGCGGGATGGTCAACATAAGCATCGCCGCTGACATAAACAAAATCAGCCTGCTCCCATCCCCTTGCGGTCATCTCTTCTTTTGTAACGGGTAAGAATCCGTTCATATTATTCAAAATCATCCTCTATTCCTGCGAAGTCATCATCTTCCGCAAAAACGTCATCAATATTCGGAGCTTCGCCTGCGCCGTCTGCAAGAGCCTGCATCTCATACCACTGCTGCTTTGTAAGCAAAACAGCTCTGGGCTTTGCACCCTCCGACGGGCCTACAATGCCCTTTTCTTCAAGCTGATCCATAACTCTCGAAGCCCTTGCATATCCGAGCTTAAGCTTCTTTTGAAGCATGGTTGTTGATGCGCCGCCGGCATTAACCACAACCTCAATTGCATCGTTAAGCATAGGATCCCAATCGCCTTCGTTTTCTTCATCGGAAGCCTTCTTCTTTGCACTTTCGGCAGCGGCAGCCTTTGCTTCAATTTCGTGCATTGTTTCTTCATTATATGTTGTCTGTGCCTGCGATTTAATATGATTTACAACGCGTTCAACCTCTGCATCGGATATAAAGCAGCCCTGAACACGGGTGGGCTTGCTTGAACCGACAGGGTTAAACAGCATATCGCCGTTACCGAGAAGCTTTTCCGCACCGGAGGCATCAAGAATTGTTCTTGAATCAATCTGCGAGGAAACAGAGAGTGCAATACGGCTGGGAATATTAGCTTTAATTATACCTGTGATAACGTCAACAGACGGTCTCTGAGTTGCAATAACAAGGTGAATACCTGCAGCTCTTGCCATCTGGGCAAGGCGGCAAATTGCATCTTCAACCTCTTTGGGAGAAACCATCATAAGGTCAGAAAGCTCGTCAATAAATATAACAATCTGGTGCATTTTAACAAGGTCATCCCTTGTTTCGCAAAGCTTATTAAAGCCCTTGATATCCCTTACACTGTTTTCGGAAAACTGCTTGTAGCGTTTTTCCATTTCGCTGACAGCCCAGCTTAATGCACCTGCAGCTTTTCTGGGATTCGAAACAACGGGAACCTCCAAATGAGCAATGCCGTTATAAATAGTGAACTCAACCATTTTGGGGTCAATCATCAAAAGCTTGACCTCATCGGGCGAAGCATTATAAAGAATGCTGACAATCATGGAATTAAGGCATACAGACTTACCCGAGCCTGTTGTGCCGGCAACAAGAACGTGCGGCATTTTTGCAAGGTCGGCGCAGATAATGTTGCCTGTTATATCCTTGCCGAGAGCAACGTTAAGCTTGCTCTTGGCATCTCTGAACTCTGGCGTATCAATTATTTCACGCATTGAAACCATTGACTTTGCGCTGTTGGGAACTTCAATGCCGATAGCAGATTTTCCGGGAATGGGTGCTTCAATACGAACGCTTGTTGCCGCAAGGCGCAGAGCGATATCATCCGCCAAACCGGTTATTTTATTAATTCTTACACCTGCTTCGGGGACAAGCTCATATCTTGTTACGGAAGGTCCGCGGCAGATATTTGTTACCTCAGCGTTGATTTTAAAGCTTTCAAGCGTTGACGTAAGCTTTCTTGCACCGATTTGCATTTCAGTCATGCTATCCGTCGCACCGTCTTTTTCAACAATATTGAGGAGTTCAATTGACGGAAAAATATAGTTGGGTTTCTCGGGTTCATCCTCTGGTAAAACCTCAACGGGTATCTCCTCTTTTTCTTCAACGGGATCGCCGTCAGGAACAGAAGGAGCTTTTCTTTTTCTCTTTGGCTTTTCTTCCTCAACTGCAGCTTCGATTGTTTCTTCAATAATATCCGTAGGCTGTGAATCGGGAAGTTTGACAACAGGTATTTCGGGCATCGGTACATCCTCAACAGGAGCAAAAGTTGACTCGTCAGTAATAAAATTATCCTCAAACTTTTCAACCGCAACAGTAGGCTGCTTGGGTGGATTGAAAGCCTTTTTTGATTCTTTTTCTTTTTCGCGCTCCTGCTCAAGCTGCTCACGGCGAATGGCATTTTGCTCAAGCTTTTCATTGGTAAGCTCGCCGACTCTTCTGACAGGCTTTCTGATGGCATTAATCAATCCGAAAAGCGTTGTGCCTGTGAGGAACATGGCAAGCACGATAAGGAGGAGAACTATCGTTATACATGCGCCTGTTTTACCGAAAAGCTTTGCAATTGCGCCGCCGATAATTGCGCCGAAAACTCCGCCGTTTGACAAAGCGGCCGCTTTGTTCCATGCATCTGAAATCTGAATTCCCAAACCAACAGCATTGAGGTATTCAGATGTATTTGCAAAAATATGTATTGCTCCGCTGAGAAGAGCAACAAAAACACCGGTACCCGTAAGATTTGCGGCGATGCTGCCCAGCGGCTTGTCCTTGGCATAAACTATAGCCATATAAATCAGCACAGCAGGAATAATATAAACACAGGAGCCGAAAATTCCGAACATTGCATTATGAAGAGTCAGCCACACACTTTCTCCTTTAATTAATGCAACACAAAGCAAAAATACTGCTGCCGCCATTAAAACAATGGCGGTTTTCTGGCGTTTTACGGTTACGTTGACTTCTTTTTTGGGAGATTCTTTTGTTGTTTGCGTTTTCTTGGGAGCTGAGCTTTTTGAAGCAGGCTTTTTCTTTTGCGCCGCTCCCGACTTTTTGGTGTTTGCCATTTATGTCATCCTTTCGGAGTATTATTGCTGTTTTTGTTTTCTTTTAGACTAATTAAATCATATAGGCAGCTAAGTGCATCGGAAAGGCTGCCGAGAGAATCAATCAAACCTTCATTTACTGCCGCTTCTCCTGTTAAAACCGTTCCCACATCCATAACCAACTCGCCTGTAGCAAGCATCATTTCACGGAATCTGTCACCCGAAATATCGGAATTATCCGAAACGAATTTAACAATGCGTTCCTGCATCTGTTCAAAATATGAAAGAGTTTGGGGAACGCCAAGCACAAGCCCGTTCATGCGCACGGGGTGGATGGTCATCGTTGCGGACGGAGTTATAAACGACTTATCCGTTGAAACTGCAAGGGGTACGCCGATTGAGTGACCGCCGCCCAACACAAGCGAAACCGTCGGAGTTGTCATGCCGGCAACAAGCTCAGCAATCGCAAGACCGGCTTCAATATCACCGCCAACTGTGTTCAAAATCATAATCAGCCCGTCAATTTCGTCGCTTTCTTCAATCGCAACAAGCTGAGGTATGACGTGCTCGTATTTGGTGGTTTTATTCTGCGCCGGCAAAATATAATGGCCCTCAATTTGACCTATAATTGTTAAACAATGTATGAGATGCTCGCCCTTTCGCACCGTTACCGAACCTGATTCGATAATGCCGCTGAGTGCTGAGGAATCGTCACAATTACCGTTGCTACTGCTGCAATCGGGCGACTGCCACGGCGGAGACGGAAGAAAAAAATTGCTTTTTCTATTCTTATTGCTCATAAATAATATGCACCCTTTCGTTGAATAAACGATAATAGTATTCCTCAAAAAATGCATATTAACCATGACATAATATTTTATTATTATATCATTATTTATTGTCTAATGCAACAAGAAAACGCAATATTTTGTGTGATTTATTACATTATATAATAAATTGTATCCCAAACAACGCAACAATCAATTATGAGATAAAAGCAAACTTGTTTTTGCTAAACAATTACCGCCGAAGCATTAGTTGCCTCGGCGGTTTTAAAACTTATTTTATTAGAAAAGTCCGCTGATTTTGCCGTTTTCGTCAACATCAATCTTTTCTGCTGCAGGAACTTTGGGAAGTCCGGGCATGGTCATGATATCGCCTGTAAGAACAACGATAAATCCTGCGCCTGCCGAAATCTTAACGTTCTTGATTGTTACGGTGAAATTCTCGGGTGCTCCGAGCTTTGTGGGGTCATCAGAGAAGCTGTACTGTGTTTTTGCCATGCAGACGGGAAGATTTGCACATCCCATTGCTTCAAGAGCTGCAATCTGCTTTTTGGCTGCGGGAAGAACTGAAATTCCGTCGCCTCCGTAAACCTTTTTAACAATTGCTTCAATCTTATCTTCAATTGAGCCTTCAAGCTCATATGAGAATGTGAAATCATTGGGCTGTTCGCAAAGAGCAACAACCTCTTTTGCAAGCGCCTCGCCGCCTTTGCCGCCCTCTGCCCATACGGTGGAGAGAACAACATTTACGCCGAGTTCCTTGCACTTGTCGATAACAAGCTGAACTTCCGCATCGGTATCGGTGGGGAAACGGTTAACAGCTACAACCGAAGGAAGCTTGTAAACATTCTTTATATTGGAAACGTGACGGAGAAGATTGGGGATACCCTTTTCAAGAGCTTCAAGGTTTTCACCGTTAAGTTCGGTCTTGGGCACACCGCCGTGCATTTTGAGCGCTCTGATTGTTGCAACGATAACAACCGCCGAGGGAGTAAGACCTGCATAACGGCACTTGATATCAAGGAACTTTTCAGCACCAAGGTCTGCACCGAAGCCTGCCTCTGTGATAGCATAATCGCCGAGCTTCATTGCAAGCTTGGTTGCCATAACGGAGTTGCAGCCGTGTGCAATATTTGCAAAGGGGCCGCCGTGAACAAGTGCGGGAGTTCCTTCAAGAGTCTGAACAAGATTGGGTTTCATTGCATCCTTAAGAAGAGCTGTCATTGCACCTGCAGCGTTAAGCTGACCTGCAGTAACGGGCTTTTCATCATAGGTATAGCCAACGATAATTCTTGAAAGACGCTCTTTGAGGTCTGTGATTGATGTTGCAAGGCAAAGAACTGCCATGATTTCGGATGCGACGGTGATATCATAGCCATCCTCTCTGGGAACACCGTTAACTCTGCCGCCGAGACCGTCGGTAACAAAGCGAAGCTGCCTGTCGTTCATATCAACGCAGCGCTTCCAAGTGATTCTTCTGGGGTCAATATTGAGAGAATTACCCTGATAAATATGGTTATCAAGCATGGCTGCGAGCAGGTTATTTGCTGCACCGATTGCATGGAAATCACCTGTGAAATGAAGGTTGATATCTTCCATGGGAACAACCTGAGCATATCCGCCGCCTGCTGCACCGCCCTTAACACCGAAAACGGGACCGAGAGAAGGCTCACGAAGCGCAACCATAACGTTTTTGCCGATTCTCTTCATGCCGTCGGCAAGGCCAATGGTGGTTGTTGTTTTGCCTTCGCCTGCAGGGGTGGGAGTAATAGCGGTTACAAGAACAAGCTTACCCTCTTTTTTTTCATTTTCTTTGAGAATTGAAAGATCAACCTTGGCTTTAAAGTTGCCGTATTGTTCAATATATTTTGCGTCAATTCCTGCAACATCGGCAATTTCGGTAATCGGTTTCATTTTGACGGACTGAGCAATTTCAATATCTGTCATCATATTTTCCAGCATCCTCTCATTAAAGGTTTAATTTTACTCAATATATTGTGCATTAAAACATTGCATTTGTCAATATATACATTTACTATTTTTAAAATTCGTTGATTTCAACAAACAATGCCTCTCAAAATTTTAAACATTTCGCAGAAAATGAGTATAAAAACTGTTGTTTTGGCATTTGTGTTGTGTTATAATTACGGGTAGTAAATTATTTTGACGGAGGTTTTATAAATGAACTATGATGTTGCCGTTGTCGGCGCAGGCGTTATCGGCTCTCTTATCGCCCGAGAGCTCAGCCGCTACAACATTAAAATTGCTCTTGTCGAAAAACATAACGACATGGCAATGGGCACCTCAAAAGCAAACAGTGCAATAGTACACGCAGGTTTCGATGCAAAACCCGGCTCACTCAAAGCAAAGCTTAATGTTGAAGGCACATCTCTCATGCCTGCGCTTTGCAAAACTCTTTCTGTTCCGTTCAAACCTGTAGGCTCGCTTGTTGTTGCTTTTTCTGATGAAGAAGTTGAAACTCTTAACGAGCTTCTTGAAAGAGGCAACATCAACGGAGTTCCGGGGCTTGAGATTTATGATACTGCAAAGCTTCGTGAAGCAGAACCTTATATAAGCGACGAAGCCAAAGCCGCTCTTTGGGCACCTTCTGCAGGTATCGTTTGCCCTTATGAGCTGACTGTTGCCGCTGCAGAAAATGCAGTTGTTAACGGCGCAGAATTTATTCGCAATTTTGAAGTTAAAAAGATTGATTTTAACGGTTCCGAATTCACTCTTTCAAACGGTGATAACGAAATCAAAGCAAAATATATTATTAATGCGGCCGGTGTTTATTGCGACGAAATTGCTGCGCTTATCGGCGATACCTCTGTTCACACAATCCCCAGAAAAGGCGAATACATGCTTTGCGATAAAACTGTCGGCAAGCTTGCAAATCACACTATTTTTCAATGCCCTTCAAAGATGGGCAAGGGTATTCTTGTTACACCCACGGTTGACGGCAATCTGCTGCTTGGTCCCAGCGCTCTTGATATAGAAGATAAAGATGATGTCGCAACAACCGCAGGCACACTCTCCGAAGTTCTCGAAACAGCCAAGAAATCTGTTCCCTGTCTCACAACCAGAGAGGTAATAACTTCTTTTGCTGGCTTGCGTGCCCATTGCAGCAGAAATGATTTCATCATTGAACCGAGCGAAAAGAATCCGCAGTTCATCAACGTTGCAGGCATCGAATCTCCAGGCCTTTCCTCCGCACCTGCAATTGCGCTTTATGTTAAGGATATGATTACAAAAGCTCTTAACTGCGAAGAAAAGAGCGATTTTAAGCCTGACAGAGAAGAACCCGTTCGTTTCAGACATCTAAGCAACGAAGAACGCAAGGCTTTGATCGAAAAGAATCCCGCATACGGCAGAATTGTTTGCCGTTGCGAGACAATCACAGAAGGTGAAATTCTTGACGCAATTCATGCTCCCGCCGGAGCAAGAGATGTTGACGGCGTTAAGCGCAGAACAAGAGCAGGAATGGGAAGATGTCAGGGCGGTTTCTGCGGCTCAAAGGTTGTTGAGCTTCTTGCCCGCGAGCTTGGAGTTGAAATCAACGAAATCACCAAGTTCGGCGGCAATTCCAAAATCCTTTATGAAAGAACAAAGTGAGGGTGAGAATATGCTTAATTATGATATAGTTGTTATCGGCGGCGGCCCTGCCGGCATGGCGGCAGCTCTCAAAGCCAAGGAATGCGGCGTTGACAGCATTCTTATCCTTGAAAGAGCCGAAACTCTCGGAGGCATCCTTGAGCAATGCATACACACAGGCTTCGGTCTGCATTATTTCGGCGAAGAGCTTTCCGGCCCCGAATATGCCGACAGGTTCATTCAGCTTGTTGATGAGCAAAAAATAGAATATAAAACCGACACGATGGCGCTTGAAATAACAGAAAATAATGTTGTTTATGCGGTAAACAAGCAGGACGGACTGCTCGAAATTCAGGCAAAAGCAGTTATTCTTGCAATGGGCTGCCGTGAAAGACCCAGAGGCGCACTTAACATTGCCGGCACAAGAGCTTCCGGCGTTATGAGCGCAGGCACAGCGCAGAAATATGTTAATATTGACGGCTATATGCCCGGCAAAAAAGTTGTTATTCTCGGCTCCGGAGATATCGGCCTCATCATGGCACGCCGTATGACCCTTGAAGGTGCCGAAGTTAAGTGTGTTTGCGAGCTTATGCCTTATTCAAGCGGTCTTACAAGAAATATTGTTCAGTGCCTTGACGATTTTAACATCCCCCTGCATCTCAGCTGCACGGTTATTGATATCCACGGCAAAGAAAGAGTTGAAGGTGTTACAATCGCTGACGTTGATGAAAACCGTAGGCCAATAAAAGGCACGGAACGTTTTATTGAGTGCGATACTCTCCTTCTCTCAGTTGGTCTTATCCCCGAAAACGAGCTTACAAGAGCAGTCGGTATTGAGCTTGACCCCGTAACAAGCGGCGCAGTTGTTGATGAATACAGAGAGACCTCCCACAAAGGTGTTTTTGCATGCGGCAATGTTCTTCATGTTCATGATCTTGTTGACTATGTAACTCTTGAAAGCCAGACTGCGGGCGAAGGCGCCGCAAAATATGTTTTGGGCAAAACAGAAGCCGCTGAATACGTAACAACAAAAGGCATTAACGGCGTGCGCTACATAGTTCCGCAAAAGATTAATATTAAAAATGAAGGCGATGTTAAACTCTATTTTAGAGTAGGCCAAGTTTATAAAAACGCTAAAATCGTTGCAAAATACAATGGCGAAGAAATCATCAGCCGCAAAAGGCCCAGACTTGCTCCCGGAGAAATGGAAAACGTTATTATCAAGAATGATATGCTCAAGAGCTTTGCTCCCGGCGGTCAGATTGAAATTTCGGTGGAGGTGTGATTTATGCAAAAAAATATTATTTGTGTGGCCTGCCCCATGGGCTGCGGAGTAACAGTTGAAATTGCCGACAACGGCGATATTCTTTCCGTAACCGGCAACACCTGCAAACGCGGCGATGCTTACGCCAGAACCGAATGCACCAATCCGGTCAGAAGTCTTGCAACAACAGTTAAGGTTAACGGCGGAATTTATAACGTTGTGCCCTGCAAATCAGCAGGTGCTCTCCCAAAAGAAAAAATTATGGAATGCATGGATATTATAAACAAAGCCGAAACCGATGCTCCTGTTAAACTCGGAGATGTTCTTGTTGAAAATATTCTCGGCACAGGAATCAATATTGTTGCAACCAATCATTGCCCCGCAAAATAAATATGAGTCGGCGAAGTTTCAGACTTCGCCGATTTTTGTTATTTTCTGTTAAAAAAGTTCTTAATATTCACCCAAATCTTTAAACAATTATACATTGATTTTTCAATATCCATGTAGTAAAATATGTAAGACAACTTTCGGGAGGAATTCAATTGAAAACATTTTTTTTCAACTCAATGACAAAGACTACCCGCTGCGCAAAGTTTGCAGCAGGCTTTACTCCCGTTTTTATTTAACATTTTCCGCCTTTGCTTTTGCATCGGCGGTTTTTTTGTGTATTTTTTTCGTTTTCCTATTTAAATTATAATTAAACTATGTTATAGTATATTAAATAGGGCTTTTTGTTCAGCAAAATGCACTAAAAAGCAAAGATATTTTTTGTATATATATGCTGTTTAACATTGACTTAAGCATCTTGCAAGCGTATAATTATTCAAAAGTATGCATAAAGTTGTAAATTATTGTTTTGGAGGAATATATGAAGCATTTACTTAAGCTTATGGATTTGAGCACTAACGAGATTAACGAAATTCTTAATCTCGCCGATCAGCTCAAATACGAGAAGAGAAACGGAATTCAGCATCACCATCTTAAAGGCAAGACACTCGGCATGATTTTCACTAAATCGTCCACCAGAACAAGAGTTTCCTTTGAAGTTGGCATGTATGACCTCGGCGGCACCGCACTTTTCCTCAGCTCCAATGATATTCAGCTTGGCAGAGGCGAACCTGTTGAAGACACCGCAAGAGTTCTTTCAGGCTATCTTGACGGAATAATGATAAGAACATATAAACAGAGTGACGTTGAAACACTTGCAGATTACGGTTCCATCCCCATCATCAACGGCCTCACAGATTATTGCCACCCCTGCCAGGTTCTTGCCGACCTTATGACAATCCGAGAGTTTAAAGGAGCAATAAAAGGCAACAAGCTTTGCTATATCGGTGACGGCAACAACATGGCAAACTCTCTCATCGTTGGCGGCATAAAGATGGGAATGTCCGTCAGCATCGGATGCCCTGACAGCCACAAGCCTGATTCAGAAATAATTGAATGGGCAAGTAAAAACGGCGATTTCACCTGCACTTCAGATATTCTTGAAGCTGCCAAGGATGCAGATGTTCTTTATACAGACGTTTGGGCATCCATGGGTCAGGAAAGTGAAGCTGAAAGAAGAAAGAAGATTTTTGCAGGTTATCAGATAAATGACGGTGTTATGGCAGTCGCCAAACCCGATGCAATGGTGCTTCATTGTCTTCCCGCTCACAGAGAAGAAGAAATCACCGCAAAAGTTTTCGAAGAACATGCAAAAGAGATTTTCGAAGAAGCCGAAAACAGACTGCATGCTCAAAAAGCAGTTCTCGTTAAGCTTCTCAAGGACTAATAAGCAAGGGGGTTTTTAATATGCCAATCAATAAAGATATCAAAAAAGTTATGGTTATCGGCTCCGGCCCCATCGTTATCGGACAGGCTGCCGAATTTGACTATGCAGGAACTCAGGCATGCCGCGTTCTTAAGGATGCAGGCCTTGATGTTGTTCTTGTTAACTCAAACCCTGCAACAATCATGACTGACAAGGCACTTGCGGATGAGATTTATCTTGAGCCGCTCACTGCCGATACCGTAAAAAGAATAATCGAAAAAGAAAAGCCCGACAGTCTGCTTGCAGGCCTTGGCGGCCAGACAGGCCTCACAATCGCCATGCAGTTAAGCAAAGACGGCTATCTTGACAGAATGGGCGTTAAGCTTCTCGGAACAAATGCTGAAGCCATTGACAAGGCTGAGGACAGAAAGATGTTCAGAGACACTATGGAGTCCATCAATCAGCCCGTTATCCCCTCCGAAATTGCCAACGATGTTGAAACATCTCTTGCAATTGCCGAGAGAATCGGTTATCCCATTATTGTTCGCCCCGCATTCACACTCGGCGGTGGCGGCGGCGGCGTTGCAAACACTCCCGAAGAGCTTGCAGTTATTGCAAAAACAGGCCTTGACCTTTCTCCCATTACTCAGGTTCTTATTGAAAAATATATTTTCGGATGGAAAGAAATTGAGTTTGAAACAATGCGTGACAGTGCAGGCAACTGCATTGCCGTTTGCAGCATGGAAAACTTTGACCCTGTCGGCATCCATACCGGTGACAGCATTGTTGCTGCTCCCGCTCTTTCCCTGACCGATGAAGAATTTCAGATGCTTCGTCAAGCATCCCTCGATATAGTTGACGCTCTCGGAATCATCGGCGGCTGTAACTGCCAGTTTGCTCTTGACCCCAACAGCATGGATTATGCAGTTATTGAGGTTAATCCCAGAGTTTCACGTTCATCAGCTCTTGCAAGTAAAGCAACAGGCTATCCCATCGCAAAGGTTACCGCTATGCTTGCACTCGGCCTCACTCTTGACGAAATCAAGAATGATAAAACAGGCCTCAACTGCGCAAACTTTGAGCCCGATGTTAAATATATCGTTGTTAAGCTGCCCAAGTGGCCGTTTGATAAGTTTGTTAATGCAAGCCGCAAGCTCGGCACTCAGATGAAGGCCACAGGCGAAGTTATGTCCATAGGCCCCACATTTGAAATGGCCATCATGAAGGCTGTCAGGGGTGCTGAAATTTCACTTGACACTCTCAATGCAATTCCCAAAACCAATGCGCCTCTTGAAGAACGTTTGAGAAATACCGATGACATGCGTTTATTCTCCGTGTTTGAAGCAATCAAATCCGGCATGTCAATTGAAGAAATCCATGATATAACAAAAATCACAGAATGGTTCCTGCTCAAGCTTAAGAACCTTGCCGATTTTGAAAAATCAATCGAAAACGGCAACATTGACACCGAAAAATACAATCAGGGCAAGCTTTACGGCTACACAGATGCTGCATTGAAGCGTCTTTCAGGCGTTGACGAATTGCCCGCTCATAAAGATGCAGTTTACAAAATTGTTGATACTTGCTCCAACAATTTCCCTGTTGCAGCACCCTATTTCTACTCAACATACGACCGTGAATGCGAAGCACGTCCGTTCCTCGAAAACAACAAAAAAGAGAGAATCATTGTTCTCGGCTCCGGTCCCATCAGAATCGGCCAAGGCATTGAATTCGACTATTCTTCGGTTCACTGCGTATGGACTCTTAAAGAACTCGGTTATGAGGTTGCTATCATAAACAACAACCCCGAAACTGTTTCTACCGATTACGACACCGCTGACAGACTCTATTTCGAGCCTCTCACTCCCGAAGATGTTATGAACATCATAAAGGTCGAAAAGCCAATCGGCGTTGTTGTTGCATTCGGCGGTCAGACAGCTATTAAGCTGACAAAGTTCCTTGATGAAAACGGAATCACAATTCTCGGCACATCCGCTGACGGAATTGACACCGCCGAGGACAGAGAACGTTTTGATGCGCTTCTTGAAAAGTTTGCCATCCGCAGACCCAAGGGTATGGGCGTCATGACAAAGCAGGAAGCGCTCAACGCAGCCAACACTCTCGGCTACCCCGTTCTTCTTCGTCCGTCTTATGTTATTGGCGGTCAGAACATGACAATTGCTCATGAGGATGCCGATGTTGAACGTTATATGGATATCATCCTCTCAGGCGAAATCGAAAATCCTGTTCTTGTTGATAAATATATGATGGGTACAGAGCTTGAAGTTGACGTTATTTCAGACGGCAAGGATGTTCTTATCCCCGGCATTATGGAGCACGTTGAAAGAGCAGGTGTTCACAGCGGCGACTCAATTGCTGTTTATCCGCCTTATAATCTTAATGATAAGATGCGCAAGAACATCATTGAATGCTCCGAAAAGCTTGCGCTTTCACTCGGCACAAAGGGCCTTGTTAACATCCAGTATCTTATCTATCACAACCAGCTTTATGTTATCGAAGTTAATCCCAGAGCTTCAAGAACAATCCCCTATATCAGCAAGGTTACCGGCGTTCCCATGGTTGACATTGCCTCCAAGGTAATGGTTGGCCAGTCACTCAAAGACCTTGGTTACGGCACAGGACTCTATAAGACTCCTCCTTATTTCACGGTTAAGGTTCCCGTATTCTCATTTGAAAAGCTCTCTGATGTTAACTCCATCCTCGGCCCCGAAATGAAATCAACCGGCGAAGTTCTCGGCATCGGCAAAACCATGGCTGAAGCGCTCTTCAAGGGTCTTACTTCAGCCGGCTTCAATGTTCAGCTTCCCACCGCCGAAAAAGGCATTGGCATGCTTCTGAGCGTTGATAAGCATGATGTGCTTGATGCTGTTTCTCTTGCTAAAAAGCTTGATGACCTTAAGATTAAAATTTATGCCACCAAAGATACTGCCGATGCAATATCACAACTTGGCATTGACGTTGAATATGTTAAGGGCATGAACGAAAGCAACGACATTATGGAACTTCTTGAAAGCGGTAAAATTAACTACATTGTTTATACCGGTGCACTTTATGATTCAACAATGGGTGACTACATTGCGCTTCAAAGAAGAGCAATCCAGCTTTCAATCACATGCATAACATCTCTTGACACAGCAAACGCACTTGCCGATATCATTGCAAGCCGCTTCAATCAGGAAAACACAGAGCTTGTTGATATTAACAACATGCGTTCCGAGAGAAAAACTCTTAAATTTGCAAAGATGGATGCATCGGGCAACGATCACATCATCATTGAAAACTTTGATAATTCGATTACTTGCCCCGAGAGCCTCTGCGTAAGCCTTTGTGACAGACATCATGGCGTTGGCTGCGACGGCGTTGTTCTTATTGAAAAATCTGATGTTGCACAGGTTAAAATGAGAGTATTTAACCTGGACGGCAGCGAAGGCAGACAAGGCGGCAACGCAATCCGCTCCGTTGCCAAGTATGTTTATGACAAAGGTTACGTTGACACCGAAACCGTTTCAATCGAAACAATCAGCGGTATCAGAAGCGTTGAGCTTTATGTTATGAACGGCAAGGTAAGCTCCGTTTGCGCCAACATGGGCAAAGCTGACCTTGAAAATGCTGTTACAGGTTCAAAGGGTCAGAACAAGTTTGTCAACTCCCCTGTTGAAATCAACGGCGAAACTCATAACATCACTTGCGTTTCGATGGGTAACCCGCACTGCGTTGTTTTCGTACCCAGAGTTGATGTTATTGACATTGAAAAGGTTGGCCCCAAATTTGAGAAATCAGATATTTTCGCTCACAGAGTTAACACCGAATTCGTAAGAGTGGTTAATGAAACAACCCTCAAAATGAGAGTTTGGGAACGCGGCAACGGCGAAACTCTTGCCTGCGGCACGGGTGCATGTGCAGCTGCGGTTGCAGCAGTTGAAAACGGCTTCTGCAAAAAGAACACCGATATCACCGTTAAGCTTCGCGGCGGCGACCTTATCGTTAACTATAGTGACGACGGAGTGCTTCTCACCGGCTCAACAAAGCTTGTTTTTGAAGGTTCACTTGAATATTAATAACAACATCCCCCGAACAATAACTGTTCGGGGGATTTATAATATCTGAACAAAAAACTACGGATACGGCAAAACCGTATCCGTTTTTAATTATTCTATAAATTTAGCTTTTCTAAATACCATTACCACAAGAGGAACTATAATAATATGGCAAACGATTGCAGGAACAGCTTCCAGAAATGCGCCGCTCAAAAACATCGCAAAGCTGAATTCCGAGCCACTAAGCCCCGCTATTATGTACCTTGCAAATCCCCAAACAATTCGCCCGCCGAGCATTGAAATTATGAGAGCAGGATAAATACAGGCGTTTTTCTTCGGAAACACTTTATATAAAATCCCGCAGAGCAATCCGTAAGCCGCAAGTTCAAAAGCCATTGCAGAACCGATTGGATAAATAGGCGGCATCTGAAAAATCAGATAGCGCAGAAGCGGAGCGATAAATCCGACTATTGCACCGTATTGCCATCCGCAAACAAATCCGCAGATTAAAACGGGAATATGCATAGGTGATATTGCATTGCCGATTTGAGTGCTGCCTAAAGTTATAAGCGGCAATACCAAACACAAAGCAAGAAACATTGCGGAAAAAACCGTATTTTTAATTGTTTTGTTCATATTATATCCCTCAATCTTTCATTGTGGCAAGTAATCTGACACAAAAACGTCCGTGTTGCGGCTTTTATGCGGCACCCTGTCTTTTTATTCCGAAAATAAGCCTGAGAATTCCACTAAGCGCTTTCGGACTGCGGACAACCACGATCTTCATTCAAGGCTTCCCCTTTCATCAGAATCTGCAAAGGCTCAGACCTGCCAGAATCAAAACCGCAGCTATAATTAAAACTGCCATTGTGTAGGGAAACAGCACGGCAACAAGCATACCGATTGCAAAAGCTATCAAACAAGTTCCCCTTGATTCAAATCTCAAAAAACCACCGCCTAAAAAATACAGCTTGAGTCTTTGCTCATTACAGTATAATCTGTGGCGATGTTTTTCGTTACTTTTTCTTGAGTTCCCACTCTTTAATGTTTTTTGCCTGCTCCATCATTGCGCAGTAGCTTTCGTGGCGCGAAACAGGAATTTCACCGTCTGCAACAGCCTGAATTACCCTGCACCCCTTATCTTTAACATGCAGGCAGGAAGTAAATTTGCACTCGCCGATATATTTTTCAAATTCTTTAAATGCAAACGGTAAATCTTCTTTTAAAATAGGTTCATTTTCTTCCGTTTCGAAAGAGGAAAAGCCGGGTGTATCTGCAACATATCCGCCTTCAACTTTAAAAAGCTCGCTGTGGCGGGTAGTATGCCGGCCTCTGCCCAGCTTATCGCTGATTTCGCCTGTTTTAAGCGCAAGGGTTTTATCAATTGCATTGAGAAGAGAGGACTTGCCGACTCCCGTGTTTCCGCAAAAGGCACTGATGTGATTTTTCAGCTCACTTTTAACAGCATCAACGCCTTCGCCGTTTGTGCAGGAAACTGCAAAAACTTTGATGCCTGCACGGCGATAAATCTCAACATATTCATCAGCTGACGCCAAATCATTTTTTGTGAAAACAACAATCGGCTCAATACCCTTGTTGACGGCAAGTGCTGTAAGCCTGTCAATTATCAGCAGCACAGGTTTAGGTTCGCTGACCGACGAAACGATAAAAAGCCTGTCAACATTAGCAACAGGAGGACGTGCCAAAACGTTTTTGCGCTCAAATATTTCATCAATTGTGTTTTCCGCATTTTCGTTAACACTAATTAATACACGGTCACCTGCAAGCGGTTTTAATCCGTTTTTACGAAAAACACCCCTTGCCTTGCATTCATATATCTCACCGGCGGCTTCAACATAATAGAACCCGCCGATGCCTTTAATAATTATTCCTTCAAGTTTTGTCATAAAATCAGTTATTCGCCTCTTTGCCGACAATAAGTGTTACAGGTGTGGAAGTGTCATAAGTGGTTGTAATTCCGATAAAGCTTGACGAAGAAGCTGAAGGTGACTGAGAAATAACCTTGCCAACCTGTGAGGGATCATAAACATCCTGAAATTCGCGCACAACATTGTTGAAGCCCGCTGATTTCAACTGAGCCACAGCTGATTCAAAAGTTAATCCCTGAACCGAAGGCATCGCCTTTCTCGTTCCGCCGCCGATTGATAAACCCGAAGAATATGAACCGTTGGTAACAACAGCAGGATTCTGTGTAAAATCAACAGTACATGTGTAAAACTCCTTATCATCCACATAAATCTTTACGGATGCATTCTCGCCGCTTCCCTCAACATTGAATGAATAGGGGCTGCCGTCCATAAGAAGATTTGTGCTGAAACGGGACTCATTATTTACAAACACTTCAAACGAGCCTCTTGTGCTGCCCGTAGAAGGCAGGTCAATTTCAATAGTTGCAACACCGGTTTCAGGAATACCGTTGCTTACAATCAATGTTACCTCGCTTCCGGGAAGAACCTTTTCGCCGGATTCGGGGTCCATACCGATAACAACGCCCTCCTCCTCGCTGCTGTTTTCATAAACAATTTCGGAATCAACCTTAAGGCCTGCCGATTCAATGATTGCAGTTGCCATTTGCAAATCCCAGCCGATAACATCCTGGGGAACCAGAACCAAATCCTCGGCACTTGCAAAGAAGATGGTGATAACCGTATCGCTGCTTACTTCTGAGTTGGCAGCCGGGTCGGTTTTAATAACAGTTCCGAACTCTTCAACAAGATTAAGCATCGGGATCGCCTGAACTTTAAAGCCCTTGCTTTCGAGTGTTTCTTTTGCAAGCTCATACTGATAGCCGTGAACATCGGGAACCACAAGATTCTGGGCATTGCTTGCAACAGAGAGAGTTATAACCTTTTCCTCATCAGCTTTAAATTTATAACCGCTGGGAGGATCCTGATAGAAAACATCACCGTTTTCATGGGCACTGTTGGAAACAGGGTCAACAATGAATTTGAATGTGTCCTCATATTCGGTTCCCTGAATTTCGGTTTCATAATTCATTCCGTAGAAGTTCGGAACCGAAACGCTCTTGCCCTGAAAAACATCCGTAAAGAAGAAAAGGAACACAAAAACAAGCAAAGCAAGAACCAAAGAACCGATTGCAACTCCGATTGCAATAAGTCCCTTCCTGCTGCCGGTTTCTTCCTCGGTTTCGTCATATTCCGAATACTCAGGTTCTGTAATAACCGGCTTTGGGGGTGCAGGCCTTACAACAGGCGGAGGGTTAACGGTTGAAGGTTTACCGGGAACATATTTTGTTGGGTCTGTATCAACAAAATAATCACGCTGGAATCTGATAGTTGGGTTTCTCTTGAATTCTTCAATATCAAGAAGCATTTCCGCTGCTGACTGGTATCTGTCCTTCGCATTTTTCTGCATTGCATGCATAACAATCTGCTCAAGACCAACAGGAATGCTGCTGTTAATTTCTCGAGGACGTTTAGGGTCGCTTTGAAGCTGCATAAGAGCAACAGAAACGGAATTATCACTTTGGAACGGAAGCTGACCGGTAAGCATCTCATAAAGCACAACACCAACAGAATATATATCCGCTCTGTCGTCGGTTGTGTCTCCTCTTGCCTGCTCGGGGCTGATATAGTGAACGGAGCCTATCGCACTGTCCGTCATAGTCTTTGTGTCACTGTAGCTGAAACGGGCAATACCAAAGTCCGTAACTTTAATATTTCCGTTTGAAAGCAGCATTATGTTTTGAGGCTTGATATCCCTGTGAACAATTCCTTTATCATGAGCATGCTGAAGGGCACGGAGAATCTGCATTGTAAAATGCACTGTTTCCTTAATACCAAGCCTTCCCTGCTGCTCAATATATTCTTTGAGGGTTATACCTTCAACATGCTCCATTACTATGTATTGAAGCCTGTCACCATAGCTGACGTTAAAAACCTTAACAATATTGGGATGTGACAAAACAGCAATTGCCTTTGACTCATTTTTGAATCTGCGGCGGAATTCCTCGTTTGCAAGATATTCCTCCTTAAGAATTTTAACAGCAACAGTTCTGTCATCAATATTATCATAAGCTTTATAAACAACGGCCATGCCGCCAACGCCGATAACCTCTTGAATTTCGTATCTTCCGTCAAGTCTTTTACCCGTGTAATTATCCATAGTAAACTTTCCTTTCAAAATCACAAGTCAAATTGGAATCAGTTTTCAACGGCAATAACCGTTATGTTATCACCGCCGCCGTTTTGATTTGCAAGATTAACAAGTCTGTCAGCATAATCATAATAGCAGCCATCGCCCGTAAGCTTAAGAATATCATCTGTTTCAATATAATTGGTTAAGCCGTCAGAGCAAAGAATAAGGATATCATCATCTTCAAAAGGTTCCTGGCAAAAATCAACCTTTATATCGCTGTCAACACCGAGTGCTCGTGTTATTATGTGCTTATCCGGATGATCTTCAGCTTCCTCGGCAGTTATTCTGCCGGATTCAACCATCCTTTGAACAACTGAGTGGTCACGCGTAAGCTGGATTAAAGCTCCGTTTGATATTTTATAAGCCCTGCTGTCTCCCGCATGGGCAATATAAACATAAGAATTGGCTATAAGAGCGGCAACAACCGTTGTTCCCATACCCTCATATTTTTCGTCAGTAAGGGATAAATCATAAACACACTTGTTGGCATTTTCAATTGCTGAAACAAGCAGGCTTTTAACAGAAATATCACTCATATCTCCGTAAAAACGCTCGGCTATGCGCTCCTTAATCGACTTAACCGCCTCTGAACTTGCCAACGCACCTTCCGCTGCGCCGCCCATTCCGTCGCATACAATCGCCAACACCGCACCGTCGGAAAGCTCGCATGCAGCATACGAATCCTGGTTGTTATCACGGACAATGCCCGTGTCGGTTCGTGCAACAATTTTCATATTTTATCCCCCTTTGCACGGCTTTTGTTTTCCTTAAGCCTCAGCTGACCGCATGAAGCATCGATATCCGATCCGAGCTTTCTGCGAACGGTTGCATTGATTCCGTTTTTGGAAAGAATCTCAACAAAACGCTCCACCCTTTCGGGGCTGCTCGGTTTAAACGGACTTTCCTCAACTTCATTGACCGGAATCAAGTTAACATGGCACAGCATACCTTTAAGCTTTGAGGCAAGCTGCCTTGCACATTCATCCGAATCATTAACGCCGGCAAGCATTGAATATTCAAAAGAAATGCGGCGTGAAGTTTCAGTTGTGTATTTTCTGCATATTTTCAAAAGTCCGTCAATAGGATATTTTTTATTAATCGGCATTATTTTGCTTCTGATTTCATCATTCGGAGCATGAAGCGAAATTGACAAAGTCAGTTGCAAACGTCTGTTTAACAATTCATCGATTTTAGGAACCAATCCGCATGTGGAAAGCGAAATATTTCTCATTGAAATATTAAGCCCTTTCTCGTTGGTTATCAGCTCCAAAAACCTCATAACATTATCAAAATTATCAAGCGGCTCGCCCATACCCATCAAAACAATGTGGGAAATACGCTCACCCAAATCCTTCTGAGCCGCATACAGCTGAGAAAGAATTTCACCTGCAAGCAGGCATCTTTTAAACCCGCCGAGAGTAGATGCACAAAAAGCGCATCCCATTTTACAACCAACCTGCGTTGAAACGCAGATGGTATAGCCATATTTATATTTCATAACAACGCTTTCAACGAAATCGCCGTCATGCATTTGAAAAAGGTATTTTACCGTATTATCGAGCTTTGAAACCTGCTTTTTAACAATTTTGCAGTTATAAATCGGGAATTTTTCTGTTAATTCTTCACGCAAAGCCTTCGGAAGATTGCTCATTTCATCATAATCTGCGGCAAGATGACAATGAAGCCATTCATAAACCTGCTTTGCACGAAACTTTTGAACTCCCAGATTGGAAAATTCCTGCAAAAGCTCGTCAAACGTCATTGAAAGAATATCGCGGCTCATTGATTACCTCCGTTTTTACAAAAAGCGGCAACAAAAAAGCCGTCGGTTGAATGAAGGTGTGGCATAAGAGTTAAGTAGTTTTCTTCCTTACCGTATCTCGGCAATTCAGGAAAAAGATTGACTGCGGAAAAATCGGGATGCTCTGCCAAAAACCTGTTGCAAACCTCCGAATTCTCTTGGGGATTCAGAGTGCAGGTTGAATAAACAAGCCTGCCGCCTTCCTTGAGATATCTTGTGGCATTGCATAATATACGATACTGCAATTCAGGCAAATTGTCAATATCCTCACGGCTTTTGAATCGTATCTCAGGCTTGCGGCGGATAATACCGAGACCGGAGCAAGGAACATCACAAAGTACTCTGTCTGCCAAGCCGTAATTTTCATTAAATATTGATGCGTCGGAAAGATAAGCATAAACATTGCTCAGGCCAAGCCTCTCCGCACCTTTTTTAATAAGCTCAACCCGTGACTGATAAATATCAAACGCACGGACAATACCCGTGTTATTCATTTTTTCGGCAATTGTGAATGCCTTGCCTCCCGGGGCGGAACATAGGTCAAAAATAATTTCGCCTCGCTGAGGGTCAAGAGCCTTGCAGCAAATCTGCGAGGCTATATCCTGCGCATGGAAAAGGCCTTGTTTATATGCTTCAAGCTCATCAACAGAGCCTGAATTACGAATTATCAGAGCATCGGGCATCGCATCGGTTTTTTCTGAAATAACGCCTTCCTCGGCAAGCTTCCAGACAAGCTCGTCTGCGCCGATTTTTGTTGTGTTTGCACGGATAACAACCGGAGGCGCATCCAAAGCCTTTTCCGCAAGAGCAACAGCATTATCAAAGCCGTAGGCCTCAATCCAAAGAGAAATAAGCCATTCAGGGCACGAATATTTTATTGCAAGATAATTCGGGTCTGTTTCGGAAGTTTCCGGCAGACGAAGCCCGTTATCCGAAACTCTTCGAAGCACCGCATTAACCATGGATGCTGCAAATTTTGATTTATTGACCTTAGCAAGGTTAACGCTTTCATTAACAGCAGCCCTCGACGGGACCTTATCCATGAATAAAAGCTGGTATGTACCCATTCTGAGAATGGTGTGAAGCTCCGGCTTCAGCTTCCTTACAGGCTGGTTAAGATAAAGCCCGAGATTATAGTCGATAAGAATAAGTCGGTCAAGCGTTCCGTAAACAATGTTGCAAACAAACGCTTTATCGCGCTCATCAAGCTCGGGATTCTCCTTTAAAAGGCTGTCAACAACAAGGTTTGAATATGCTCCGTCCTTATGAACTTTTAAAAGCGCTTCAAATGCAACCTGCCTTGCACTTTTCATATATTCAGCATCCTTTCAGGAATCAATTTCGTCTGTTATTAAATCTCAAAACCAAACGCAGAAGGTTTGCCAATGCAACTATAAGCGACGCAACATAGGTCATTGCTGCGGCTTTGAGAACCTTTTTTGCACCGTCGGTTTCTTCACCGTAAAGGAGCCCTGTTTCATCAATAACCCAAATTGCTCTGCGGCTTGCATTAAACTCAACCGGAAGCGTTACCAGATGAAAAAGAGAGATTGCTGCATAAAGCAAAAGACCGATTAAAATAAGAGGCTCAAATCCAAGAAAATAACCGAGAAGTGCAAGAGGAATTCCTAAAGCGGAACCGATATTGCAGACCGGAACAAGCGTGTTTCTGACCTTTATGGGAGCATAATTTTCAGCATGCTGAGCGGCGTGACCCGCCTCATGGCACGCAATTCCGACTGCGGCAATTGAAGAACCGCCGTAAACATCGGTTGAAAGCCTGATAACCTTGGCTTTGGGGTCATAGTGATCGCTTAATTTGCCTGAAACCTGCTCTATTCTGACATCATTTATTCCGTAGTGAGTAAGAACTGCTTGAGCTGCATAAGCACCCGTTATTCCCTTTGTGTTTCTGACCTGTGAAAACTTATTATAGGTTGATTTAACCTTAAACTGAGCCCACATAGCAAGAATCATTGCGGGAATAACTAAAATTATATAGTAATAATCATAGAAGAAAAACGGCATATCATTCTCTCCTCTCCGTTTTATTCAAACCTATCCCCGATATTAACGGGATTGCCACGCATAAAATCAGCAGCAGACATGGCCTTTTTGCCTTCTGCCTGGACATTTAAAATTTCAATACATTTCCCGTCACCGCAAGAAACAACAAGGCGTTTTCCGTTGGCAACTATTTCACCTGCAACACCGCCGTTTTCACAAGTTAAAACACTTTTATGAATTTTAACCTTTTTCCCGTTCAGAACGGCAACCGCCGACGGCCAGGGCGAAAGACCTCTGATTTTATTATGCACTTCACAAGCAGTCAAATTCCAGTCAATTGGTGACAGTTCCTTCGAAAGCATGGGTGCATAAGTAAACTCATCATGATTTTGTTTTTCGGGTTTAAGCTCACCTGCAATAAGCTTTTTAATTGTTTCTTCAAGGACCTCTGCTCCTAAAGCTGAAACACGGTCATGCAATTCACCGGCTGTTTCATTCTCACCTATTTCAAGCTCGCTGCTGATAAGCATATCGCCTGTATCGAGGCCTTCATCCATCTGCATTGATGTTACTCCGGTTTTTGCGTGGCCGTTTATAACTGACCATTGAATCGGAGCTGCGCCTCTGAGCTTCGGGAGCAAAGATGCATGGATATTTATGCAACCGTATTTCGGATATTCAAGAATTTCTTTGGGAAGAATTTTGCCGTAGGCAACAACTATGACAAGATCAGGGTTTGCTTCTTTAAGCATTTCGAGTGCCGTTCCGTCCCTCATCTTTACAGGCTGATAAACGGTTAATCCGTTTTCAAGCGCAAGAGTCTTGACAGGCGGAGGAGTTAAAATCATTTTTCTTCCCTGAGGCTTATCAGGTTGAGTAAAAACGCCTGTTATTTCGTGGCCGCTGTCAATAAGCTTTTGAAGGCATGGAACAGCAAACTCTGGGGTTCCCATAAAAGCAATTCTCATTATTTGCCCATCTCCTTTATTACACGCTGAGTGAACACAACTCCGTCAAGATGGTCAAGTTCATGGCAGAAGCAGCGTGCCTTAAGCTCTTCGCCCTTATAAACACACCATTTGCCGTTTCTGTCCTGAGCTTTAACTCTGACAACGGCAGGGCGGCGTGTAACTCCCGATTCACCGGGCAGAGAAAGGCAGCCCTCTTCGGCAAACTGTTCACCCTCTGTGCTGATAATTTCGGGATTAACCAGTTCAATATATCCGTCGCCGCAGTCAATAACCACAACGCGCCTTAAGATGCCCACCTGAACAGCAGCAAGACCAACGCCGTTTGCGTGATACATGGTTTCTTTCATATCGTCCAGAAGCTGCCAGAGGCGGGGATCGAATTTTTCAACCTTACGTGATGTCTTTGCCAAAATCGGATCTCCGATTTTTACAATGTTTCTGATTGCCATAAATGTCAATCCTTTCAAATGCTTTGATTACAAATAATAATGTAATAGAATTTAAATATAACTAAATTAAGAAGCTGTTAAAATAATTTGAATTTATATCGTAGAATCAGGATTCATATCCGCATAAACCGTAACTTTAGAAAAGCGTGAATCCGTTCCCATTTTGATAAGTATTTGTGAAATCATCTGCCTGAATCTTGATGTGTTGCGGCATTTGATAATAAGGCGATGCCTGTATTTGCCGCTGACTTTCGCCACCCTTGCCGGCATAGGACCAAGGGCAATAACCTTTTCACCCTTATATTCGCCGTCAACAAACTTTTTGAGCAAATCAAGTGTTTCTCTTGCAGCTGTTTTTACTATGGTTTCATTTTCTCCCACAAAACCCACAACACACAAGTCACAATACGGCGGATAAACGAGTGCTCTGCGAAGGCTGATTTCAGTTTTAAAGAATTCATCATAATCCTGCTTTGCAGCAAGGCGGATTATCTCGTTCTCAGGTGTTAAAGTTTGTATAACCGCAGTTCCTTTCAGTTCTCCCCTTCCGGAACGGCCGACAACCTGAGTGAGCAAAGAAAAGGTCTTTTCAAGGCTTCTGAAATCGTCATTGTAAAGCTGCTGATCAACCGAAACAACTCCAACAAGCGTTACGTTCGGGAAGTTCAGGCCTTTGGCAACCATCTGGGTGCCTATCATTATGTCATATTCGCCTTTTGCAAAGCTGTCAAGCAGCTTTTCGTGCGAATTTCTGCCCGCTGTGGAATCGGTATCCATACGGACTATTCTTGCATCAGGCAAAAGATATTCAAGCTCTTCCTCAATTTTCTGAGTGCCGAAGCCTGAATAACGGACGGCATCCTCACCGCATTCGGGGCAAATGCTTGAAAAAGCAACCGAATGACCGCAATAATGGCACATAAGGCGGTTGTTCGCCGAATGATAGGTCATTGAAATGCTGCAATTGGGGCAGCAAATAACCTCACCGCAGGAATTGCAGGCAGCAAAGGTATGGAATCCTCGCCTGTTAATAAGCAAGATTGACTGCCTGCCGTTTTCAAAATTGTCGTTTAAACACTCATAAAGCGTTTGGCTGATTGCTTTACTTCCCTGAGCTTTAGGCTCAGAGCGCATATCAACGGTTACAACTTCAGGCAAAACTGCGCTGCCGTATCTCTTAGTTAAAGTGCAAAGCTCGTATTTGCCGCTTTGAGCTGCGGCATAGCTTTCAACGCTCGGAGTTGCAGATGCAAGCAGAAGCAGGCATTTATTATATGCAGCCCTGTATTTTGCAACATCAATTGCGTTGTATCTAGGAGTCTGCTCCGATTTATAGGTATGCTCCTGTTCTTCATCAACAATAATCAAACCGAGATTCTGTGTCGGAGCGAAAACCGCACTTCTTGTGCCGATAATAATTTTTGCTTCTCCGTTTTTAACCCTCTTCCACTGTTCCAGCCTTTCACGAACCGAAAGCGCACTGTGAAAAAGAGCAACATCTCCGCCGTAGCGTTTGCAGAAAAGCGAAAGTGTTTGGGGAGTAAGCCCGATTTCGGGAACCATTACTATAACGGATTTCCCCTCATCAAGCACTTTGTCGATAACACTCATATAAACAGAGGTTTTTCCGCTGCCTGTTACACCATAAAGCAGTGAAACAGCCGCTTTGCCTTCAAGCGCAAGCGAAGAAAGCTTATTAAAAGCCTCTTGCTGTTCGTCGGTGAGATTAATAGCGGTTCTTTCACCGACTTCGTTAACAAAATCAGGCAGCTTTATGATTTCCTGTTCATAATATTCCGCAACACCGTTTCTGACAAGAGCGTTTGCAACAGCGGGAGTAAGCCCCGTGAAATAGCAAAGCTCCTTAACGCTTGCTGTTCCGATATCACGCAAAACATCAACCATCTGCTGCTGTTTTTTAGTAAGCTTTGTTTCAAATTCTTCAGGCAAAAGGCGCATCATTTTAACGGATAAATCGCCGAGATTACGCACAGCATCCCTACTTGAAACAAGGAATCCTTTTTTTGCAAGGCATTCAAGAACTGAAGCATCGGCTTTCAACGCAAGGGCCTTAAAAATGCTGTCACTCTTAACAAAAGCACCCTTCGCTTTAAGATATTCAAACACTTCTTTCTCGGCGCCGCTGAGTGAATCAGACTTTTTTTCATCAATATTAACGTTAACTGCATAAGAAACAACAATATGATGATTGATTCCGCCGGGAAGCATCGCCTTTGCCGCTTCATAAAGAGTGCAAAAGGTTTTGTTCTTTATCCACCTTGCAAGATCAAGCATCTCATCGCTGAGAAGCGGCGATTCATCTAACACCTCGCTTATTTTTTTGAGCCTTTTTCCCTCAGAATAATCGGTTACATCAAATATTATTCCAAGGCACTTTTTATTGCCGTTTCCGAAAGGAACAGTTACCCTGCACCCCTTTTTAGCGGCAGACTCAAGCTCGGGAGGAATAATATAGTCAAATTCTTTATCAAAGGTAAAAACTGCGGCATCAACAGCAACCTTTGCATATTTCATTTGTTACCCTCCCTGTTTATATATTCAGAAAAATCAGATATTTCTGATTTCCTCCGGTTCAACAATAACATATTCGCCTGCAAGAATTTCATCAAGAGCAATGCTGACAGGCTTTTCGGTTAAAATAACTTTATTTTCTTCTGCGGTTTCAGCAACTTCTCTTGCTCTCTTAGCTGTTGCGGTAACAAGAGAATAGCGGCTGAGATGGTTTGTAAGAACTCCTCTTAAATCGGGATTAAACATTGTTTATTACCTCACTTATAATTTTTTTATTTCTTGAAGTTTTTTGCCTTTCGGCTTTTATCACCGTTTCAATGCCTTTAACGGCATTTTCAACAGTATCATTTATGACAATATAGTCATATTCGGAGGCTCTGCGAATCTCCTCACGGGCAATAACCATGCGGTGATTAATTGTTTCCTCATCCTCACTGTTACGGCCTCTGAGCCTCTCTTCAAGTGTTTTGATTGAAGGCGGCATAAGGAAAATGCTTATTACATCAGGATAAAGCTCCCTGATTTTTGCAGCACCCTGCACTTCAATTTCAAGAATAACTGCCTTGCCCGCTTTCAGCATTTCGTCAACAGGGTCTTTGGGAGTGCCGTACATATTGCCGTTATATTCGGCATATTCCAGCATTTTATTTTCAGAGATTTTTTTCTCAAAATACTCTCTGTTAACGAAATAATAATGTGTTCCGTCAATTTCGCCTTCTCTGCTTTGGCGCGTTGTCATTGAAACGGAAATCCTCACATCATCGTGGGCTTTGACAAGCTCTTTGAGAACGGTTCCCTTGCCCGAACCTGACGGACCTGAAAATATAATGAGAATGCCCTTATCAGTCATCTTCATCATCCTCCTCTTCAAGCTCGTCCATATCATCGTTAAGCCTGTTTGCAACGGTTTCACTCTGAAGATAAGTCAAAATAACATGGTCGCTGTCGGTAATAATAACGGCTCTTGTGCGTCTGCCATGGGTTGCATCAATAAGTGTTCCTTTTTCCTTACTCTCTTGAATAATTCTTTTTATCGGAGCGGATTCGGGGCTGACAATTGCAACAAGACGGCTTGCATTAACCATATTGCCGAAACCGATGTTGATTAATTTCATTGAACTTCCTCCGTTATTCTATATTTTGAATCTGCTCTCGGATTTTTTCAATTTCCGCCTTGACGGAAACAACTCTGCGAGCAATTTCAACATCCTGCGCTTTAGAACCAATTGTGTTAGCTTCTCTGTTGAGTTCTTGAACAAGGAAATCCATCTTTTTGCCGATTGCTTCACTTGAATCAAGGAACAAGCGAAGCTGTGAAATGTGGCTTCTGAGCCTTACTGTTTCTTCTGCAACGGCAATTTTATCGGCAAATATTGCCGCTTCTGTGAGAATTCTCTGCTCATCAATATGAGTGTCGTTAAGCAGTTCTCTGAGCCTGCCGAGAAGCTTTTCATTATATTCGGCAACGGTTTCGGGCGAACGAGCCTCAATAAACTCAACATTTTTCATTATTTCATCAAGCCTTGAAAGAACATCGTCACGAAGCCTTGCACCTTCACGCTCTCTCATAGAAATGAAACCTGCAAGAGCAGCCTCGGCAACAACGCTGACCGCCGCCCAGATTCTGTCCTCATCCGCAGCCTGCTTGCGTACGGTGAAAATATCGCCGACTCTTGAAATATCGGAAATTTTAACATCGTTTTCAAGACCGTAGGTTGCAGCAAGCTCTTTATAAGCATCAAGATAACCCTTAACAAGCGAATGATTGAGGCTGATTACGGTATCCGGCTCCTCAACAGCTTCAATTTGAACAAAGCATTCCATCTTGCCGCGTGTCAGTTTGCCGTTAAAAAAGCTTTTCAGCTTTTCATCAAGAAATCCGTAGGTTCTGGAAAGCTTTGATGAAAACTCAAAATATCTGTGGTTAACACTTTTAATTTCAACTGTTATATTCATACCGTCTACAAGCTGCTGCGCTCTGCCGTAGCCGGTCATACTTTTAATCATGGTTTAAAACATCTCCAAATTTTTATTAAAACGGTTTCGCATGGCTGCAAGAGCAGCCTGTTGTAAGCGCTTCGGGGATTTCAACGCTCAGTTCATCGGTCCCCGAAAAGCCGAGCCTGAAAAAAGCCGGCGATGCAAGAGTCTTTCTGATTTTGGCTATATATGCATTTCTGTTGGCTGCATAGTTCATTGCAGCTCTGGCTAATCCCTCGGCAATAATATCATCCGAACAGTCAACCGAAATGAAACTCATAAAATAACCGTCAATTGAAAAAGTGCAGAAGCCCACCTCTTTTTCATTTTCAACAGCACTCATGCCAAAGCTGTTTTCTTTTTCAAAAGGAACAAATTTAATCATTTTGTGCCTCCGTTGATTTTCAGACCTGCAGCCTTAAAAAGACTTTCGACCTCTGCAGGTGTAAGATCACGCCATTGACCTGTTTGGAGCATTCCGAGCTTTATCGGGCCAACAGCAACACGTCTGAGACGCGCAACTTCAAGCCCTTGTGACTCGCACATGCGGCGAATCTGCCTGTTTCTGCCTTCACGCAGAACAATTTCAAGAACCGCTCTGCCCTCTTCCTTTGATATAACATAAACATCGGCGGGAGCGGTCAACCTGCCGTCAAGTTCAACACCTGTTGCAAGTATATCAACCTGCTCAGCCGTGGGTTCGGGGCGCACGGTTACACGATAAGTTTTGGGAACATGCTTTGACGGGTGCATCATTGCATTGGCAAAGGCGCCGTCATTTGTCATAATAAGCGCACCTTCCGAAACTCTGTCCAGCCTGCCGACGGGATAAATACGTTCTTTGACATCCTTAACAAGCTCAAGAACGCACTTTCTGCCCAAATCATCATCGGTTGTTGTTACATAACCTCTCGGTTTATTGAGCAGAATATAGCGCATGCTGCTCTGTTTTGTAACTTTTTTGCCTCTGACGAGAACGGTGTCTTTTTTAGGGTCAACGCTGTCACCGATTTGGGCAACCGAACCGTTAACCTTGACCATACCGCTCCTGATCATTTCCTCAGCTTTTCGGCGTGATGCAACACCTGCTTCTGAAAGAAATTTTTGAAGCCTGATTTTATTATCGGCCAATTAGTTCACCTCTGAAATTTTAAAAAGTCTTTTATTTTTCGAAGTATTCCAGAAAACAATCCCTTTTCTTTGGATGCAGCCTCTTTCTGCTGAATATCAGCAAGCTTGCGTTCAACAAATTCTGCAGCTTCAATCGGCACCTCATCAATTATCTTATCTTTTGAAAAGAAAACAGCCGTTCCTACTATTTCACCTGCATTAACAGGTGCATACTCAAAAGGCCTGAGCATCAAACGGCAGCTGCAATTTTTGCCTTCAAGCCAAACAGGTTCATAAGCAAGACGCAAGGATACAGCTGATTTTTCTCCGCCCACAACGTCGAGCTTGATACTGCTCAAATCGCAACTGACAGAAACGCTTTCGCACTGCGAAAATCCGTATTCAAACATTGCAATATGGTCATTCCAGTCGCTCGGGGCATTCAAAGTTACTGCAACCAAAACAATTCCGTCACGCTCTGCCGCACTGACAAGGCATCTGCCGCTTTTTTTGGTAAAGCCTGTTTTAATTCCGACAGCATCCTCATATTTCCAAAGTAGTCTGTTATGATTTGTCAGAGTTCTTGCATAGGGAGGATTGCCATAAGTCAGACGTGCAGTTTTTTTAGAGCATATTTCTGCAAACTCTGGATTTTTAATGCTTTCACACGCAAGCAGGGCCATATCGTAAGCCGTTGAATAATGCTCCTCATCGTCAAGACCTGATGCGGTGACAAAATTCGTGTTTTCCATGCCGATTTTATCCGCACGCTTATTCATCAGCTTTGCGAAACCCTCAGGGCTGCCGCCGATAACATAAGCCACCGTATTTGCAGCGTCGTTGCCCGACTGAAGCAGCATGCCGTAAACCAATTCCCGAAGAGAAACGCTGTCGCCCGCAACAAGCCCCATTGAAGTGCCTTCAACCGCAACCATTTGCTGCGTGACTGTTATTTCTGTTTCGGGAACAGCGGCTTCAAGCGCAATAAGCGAAGTCATTATCTTGGTTGTGCTTGCCATTGAAAGCTGCTTATGCTCATTTTGGGCAAACAGCACCTCTCCGCTGTTTGCGCACATCAAAACGGCGCTTTGCGCGGATACTCCGATTTTGCCGGCATAAGCCGAAAAATCAAACGGAATAATCAACAAGCAAAAAACAATGAAAAAGATTATTTTCTGTTTCACGAACCTCACCCTCACATGCAGTAAATAATATAATATATGCCGGAGGGTTTGGATTAATTATCAGACTGTGGGCTCAGTTGAAGCCATATAATCGTTGATAGCAGTATCAACGGTGTTTTTGTTCTTCATCTGACTGATAACGTCAGTTGCCTTGTCAACAATATCGGGAACCATGCCGATAACTCTTTCAACAGAGCCTTCTGCAGCATTGATATATTTAACAGAAACGCTACCGTTATTAACAACAAGGAAAGCAACGGGAGAAATTGTGATGCCTGCTCCGCCGCCGCCGCCGAAAAGCTCCTGATTGCTCTTTGAGGGGAAATCGGTGCCGCCTGAAGCAAAGCCGTAAGTAACCTTTGAAACAGGGATAATCTGAATTGTTTCACTGATTTTAATAGGCTCACCGATAATTGTGCTGACATCTACAAGGTCTTTAATTTTTTCGATTGATGTTCCGAGAATTCCTGATGCTGACTGTTCTTTCATTTTGTTTTCCACCTTTCAGAAAATTAATTATTTATAACCTGCTTTTCCACATCCGGTGTTTTCACCTTGCTGTGCTTAAGCAGCTTTATAACCACTTTGAACAAAAGCTCAAATGCCAACAATACGACGGCATTTATCAAAACGATTGGTCTGACGGAAACCTTTGTGTGAAGCCTGGCCTCCGTTTTGCCGTAAATAAAATCGGGAACAATTTCCAGATTATATTTTTTAATGCGCATAGTGCTGACTATAAGCCCCATTGCAGGAAATGCAGCCGAGCACACTTTGCCGTATTTAATCGCGGTTTCGGCAGAATCGCCTGCACCGACATTCATGGAAATATAAAGCTCTTCAAAAAGGAATGCTCTGCCGATGCGCTTGAACATACCACCGACAGCATTTGCGGCATCCTTTAAAAGCTGAACAACTCCGGGAACACCTCTGTTTCTGTAGAATCGGACAAACATGTTATCCTTTTTCTTCTTTTTGGGTTCCGGGATAATTTCACTTTCTTCCTTCGGCTTTTCTTCTTTCTTCTTTTTTTCTTTCTTGGGCTTTTTTTTGCCTTCTTTTTTGGGAAGAACATCAAATTTAAAGAAAAGCCAACCGACCGAAACCGCCACATCATCCTCATAATGAACGGTTACAACAAATTTCACAGAAAGCAAAATCACAAAAAACGCTATTATTCCGAGTATTATATAAAGCGCCGTCAAATTATCGCCTCCTTATTCTTCGGACTGGAAGAAGCTTCTTATCTGCTCGCCCTGTTCATTATCAATTTCATCATCCTGCTCCGCATCAATTTCCGGCTTTTCGGGAAGCTCGGGCAAATCCGCAAGAGAAGAGAGGCAGAAGCATCTGAGAAAGTCCGGCGTTGTGCCGTAAAGCAACGGTCTGCCCGGAAGATCGAGCCTTCCCTTTTCTTCAAGCAAGCCCTTTTGGCAAAGTGTTGAAACAACACCCGAGCAGTCAACGCCTCTGATTTGCTCTATGTATGCCTTTGTTACCGGCTGATTATAGGCAACAACCGCAAGAACTTCAAACGCTGCGGGAGAAAGAGGTGCGTTTTTCTTGATATCCAGAACGCTTCTTACTTGCTGGGCGTACTCTACTCTGGAGCAAAGCTGATATTTGCTGCCCAAGCGAAGCAGGCATATTCCGCTGCCACGCTCGTCAAGGCTCCTTGTCAGTTCCCAAAGAGCGCCTGTCACCACATCAATTTCAAGTTCAAGAGCCTCCGCGATTCTCGCCGCCTCAACAGGCTCGCCCGATGCAAAAAGTATCGCCTCGCATGCGGCTCTGATTTGTTCATTCGTCAATTTCAATACTCTCCCCTCTGCCTTGCAGCAAGGTTATGTCAACATTCTCGCCCTGACCGTCAATCTGGATTCGTTTTGCCTTTGCCATTGCGAGAAGCGCAAGGAAGGTGGCAACCATTTCGGAGCGGGATTCCGCACCCTCAAAAAAAGCCGAAAATTTTCTGCTCTTTTTATTTTTGAATTTATCAATAATAAAACTGATTCTTGAGGAAACGGAAACTATTTTATGCGCCACAATGCCTCTGAAAGCTTCTATGGGCGGCGGAAGCTTACGCTTACCTTTGCCCACGGCGGCAATATATGCTTTAAAAATTTCAACAGGCTCATGAATTCTCGTGTAAGTCATATCAACTTCAATTTCCTCAGGCTCTCTTGCATAGAACTCAAAGCCCTTGGCCTGATTTTGAAGTTTGCCAGCAACAAGCTTGCAGTCCTGATATTCAGTCAGCTCGCCGCGCAGCTCCTCAACCAGTTTTTCTGCCTCTTCATGAACAGGAAGCAATGAAACCGTTTTGATATAGAGAAGTCTTGCTGCCATTTCAAGAAACTCGCTGGAAACATCGAGGTTATCCTCCTGCATTTGGCGAACATATTCAAGATACTGCTCAATGATTTCCATAATCGGAACATCGTTGATGCTGACCTTCTTTTTTGAGATAAGCTGAAGCAGCAGGTCCATTGGGCCCTCAAAAACCTCCAGCTTATATTGTAGCTTTTCCAAGGAATAACCCCTTTCGGTTTGTTAAAACAAAAGATTGAACGGAAGCTCGGTTATGAAAGAAATGAGCTGCATAATTTTGCTTGTTAAAAATGCAAGCGGTATGTCAAGAACGCCGATAAAAATAAGAGCAAAAATTCCAAGAATTATATAGCGTTCATACTGCATTATTTTGAAATAGTATTTTGACGGTATAAGCAGGCTTACCACACGTGAGCCATCCAGCGGAGGAATGGGAAGAAGATTGAATACCGCAAGGCTGACATTTATCTGAGCTGCAAAGAAAAAGAAATACATAACTATCTGAGCCAGCAGCGAACCTGACATCACAACTGCAACTCTTGCCGCATTTGAAAGCAACATAAATATAAATGCCATGATTATATTTGCAGCAGGGCCTGCAAGTGCCGTTAAAGCCATTCCTGTTCGTGCGTTCTTTTTGAACCGCCTCGGATTAACGGGAACAGGCTTGGCATAACCGAAGCCGACAAGAAAAATCATCAAAGCACCCAACAAATCAATGTGTGCAAGCGGTGCAAGAGTCAGCCTGCCTTTAAGGCGAGGAGTATCGTCACCAAGCTTTGTAGCAACCAGTGCGTGTGCGTATTCATGAATGGGCAAGGTGCAAAAAACAACAAACACCCTTGCCATAAGGTTCATCACGGTATCAATTGAAAAGCCGTTTCTTAAAACATCAAAAATCATTTTTTATCCTTTCTTCCGATAACCGCTCTTTCAATATCATTGAAATCTTTGATCGAACATGTTTCGGAGCATTGCTTTGAGAAAAGCAGTTTTATTGAATCTGACTGCCCCTCTCCGCATTCAACCGCTATTGCTCCGCCGCAATAAGGGAGCCATTTTTCGGCAATAGCATGGTAAAACATCAGCCCGTCATCGCCGCCGTCAAGCGCCATCACAGGCTCTTTCAGAACCTCTGCCTGTAAAACACCGATTTCATCGGAATTGATATAGGGAGGATTTGAAAGTATCAAATCCGGATTCGGAATTCCGAAAAAATCAAATCCGTTAAAAATATCACCGCAAATAATATTTATATTGGGGAGATTAAAGCTTTCCGCATTGCGGTTAAGATAACGAATAGCATCGGGAGATTTTTCAACAAGAAAAACCCTTGCATCGGGATTGAGCTTTGCAACGCTCAGACCTATGCATCCCGAGCCTGAACACAAGTCAACAACAACCGAGTCCTTTTTGCTGTTAAGATATTCACACGCAAATTCAACAAGAAGCTCGGTTTCCGGCCTGGGAATAAGCACGCCTTCGCCTACCGCAAAGCTTTCACCGAAAAACTCCCATGAACCAATAATATACTGAACAGGAATTCCCGAAGCACGCTGACTGATTTTTTTTAAAAACTCGTCTGCCTTTTCGCTGTCCACTTCGTCATCAGCATGAAAAAACACATATTCTTTGCTGCAGTCAAACACGGACTCAAAAAGCCAACGTGCTTCGCTGCTGAAATTATCAATGCTTTTTTCCTTGAGCAATTCTCTGCCTTTATTAAGAAGCTGAGCAACAGTCATTCTGCACTCTCCGCACCTTCATCCGGCATTTCTTCGGAAGCTTTTTCAACCTCGCCGCTCAAAGCTGCTTTCATCGCTTCAATGGCAACCTCGATAATCGCATCATCGGGCTCTGCCGTTGTTATTCTTTGCATAAGCAAGCCCGGAGCAGAAAGAGCCTTTGTCAGCTTGTTGGGATATTTGCCTGCAAGCTGAATGAATTCAAAACCGATACCCATTATCACAGGCATCATGAGTATTTTAACGGCAATCCACACCACTCTGATTTGAGTGAGCGCAGGGAAAAGAACTGAAACAACAGAGGAAATCAGAATGCTTAAAAGTATTGTTACGAAAATAAAGCTTGTTCCGCAGCGGGGGTGAAAGCGTTTTTCTTCTTTGATGTTGGCAACTGTAAGCTCCTTGCCGTGCTCAAAGCAAAAAATTGTTTTATGCTCAGCACCGTGATACATATAAACTCTGCGAATTTCCTTCATTCTTGCAACAAGAGCCATGTAAATAACAAAAATCACCACTCTGATTAATCCTTCAAAAACTGCCCTCAATCCCGAAATTGCACCGTGGGCAAGGTGATCATTAACAAGGTCAAAAGCAAAGCTCGGAAGCCACATGAACAGCAAAAATGCAAGGCCCACACCCAGCACCGCTGAAATCGCCCCGATAACAGCCATCATTTTGGGACCGAAATGCTCGGTCAGCCATTTATCAAGCTTGGATTCATTTTCTTCCTCTTCAAAATCCAGCGAAGTTTTCTCTGCAGATTCCATGAGAAGCTTATAACCAAAAATCATTGATTCAACAAATGACACAACTCCGCGTAAAACAGGTATATTAAAAAATCTGTATTTTTTTCTGACGGAAACAAAATCCTTCATCTGAGTTTCAATTGAACCGTCCGGCAAGCGGAGCGACATAGCCGTTCCTTTCGGACCTTTCATCATAATGCCCTCCATGAGCGCCTGACCGCCCACGGCAACATAGTTATTCTTCTCTCTGCTCATTGTAAATTTCCTCTCCTTCCTTTTCGGTTGACTCGCGTTCCTTGGGTTCTATCGGAATTGTTATTCTGACTGTTGTACCCTCACCGAGAACGCTGTCCACATCAAGCTCACCGTTATGGAGCTTCATTATTTCATCGGCAACCGCAAGCCCGATTCCCGAGCCGCGCACCGTTGTGTTCGCTTTATAAAATTTTTCTTTGACGTGCGGCAAATCCTCAGCGGGGATTCCCGCACCCGTGTCGCTGATTGAAATTATCAAAACAGCGGGGTTCGGCATCTCGGCAAAAACGATTATCTTGCCGCCCTGCTCCGAATATTTTATTGCATTATCAAGAATATTTATAAACACTTGCTTGATTCTTGAAGCATCGCCGCTTGCCGGTGCGGGAATATGCGGAACATTATATACAAGCTCTATGCCGGCTTTTATTGCACGTTCTTTAAACGCAAAAACAACTTCGTCAAGCTCTGCCAAAACATCGATTCTGTCACTGTTGAGCTGCATTCTGCCGCTGCTCATTCTTGAGAAATCAAGAAGCTCCTCAACCATATTGTTGAGCCTTGAGGCCTCATTGATTATTACACCCATACCTCTTTCGGTCATTGAAGGATCAGTATCACCTATCTGGAGCAGGGTTTCGCCCCATCCTTTAATGGCTGTAAGCGGAGTTCTGAGCTCGTGAGATATGGTTGAAATAAAATCATTTTTCATCCTGTCGGATGCGGCAAGCTTTGTTGCCATGTCATTAATCGTTGTGCAAAGCTCACCGATTTCATCATTATACGGATAATGGTCAATTCTGGCTTCAAGGTCACCGCCTGCGATACGTTTGGCGGTTTCACCGATATCCTTAACCGGATTTACGATTGAACGGATAAACAGACTTCCCGAAAGAATCAGCAATGCAAACATCCCAATGCTGCAAAAAGCAACAAGAAAGCATATTTTGATAAGCTGCTCATCAATCGCTTCCATTGAAACCATAAACCTGACCGCACCGCCGACGGTTCCGTCAGGATAATTATAAACACATGTTGACGCCATTATTTTTTCGCCGGAAGGAAGCTTGCCTGTCCATTTTGCAACTCCGTGTTCACTGCTCATTGCATTGATATAATCAGGCATTTCAACTTTTTCCTTGATTTGGAAGCCGCTTGAAGAAAGAATAACATTTCCGAAACCGTCAATAATCCATACCGCCATTGTTTCTTTGTCGGGAAAGTTTTCTATAAATTCTCTGGATGCCGCTTCGAATCCGCCGGAATCCGAGTTGCCGTACAGACTCAATGTAGATGCAATTTCATCTGCCGAATATGCATCCAGAGCCATCGAAGCAACGCCGTAATAATAACTGCGCATTGAAAAGAGCAGCACAACCGAAACAATTATCAGAATAACAAAAACAATAGAAGCAACGTTTAAAAACCAGCGCTTTGTTATCCCGATAAATTTCATGCCATTACTCCTTTCTTTGTTTGATCATACTATCCACTTGTAGCCAATGCCCCAAATCGTTGTTAAATGCCTTGGTGCAGATGGCTCCTCTTCAACCTTCATTCGAAGACGCCTTATGTTAACATCAACTATTTTTTCTTCGCCGAAATATTCGCTGCCCCAGACCTTGTTCAGAATATCGGTTCTGCTCAAAGCGGCACCGGGGTTTGTGAAGAAGTATTCCATCATCTGAAATTCAACCTGAGTAAGTTCAATATATCTGCCGTTTTTGGTAAGAGTTCGGCTTCTGAGGTTGAGCTTGAATTCACCAAGCTCAATCGCATCAACTGAAGCAGTCTTTCTTGAACTGTTCATAGCAACACGGCGATAAATCGCATCAACCCTTGCAACGAGTTCAGAGGGCGAAAACGGCTTTGTAACATAATCGTCAGCCCCCATCATAAGGCCTGTTATCTTATCCATCTCCTGCGTTTTTGCAGTCAGCATTATGATTCCGATGTTGTTGTTCTGAGTTCTGAGCTTTTTGCAAACCTCAAGACCGTCAACATTAGGCATCATAACATCAAGCAAAGCAACATCAACATCACCGCCGTTAGCTTCATAAAGCTCCAATGCCTGCGCACCGTCTTCAGCTTCAAGAACCTCATAGCCGCCGCGTTTAAGATTTATAACAATAAATTCTCTTATGGCAGCTTCGTCCTCTGCAATCAAAACACGTTTCATTTTCTCTCCTCCTTATTGCAATGCAAAATCATGAAGGTATCTTTGTTACTCTGGATTTAACATATTCCTCGTCTATTCCGGAAGCCTTACCCTCCTGAGTAACATAAACGCAAATCACGCTGTCTTCTCTTTCAACAACCGGGATATAAGCACTGAAAGTTTTTTCGTTCCATCTTGAGGAAAGTATTTTCAAAACGGAATACATTTCTCCGACCGATGCGCCGGCGGAATCCGTTTTGCAAACAACCCAACAGTTTTGAGAACGGTAGTTTCTGATTCCTGTTGCTGTAAGCTCATTTCTTTCAAGCTTAATCATATAACCGTCAGAATAATTAATGAGCGTGTTCGCAACGGTGTTTAACCCTTCCGCCGTGTAGTTCTTCCACTCAGTCAAATAAATATCCTCGGTATCTATCGTTAAAAGGTTATCACCTTTTCCGAAAATTTCAGACTGAACAGGTATATCAATTATTCCGTCGTTGTTTATATCGGAACTTGCTATCGGCTCAAATCGGAGCGTTGAGGTGTTTGCCATTGTTTCTGTATCAAGAAGCGGAGTGCACAGCTCGGATTCTTTTTCGTTCCAAAAAACCACTTCGGTTATCATTTGCTGTTCGCCTTTCAAAGCATCAATATAAATTTTCATCGGCTCATCCAAAGATGCTTTTTCGGTTTTCAGCGAGGTATAGCTGCTGATATTCGGATCCATCCTTGCTTCCCCCATCAACGCAACCGAATTTCCGGAAAGCTTCATTACTTTTGCTGTTCTTTGGTTAACACCGGAAACATTGCTCTGGCTGATAAAGAAAACTTCTTTTTTCCCGTCTGCGTCAACATCTATAATTTCCGACAGCGAGCAAACCTCGTTTGATATCTCTTTATATTCGCCGATATTCTTCTGCGCACGGTAAAGCGACATTATGCTGCCCGAAGAAACACCGGAAACATTCCATGTAACCATAAGCTCGCTCACGCCGTCGCCGTCCATATCGCTTATTTTAACACTTTCAACACCGTTTCCGTAGCCGTTAAAATCACCGTTTGAAATCCATCTGCCGTCAAAAAAATTGAAGGAATGCATTCTTGCAACCGTGCCGTCAAGGCTGTCGCGATAAAATATGATTGCTTCGTCATCCCCGTCAGCGTCAACATCCTCAACAATAATTGCAGAACGGTAATCTCCTTTTTGCGGATGGCAGAAAACAACTTCGTTTTCAAACTTTTTGTCAAACGCCTCAACAAGATCGGCGTATTCTTCATAGTAAAGCGGAGGTGAAAGCAAGGAATCCGCTGAGCGAATAAGCATACCGGAGCTGCAAGACGTTAATATCAGGCACATAACTGCCGCTATTATAACAACTGTTGCAAATCTGCGCTTCATTCCTGCCGCCCCTCCCATTATGATAATATTTTTCAAGATATTATATCACAGTCTAATTATATAAATCAATATAAAATTATATATTTAATATAAAATTTAAATATAATTAAAATAAAGCACCGCATCTAAAGCATATAGCCATGATGCGGTGCTGTTAAATTATGAAATTGTAACGGTTGCGGTGTAGTCACCGTAAGACCAGCAATTATCGCTTGATAATCTGACAGGAACAGTTACAACATCGGATGCATCAGCATCAACATTACTGAAATCAGCAGTCAGAATTATACTTTCCGAGTTGAGCAAATCAAGATTATCCTTCGGGCCGATAACTGTTATATCAGAAAAATTGAGCTTTGAAAGCTTGGTCTCCAAGCCATCCGGAACATTGATAAAGCTAACGTTTCGGGGTGCAGGAATCGTTTTTGATGCCATATTGACAACGTTAACCGAAACAACAAACTCTTTTGTTTCATCAAGAACAATTCCACCCACAATTTCACTTGAAGTGGCATCAATCGTGAAAACATTTGTGCCGGTATTAAGCTTTGAAAAATCAATTTTTGTTGCAAACTCCATGCTTGTCATCGCTTCAGCCTTGCTTTCGGGAACGCCGAAAGTTGCCACAGCCGGGCTGATAACAACAGAAAACGGAAGATTATCCAGGTATTCAGACGGAATGTTGCTGAATCCGCATGTTATGGGCAAAGTCACGATTTTATAAACAGGAATTGTCAACTGAACCTTTGCCGACTGGCGATTAAAAGAAATATACTTAGGAATCGAGCCGTCTTTGGTAACAGCACGAAGAACTGCATCTACGGTTTCGCTCTGACGCAGGTTGCCATCCACCGAAGCTTCAGCAACAACACGCTCAATTCTGTTAACTTCAGTTTCGGGGCCGCTGACTTTAACGGTTTTTGCATCAGGCAAAACCAAATCAGCCATATAATATCCGTCCGGAACCGAAGCACCGTCAAAAGATACATCCGCCTCTATTTTAAATTCACGTTCTTTTGGATAATCAAAATAAACCTCAATTGTATCTGTTGAAAACTTCACAAAATCATAAGCCGGGCGAGCATCCTCCGTGCCGAACTCCAGACTGAGGCTGTATGTTCCGACAGAATTGACATAACCTGTGTTTGCAGTTACAACAATATCGTCTTTAATATCATCTGACTCAACAATATATTTCTGCCCGCTTATTGTTACATCAACAAAATATTCCGTTTCTCCGTAAGGCTTCAATCCGCCAAGATTATTCTGAACGTTGCCGTAATCAATTCTTACCGGAACATTCTTTATTGTGTTTTCTATCTCGTCACCCAGTTCAACGGCAACAACAAGCCATATTGCAACGGCAACAACAACAGAAAACACAAACAAAAAGCGATTGTTATAAAAAAGGTCGCTTATTCTTTGGTTTTTCTTCTTCATTTTTTCCAACCCTTAATTATTTTTTTGAAAAGCCCTGCATCCGAAATTTTTTCGGATGAGGTGTCAACCAGATAGTTCATCAGCTTTTCACGAAGCTCGGATTCGGTTATGTTGCGCATCAACACTCCTTTAAAAGCAACGGAAATTATCCCGGTTTCCTCAGATGTAACAATAACCATGGCATCGCTCTGCTCGCTCATACCGAGGGCTGCCCTGTGTCTGGTACCCAAATCGCTTGAAATTTCTTCATTCTTGGTCAGAGGCAAAACGCAACCTGCGCAAAGCAGCCTGCCGTTTCTGACAACCGCAGCTCCGTCATGCAACGGCGAATTCGGAAAAAAGATGTTACCTATAAGCTCGTGTGAAACATTAGCGTCAACGCTTGTTCCCGTCTTTATTACATCGCCCAAAAGCATATCCTTTTCCATAACTATGAGCGAGCCTGTTTTGCTGTCACTCATTCGCTGAACGGCTTTGGCGATTTCTATTATAGCATGGCTGACAGTTTCCGTCATCTGAGAGCTGTTACCCTTAAGCAAAAAGCTGATTCCGGTGAATCTGCTCTTTCCCACCCTCTCAAAAACCTGCCTGATTTCCTGCTGGAAAAGAATGATAAGAATAATAAAAATATTCTGAAATACAAATCTGAAAATATATGAGGTTGCCTGCATTCCGATCTGGTCAATAACAACATAACCCAAGCCGAGCAGCAAAAGGCCTTTAACCAACTGAAAAGCCCTTGTTTCCCTGATTAGCTTAATTCCGTTATAGAGGATAAACGCAACAAAGCAAATATCAAGAAAATCTGTTATTCCGAATTTTAAAGACGGAATTTTCGAAAAGAAATCCGCTATATTATCAATAAAGGTCATGCCTTGACCATTCCTTTCTGACCGAGCATAAAGAAAACTTCCATATTAAAAATATCATATCACAAAGCGAAACATCTTGCAAATATATATCAAATATTTAACAAAAAATTCAATTTTCAATAAGGCAAACTGCGTGAGCGGAAATCCCCTCTTCCCTGCCTGTGAAGCCAAGCTTTTCCTCTGTTGTTGCCTTAACGCTGACAAAATCGACGGAAATTCCGCACGCCTGAGCGATATTCTCACGCATTTTATCAATATGAGGGCGCATTTTAGGTTGTTGGGCAATTAACGTTGAGTCAATATTCACAACAGAGTACCCTGCCCCATTCAAAACACGAACAACCTCTTTCAGAAGCTTGAGACTATCTGCACCTTTAAATTGTTCGTCTGTATCGGGAAAAAGGCATCCTATATCACCCATAGCGGCAGCGCCGAGAAGAGCATCGCTTATTGCGTGGAGAAGCACATCTGCATCGGAATGTCCGAGCAAACCTTTTTGATGAGGAATATCAACTCCACCGACAATAAGTCTCCTGCCCTCAACAAGCTTATGCACATCATATCCGTGACCGATTCTCAGCATTACGCCATCTCCTTTTCAATCTCTTTAATATCTTCCAAAAAGCTGTCATAAGTAGTTATGCAGTTCAAAACTTTTATAAGTGAGTTTGCGGAAAGCCTTTCGGGGAAAGAATAATATTTGAGCAGAGCTGCTCTTTTTTTTGAGCTGTCCTCTCCGCCTGTAAATCCAAGCTCATAAAGGTCAAGTTTTGTTATCGGCCTTTCCGGCTCGGGCGTTGATTCGCAAAAAACACCCGCATTGGCAAGCGAGCGCATAATTATCTCTTCCGAAACACCTTCAACGCCGATTTTCCCTTCTTTTGAAGGCTCGGTTTTTCGGCTCTCTTTTCCGAAAATATCAGGAATATATGCGTGGATAATATCCTTCTGGTCAACCGTTGAGCCGATGAAAGAACGGATTTTAAAGCCTGCGGAGTCACTGTCCGTAAGCACAAGAATTCCTCTTTTTTCAGCAAGCTTGCGTATAAGCTGCTGAAGCTCTTTATCTTTAAATATGCCGAAACCGTCGGTTTGAATTATCGGAGCATCGATAATTCCCGAAAGCTTGATTTTATCATACTTTCCTTCAACGATTACCGCCTGTTTAATCTTTATCATCTTTATCTCCTGCCCGCTCTCGCAAGCTTAACTATCGTTTGTTCAAGAACAAGTCTTTTATCAAGCGCAGAGCTTTTAAGCGTTTTATCTGCCCAGGAAAGAATATCAATGCATTCACCGATAGCATCAAACGAAAGAGATGAGCCGTTTCTGGCAGCATTCGTGAGTCTGAACTCCTTGCCCGAATAATCATAATACTGAGCAATCATTTCGGCTCTGTTGCCCGATTTCACGGCAGCCTTAGCTCTGTAAATATCTGAATACTGTGCAATAAGCGCACCGAGAATTTGAAACTCATCCTCTCTTTGTTCAAACAAAAGTGAAAGCTTTCTGAATGCGCTGTCAAACCTGCCTGCAGTCAAATCCTTTATCATATCAAAAACCTTTGCATCAAGGCTTTTGATGCAAACGGCATCAATATCACTCTTTTTTACCTCTTCTCCTGAGGCATAAGCGCAAACCTTTTCTGTTTCATTAAGCAAAGTATTAAGGTCGCTGCCCACACAAGTAATAAGATAAGCCGCAGCACCTTTTTCAAAAGGACGGCCGCGTTTTTTGGCGCCGCTTTCAAGCATTTTGACAAGCTCAACGGTAGTTTTTTTATCAAGCTTTACGGCATAACCGTGTTTTTCAAACAGCTTGACCGCTTTGTTCCATTTTGCACCCTTGGGAACATGCGCAACAAAGGTGAACACCAACGCACAGTCCTCGGGGTTATCTGAAAGAACGGTTTCAAGCTGCTCAAAGCCGTTGTCATCAAGTGTGTCAAGTGGAAAATCCTTAACAAGAACACACTTCGTTTCTGCCATCATAGGCACCGCTCCGGCGCTTTCGTAAATATCAGAGAGTGTGCAGTCCTTGCCGTCAAAGGTATGGAAATTAAAATCGCCAAAAGCATCGTCTACGGTTTTGGAAACGATTTTATCAACATAAACCTTTTTCAGATAGCTTTCTTCACCGTAAATAAGATAAATGCCGACAGGATTACTCTTTATCTTCTCTTTTAACCCGACTTCATTTAAAACAGGCATAAAACCAACCTTTCCGAGAGCAGACTACTCTCTGTATGCACTCACAAAGCCACCATCAGCTTTTATAACTATATTGCCGCAGCCGGCCGTTGCAGCACAATTAATTCCCAAATCAGAAATTTCATTTTGCAATATAATTCCTCTGGGATTCTCGGCATTTATAACAACCAACTTACTGTTAAACCGTTCGATTTCTTTGGGATAGTCACTACGTGTTATTATAACATCGGCTGTGCGAAAATCCTCGGGAAAATCGAAGAAGTTTTCAATAGGATCAAAACAAACCAAAGCTGAAACATCTTTATTTTTTATTAAAACACATGAACTGTCTTTTATTCTTGCGCTTTTAACGGCAAACTCACCAAAGTAATTCATGCTGCCAAAGCTGTGTTTTTCAGTATCTTTAAGCAGCAAAGAACTGCCTCTCGGAAGCTCATTGCAAAATATTTTTTCAGGTGTGTATTCCGATAAAACACGGTTAAGATAAGATGTTGAATAAGCCTCAGAATCGGGTATTATCAAGGCATCTATATCTCCGCTGACCGCATTTATTGCATCGCAAACATACATTGAGCCGAGGAAAGTTGTTCCTCCGCAGCCAACAAGAATGCTTTCTCCTGCGCAGCTTGCAACAACAGCCGTTCCGTTACCGCAATCGATAATGCGAATTTTGGTTTTACCCTGTCCGGAAACAGAAAAGAACAGCAGCGTCACAATAAAAACAGTCGCCGAAACCATGCAGGCAATGCGCGGCATGGCTTTGCCGAAATATGCCATAATTACGGCAAAAAGACAAACCGAAAGAACTGCACAAATAATAATTGAGGATTCATCATCTTCGATCTTAAAAGCAAGCCAATCTATATCTGCAACGGCAGAAGCAAAACGAATCAAAATCTTAGCCAAAAAGCCGCCTGCAAAACCGACAACATTGAAAACAGACACGGAAATGCTGCCGATAAATGCACCGACGGCACAAAACACCATGCATGCTCCCGCAATAGGCACGGCAACAAGATTTGCGGCAAAAACAGCAAAATTAAACCCACCGTAAAGCGAAAGTGAAACAGGCAATGTAAACGCTGTTGCCGCTGCCGTAACCATAAGAGGAAAAAACGTCTTTTGTATAACAAAACGAGCGGGCTTAAACTTAATTTTTTCTGTACTTTTTCTGACACCTTCAGCAAAGTGTTGAGAATAGAGTATTATTCCGAGCGTCGCAAGTGCCGAAAGCTGCAAACTGACCGAACCCATTGCAAAAGGATTGAAAAGAGCTATAACGGTTAAGGCAAAGCCCAAGGAATTCAAGGAATCCCGCCTTCTCATAACAAAATTCGAAAGCAGAAAAACAAGCATCATGATGCCTGCGCGGGCAACGGAATATGTAAGCCCCGAAACAAGCATAAATCCGATAACGGCAAACGCACTTACGATACTTGCTAGCTTTTCACCAAGTTTAAGTTTTTTCAGAATCTCAAAAAACAACATTGACCAAAGAGATAAATGAAAACCCGAAACGCAAATGATATGCGATATCCCAACGGTTCTGAAGTCATTCAAAATTTCAGACGGCAAACCGCTTTTATCACCTATTAAAAGAGCAACCGCAAGTGCGCCGCGTTCATCAGGCAGCATGCGATAAACAGCCTGTTTGATTGCATTTCTTATGTCAATTATCGTTTTTCCAATCGGTTTTTCCGACTCGGGAACATTTATGACAGAATAATTTTCAGAAAGAGGATAAGCCGCCAAAAAGACTCCGTTTGCCTTGTTGGATGCCAAAAATTTTTCACTTGATGCTCCCGGAGTATAAAAACTGAAATCTCCGCTGATTTTATCATAAGGCTCGGCTTCGGGATGAGCAGAAAAGGTTAGCCTGAGCTTCAAATCAACTTTTTCACCGTCAATTTCAGTTGCCTTGGCCGTGTAATAATAATTCCCGTATTCAAGTTCCGGCTCACTTATCAAAACCGCAGTCATTTTGCAGGTCTTTCCGCTGTATGATACAGCAGGAAGATACATAAAATTAACATTGCACAGCAAAAGAGCGCATGCGAGCGCTCCGGATGCAAATGCACATGGCAAAACCCGCTGTTTTCTCACCTTTTCCATAAAAAGTGTAACAACCAGAGCGGCGGCATAAGCTGCCAAAGCAGCCGCCGTCACTCCGGTTTGAGCATTATAAAGTAAGGCTAAGGTAAAAAACACCGTAAAGCCGATTACGGCAAACGGACGCGGCATAAAGACACATCCTCATGAATTATTTTTCGATAAGAGGAATTTCTCCAAGAAAAACAATGTCACTTCTCTGCGCTGCATCGCCTTCGGCAAGAACAGCAGCTTTTGCAACAATATTTGCATCAAACTTTGAACAAAGTTCTTCAACCGCTTTTAAAGATTCACCCGTGCTGATAACATCATCAAGGATAACAACACGTTTTCCGCGAATCTGCTCACCCTCAACGCCGTCCATTATAAGTGTTTGAACTGATTCGGTTGTTATCGAGCGAACATGAACGGAAACAGGGTCTTTCATATAAAGCTTTGCTTTTTTGCGGGCAACAAAATATTTTTTTCCGCACTGTCTTGACATTTCATAGGCAAGAGGAATGCTTTTTGCTTCGGGAGTTACGATGTAATCAAACTCGGGAAGCCTTTTAAGAAGCTCTGTTGCTGAATGAACGGTCACCTCAACATCGCCGAAAAGAATAAATGCGGCAATGTCAAGCTTATCATTAATCGGGCATCTGAGAAGGTCTCTTTCAAGCCCTGCAATATTTACTCTGTAGTATTCAGACATATCTATTCTCCTTTAACCTGCAGGCCAAGCAAAATCACGGCCGCTCATAAGGTGAAAATGAATGTGTTTAACAGTTTGTCCTGCGCAGTCTCCGCAATTGTTAACAATGCGGAAGCCGTCGAGATTCTTTTCTTTTGCGATTTTGGCCGCAACTTCAAAAACGTGGGCAACAAGACCGCTGTTGCTCTCATCTATTTCAGCAGCAGATTTAATATGCTCCTTGGGAATTATAAGAATGTGAACAGGCGCCTGAGGCTCAATATCGTTAAAAGCAATAACCTTATCATCCTCATAAACCTTGGTTGTAGGGATTTCGCCTTTTATGATTTTGCAGAAAATGCAGTCCATAATTACACTTCCTAAACTAAAATTTTATTTTTCGGGCGATTTGTGAATCGCCCTGCATTACTTAATCATTTCTTCAACTATCGAAACTACCGCATCCATGGCAGCTTTCACGTTGGAGATATCCTTTGTGCCTGCCATTGCACTATCGGGTCTGCCGCCGCCGGAGCCGCCTGCAAGCTTTGAAACAGCCTTAACAATATTGCCTGCATGGGCACCCTTTGCAATCGCAGCCTTTCCGCATGCGCATGCAAAGTTTGCACTTGTGCCGTTGATGCCGCAGATAACCGCAACTGCATTTTCATTCTCCTTAACCTTATCACACATTGAGCGAAGGTCGCCGGGATTCACTCCTTCAACGGTTGTTGCAACAAGAGTAACACCGTTAATTTCAACGGAATTGCCCATAAGGTCGCCTGTTTTGAGCTGTGAAAGCTCAGCACGAAGCTGCTCAATCTCTCTGTCTTTTGACTTGAGATCAGTCATAAGAGAATTAGCCTTTTTATCAAGCTCGCTTACATTTGCAAGCTTCATTGCTGCAGCGGTATTTCTGATAAGAGCGGTGTCCTTAGCGATATAATCAAGAACGCCAAGACCTGTTACGGCTTCAATTCTGCGAACACCTGCAGCAACCGATGACTCGGAAACTATTTTAAAGAGGCCAAGCTTGCCTGTGTTATTAACATGTGTTCCGCCGCAAAGCTCTGTTGAAAACTCACCTGCTCTTACAACACGGACAACGTCGCCGTATTTTTCGCCGAAAAGAGCCATTGCACCAAGCTTCTTAGCCTCTTCAATGGGCATTTCAGTGCTTGTTACAGGAACTGCTGAAAGAATAATTTCGTTAACTCTGTTTTCAACAGCAACAAGCTCATCCGCAGTAAGTGCTGAGAAATGAGTAAAGTCAAATCTCATGGCATGGCTGTTAACAAGCTGACCAGCCTGCTCAACATGCGAACCGAGTGCTTCGCGCAGAGCGGCCTGAAGAAGGTGGGCTGCGGTGTGATTTCTCATTGCAGCTTCTCTCTCTTTAACACCGATTTCCGCCTTTGCCGCATCACCGAGAGAAATGCTGTCGCCGTCAATTATTTTACCGATATGGAGAATAATTCCGTCAGGAGTTTTATTGGTTGATGTTACTTCAAAAACAGCGTTTGCGGTTTTGATAACACCTGTGTCGCCTGCCTGACCGCCGCTTTCGCCGTAGAATACAGTTCTGTCAAGCACAAGAACAGCATTTGACTCTGCGGTTGCAACATCAGCTCTTTCACCGTCAACGATAATGGCCTTTACGGCTGCATCGCATACATAATCGGTATATCCGAGGAACTCTGTTGTTTCAATATCTTTGAGTGAAGCCTGGCCGCCCTTCCATGCTTCTGCGCCTGCATCCTTGCGTGCAGCTCTTGCGGCAGCTCTGCTTTCAGCATAAAGACGCTTATATTCATCAATATCAACGCTCATGCCCCTTTCCTCAAGAAGCTCCTTTGTCAGGTCAATGGGGAAGCCAAAGGTATCCTGCAGCTTGAATGCGTCAGCACCGCTGAGAACCTTTGAATCATTGTTTGCAATAATGTTTTCAAGAAGATTAAGACCTGTATCAATGGTCTTATTGAAGCTTTCTTCTTCCGCCTTGATAACTTTAACAATAAGGTCGTGTTTTTCAACAAGGTTGGGGTATGCGTTTGCATTTTCTTTGATAACGGTTTCACAAACATCTGAAAGGAATGTGCCCTGAATGCCGAGAAGCCTGCCGTGACGCGCCGCTCTTCTGAGAAGGCGGCGAAGAACATATCCCCTGCCCTCGTTTGAAGGCATAACACCGTCACCAATCATGAAAGTTGTGCTTCTGATATGGTCAGTAATAACACGAAGTGAAATATCATTCTTTTCGTTTTCATGATACTTGATGCCCGAAATTTCCATAACATGCTTCATGATGTTCTGAACGGTATCAACTTCAAAGATATTGTCAACATCCTGCATAATACATGCAAGACGTTCAAGACCCATGCCTGTGTCAATATTGCAGCTCTTAAGCTTTGTGTAATTACCGTTACCGTCATTTTCAAACTGTGTGAAAACAAGGTTCCAGAATTCAATATATCTGTCACATTCGCAGCCAACCTTGCAGTCAGGTGAGCCGCAACCGTATTTTTCGCCTCTGTCGAAATAAAGCTCCGAGCAAGGGCCGCAGGGACCTGCACCGTGCTCCCAGAAGTTATCGGCTTTGCCGAATCTTACCATGTGGTCCTCGGGAATGCCGATTTCCTTTGTCCAAATATCAAACGCCTCATCGTCTTCTTCATAAACGCTGATATAGATTCTTTCCTTGGGCATTTCCATAACCTCAGTGCAAAATTCCCATGCCCAGCGTGTTGCTTCGTGCTTGAAGTAATCGCCGAAAGAGAAGTTACCGAGCATTTCAAAATAAGTGCCGTGACGTGCTGTTATACCGACGCTCTCGATATCTGGTGTGCGGATGCACTTCTGGCAGGTTGTTACTCGGTTTCTGGGCGGAGTAAGCTCGCCTGTGAAATATTTTTTCAAAGGAGCCATGCCCGCATTAATGAGAAGAAGGCTCTTGTCACCCTGCGGGACAAGAGAAAAGCTCGGCATTCTCAAATGTTCCTTTGACTCAAAAAAAGCGAGATATTTCTCTCTGATTTCGTTAAGACCCATCCATTGCATAGTTTAATTTCCTCCAATATACCTTGTTTGTATTGCAAAAAAGGTGCAGTAAAGCCAATTCGGAAATGGGACGGCAAAGCCGCGGTACCACCCAAATTGCGCAAAACTGCACCACTCAATTCCTTTAACGCAGGTAACGCCGCCGTTCATCACGGCAGAGCTCTTGGGCGGCCCTTCAACACCTTTAACTTAACAGCCGTTTCAGCATTTCGACCGTCTCTCTGAAAGCAGGTGGAGAATTCTTCCCCGTCAACGCTTATTTTTATAAAATACGCAAAATATTATAACATCTCAGCTGAGATTGTCAAGGAGCATTAAACACCTTCTTCTTCAAGCATGCTCATTGCAACCCAACCGTATTCACCTTTATATTTGATTTTAACCCACTTGTTGCCGTTTTCAGCCCTGTCGCTGTCATAAGCAACAACCGTGTCACCATAATTAAGCTCACCGAGAATATCATAATCTGAACCAACGCCTTTTCTGACGTTTGCGCCGTCCTCATCAATTACGGTATAAGTGCCGAGAATTCCTGAATTTCCGGAATCGCCGACAGTAGCATCAGGAGAAACGGGATCAACCGAAATATTAACTCCGGTAAAGCTTGTTATTGCATCACCAACAAGGATAACACCCCAAGTGCCACCCTTGCAGGCAATAAATACACCGTTTTTGCCCGGAAGAATATCGCTGTATTCAAACGGAACAACTGTTTCGCCTTCAAGGTCAATAATGCCCATCATGCTGTCTTTTTTAACAGCTATCAAACCGCCTGTTACGGGGCGGCAATAATCGCTGCCCGCGGAATCCAGGGTTGACTCAAAAGCATTAACCGCTTCATAATCATAAGCGATAACCTTTTTATCTTTATCCTGGCTGACATAACCCCACTTACCGTCTTTTCTTGCAGCTGCATAACCTTCAAAATAACGGTCACGCTCGTCATAGGAAGTATCACCGGAAACATCCATAAGGGTCTGCGAGCTGACATTATGGTCTATATGCGGGGTTTCGGAAATGGACACAACGCCGTTGGAAACCGTGAGCTGATATTCTTCGCCGTTAAATATAACAAGGCTGTGATAAAGCCCGCTGTTTGCATAATCTCTGCCTGTTGCACAGCGCTTAAACCCTTCATAGTTAGGCTGAAGAATAACATTGCCCTGATAGTCGATAAGGCCGTATTTGCCTGTTGTGGCAGATTTGAAATATGCGCAGTTTTCATCAAGGTATTCAATTTCTCTGCACTCGGCAAAGCCGCCGGCACGCCAGTCATAACCTGCAGCCATAACGTCAACCGTACCTGTAGAACCGCTGTTTTCGGAAGGAACTTTGGGAGAATCGCTGCCGCCAATCTTTGAAATTGCAACACAAATAACAATAATAACCGCAAGGCAAGCGCATGCAATGCCTATGGTTTTTTTATTAAGCTTGATATCAAGCTTTTTCTTTATCGGCTGAACAGGCTCTTCCTTTTTCTCGAAGCTTGAGAAATGCTCAACCGCACGCTCTGCCTCTTCGCTCGGAGGAGTAAAAGCAGGAATATCGGGGGCATCTTCTTCTGATTCATCTTCAGCCTGCACCTCTTCCGCCTTTTGAACGGCAGGAGTCGCTTCGCTTTCAAGAATTTCTGTTATTCTTTGTTTAAAAGAAACAACATTGCTTTCAGGCTCAGCCGTTTCTTCCTGAACAACCTGCTCGGATTCTGCAACAGGAGCTTCTTCTGTTTCTTCGGACTCTGCAACCGCATTTTCGGGAGCCGCCTTTTCCTCCTCAGCAACAGGAGCTGCAGAAACGGGTTCGGCAGGCTTTGAGGCCTCATAAGCATCAATTGCATAAATAAACACATCTCTTACAACGGTGTTGTCGATTGATGTGGCAACAGCTTCACGCTGCATAATTCTTGTTAAAACAGGCAATGAACCGTTTAAAACATTGTTTGCTTCAAATCCGGTAGCAGAAAGAACTGTTGCTCTTGCTTTTCCGAGAAGAGCATTTGCAGTGCTTTCAGATACTCCGAGAAACTTTGCAAGAGCGGAAACGGGCATACCGTTATTATAATGAAGCACAAGCGCTGTTCTAAGCTCGGGTCTGAGCTGCGAAATCGCCTTCATTACGCCTGCACTCTTTTCCTCATCCGCAAAAACATCCTCTGAAAGGAATTCGGAAGAATTCTCAGTTGCGCCGGCATCTGCATCGGCAAAAACAAACTTTTTGCCTTCTTTATAGACTGCAGCAATACTCTGCTTCATCCAAATTTCAAAAGCCTCGGGTCTTTTTAACTTATCAATTGTGCAAAATGCTCTTGCATAAGCTTTTTTGGTTATGTCAACTGTGTTTCCGTCATCGGAACTCAGAACAGATGCAAGAAAATAGGATGCCTTTAAAGTTTTTGAGTAGAGCTTAGCCATTGCATCTGTGTCACCGTTGCAGGCAGCGGCAACATACTGAACAATATTCTCACTCACCTTGAAATCCACTCCAATCATTATATTATCTGACAAACATTTATCCATTAAACATAATTATATATGATTTTATACCATATTTGGTGATTTGTCAAGAAAAAACAAGAACTATATGTCAAGATATTGATATTTAATCAAAAAACGGCCAACCCGAAAAGGTTAGCCGTTCTTGTGTTATTTATTCGGAAAAAGGTGTATTGATATGAATCAAGCGGAAGTTAACAGGGTCACGGTTGCAATTAAAACGATAAACACTCATAACAATTCCGATTGCAAAATAAACGCAAAGGTTTGCCGAACCGCCTGCACTCATAAAAGGCAGCGTTATACCTATACTCGGCAAAAGCATCAGACACATACCGATATTAATGATTGTTTGAGAACCTATCATAAAAGCGGTTCCGAAGCAAAGCAGGCTGCCTGTAAGATTTCTTGAATTTTTACCGACGGAAACAATTTTTACGATTATCAAAACCATAACCGCCAAAAAAGCAACTGCCCCTACAAAGCCGAGTTCTTCGCCGACAACGGTGAAAACCATATCACTTTCATTAACAGGAACACCCAATTTTGACTGGGTGTATGTTCCTTTAAACAATCCGTCACCAAAAAATCCGCCTGAACCTATTGCATTAACTCCGCGCTGCTGTTGATATATAATTTTCTCATACAAATCCTCATTTAAAGCAGACGGATAATAAATAGCAAGTATCCTGTGCTTATGAAAGCTTGCAAGAAACTTTGTCCACAGCAAAGGAACAAAAGCAACTATTCCGCCTATTGCAACTGCGAAATAACGCAACTGAACGCCTGCAACAAACATCATACCAACAAAGATAAATGCAAAAACAATTGCAGAACCGAGGTCATCCGTGATAATGATAATGCCAATCGGAACTATTGCATGAAGCGAAAGAAGCAAAATGTTTTTAATGCTGTTGATATTATCTTTAACCGCCTCGATATGAGCCGTGAATGTAATAATAAATCCGATTTTAGCAAGCTCCGACGGCTGAAAATTGACGACAAAACCGTCGGTTTTGATTATCGGAAGCCAACACCTTGCATCAGGTCTGTCGGAAGGGCCGTCTCCGAACGGAAAAAGCAGCAAAAGCAACAGCAAACAAACACCGCCGACAAGCGGCCACAGCCTGACAATCGCTTCATAGTCAAGAAAAGAAATGAAAACACAGATAAGAATGCCAAGCGAAGCGGCCAGAATCATAATCAGGCAGTCGCGCGCAATCAAATCACCGTCTGCAATTGCGTCATTTCTTGTTGCGCTGTAAACCATCAGCGCGCCGAAAGCCGTAGTCAGAACGCAAGCAATAAAAAGCAAGAAATCGGTCTCTTTAAGCGCATATTTAATTGAACTCTTTTTGCTCAAAGGATCACCGCCGTTTATATATTACAATTTATTATATCTCTCAATCGAAACAAATCAAGTGGCTTTAAATATTTTTTGCCTGTTTATTTAAAAAATGTTTCAAAAGAATTATGCCGATAATCAGCATTACAGGGAAAACTATTGCCGCAAGAAAACCAATTTTCAGATTATCGTTAAATGCACCCGAAACAACACCAACAAGCGTCGGCCCCGCAGAGCAGCCCAAATCTCCCCCAAGAGCGAGAAAAGCAAACATTGCAGTGCCGCCTGTCGGCATTTTTTGGGAAGCAAGGCTGAAAACGCCAGGCCAGAGAATACCGACCGCAAGACCGCAGATTCCGCAGCCGACCAAAGCTATTGTGGGAATAGGCGAAAACGATGCAATCAGATAGCCGGCAATGCAAAGCAAACAGCTGCCTGTAATAAACTTGGTTAAATTAAGCCTTGTGCTGAACGCGGCATAGAACACTCTGGAAATGCCCATCATAACCGCAAACATGCAGGGACCGAGCAAGTCGCCCATCGTTTTTGAAACATCGAGGCCTATTTCCGCAAACGCCGATGACCATTGACTCATCCCTTGCTCCGATGCGCCGGAACAAATCATAAGCAAAACAAAAACCCAGAAAAGCTTGGATTTGAAAAGCTGTTTTATTGAAACGGATTCTCCCTGCTCAACAAGCTTATTTATCGGAACAAAGCAAAAATAGACAGAGTTTGCAAACGGAATTATCGCCCAAAGAACGGCAAGCACCCTCCAATTCTCAATACCTGCAAACACAAAGAAAAACGTGGTAAGAATAATAACCGCAACATGTCCCCAACAGTAGAATGAATGCAAAAGACTCATTGCTGCGGATTTTTTATCCGTCGGGCATGCCTCAACAATAGGGCTTATCAAAACCTCAATAAGTCCGCCGCCGACAGCATAAAACATGATTGAAACAATCAATCCAAAATAGGGATCGGGCAATACAAAAGGCAGTATTCCCATCAAAATCAAACCTGCCGCCGAAAAAGCATGGGCCGCAACAATGCAGATTCTGTAGCCGATTTTGTCAACAAACTTTGCTGCAACAAAATCCACAAAAAGCTGCAAACAAAAATTAATCGTTACAAGATAACTTATTTTTTCAAGAGAAATATTAAACTCATTTTGAAATGTTACAAACAAAAGCGGCGCAAAATTGTTGATTATTGCCTGCGTAATATAGCCGAAATAGCTTGCCACTATTGTGTGCTTAAAATTATTTCTAATACTCATATAATAAACCTTAGCCCCGCAAGAATACGGGGCTATATGGGAATGATTTTATTTTATGTTACTGTAAAGGCCGAGATAAGCATCAGCGATATAAGCGCCTGCCTTGGGGCCTGTAGAAACGATTTCTTCGTTTTCTGTGAGATATGAACGCCAGTCGTTATCGGTCATCATATAGCCGATCTGGTCATTGGTAAGGCCGAAAACAAGAAGCTTTCTGTCTGTGATTTCAGCAAAGGAAGAGTAATTCCATTCTTTTCCGTCCCAAGAATCCTCTGCTGTTACAGCACCGCCGTAAGCAATTTCGGGGGCAAGCTCACCGGGAACAATTGCAACCGCAATTGTTGTGCCGAATTCTGCATAGCCGATTTCTGTGGGAGTATTATAAGCCAATCCGTCCTTAACAACGGTATTTGTGAGCAAGCCACCTCTTGCAGCAAGCTTGAAAATGGAGTTATCAATGGGAATGAGAGTTTCGGTGAATCTGATGTTGAGAATGGGAGCAACCATCTCTGAATCCTTAATTGAGCAGGTGAGTTCGCCGAGAAGCTCGCCGTAAGCAACAATGCCTGCATATCCTTCGCCGAATTTAGCTATATCAGCTTCGTCTCTGACCAAATCATCGGGATAATCAGAACTGATTGCAAGTTCCGCACCGAGAATCTGGATAAAGTTTGCGCCTGCTTTTTCCTTTATATATCTTTCCATATAAAGGGGATAGTCGCCTGTGAGCTCTGTTCCTGCAGCGCCGTTACCAACGCAGTGAATGGGAATATTAACAATCCATGTTTCAGCCGCACCGTTTGAAGGAACGAAACGGAGTCTGTTGATGTTGCCGTCAATAACCTGAGGGTCACGCTTATCTCTGATATATTCGGAAGCATCAATAGTGCCGAAATAAAGATTGCCTTCCTTCATATCCTTAACAGCATTAATCATTGAATCAACGGTAACTTTATAAAGGTTTTCCATATAATTCTTGTTCTTGCCGCTGGGAAGTTCAAGGCCGAGAATGTTTCTGAAAGAGGATGTGAAAAGTGCGCTGATGATATCACCGTTCATACCGAAGGTATCAACACAGCTGTGCTGATGAAGAACGGAAACGTTAACTGAGGTGATATCAAGATTGTTTTCGTCAGCATAAGCCTGGAACTTTTCTCTGATAACCTTAACTTCGTTATTTGCAAGGCCAAAAGCATCAATAACAGCGAAAATGCTGATGCCTCTGCCGTCAGAAATTGCAATTGTTCTGACTCTCTGGTCGTCATACTGCTCGGTTGCAAGCTTTTTGGTGACAGAAAGGCTGCCGCCTACATAGTGTTCTTCTTCAAGCTCTTTACCGGTAAGAATTGATGCGCTTGAATAGCCGAGGCTCCATGCGGCGCCTTCAGCAGGCTCGCTGATAAACTCATCTGCCGCAAGGCCTTCATAGAAATTCTCGGACTTATATTCATCCTTGGATTCCCAGCCGCGTGGTTCAGCGATAAGAGCGGTAATGCCGCCAACAATAGCATCAAGTGCCTTGTCAACAAAACGGTAGAAACCGCGTTCAACATCTGATGTTACTTCTGTTGCCGCAGATGCGGGAATTGCGAATGCCGTCATCAAAACGGCAAGGGTAAGAAGAATTGCTGTTATTTTTTTTGCCATGATTAAACCTCCTGTTATTAATCCATATTTTTAAGCTCCATGTCGCCGAAGCTTATAATTTTCTTTTTGCGCATAAATTCCGAAACTGCAAGCGAAATAAGCGCAGGTGCAACAAAATGCATAATAATCATTTCAATAATAACAATCTTTGAATCAACACCCGATTCAACCATTGATGCGTAGGTCATAAACTGACCAACCAAGCCGGAGGTTCCCATACCGGAACCTGATGCATAGCATGTCATCTTGAGAACCGCCGATGAAATGGGGCCGAGTATTGCACTGGCAACAATAGGCGGGATCCAGATCTGGGGATGCTTAACAATATTCGGCATCTGGAGCATTGAAGTTCCAACGCCCTGCGCAAGCAAGCCGCCAAACTTGTTTTCACGATAGCTTGCAACGGCAAATCCAACCATCTGAGCGCTGCAACCAACAACCGCTGCTCCGCCGGCAATTCCCGAAAGACCGAGGATAATCCCGAGAGCAGCCGAGCTGATGGGAAGAGTAAGGCAAATACCCATTACAACCGAAACGACAATGCCCATAAGAACAGGCTGACGTTCCATTCCCCAGCTGATTATCTGACCTATATATGTTGTTACATTGGAAACAGGCGGGCCGATAAAGAATCCCGCCGCACAGCCCGCAACAATTGAGGCTGCAGGAGTAACAATAATGTCAAGCTTTGTTTTGCCGCCTACAAGCTTGCCGACCTGAATTGCAAAAAAAGCAGCAATGAAGGCTGAAAGCGGGTCTCCCGGGCCAGAATAGAGCATGCCGGTTTCGGTTATAACCGAACCTGCAAGCAGCTTTGATGCGAAAGCACCTACCATACCGGCAACCGCTGCAGAAACGCCCGTCAAGGGTGTAACTTTGTATTTAAAAGCCATTCCGACGCCGATTCCTGCGCCTGTAAGCGATTTTGCAACTGCGGCAACGGCAATAAAATAAGTTCCGATGCTGCTGTCCAAAAAACCGCCGATTTGTTCAAGAATGGTGCCTATAATCAAAGTTGCAAACAAACCCAAAGCCATTCCGGAAAGCCCGTCAACAAAAATATAATTCAATATATTTTTTAATGTCTTCATTCCTTATTCATCTCGTCAATTATGATATTGATTGCGTTTGCATAAACATCGCCAATAAATTCAGCTCCGTTGTCATTAGGATGAACACCGTCCTCCGACCAATGCAGATTATCCTTGCCGATACTTGCCGAAGCAAAAAAGCCGTCAAGCGGAATATAGAAATCTGCAAATTCCTTTGCAAGCTTTCTGACAATATCAATTTTAGAGTTTAAATCTGCTCTGAAATATTCCTTATCGGGTGCATAGAGAAGGAACGGCTCCAGCATAAGAATTTTTGCGTTTGTCTTTTCTTTTATTTCGGTGAGCACCTTGCGGTAATTCGCCTCAAAAACATCATTGCCGAGCCACTTACGGTTATGCGCCCTGTGCCATGTGTCATTAACACCAATGAGAATTGAAACAATATCTGGCTGAATATCGATAAAATCGCTTTGCAGCCTGTTAACCAAGTCAACAGTCTGGTTGCCGCTTATGCCGAGATTGATAAACTCAAACCCGATATCAGGGTTATCCTCCGTAATATATTGAGCTGCATAGAATGGATATCCCTTGCCTAATTCATGATAATCCGAGCGGTCTCTGCCGGCATCGGTTATCGAATCGCCTTGAAATAAAATTTTCATTTTGACCACCTCAAAACTGATTCTTAACCTTATGCAAGGTGTCTATTATTTTGATATGCTGAGGACAAGCATTCTCGCACTTACCGCATTTTTGACAAAGCGAAGCGTTGGACTCAATGTCGGGAAAGATCTCTTTTACAAGCCTTCTTCCGCCTTCGGTGATTTTGTTAAACGCAGAGAACACTTTGGGTATTTGCACCCCTGCCGGGCATGGCATGCAATATTCGCAGCCGGTGCAGGGTACAAGATTCATTTCGTCAAAAACAAGCTTGGCTTCGGCAAGCTTATTCAAATCTTCTTCTGAAAGCATGCCCGGCTCAGCCTTGTCGGCATATCCGAGATTGTCGTTTAACATCTGCATGCTGCCCATGCCGCTCAAAAGCATTGAAACATCGGGTATGTTCCACACAAAGTCAAGCGCATGCTCAACAGGTGTTTTGCTGCTGCCCAATATCTCGGCAATCTTTTCGTGCGGAGAAGCAAGCTTGCCGCCCAGAAGCGGCTCCATAACAATTACGCCGAGGCCCTTTGAAGCTGCATACTCAAGCCCCTCTACGCCCGCTTGATAGTCAACATCAATATAGTTAAACTGGATTTGGCAAAATTCAAATCCTTCGTAAGAATCAATTATCTTTTTAAACACATCCAAATCATCATGGAAAGAAAAACCGAGGTGCTTTATTTTGCCCTGCTCCTTGAGCTTTTCAAGTTTCGAAAGAATATCAAACTTCAAAACCTTTGTTTCCCATGATTCGTTATTGACCGCATGAAGAAGGTAAAAATCGAAATAATCGGTATCAAGCTTTTCAAGCTGCTCGTTAAAAATTTTTTCAACATCCTCTTCGCAGTTAACACTCCAGAGAGGGAGCTTTGTTGCAAGATAAGCTTTTTCTCTGTAACCGTCTTTAAGAACTTTTCCTACAAGCCTTTCGCTGTTGCCGCCGTGATAACCGAAAGCGGTGTCAAGATAATTTATGCCGCTGTCAATGCCGTGGCGGACAAGCTCAATTGCTTTTTCCTCGTCAATTCGGTCACCGTCACCGTCGATAACGGGCAGTCTCATGCATCCGAAGCCGAGAACAGAAACCTCTACGCCGGTTTTCCCCAAAACCCTGTAACGCATTGTATATCTCCTCTCAATAAAACTTGGAATATTATAACACATATTTATAATAAATACAAGACTAAAGAAAAGTTAAGTAAGAACAAAATTCAACCGAATATTCTTAACAGCATCGTCAAAAATACTTTTGAGGTGTTAATTATGTTTGATATGAACGGAATTCCACAGGGCTTTGGCATGGCGCTGACTCGAAATGCCAAAGCAATGGAAAATTTTTCTCATCTTAACGAAACCGAGAAAAAGCGCATTATCGACCTTTCCCGCTCTGTTCGCTCCAAAGGAGAAATGAACAGAATCGTGGAAAAGCTTGAAAAAGGCAGAGACAGCTTCTTTTAATACCTTCGTGATATACACAACAAAGCGGCCTGCACGTTATTTGTGCAGGCCGCTTTGTTATTGCCCTATAAGGTTTATTTCTCTGAAATCCGAACCGTCGGCAACATATAGCTTTTATTCTGAATCTTTATTTACTGTAAATTTTGAGAGTATATTTTCCTTCACGCAGAGCCTCGGCAACCTGTTTGGAATCGGTTAAATATTCTTCAAAATAAACTCCGCCGGGTTCCATTGATGTGTTGCCGTGAAAATCAGAGCCGGAAAGCTTTCTGAGAGAATATTTTTCTGCCCACTTATAGGCAATATCATTGCTTGAGTTGTGGTCACCGTGGCCGTTATAAACCTCAACCCCGTCAAGCAGCTCAGGGTCAACAACAGTCATGCCGATTCTGAAAGGATGAGCCTGAAACATTATCAAACCGTTTTCATCGGCAAAAGGTCTGAATTCTTCAGGATTCTCGTATTGTGTTAAATCATTCTTTAAAACAAACTCCTCGTCAAATCCGTAAACAAGATAGTCATTTTCGTTTTCAAGAAAACGAAGTTCCATGCCGAGAATAATATGGAAATCTTCATCTTCAAATTCCTTGGCCGCTCTGTAGCCTGAAAGGTATTTCTGCACCTGCTCATCATAAGTTGAGCCATGCCTTTTGAACTGCGAAGCGCTGAAATGGTCGGTAATAACCAAACCTTTGTAGCCAAGCTCCTTATAGCGTTTAACAATATCAGCCGCCCAAACTCGGCTGCAGCTGCTCGCTTCTTTTGTGTGAATATGAGTATCAAAAAGGTAGCCTTTCATTCAATCATCCTCCTGCTGGTTATTATATACCCGCAATTTGCGATATTCAATAGAAAAGTTTAAAAAATCTTCCCCTAAGCGACAAAAAACATCCGCCTGCAAGAGTTATAATCAAACAGGAGTGAGGTGATGCTTTTGAACACGGTTATTTATGCCGATATACTGGTTGTTATAAACATAATTGTCAACTATCTGCTTTTGCGGGCAAGTGCGGCAATAACCGGATGCAATTTTAAAGCCCTTCGCTTTCTTTTATCCTCTGCAGCAGGCGGCCTTTTTTCGCTGATAATTTTTGTTGAAAACATTCCTTTTTGGGCAAACATAATTCTGAAAATTGCATGCTTGGTAATTATGGTTTTGATTGCGTTCAACAGCAAATCTCTAAAGTCATTCATAAAATGCTGTTCAGCATTTTTTATTGCAAATTTTGTTTTTGCAGGGATAATGATGGCAATTTGCACGGCCGTTTTACCGAATGCGGCAATTTATCAAAACGGAGTCGTTTATTTTGACATTGACATTTTAACATTGACCGTAGCGACAATCTTGTGCTACTGCATATTAAGCCTGCTTTCACGTTTTTCCAAAAGCAAAGCACCGCCTAAAAGCATTTACAGCATCCGAATAACCTATGAAGGCAAAACCGTTGAAGGCAAGGCGCTTTTTGACTCAGGCAACAGCCTTTGCGACTGTTTTTCAGGCAACCCGGTTATAATCACGGAAAAAGATTTTATTAAGCCGCTTATATTTGAAAAAGAACTTACAGAAACAAGAAAATTTCGTCTCATTCCGTTTTCAACAATTAAAAACGGCGGCGCAATGCCTGCTTTTTTGGCAGACAAAGCAGAAATCTTCATAGGCAAAAAATGGATTGAGACCGACGGTGTTTACATCGGCATAACGGAGAAAAAAATCGTTTCGGGTGGGTATTCCGCATTACTCGGGCCCCCGTTTTTTGATTTCATAAACAACCGCATAAACAGCAAACACGCAAACGAAAGGGGAAGAATCTCTTAATGAAAGGCAAATTTATACCGAAACTAAAGCTTTTAATCAATAGAATAAAATCAAAAGTATTTGAGATTGAAGTTGATTACATAAACGGCCCGGAAACGCTTCCGCCTCCCCTGTCTGCTGACAGAGAACAGGAATGCCTCATCATGCTTGAACTTGGCGACAAAGATGCGCGCGAAGAGCTTATCGTGCATAATCTGAGGCTTGTTGTTTACATTGCCAAAAAATTTGAAAACACCGGAATCCCGATTGAAGATTTGATATCAATCGGCACTCTCGGCCTCATAAAATCGGTTAACACATTCCGAGTTTCAAAAAACATAAAGCTTGCCACTTATGCATCACGATGCATAGAAAACGAGATATTAATGTATCTGCGAAAAACAAATTCAATGAAGACTGAGGTTTCGTATTATGAGCCGTTGAACGTTGACTGGGACGGCAACGAGCTTTTGCTATCCGATGTTTTGGGAAGCGAGCCTGATGAAATTTACCGCGACATTGAAGCCGATGACGAACGAAGCAGACTTTACCAAGCCATAAATTCCCTCGGCAAGCGAGAGCGCATGATAATGACAATGCGGTTTGGCATAGGCGGCGGAAGAGAATACACGCAAAAAGAGGTTGCGGATTCATTGGGTATTTCTCAAAGCTACATTTCACGTCTTGAAAAAAGAATAATAGAAAAAATCAAAAGGGAGGTGTAATCCTCCCTTCTTGTTTTTATAAAAGTGATTTCACTATCGCATCGGCAATTGCCTTTGCATAAATTTCAATTTTTTCATCAAGAAGTTCATTGTCGGTTTTGCTGTTTATAAATCCAAGCTCAACAAGGCAGGACGGCATATCGGTGTGGCTGTTGACATAATAATCGCCGTCGCCCCTTGCATAACCGGATTTCACTCCCCTGTTTTCCGAAATTCCTGCATTATCAAGAGATTTTAATATATTTTCGGCGAGTGTTGTATCGGCTTCGGAAGCCTCGCTGCTTATCCAGATTTCAACACCTTTTGCCCCATCGGCGCTGTTGCGGTGGAGTGAAACAAAAATCTGTGCCTTTCTGCGGTTAGCAATATTACACCTGTCTTTAAGTTCAACGAACTTATCCGAATTTCTTGTTAAACAGGAATTAATTCCCATGTCTTTCAGCTTTTCATTAACCAAAAGTGCAATTGCAAGATTATCGTCTTTTTCGTATCTGCCATCATATTCCGCACCGACATCGCTGCCACCGTGGCCGGGGTCGATAACAACCTGAACCGGCGAATAAAGAACAGATGCTGCTATCAGAATTGAAGCCACAATAACAGCAAAGCACACCAACGCAGTTATCATTTTCTTTTTCATTTCTCCACCTCCGCCAATACATTATATCATTAAAATTAAAAATAAATATCGGAATTGTTGCAAAAAAATTAAAACGGGGCTGAAATCAGCCCCGCAAAATTACATTGAATCAATATATCTGCAAGCAGCAAGAGCAGCAACAGAGCCGTCTGCAGTTGCGGTGGTAATCTGCCTTATCTGCTTTTGGCGGCAGTCACCGGCGACAAAAACTCCTGCAGTTTTGGTCAGACAGCTTTCATCGGAATTTATATATCCCCATTCGTTAAGCCCTGCAATATCTGCAAAAGCATCATTTTCGGGAACAAGACCGATAGCAACAAACAAACCGTTAACCTCAAGTTCGCTTTCTGAGCCGTCTGCCTCCTTTCTAAGAGTCAGACTTTTAAGGGAATCATCCCCGTTAAGCGCTGAAATAACCGTGCCCATAATGAACTCAACATTGTCCTTGCCCTTAAGCTTTTCTACAAGGCGTGCTTCGCCCGTGAAATAATCAAGATTCTGAACAACATAAACCTTTTTGCAGCCTTCGGAAAGAAGAACGGCCTCTTGCAGAGCAGAGTTTCCTCCGCCGAGAACGGCAACCGTCTGTCCTTTAAAAAACGCTCCGTCACAAACAGCACAGTATGAAACACCCGCACCGACAAGCTCGTTTTCATTAGGTAAGCCAATCTGCCTGTGTTTAACACCGGTTGCAATTATAACTGCTTTTGCTTCGTGCTCGCCATCCTCTGTAACAACGGTTTTGGTTGCACCGTTGTCACGGATTGCGGTAACGGTTTCCATTTCTATTTCCGCGCCCTGAGAAATAACCTGATCAACAAGCTTTTCGGCAAACTCATTACCGCTCATCTTTGCGAAACCGGGATAATTTTCAATCTGCGGAGAATAGGTAATCTGACCGCCGAAAGTGCCTTTTTCAAGCACAAGAACGGATTTATCTGCTCGCAGTGCATAGAGCGCTGCGGTTAATCCCGCAGGCCCTGCACCGATTACTATAATATCATGCATAACGCTTCATTCCTTAGATTGCCGCACCCTTTGCAGCATCAATAAATTTCTTGATTTCCGCAACGCCTGCATACTTATCTGCTTCGCCTCCGGAAACAACAACGAGAGTGGGAGCCTGTCTTACGCCAAGCTGCATTGCAAGAGCTTCGTTCTCATAAGCCATAAGCTCGTTAACGGAAATACCTGCTTTTGCAAGAAGCGAAAGAGCTACCTTGCAGTTGGGGCATGTTGCTGTTTTGAAGAGATAAAGGCCGTCAGCAAGTCCGCAGCCCTCATCGATATCGTCAATGTTGGCTTTGGGAGCATCTGCCTTTTTCTGATGCTTGGTGATATCGGAATTTGCAATGTTATAAACCTTGCGCTCCTTATATTCCTGTGACTTGCCGTCATTCCAGTTCTGAACGGGTCTGTAATAACCTGTAATACGGCTGTAAACCTCGGTTGTTTCGCCACAGTCGGGGCAGGTATAAACTTCGCCTGCAATATAACCGTGATTCTTACATACGGAATATGTGGGAGAAAGAGTATAGTAAGGAAGTTTGTAGTTGTTGGCAATCTTTCTGACAAGGTCTGCCGCTGCTTTCCAATCGGGAAGCTTTTCGCCGAGGAATGCATGGAAAACAGTGCCGGAAGTGTAGAGAGTCTGGAGTTCATCCTGAATATCAAGAGCCTCGAATATATCCTCTGTATAACCAACAGGAAGATGAGAGCTGTTGGTGTAGTAAGGAGTTTCCTCAGAAGCGGTGATGATACCGGGATAACGCTTAACATCATGCTTTGCAAGGCGGTATGAGGTTGACTCTGCGGGAGTTGCCTCAAGGTTATAGAGATCGCCGTATTCTTCCTGATAGTCAGAAAGACGCTCTCTCATGTGGTTAAGAACATCCTGTGCAAACTTCTGAGTCTTTTCGTTAGTCATATCAGCGCGAAGCCAGTTTGCATTAAGGCCAACTTCGTTCATGCCTACAAGGCCGATGGTTGAGAAGTGGTTATTGAAAGTGCCGAGATATCTCTTTGTGTAAGGATAGAGACCTTCGTCAAGAAGCTTTGTGATGATGGTTCTCTTAATCTTGAGCGAACGTGCTGCAATATCCATCATCTTGTCAAGTCTTCTGTAGAAGTCTGCCTCGTTTTCAGCAAGATATGCGATTCTGGGCAGGTTGATTGTTACAACGCCGACAGAGCCTGTGCTTTCGCCGCTGCCGAAGAAACCGCCGCTCTTTTTGCGAAGCTCGCGAAGGTCAAGGCGAAGGCGGCAGCACATGGAGCGAACGTCGCTGGGCTCCATATCGCTGTTAACATAGTTTGAGAAATAGGGAGTACCGTATTTTGAGGTCATTTCAAAGAGAAGCTTGTTATTCTCTGTTTCTGACCAGTCAAAATCAGCTGTGATTGAATATGTGGGAATGGGATACTGGAATCCGCGGCCGTTGGCATCGCCTTCAATCATGATTTCGATGAAAGCTTTATTAATCATATCCATTTCGGCTTTGCAGTCTTTATATTTGAAATCCATTTCCTTGCCGCCTACAATAGCATTCTGCTCTGCAAGGTCAGCGGGAACAGTCCAGTCAAGGGTGATGTTTGAGAAGGGAGCCTGAGTGCCCCAACGGCTGGGAGTGTTGACACCGAAAACAAAGGACTCTATGCACTTCTTAACCTGGTCATAAGTGAGGTTATCAACCTTAACAAAAGGTGCAAGATATGTGTCAAATGAAGAGAAAGCCTGAGCGCCTGCCCATTCATTCTGCATGATTCCGAGGAAGTTAACCATCTGGTTGCAGAGGGTTGCAAGGTGGCTTGCGGGGGCGGAAGTGATTTTGCCGGTTACGCCGCCGAGGCCTTCCTGAATAAGCTGCTTGAGTGACCAGCCTGCACAATAACCGGTAAGCATTGAAAGGTCATGAAGATGAATATCAGCGTTTCTGTGAGCATTGGCGATTTCATCGTCATAGATTTCGGAAAGCCAATAGTTAGCGGTAATTGCACCGGAGTTGCTGAGAATAAGGCCGCCTACCGAATAAGTAACTGTTGAGTTCTCCTTAACTCTCCAGTCGGTAACATTAACATAGCTGTTAACAAGCTCTTTATAGTCAAGGATTGTTGACTTAAGATTGCGGAGCTTTTCGCGCTGGCGGCGATAAAGGATATATGCCTTGGCAATATCTGCATAACCTGCCTGAATAAGCACAGATTCAACGCTGTCCTGAATATCCTCAACAGCAATTGCTCCGTTGGTGATTTTGGATTCGAAATCTGCGGTTACTTTGAGGGCAAGAAAATCAATTGTTGAGGGATGATACTGCTTTTCCTGGGATTCGAACGCTTTTTTGATGGCTTCGGCGATTTTGGAAATGTTGAATTCTGCAGTTTTTCCGTCTCTTTTAATTACCTGATACATACCGTTCTTTCCTTTCAATAATGTTGTATGTTGAATTTAAATTATACCCAATATATTGTGTTTTTTGCCGCTAATCAAACGGCGGCGATTAAGATATTAACAAATAATTGCGGTTCTGTCAATGGATTTTACAAGATATTGTGCCGAATATTTCAAGTTTGTGAAAAATGCACTATATATGCAACTAAATTTGGTTATTTTTTCAAACTCCTCTTATTTCGCAGGAGTCAACATATTTGAGCATGATTTCGCGCATGGACTCCATCTCCGATTTCGGAACTGCAGAAAGGCCGAAACCTATCACCTCACCCGAGTCAATGAAACCCTGAAGAAAATGTCTTTTGGCGCCTTTTATCAGTTCGCCCAGGCTGTTCATGCCGAAAACGCTGTGAAACTCACGGACAACCGTTGTTCTGAATTCATAATCAACCTTGCCCTCCAGCAAAAACGAAATGCTCTCTTTTATTTTGGAAATATCATATCCGCTTATTCCAACAGTTTCCGCATAAAGTTCGGGAGAGTTTTTGACATCCATCGCTACATAATCAACAAGCCCTTGCTCAACAAGCTCTCGAAGCTTTTCAGGATAAGTTCCGTTAGTGTCAAGCTTCACGCAATAGCCGAGTTCCCGTACCCTTTTTATAAAATCGGCAATATCCTTCTGCATAAGCGGTTCTCCGCCCGTGATAGCAACGCCGTCAAGAATCCCCACTCTTTTCTTCAAAAAAGCAAGTATCTCATCAACGCTGAACTCACTTTCTTTTATCGGATTGATAACAAGCCTTGAATTATGACAGAATGGACAGCGGAGATTGCATCCTGCGGTAAACACCGTGCAAGCCATTTTTCCCGGATAATCAAGCAGCGTTAATTTTTGAAAGCCTTGAATGTTCATGTCAATCACCCCTCGGTTAGTTGCGTTTAATTGCGGTGTAGGCCTATAATAACACAAGATATTGTGTTTTGCAATAGGTAAAGCCACAAAATTTTGATATTTTTTAAAAATTTTTTTATATTTCGGCTGCAAAGCGCAAAAAAAGACGGTGCGTTGACGAACGCACCGTCAAAATCAATTATAGAATTATTCAGCCTTTTCTTCCTTTTTCTTATGGAAAAGAATCTTATCAACGGGGAAATACAGGAAGAACTGAACTGCAGAGCAAATCATTGTTGCAATGTTCTTTGCTGCGGTTTCTTCAAGACCCCAACCGATGAATACTTCTTTGAGAGTGGGATTAAGCCATGCAGAGAAGAAAATCAGAGCGATTGTGAAAATTATGTAGATGGGAAGTGCAACCGCTACATTTGCGCCCGAATTGAAGGTTTTTTCTTTGTTAACAAAGAAAGCAACGATCTGAGCAATGATGTTTGCAACGTTGCTTACGATGAAATAACCGAGACCGCCGACTGCAACGGGATAAACAAATACCCACCAGCTGAAATCCTGATTATAAAGCTCTGCAACGGGAGGAATAAGGTTGAGTGTGTTGAGAAGAACAAACTGAACAATCATTGCAAGAAGGCTTACAACGATGAACTTAACAAACTGCCAGATTGTAACAAGGAGCGAGCCCTTGCTTTCGGCCGCTTTATCGATTTGATTTAATTTTCCCATAATAATATCTCCTATCATTATATATTCAATGCATTATAGCATATATTTCATGCGATTGGCAAGCCAAAAAATAAGCGTTATTTTTGTGCAACATTACTCAACAATTTCCAAAAGAACGGGATTATTCTCCGGCTTCTCTTTGCCGATTGAAATATATTTTATAAACATAGGCACAGCTTCATCAAAAAGCTCCTGTGCAGAGCAATAAAGCGTTGCTGTTTTTTCGCCTTTTTCAACTCTGTCTCCGGTCTTTTTATGAAGAATTATGCCTGCTCCGGGGTCAATGGAATCCTCTTTTCTCTGCCTGCCCGCTCCAAGCGCAACGCACACGGAGCCGATACCTTCGGCATCCATCGAAACAATATAGCCGTTTTCGGGAGCCTTGATTTCATATTTATAAGGAGAAAGCTTAAAGGCGGAAGGATTGAGGATATATTCCGCATCTCCGCCCTGCAAAGCCACCATACGAGCCAACCTTTTGAGCGCAGAGCCGTTGTTGATTTTTGAACGGGCAAGGTTTTTGCATTCGTCAAAGCTGCCTTTGCCTGCAAGCTCAAGCAGCTTGGCAGCAAGGAGAATACAAAGCTCCGTTAAATCTTCGGGGCCGTTGCCTTTAAGTGTTTCAACAGCTTCAAGCACTTCAAGAGAGTTTCCGATACTGTATCCGAGCGGAACATCCATATTTGTTATAAGAGCAGCGATTTTTTTACCTGCTCCCCTGCCGATTTCAACCATTTTTTCGGCAAGCGCTTTGGCCGATTCCATATCTTTCATAAACGCACCGCTGCCGCACTTAACATCCAAAACTATGCAATCCGCACCGCCAGCAAGCTTCTTGCTCATTATGCTTGACGCAATGAGAGGCATGTTATCAACGGTTGCCGTAACGTCACGCAGGCCGTAAAGCTTTTTATCGGCAGGGCACAGCTTGCCTGACTGCCCCGCAACGCATAAGCCGCATTCATTCACGGTGTTTATGAATTCATCCGTTTCAAGTGTGGTTCTGAAACCCGGAATTGACTCAAGCTTGTCAACCGTTCCGCCTGTATGGCCAAGACCCCTGCCGCTCATTTTGGCAACCTTAATTCCGCACTCGGCAACAATAGGCGCAACAACAAGAGTTGTTTTATCGCCCACGCCCCCTGTGGAATGCTTGTCACCCGTTACGCCTTCAACGCCGGAAAGATCCGCCATATCACCCGAACGCGCCATAGCATCTGTCAAATCAAGAGTTTCGCGTTCGTTGAGTCCGTTAAGATACATTGCCATAAGCAGCGCGGAAAGCTGATAATCCGGAACCGTTTCATTTGCCGCCGAAAAAGCAAAAAACTCAATTTCTTCCTTTGAAAGAACTTTTCCGTCACGCTTTTTTCGGATTATATCAATAAAATTCATATCAAACCTCACGTTTGTCAAATGATTCGGGAAGCAGTTCGCTAAGTTTCATTACTTTATAATTATCTGCACTTTTAGCCATAATTATCTCAAAATCGGAAGAACAAAATTCTTTCATAACCTGGCGGCAAACACCGCACGGCGGGCAATAATGCGCCGGTGTTTCATCATCTGAGTTTCCGCCGACAACCGCTATCCTGACAAAATCTCTTTTTCCCTCGGAAACAGCTTTAAAAAAAGCGGTTCTTTCCGCACAATTGGTTGGAGTAAAAGCTGAATTTTCAATATTACAGCCTGTGTAAACCGTGCCGTCGGCACAAAGCAAGGCGGCACCAACCGCAAAACCCGAATACGGTGAATATGCCTTTTTTCGGGCTTCGAGCGCTGATTTTATAAGCTCGGAACTATTCATTCGGCAGCCTCCAAAGCAATTTCAATCATTTTATTAAATGTTTGCTCTCTCTCAAGCGCCGTGCACTCCTCACCGCCTGCAAGCGGGCAGTCCGAAATTGTGCAGATTGCGAGTGCTTTTTTGCCGGCTCTTGCCGCGTTCATATAAAGCGCGGCGCACTCCATTTCTATTGCAAGAACACCCATTTTCTGCCAATCGGCAAGGCTGCTTGCATCATCGTAAAAGGTGTCTGACGAAAGCAAATTACCGATAAACGGCTTCACCCCGAGCTTTTCGGCCGCTTTGACGGCATTCTGAAGAGTTTCATAATCCGCAACAGGTGCAAATGTTCCCGGCAAACGGTATTGCTCGGCATAAGCGGAATTTGTGCATGCGCCCATACCGAACACAATATCCCTCAAATGAAGTTCAGAGCTGATTGCGCCTGCAGAGCCGACTCGTATTATTGTTTCAACATCATAAAAATTATAAAGCTCATAAGAGTAGATTCCGATTGACGGCATTCCCATTCCCGAAGCCATAACAGAAACTCTTTTGCCTTTATAATACCCCGTATATCCCTGCGCACCTCTTGTGTTATTGACAAGCACGGGATTTTCAAGGAAATTTTCGGCAATATACTTTGCCCTTAACGGGTCACCCGGCATAAGCACGGTTTTTGCAAATGCATCTTTTTCGGTTGCCGCAATATGCGGAGTCGGTAAACTCATTATGATTCCTCCTTAATATCCGATAACCTCTTGATTCTTAACCAATTTAACGATTGCGCTTGTTCCGAGACGCTCGCAGCCGAGCTCAAGATAATCCATAGCATCCTCAAACGAACGAATGCCGCCGGCAGCCTTCATTTTAACATTGGAGCCGATATGCTTTGCAAAAAGAGAAATATCCTCTCTTGTTGCACCGCCTTTTGAAAAACCCGTTGATGTTTTAATGAAGTCTGCGCCTGACTGCGTAACAACACGGCACATTTCGATTTTTTCTTCTTCATTTAAAAGGCAGGTTTCAATTATAACCTTTAATATTTTGTCACCGCAGGCAGATTTTACTTCTTTGATTTCATTTAAAATCTCATCGAATTTTCCGCCCTTGGCCCAACCGACATTAATTACCATGTCAATTTCACCAGCACCGTTTTTAACGGCATTTGCCGCCTCAAAGGCTTTCACCTCGGTTGTTGAATAACCGTTCGGGAAACCTATTACCGTACAAATTGCAAGCCTGCCGCCAACATATTCAGACGCCTGCTTAACATAAGACGCAGGAATGCACACACTCGCAGTTTTATATTTCATTCCGTCATCGCAGATTTGCTTTATATCCTCCCACTTGGCATCAACAGCAAGCAAAGTGTGGTCGCAATGAGAAAGTATTTTTTCAATATCCATATCGGCGCTCCTTTTCTTTAAAATATACAATAATATTATATCTTATCGCCACAATTTTTACAACCGTATTTTGTGCAGAAAAAGCGGACGGTTAAAACCGTCCGCCTGATTACGTTAAACTCAGTTATCTCTGATAACATTGCCTGTTTTAAGGTTAAACTCAAGAACCTTGCTTTCGCCGTTATCATCAATATCAACTCTGATAACTTCTTCGTCAAGATATTCGGCTGCAATAATCTTTTCGTTGGTTTTCTTGAAATACTTCTTGAGATATTCAACTTGCTTCTTGTTGAATACACCTGCATTGTCAGAAACAAAAAGAACATTGCCGCAAAGATTATTTACTCTCGCAAGAAGGTGCTTCTGTTCCCATGTGAACTTAAGATTATCGTTTCTAAGGAAGAATACATCGGGATCATTCATAAACACTCTGCCGTTAAGATGGCGGCGGAAAATCGAGTTGTTGATTGCGCTCTGTGCGCTGAGCATTTCATTGTTAACATGGATATGGTTATAAATTTTGCCTTTATAAGTAAGGTCAACATCGCAGCTGATGCGGCACGCATCGCAAACGCCGATTGCCGCACTCATGGGAATACCGCAGCCGAGAAGAAGTTTATCACCTACGCACTCACGCAGAAGCTGCATTGCCTCATACATAATTTCGCCGCGGCACTTGCCGTTTCTCGGGCTGATGCACTCGCTGTATAAGAAATCAAGCTTAACCATATCGTAACCCCAATCGTTGAGGATAACATCGAAGAAATGCTTGATATATTCTCTTGCCTCGTCATTATAAATATCAAGAGTATATGCGCCGCCCCAGCCGATGCATCCAATCTGAGGCTTTCCGTTTTCATCCTTAATGAGCCAGTCAGGATGCTCATTGGCAGTTCTTGAAACTCTTTGGCAGCTGAAAGGAGCAATCCAGATACCGGCCTTATAACCCTTTGCGTGAACTTTTTCGGCAATATATTTCATACCGTTAGGGAACTTCTCACAAGGATCAAGCCAGTCACCGACAAAAGTTTCGTAGCCGTCATCAATCTGGAAAATAGAAACCTCCTGCTTTGCGCAGTCAAGTCCGTTGAGGTCACGAAGAATAATTTTTTCGTCAATCTTCTGGAAATAATTATACCATGAAGTGTAGCCGCTCATTGAGCCGTTTCTTGTTTCGGGCATATCAAACATGCCAAAGTAACTGTCAAACACCTCATCGTATGTGCCCTCAAAATAAACAATATCAAGTACCTGATAAGGCTCTGTAACAACCTTGCCGAGAACATCCTTGTGAATCGAGAAATAATTCTCATTCATTTTTACTTTAAAATATGTAAAACCTGTTTTTTCGCTGAGTGAACCCCAGAGCTTAACATTTTCACCGTTTCTGATATAAGTATAACCGTGGCTGTGGAATTCGCCGGGTTTCTCAGAATAATCAACAATATACTGATCGCCGAAAAGTTTTGCGGCGTGGCTTGCAAGAGGATGGATATTAGAAAGCTTGATTACGCCTCTCTGAATGTGGTGGTTTTTGAATTCCCTGCTCTTGGTCCAAGACTGATATCCGCCCGCAAAAAACCAATCATTATTTTGGAATTCATATTCGTTTTCAACATAAAAATCAACAAGTTCAAAATCACATTTGGGGTTAAGAACTACCGAATATCTTTCTGCCGTATCGGTTATTTCAAGAGAATAAACCTCAGTTTCTGTTTCATTTGAGGTTATTATTGCCCCTGCGGATTTGTATTTGATAACATAATTTCTGTTCATAGCACACCTCTCCAATCCGTAAAATCGCAAAATATATTGATATTATAGCAGATACTCGGTTTCAGTTCAAGTGATATTATCTTTTTATTTGACATCAATAATGATAAATGTTAAGATAAAGAAAAAACAAATCAAAGGGTGATTTATCATGTATTTGGAAAAATATGAATTCTGGTTTGTGGTCGGCAGCCAATTCCTCTATGGCCCCGAAGTTTTGGATATCGTTGCCGAAAGAGCCGCAGAAATGGCAGATAAAATGAACGCAAGCGGTCTGCTCCCCTGCAAGGTTGTTTATAAGGTAACAGCCAAAACTCCCGAAGAAATCTCGCAGGTTGTCAAAGAAGCAAACTATGAGGACAAATGTGCAGGCATCATCACCTGGATGCACACCTTCTCACCCTCAAAAATGTGGCTCAACGGTCTCAAAGAGCTTCAAAAGCCTTATTGTCACTTTGCAACACAGTATAACAGAGATATTCCCAACGAAGAAATCGATATGGATTTCATGAACCTTAATCAGGCTGCTCACGGTGACAGAGAGCATGGCTTCATCGCCGCAAGACTTCGCATGCCCAGAAAGGTTATCATGGGCTACTGGCAGGACGAAAAAGTTCTTAATGAACTCGGCAAATGGATGCGTTCTGCAGTCGGTGCAGCTTTTTCAAAGAATCTCAAAGTAATGCGTTTTGGCGACAACATGAGAAATGTTGCCGTTACCGAAGGCGACAAAGTCGGAGTTCAGGAAACTCTCGGATGGCAGGTTAACACCTGGCCGGTAGGCACGCTTGTTGAATATATCAACTCTGTCACCGAAGCCGAAGTTGATGCGCTTATGGCCGAATACAGCGAAAAATACGAGATTGCAACAGACAACATCCAGGCAATACGTTATCAAGCAAAAGAAGAAATTGCCATGAAGAAAATGCTTGATGAGCAAGGCTGTCTGGCATTCACCAACACATTTGAAGATCTTCACGGTATGGAGCAGCTTCCCGGCCTTGCAAGTCAGAGGCTCATGGAGCAGGGCTACGGCTACGGCGGTGAGGGCGACTGGAAGGTTTCCGCAATGACAGCTGTTATGAAAGCAATGACCGAAGGAATGACCGGCGGCACCGCTTTCATGGAGGACTATACATATAACCTTGCCCCCGGCGCTGAATACTCTCTCGGCGCACACATGCTTGAGGTTTGCCCCACACTTGCCGCAGATAAACCAAGAATTGAAGTTCATCCCCTCGGAATCGGCGGAAAGGGCGACCCCGCAAGGCTTGTTTTTGAAGGCAAAGCAGGCTCCGCAGTTGTTGTGAGCCTTGTTGACATGGGTGGCAGGCTGAGAATGATTTGCCAGGATATAGAATGCGTTAAACCCATTCTTCCCATGCCCAATCTTCCCGTTGCAAGAGTTATGTGGAGAGCCATGCCCGACCTTTGCACCGGCGCAAAATGCTGGATTATAGCAGGCGGCGCACACCACACGGTTCTTTCTTATGATGCAGATGCGGAAATGCTCCGTGACTTTGCAAGAATCATGGACATTGAATTTGTTCACATCAACAAAAACACAACCCCCGATTCGCTCGAAAACGAGCTTTTCCTCAATGATCTTGCAAGAAAATTAAAATAATATACATATATAAAAGGCACCTGTTCGAGCAGGTGCCTTTTAGCGTGTTATTCAAATCAGACTTTTTTAACAAATACGGTAAGCATGCCTTCGATATAGGTCACTTCAACAAAATAACCTTTGCCGTTTTTGGCGGCATAATAAGCATCAGCTTCAATGGGGTCATTAACAAAATCCGCTTTTTTCAGCTTTTCTATATATTTCAGACATTCCTTTTCGGAAGCATTGACTCTGAGAATATAACTGAATCCCTCATTATATTCTTCGGTAACTTCATTATCAAAACTGAATTCAGGCAGCTGCTCCGAAAAATAATTATGCAGCCTTGTTTCCTTAACTGTTGTTTTTTCTGAACTTAAGCTGTTTTCGTTATCCTTACACGCAGAAACACCAAACAAAAGCATCAAAACCAGCAACGATGCTGCAACCCGTTTTATCATAAGAATAAACCTCCGTAAAATTTGCTATTATTATATCATATTTTTTATTTCACCGCAAGCTTTTAAAATTATTGACATTTATTATTTTTTATTGTAGAATTTTATATCATATTTGAAAGGGTTGATTGAATGGCAAACGAACTCAAAAAGAAATACGGCTTGTTGACTGCGATATGCATGGTTGTCGGTATAGTTGTAGGCAGCGGCGTATTCTTCAAAGCAGAAGCAATTCTCAACAAAACCGGCGGCAATCTTAAAATCGGTATTCTCGCATGGATAATCGGCGGCGTTATCATGGTTATCTCCGCATACACCTTCTCAATACTCGCAACTAAATATGAGAAGGTCAACGGTGTTGTTGACTATGCAGAGGCAACCATCGGCGAAAAATACGGCTATATTATCGGTTGGTTCTTAAGCACAATTTATTACCCCACCCTCACAATGGCTCTTGCCTGGCTTTCGGCAAGATACACATTGGTTGTGTTCCAGGGTGACAGCGCAGACCCGACAAGCGGCATGTGCTTCGTTCTTACAGCTTTCTATCTTGTAGGAAGCTACGCACTTAACACACTCTCCCCCATTATTTCAGGTAAATTTCAGGTTTCAACAACTTTCATCAAGCTCGTTCCCCTGCTTCTCATGGGCGTTGTGGGAACAATCTACGGTATTTCAAACGAAAACGGTGTTCTTGTTGAAAACTTCACAACCGTTGTTAATGATGTTCCTGCAGGTGAAGCTATTTTCGCAGCTGTCTGCGCAACCGTTTTTGCTTATGAAGGCTGGATTATTGCAACCTCAATCAATGCAGAACTCAAAGACGGCAAAAAGAATCTTCCCAAAGCTCTTGTTATCGGTTCGCTTATAATTGTTGCTATCTATGTTCTTTATTATGTCGGTCTTGCAGGCAGCATTCCAAATGCTGACATGATGGCAAGCGGTCAGGCAGCAGCAAGGAACGCATTCGGCGCCGTATTCGGCAAAGCAATGGGTACCGGAATTTTTGTTTTCGTTATCATTTCTTGTCTCGGAACTCTCAACGGTCTTATGCTTGGCTGCACAAGAGGTATTTATTCAATAGCAAGCAGAGGCAGAGGCCCTGCGCCCCACGTTTTTGGATATCTTGACAAACATACCAACATGCCCGGCAATTCATCAATCCTTGCTCTTCTTCTCTGCGCTGCATGGCTTGTATATTTCTACTTTGCAAACCTCAACAGCGAAACCGCAGCATCTCTCAAGATGTTTGCGTTTGACCCCACAGAGCTTCCAATCGTAACAATTTATCCCTTCTATATCCCCATTTTCTTCAAAATGTTTTTAGACAAGAGTCTGCCCGCTTTCAAGCGTTTTGTTGTTCCCGCTCTTGCAATTGCAGGCAGCCTGTTTATGGTTGTTGCCGCATTCGTCGCACACAAAGCAGAAATCCCCGGATATCTCATCATATTTGCGGTAATTATGCTTATCGGTTTGGGATTCATTAAGAAAAAGAAAGTGGCATAAAACAAAATCACAAACCACCGGTTGAACCGGTGGTTTGACTAACCCCTAAAAGGGGTTGATACAGGCTTAGCCCCTGAAAGGGGCGTTGAAGGTTTAGCAGCGCATTACAATCACTGGCAGCCGCTCACGAGCGGCTGTTTATTTT
>JAZNPT010000026.1:0-68608 GCA_045589815.1 Acutalibacteraceae bacterium
AACCATTACTATTATACTTGGAGGTTTGATTATCTTTCAACCTTTCGGGCTTGCTTTGAGCTCGCCCGTTTTGGCTTTGCTGAAGCCGTCTTTAACCCCTGGTAGAACCAGGGGTTTATTTCCACACCTGAAGGCACCAAACATTCACGCATTGTCCGTTATGGGCAATGCGTGTTTTCTTTTATTGACATTCTTTTAAAATTTCATAGGCCATCTGAGGATAATCTGTCATAATGCAATCTGCACCGTTGAGAATCAGTTCTTTAACATCCTCGGCATCGTTTATCGTCCAATACTGAACGGCAATATCATATTTGTGTGCATAATTAATGAGCTCTCTTGTGCCTGAATTTAACAATCCGCCTGCTGCGCTCCTGCCGTAAGGAATCTGGAGTGCAACATAAGAAACACCAAGATCATCCAAATCCCAGTTCATTCGTGCATAAATATAAAACTGAAGTGCCTCGGTTGTTCTTGCGGAGCGTGGCATATCCGGATATTTATGCTCCATATAAATTGAAACATCTTCTTCGGATGATGCCCAAATTACTCTGTCAGACAAATCTCTCTCTTTGATAATTTTATATAACTTGTCGGCAGCTTTCATTCCGTTAACACTCTTGCTTTTAATCTCGATTATATATCTGTATTCTTTGCCGTCGGAATTCTTTTCTATATAGTCGATTACATCCTCACACTTGGCAACACGGAGATTATCGGGAATATCCTCACCGCGCAGTCCGCGATACGGATAGGTTTCACCGTCTGCGGTGAAATTTTCACCGAGGTTGAGAGAATTATAAGCCTCTTCAAATGTTAATGACGATGCGTAAACAAAACTATGGCCAAACTGTTCAACAGCGTTTGAGGTTTCGTCATAAGTAAGATTATGAAGGATTATAAGTTCGCCGTCTTTTGTAAGCTGCACATCAAACTCAAAAGTGTCAACTCCGAACTCTTCATCCTCTTCCAGAACCTTTTGAAATGCCATAAGAGTGTTTTGAGGAACCACTCCTGCACCTGAGCGGTGAGCCGAAATATCCGGGTCAAGATATTCATTTATATACACATTTTCCGCTTCTGCATTAACCATAACCGGTGTGTCAGGATCACCCGGCAGGCACATGGTTGCCGCAATCGGAAGCGCAACCACAACAGACAAAAGTGCATAAACAATGTTTTTTACTGCAATAAAAAAACCAACCATTTTATTTTCTCCTTTGGGAAATGATGAGTAATTATAAGACAACTATTCATTTTTTTCAACCGCAATAAGAAAAAATTAATATAATCTTAAGACAAACCAATTCTATACATAAGAAAAATTCACCGCAAACAAAATCTGCGGTGAATTTTTCATTAAGCCAACGGTATTTAAGCAATCCGGAAAATCAATATAATATTTCTTTGAATTTTTCGGTGAACTGCTTTGTATCAACATTGCAAAGCTTATGGCCGTCTGTACCCATATTAAATACAACACCGATTTCCTTGCCGATTTGGAAATAACGGTGATAGAACTCAGGGTCACCTAAAACTGCGGGAACATTCAGCTCCCATGCAATTTCTTTTTTATGAGCCTTTTCCATGATGTCACCGATTTCGTTATCGGTGAACGCCCTCGTAACATCATGGGGGTCATCAAAAGCATGTATGTAACCCGCCATAAACGGATGCGCAAAGCAATCCGCCCTGCCGCTTTCGATAACACAATCCATTATTGCAAGCATGTGTTCGGCATAGGCTCTCGGTGTTTTAACCTCCGGATGCTCCCAATAGCCCTGATGATAATGGTTTGTTGTATAAAGCCTGTAATCAAGCGAATTGTCGCAAGCAATATCGTCGGCAAACTTGCCGACACCGTAAGAGGAAAGCTCTGCACCGACAAGCACCTTTACATTTGTTTCTGTCTGTGCAAGCTCTCTGAGGATATCATATCGCTGCTGAGCAACCGCATTTCTTTTTTGAATATAGTTATGGTCAGTCAGAGCAATCATTTCAAGGCCTGCCGCCTCTGCCGCTTTAACGATATCTGCCGCAACCATTTCGGGCTTTGCGCAACCTGAAAAACGGGTGTGCAGATGCAGATTATATTTTGCAAGCTCATCTATATCATAGGTTTTATCATGAAAAAACATTATTTACAGCTCCAATCCAAACAGAGTATTGGCATTTTTTCGGGTTAAGTCGAGAATCTCCTGAGCGGTTGCCCCCCTCACCTCGGCAAGCACCTCGGCAGTGTAAGGAATAAACGATGAATCACACCTCTGTCCTCTGAAAGGCACGGGAGTCATATAGGGGCAGTCTGTTTCGATAAGCAGCCTGTCCTCAGGCACAACAGCCGCAACCTCACGGGGCTTGCGAGCGTTCTTGAATGTTACCGCACCGCCAAGGCCGATATACATGCCAAGCTTCACAATCTCTTTTGCCATTTCAGCTGAGCCGGAAAAGCAATGCACAACGCCTTTGGGCTTGTACCTTTTGAGAAGTGTCATTGTGTCCTCATGAGCTTCCCTGTCATGCACAATAACAGGCAAATCAAGCTCTTTTGCAAGAACTATCTGCTGTTCAAACACCTTTTGCTGAATATCGCGAGGTGAAAAATCATAGTGATAATCAAGACCGATTTCACCGACGGCAACGCACTTATCCTCCTTGCAGAGCTTTTCAAGCACCGAAAGATAACCTTGCTTGCAGCTCTCGGCTTCATGGGGGTGAACACCGCATGCAGCATATATAAAAGAAAACTCATCTGCCAATTCAAGGCTTGTCAGACTCGAAGCCATGTCGCTTGCGCAATTAATAATACCGCAAACGCCCCGCTCAGGCAGGGCGCTTACAAGTTCTTTGCGGTCATCATTAAATGCCTCACTGTCATAGTGAGCGTGACTGTCAAAGATATTATTCATAATTTATCTTACCTTACTTCCGGCGGGAACACCGTCAACAAAGATTACCTTAACGTCATCCTCTCCAACGTCGGCCGCAAGTATCATTCCCTGACTTTCAACACCGCAGAGAACAGCAGGCTTGAGGTTGGAAACAAGAATAACGCTCTTACCGACAAGCTCCTCAGGCTTATACCATTTTGCGATGCCGGAGGCAACGGTTCTCGGGTCGCCGGTGCCGTCATCAAGAGTTAGCTTCAAAAGCTTCTTTGCCTTCTTGACAGGCTCACAGTCGGTAATTTTTGCAACTCGGAGATCAACCTTGGCAAAATCATCAATACCGATTTTTGCAACACCCTGTATCTCCTCTTTAAGAGGATTAACGGGATTTGCAGCAGCCTGAGCCGCTTCAAGCTCTGCAAGCTCCTTTTCAAGGTCGATTCTGGGGAATATGATTTCGCCTTTAACAACCGTATAGGTTGATTCCTTGCCGAAATTGCCACATTCTGCCCATTCAAAATCAGCTGCAACACCAAGCTGCTCTCTGATTTTTACGGAAGTTTCGGGCATAAAGGGTGCAATAAGAACAGAAATGATTCTTATGCTCTCGCAAAGGTTATACATAACCTCAGCAAGCCTTGCTTTTTGAGCTTCGTCCTTGGCAAGAGTCCACGGAGCGGTTTCATCAATGTATTTATTGGTTCTGGAAACAAATTTCCAAATATTTGTGAGTGCAACGGAGAAATTGAGCTTATCAAGTTCTTTTTCCGCATCAATTTTTGTTTGAGCGGCAAGAGCTTTGAGGTCATCATCAAACTCTCCTGCTTCTCTTTCGGCAGGAACAGTACCTCCGAAATATTTTTCAACCATTGCAACGGTTCTTGAAACAAGGTTGCCTAAATCGTTCGCAAGATCCGAATTAATGCGGTTAATAAGGTTCTCGTTGGAGAAAATACCGTCTGAACCAAAAGCAATTTCGCGAAGAAGATAATAACGCAGCGCATCAACGCCGTATCTTTCCGCAAGAATAACAGGGTCAACAACATTGCCCTTGGATTTGCTCATCTTTCCGCCCTCAAGAAGCACCCAACCGTGGCCGTAAACCTTTTCGGGCAAAGGCTCGTCAAGCGACATAAGAAATGCAGGCCAATAAATAGTGTGGAATCTGATAATGTCCTTACCGATAAGATGAACATCGGCCGGCCAATATTTCTTATACATTGTGTCATCCTCTGAGGCAAAGCCGAGAGCGGTGACATAGTTTGTCAAAGCATCAAGCCAAACATAGATAACATGCTCCTCATTAACAGGAACGGGAATTCCCCACTTGAACGAAGAGCGGGAAACGCACAAATCCTGAAGACCGGGCTTAATAAAATTATTAACCATTTCATTCTGCCTGCTCTGAGGCTCAATAAAACCGGGATGCTCTTCATAATATTTAACAAGCTTATCGGCATAAGCGGAAAGCTTAAAGAAATATGCTTCCTCGCGTGCCTTTTGAACGGGTCTGCCGCAGTCGGGGCATTTGCCGTCAACAGCCTGTGTTTCGGTCCAGAAGGATTCGCAGGGCTTGCAGTAAAGGCCTTCATAGTGACCCTTATATATATCGCCCTTGTCATACATCTTTTGGAATATCTTCTGAACAGCTTTTTCGTGATAATCATCTGTTGTTCTGATGAACTTATCATTTGAAATATTCATCAGCTTCCAAAGGTCTTTAATGCCGGCAACAATTTTGTCAACATATTCCTTGGGAGTAACGCCTGCTTCCTTGGCTTTATCCTCAATCTTCTGACCGTGTTCGTCCGTGCCGGTCAGGAAGAATGTGTCATAGCCCTGAAAACGCTTGTAACGCGCCATTGTATCGGCAGCTACGGTTGAATAAGTGTGGCCGATATGAAGCTTATCGGAAGGATAATAAATAGGCGTTGTTATATAAAAAGTTTTTTTATCCATTGGTTTAAACCTCCTGAGTTATGAGGATTTGATTAAAGAAGAGCTGCGGCAGCCTCATCAAGGAAGATAACCGCATCCTGATGCTGCTGAAGAATTGATGCAGGCAGCTGAGGAGTAACCTCGCCCTTAATCATGCCTTTAACAGCCTCTGCCTTTGAAGCTCCTGTTGCAATAAGAACAATTTTCTTGGCTTTCATAATTGAACCGATACCCATTGTCATTGCATAACGAGGCATAGGAATATCGTCAAAATAGATTGAGTTTGCGTCAATTGTGCTCTGTGTAAGAGCAATTTTAAAGCTTTCGCCCGTGAATGCATCGGCAGGTTCGTTAAATGCAATGTGGCCGTTTCTGCCGATACCGAGAAGCTGAACGTCAATGCCGCCCTTTGCAGCGATTGCCGCAGCATATCTTGCACTCTCCGCCTCGGGGTCGGGAGTGTTGCCGTCAAGGAAGCCGACATTATCCGCATTAACATCAATCTTTGAGAAAAGATTCTCAAACATAAATGAATAATAGCTGTTTTTGTGTTCCTTGGGAAGGTCGCAGTATTCATCAAGATTGAAAGTGCTTACATCCTTGAAAGAAACATTGCCTGCCTCATATTCCTTAACCATATAATTATAGGTGGGAATTGGAGTTGCACCTGTTGCAAGACCGAGAACACAGTCGGGTTTTTCCTTAACAATATCACAGAAAAGCTGACCTGCAGCTTCGCCGATTTCCGCTTCGTTCTTAAAAATTCTGATATCCATATTTATAACCACTCTTTCTTATGAGATTTTAATTTCACAATGATTCTCTGAAGAATCGTAAATTGCCTGCATAATTTTTGAGGTTTCAACAGCATAGTCAATATTCTGCTGATTCTTATCACCGGTCTTTATGCATCTGATAAAATCGTCGATTTCACTTCTGTACATCGGTGTTTCTCTCGCAGAAACCTGTGTTTCTGTGAGCATACCGTTTTTAACCGACCAAATTTTGAAGTCAGAGCAATACTGAAGTCTTATGCCAGCCTTATCGCCCATAAAATCGATATACATTTCATCAACGCCAACATTCTGAGCCCATGCGCCGTTGAAAGTAATAACGGGGCCCGATGTGCGGATAATACCGGTTACGGAATCATCAACATCGTATATGCCGTTTTCATCCTTTGTTTCGGAAGCCCACATACCTGTATATGTATAGTTCTTTATATCTCTGCCAAGTTTGCAAAAAGCTTCACCCGAAGCGGTCAGAGGCTTGGGATCGCCGCAGCAATACATAACAAGGTCAAGGAAATGAACACCCCAGTCGATAAGCACGCCGCCGCCGGACTTTGATTTTGTTGTGAAATCGCCGCCGATGCCGGGAATTGAACGGTGCTTTCTGAATGAAGCATAAACATGATGAACTTCGCCAAGCTCGCCCTGGTCAATAAGTTCCTTTACTTTCATAACATAAGTGTTGAAACGGTTGCATACACCGATATTGAGAACCTTGCCTGTTTCATGAGCAACCTTCTGCATTTCAAGAGCCTCTGAAAGAATTCTTGCCGCAGGCTTTTCACACATAACATGCTTGCCGGCTCTGAGAAAATCAATTGAAATAATTGAGTGAAAATCGTTATGGGTGCATACCGAAACAGCATCAAGCTCGGGGTCATTAAGAAAATCGTGATAATCAACCACCGCTGTGCCGCAGCCGTATTTTTCAACAGCCTTTTCAGCTCTTTCGGGAATGATATCGCAGAAATACTTGATTTCAACTTCCTCATTTTCCATGTATGCGGGGATATGGGATGCGTTTGCAATGTTTCCGCAGCCGATAACTGCAACCTTTATTTTATTCATAGTCAGCCTCCGGTAATATTATTATTTATACAAACCTATCTAATAATATACCACAAATCAAAAAAATGTAAAGTTAAATATAAAAAAAACTTGATAAACCAAACAATGTTTGTTATCATAAAAACAAATACTTGCAAATATGCAAAGGAGAATCATATTATGGGTAGATTTCCTATCGGTGTTATCATCGACAGTTTCAGAACAGACATCCCCACAGCAGTTAAAAAAGCGGCAGCAGTCGGCGCACAGGGCATTCAGGTTTATGCCACACGCGGCGAAATGTCACCAGAAAACATGAACGCAGAAAAAATCAGCGAATTCAAAAAGCTTGTTGCTGACAACGGTCTTGTTATCTCAGCACTTTGCGGCGACCTTGGCGGCGGCGGATTCTGCTTTGCGGACAGAAACCCCGAAAAAATCGAAAAATCCAAGAGAATAATCGATCTTGCCAAAGAGCTTGACACAAACGTTGTTACAACTCACATCGGCGTTGTTCCCGAAGATAAAAATCACGACAGATATAAGGTTATGCAGGAGGCCTGCTTTGAGCTTTCACGCTATGCCGACAGCATCGGCGCTCATTTCGCAATTGAAACAGGCCCCGAAACCTCTGCAGTGCTTAAGGATTTCCTTGATTCACTCGGTTCAACAGGCGTTGGCGTTAACCTTGACCCCGCAAACCTTGTTATGGTTACGGGCGATGACCCTGAGGGTGCGGTTTATAATCTCCAGAAATATATTGTTCATACTCATGCCAAGGACGGAAAACAGATTTTCTTCAAGGATCCCGAAATCGTTTACGGCCTTAAAAAAGATGTTATTATCACAGAGGATTCCTTCCTTGAAGTGCCGCTTGGCGAAGGTCAGGTGCCTTGGGAGAAATATCTTGCAGCTCTTGAAGATATCGGATACAAAGGCTTCCTCACAATCGAAAGAGAAGTCGGCGACGATCCTGAAAAGGATATCAGAAAAGCCGTTGAATTTCTTAAAGGTCACGGCTGCTGAGGTGAATTGAAATGAAAATCGGAGTCAGCAGCTACAGCTTTCAGCAGCTCATTTCTTCAGGCGAAGAATCACAGCTGAGCATAATAAAAAAAGCAAAAGACATTGGCTTTGACGGAATTGAGTTCATCGACCTTGACCCACCTGAAGGTATCAGCGAAAAAGAATATGCCGAAATGATAAGAGAAGAAAGCGAAAAGCTTTCTCTTCCCGTTACCGCTTACACAATCTCGGCAAATCTTCTCAAGGATACCGGTGTTGATGCAGAGGTTGAAAGAATCTGCCGCAAGATTGATGTTGCAGAAATACTCGGAGTCAAATGCCTGCGCCATGATGCCGCATGGGGAATGCCCGAAAGCATCAAATCGCATGCAGGTTTTGACCAAATTCTTCCCATTCTTGTTGATGGCTGCAAAAGAGTTACTGAGTATGCAAAATCCAAAGGCATTGTTACCATGATTGAAAATCACGGTCTTTTCTGCCAGGACAGCGAAAGGGTTGAAAAAATCATAACAGGAGTCGGCAGCGATAATTTCGGAGTACTTCTTGACATTGGAAACTTTGCCTGCGCAGATGAGGACAGCACAAAGGCCGCAGGCAGACTTGCCCCGTATATCAAACATATTCACGCCAAGGATTTTCACATTAAGAACGGCAACGGCCTTAATCCCGGCAAAGGCTTCTTCAAGTCAAGAGGAGGCAATTATCTCAGAGGCTCGATAATAGGCCACGGAGATATCCCTGTTTTCCAATGCCTTAAAATCGCAAAGGATTCAGGCTATGACGGTTATGTCAGCGTTGAATTTGAGGGACTCGAAAAATGCATTGACGGCATTGAAATCGGATTTGAGAACCTTAAAAATATGATTAATATGTTATAAAGAAACGGCTTATGAGGAGCATTCCCCATAAGCCGTATTTTTTATATGAACTAAACTTACTTGTTGATTCTTTCAAGCTCTGCCGCTGATTCCGCCGTCATTTTTTCTCGGCGAAGCTTGAGTTCCTGCTCAATTTGCTTTCTCTGCTCCTTATCGTCTTTAACAAACACAATTACGCACAGATAGAGAATTGCACCAACTGCGGGTCCGAGAATAAACATAGGCCATTGCCACTTCATAAACACCGCATTTTGAGCCGTCATCGCAATATTATGGTTATATCCGACAAGAGTAAGAAGTTTACCGTTTATAAAAAGCGAAACCGCTTCACCGATTTTTGTGGCAAAATTCTGCATTGAGAAAGTGATTCCCTCTGTACGCTTGCCTGTTGTATACTCAACATAGTCAATAGAGTCACTCATAAGCGAACGGTGAGCAATGTTGACCATTGCGGAAGGAATGCTCTGAAGTCCCATTATAAGCATCACAATCAGAATTCTCCAGATGCTCTTGAATCCTATGAAATATGACACAATTCTGAGAACGATTGATGAAATCTGGGCAAGAAGAAGCACCTTTTTCATGCCGCCTATCGCATCAACAATTTTAGTTGCGGCAAGCATGGCAACTGTTCCGGGCAAGCCTGAAACTGCACCGTAAACAACCTGAGCGGTGCCGCCGCCGATTTCAAGACCGCCAACCTTATAAAATACCTGGCTTTCAAAGAAATATGCCCAAGGAACCGAAAGCTTAATGCACTCAAGAATTCTTGCAAGTGAAATAAAGAGAAGCGTTTTGTTGTGACGCAAAACAAAAATTGCCTCAAGCAGGCTTTCATCTTTCTTTTCTTCGTCCTTAACGGATTCATCCATTTTTGTGGCAGCCCAAGTAATAAACTGACCGCCGAGGCTGAGAATCAACGCACCGACAAAGAAAACAGTTTTATCTGAAGCGCCGAAAGTGTTGATGGCAACATCTTTAATCATCGGGAACGCACCTGCAACGGTGCTGCCTGCAGTAACACCAATGGCTGTCCATTGAGCAACGCGCGCTCTTTCCTCGGAATTAGGAGAACTAAGCGCCAGCATACCCCAAAGAGCAACATCCTGCATGGAATAAAAAATATCCCAGATAAGGTAACACGCCAAAATATAAATTACAGATAAATTTCCCGTAAAACCAAAATCGGTAAACATCAACAAGCTGAGTATGCCGATAATCGGCGGTAAAAACCTTAACAAAGGTCTGAGCTTTTCGCCATTTTTAAATCTGTGCTTATCAATCATCGCACCGATAATAGGATCATTCACAGAGTCCCACAATCGGCTGATGCTTGTTATGTAACCAACAGCATCTGCGCTGATTTTAAGAACATTATTGCAAAAATAAAAAAGCCATCCGTTGATAAAGCCGTAGTGCATGTTTTGGCCTGCAATACCCGCAGCATAGGCAAACAGATTGCGATTTGGAACTTTGCCGCCTGCAAGCAGTTCATCCGCCGAACTGTTTTCTCGGTTCATTCTATCCCTCCGATTTTCAGTATAATTGAATTATATCATGCAAACAGCACAAAGGCAACAAAGATTTTGAATAAATTTTGTGCATATTACTTCAAACTCACAATAAATATAGCGATTAGATAATTTTAATGTAATATTACATTATATGTTTTTTTCTGCAGGGAACAAAACAAGTCATTTGCGTTCAAAATTGTCCATTTCTTTGAAGATTTGCACAATATATATGAATTTTTGCAGGTCACTCAACAATATTTGGGAAACTGTTAGAAAAATATTAAAAAATTGTTAAACTTGTTCCTCTTAATAAAATATTAAGGATTTAAGCATTGATTTTTAAAAACAACTATGTTACAATAATTGAGATTTTGTGACTGGGGGTGTAGTCTTTGACAAAAACTTTTTATGATGTCAGAGAAATAAAAGATTTAAGAGATTTGCTTGCACAAAGCGTTGAATTATATGGTAACAGACCCGCTTTTGAAGTTAAAAACAAAAAAGGCGATCACTATGAAATAACTTATAATAGATATCAAAAAGAAATCAAGGCAGTAGGCACAGCACTCGTTGACATGGGTCTTTCGGGAGAAAAAATTGCAGTCAGCGGTGACAACAGCTACGAATGGTGTCTGTCATACATGTCAACCGTAACAGGTGTTGGCGTTATTGTTCCCATCGACAAGGAGCTTCTCTTTGACGATATCAACAACATTCTTAACGTTGCCGATGTTAAGCTCATTTTCTGTGACAGAAAGATCTACAGAAAGCTTTCCGCAAGAAAGGACGAGCTCAAAAAAGATTTAACTCTCGTTCTTATCCATGAGCATGAAGAAGGTGTTCTCAACATTACAGACCTTATTGAAAAAGGTCAGAAACTTCTTGACGACGGTGACACACGCTTCCTTGATGCTGAAATTGACCCGAACGCTCTTTGCTCACTCCTTTTCACTTCTGGAACAACCGGAACCTCAAAGGGTGTTATGCTTTGTCACAGAAACTTCTGTTCAGAAGTTATGTCCGCAATGGGTGTTATCAAAATCTCACCCGACGACTGCGGAATTTCAATGCTTCCGCTTCATCACACTTATGAAAGCACAATCATCCTTTTCTTTGCACCCTACTGCGGCGCAAAGGTTACTTTCTGCGACGGCTTTAAATATGTTCTCAAAAACATGAAAGAATTCAATCCTTCTGTTTTTGTTGCCGTTCCTCTGCTTCTTGAAACCGTTCACAGACGTCTTATGAAGGCTGTCAGAGCCAAGCCTCACGGCGAAACTCTTTTCAAAGTTGGCAAAGTTCTTATTAAAGCAGCTTCAAAGGTTGGCATTGATCTCAAGAAAGTGTTCTTCAAAGAAATTATTGACACTTTCGGCGGCAATATGAGACTTATCATCTGTGGCGCAGCACCCATTAATCCCCAGATTCTCAAGGACTTTGAAGCTTTCGGAATTCAGATTATCTTCGGCTACGGTCTCACAGAATGCGCCCCGCTCGCCATCATCAACCATGACAAGCTCCATTTAGCGGAATCTGTCGGCGAACCCATCCCCGGCAGCGAAGCAAAAATAATCAATTCAGACCCCGACACCGGTGTTGGCGAAATCTGCGTTAAGGGCGACATGGTTATGCTCGGTTATTATAATAATCCCGAGGAAACCGCAAAGGTTATTGATTCGGACGGTTGGTTCCACACAGGCGACCTCGGTTATGTGGACAAGAAGGGTCATTACTACATCTCAGGCAGAAGCAAGAATGTTATCGTTACAAGCAACGGCAAAAACATTTATCCCGAAGAACTTGAATATCACTTAAGCACAGATATCCGCGTTGGCGAAAGCATAGTTCTCGGCGACGAAAACAAAAAAGGCGAAACGATTGTTGCCGCAAGAATTTTCCCCAACTTTGAAGAACTTAAGGACAGATACGGCAAGGATGAAAACGAATTCAGCGACGATGAGCTTCACGATATCATGGACGAGGTTGTTCAATCCGTTAACGAAAAGCTTCCGTCTTACAAAAAAATTACTGATTTCAAAATCAGACGCACCGAATTCGTTAAGAACACAACATCCAAAATCCTCAGACATAAGAATAAAGACTGAGTCAAACGCTGCGGAACAAAAATCCGCAGCGTTTATTAATTGCATAGCAAAAAGCGAACAGCCTCCTTTTGAAGCTGTTCGCTTTTTGATTTTATTTTTCTTTCATTGCGTTATAAAGTGCCTCAGCATGGTCTTTTTTCCTCGAAGCAAAGAAATTCTCCATGCGTTCGCCGTAAACAGGCTTGGGTTCAAAATTATTTGATGCAAGGTATTCAAGAGAGGTCAGAAGCTGCTCACAGTTTTCCGTAACATCTCCGAAGCCCTCCTCAAGCGGAAGATCAAGCTGATTATAGCCATGGGTAATTCCGGCTCTGAACTGCTCATAATCCGGAACAAAATACAGAATCGGTCTGTTAAGATAAACAAAATCAAAAACGATTGAAGAATAGTCTGTTATCATTGCGAGATAATCCTGCATTTCATTTTTGTCCTGAGTAACTCTTACCCTGGGATTTTTAACATCGAAAAGTCGGTCATAGTCCGCAAAAATCGGATGATTCTTAAAATCCAGAGTTAAATCATATTTTTCAAGAATTTCGGCAAGCTTTGCTGAATTCAGAAATTCATTGATTTGATTATAAAACACAGATGCTTTGAATTTATCCTCAAACAAAACTCTTGTGTTGTTTTCATATTCGCCGATAAGATTCTTGCGCCATGAAGGAGAGAAAAGGATTTTTCTCTGTGCCTTTTTATCTGTGTCAATGGCATCAAATCTCGGCATGCCGCTCAGAATCAAATCAGAATCTTTAAAGTTATATATTTTCTTGAAGTTTTCACGTTCAAATTTCGAAGAAACAACAACCTTATCGACATTAGCTTTTTCTTTGTTATAAAGCAAAGGCAAGCGAGCATGAAGGATTCCGTGCTGCAAATAGATGATTTCATAATCGGTTATATCGGAATACCATTTGAGCGGCAGTCCGTCGAACGGGCTGAAAATTGAAAGAGAATTAAAGGATGTAAAAATCTTTTTACAGTTAAGGAACAGCATTTTGTGCTTAAAGCTTTTGAAATCAACAAGATACTTTTTATGTTTTGCGGAAAAGTACTTATTTTTATTTTTCAGATTGTCAACAATATAATAGCGCTTTATGCCGTCGTTCTTTTCAAAATCATGAAGGAACTGATAATAAGCATTGTCAAAAATATTCTCTCTGTCACAATAAAGCCAAATTTCATCCGCTGACTTTAATTTTGAAAAAAGCTTTCTGTAAAGCAGGGCTCTTTTGTTTTCCGCTCCGACTGCTTTATCGGCGGCCGCTCTTGCCTTTAAAAGCTCGGCAGCACTCGCCTTTTTCACAAAAATACTTTTTGATTTTGCTTCAAACTCAACAATGTATTCGCCACAGGCAGCTATGCTTTTTGCTCTGTTAACGGCGCATTTAAATCCGAAATAGGGCGCAGGAGAAACAGTTTCTCCGCCAACTTCAACAAAAAATGTTATGCATTCTTCGTTGTTGAAATCAATTTCCAAATCAAAACCGCCGAAAAGATTGGTAGGAACCTTGCTCTTATAGCAGCTGAAAGCGGTGTCCTGCATAGGCACCTCGTGCATAACGTTTGAAATATCGGAATAATACAAACACATTTCTCTGTAATCCACAACACCGTTTTTAACATATCCGGAAACGTAAAGCTTGCCGTTGTGAACACGCAGAGTATTAAATACAATTGAGTGCGGCTGTGCAAACCAGAGACAATTATCGCTTGAAACACTGATTGCCGAATTATTAACCGCAACATCAAACTTTTCTTTCTTCAGGCGCATGAAATACTCAACATGATAAGGGTCAATATATATCGAGTTGCATATTATTGAATTATCGATTTCTTTAACAATTTCACCAAGGATTTCGAGCTGATGCTTCTCTGTTTCTTCATCAACATGGCTGACAAGCAAATCTGAAGTTATACGCCAGCCGAGGTTATAAACCGCCAAGGCTTGGGCAGTCGGATGAGCCTTTCCGCTTTCGTCACGAGCGGCATCAAGAAGCTTTTTCAAGAAGCCTGTATACTGTTCAAAACAGTAATAAGGATTGTTAAACATTGAACTTGCCGAGCCGGAATGGCGGAAATATCTGTAAACCGCTTCCTTTACAAAACCAAGCTTCTGTTTTTTGAGAAGCCATGAAAAAATAAACCATTGATCCTCGCCGAGTGAAAGGCTTTCATCAAAAAGTATTCTTTCACTTTCGGGAACATTTTTAACACAGATGTTCATGGTTGTCTGCAAAATATTATAATTAGAGTTAATATCATAAATTCCGCTGTGGCTCATAACATCAAAACGTCTGTGAGTTGAAACGGCACCCTTCTCGTTAACATAATCTATTGAGTATGTTACAAGGTCAGTTTCTTCATAATGCTTTTCAAAGAAATCATAGATTGCTTCAAGGCTTTTTGAACCGAGCGCATCATCCGCATCAAGGAACATTATATACTTACCCTCTGCAAGCTCAAATCCCTTGTTGCGCGCACTTGAAACACCGCCGTTTTCTTTTTCGAAATAAGCGATATTACTGTTTTTGGCAGCAAATTCCTCGCAAATTTTTCCGCTGCCGTCACTTGAGCCGTCATTAACAAAAACAATCTGGAAATCATCAGACTTCATTGTTTGGGCATTCAGGCTTTCAACGCAGGAAACAATGAACTTTTCACAGTTATATACAGGAATAATTACTGAAATTTTATATTTAAAATCCGACATTTAAGCAAATCCTTTACAAAAAGTTTACATATTTATTTAATTTTACAATACAGAAGCAAAAAAATCAATACTTAATTATCTTGTTGACATTCAAAAAACTATAAGATATAATTTAATAGATTATGAAATCATCTCTGAACGGAGGGAAAAAATGGATAGATACGAAAGTGCCAAAAAGCTTTATGCCGGCTTTGGAATCGACACCGAAGAAGCGCTCAAAAAGCTTGCCGAAACAACCGTTTCAATTCATTGCTGGCAGGGCGACGACGTTGGCGGCTTTGACAGCGACGATGCTCTTTCAGGCGGAATTCAAACAACCGGCAACTACCCCGGAAAAGCAAGAAATCCCGAAGAGCTTATGGCAGACATTGACAAGGCGTTCAGCCTTATTCCCGGCAAAAAGAAGCTCAATCTTCATGCGAGCTATGCGATTTTTGAAGGAGAAAAATCAGACAGAGATGCTCTTAAACCCGAGCATTTCGCAAAGTGGGTTAAGTTTGCAAAAGCAAGAAACATCGGCATAGATTTTAACCCCACATTCTTCTCACATCCGATGGTTAAAGATGGTCTGACTCTTTCATCGCCTGATGAAGAAGTTCGCAAATTCTGGGTTGAACACGGCAAACGCTGCGTTGAACTCTCTGACTATTTTGCAAAAGAAACAGGATATCCCTGTGTTATGAACATTTGGATTCCCGACGGCTACAAGGACATCCCCGCAGACCGTCTCTCCCCTCGCCTGCGTTTCAAGAAATCGCTTGATGAAATCCTTGAAACACCCTATGACAAGAGCATGGTTTACATCACTCTTGAATCAAAGGTTTTCGGCATAGGTCTTGAATCCTACACAGTCGGCTCGGCCGAATTCTGCCTGAGCTATTCAATCAGCAAAGGCATTGTTCCCCTTATGGATAACGGCCATTATCACCCCACGGAGCTTGTTTCGGATAAAATTCCTTCAATGCTTGCATTCAGCGATAAAATCGCTCTGCATATAACAAGAGGTGTTCGTTGGGACAGCGACCATGTTGTTATCCTTGATGACGAAACAAAAGAAATCGCAAAGGAAATTGTCAGAAACGATGCACTTGACAGAGTGTTCATTGCAACGGACTATTTTGACGCTTCAATCAACCGCATCAGCGCATGGGTAACAGGCGTTCGCAATGTTCAGAAGGCTCTGCTCTTTGCTCTGCTTCAGCCTTCAAAGAAAATGCAGGAGCTTCAGGACAGCGCAAACTTTACCGAGCTTATGATTCTCAGCGAAGAAATGAAGACAATGCCCATGGGCGATGTTTGGGCAGAATTCCTTAACAGACAAGGCACAGAATGCTGCTATTTAAACAGCATAAAAGAATATGAAGATAAGGTTTTGGTGAACAGAAAATGAAAAACATAATGGATGCACCCTTTGTAAAGGGCATGATGAAAACAACAGCAAATATGTATCGCATGGGCTGGGACGAAAGAAACGGCGGCAACATCAGCATGATGCTTGAGAATGACGAAGTTGCCGAATATCTTGATATCAACGCTCCCATCAGAACAATCGAAATGGGCTTTGATGCAAGCGTTCTTGTCGGCAAAATTTTCATTGTTACCGGCACAGGCAAATATTTCAAAAACATTGAAGATGACCCCGAAAACAACCTCGGCATCATCAAAATCGCAGAAAACGGCACAACTGCAGAGCTTCTTTGGGGCTACAGCGACGGCGGCAGACCCACTTCCGAGCTTCCCGCTCACCTTATGAGCCACATTTCAAGACTCGGCAAGAATCCCGAAAACAGAGTTATTATGCACAGCCACCCCACAAACACTCTTGCAATGACTTATGTTCATGAGCTTGATGAAAAGAAATTCACTCATTCGCTTTGGGAAATGTGCACCGAGTGCATGGTTGTTTTCCCCGACGGCATCGGCATCCTCCCCTGGATGGTTTGCGGCACAAATGAAATCGGCATTGCAACCGCAGAGAAGATGAAGGAGTTCAGACTTGTTGTTTGGGGTCAGCACGGCATCTACGGCTGCGGCAAGGACCTTGACGAAGCCTTCGGCCTTATCGAAACTGTTGAAAAGGCTGCTCAGCTTTATATGATGACCGCTCACCTGCCCAGAGTTAACACAATCACAGACCCCGACCTTGTTGAAATCGTTAAAGCGTTCAAGCTTGAAGATGTATACAGACGCGACTTCCTTAATCTTTGATTTTTAACTAAATAACAGGAGGATTTAACAATGGCAAACAGATTTGTACTTAATGAAACATCATATCACGGCAAAGGCGCTATAGCTGCAATTGCCGATGAATTCAAAGCAAGAAGCTTTGCAAAAGCTCTTGTTTGCTGCGACCCCGACCTTATCAAATTCGGCGTTGCAGACAAGGTTTTCAACGTTCTCAAGGGCGCTGACATTGCTTATGACGTATTCAGCACAATTCAGGCTAACCCCACAATTGAAAACGTTCAGGCAGGCGTTGAAGCATTCAAAGCAAGCGGAGCTGACTGCATCATCGCTGTTGGCGGCGGTTCATCAATGGATACCGCAAAGGCAGTAGGCATCATCATTGCAAACCCCGAATTCGCCGATGTCCGTTCACTTGAAGGCGTTGCACCCACAAAGAACAAGTGTGTTCCCATCATTGCTGTTCCCACAACAGCAGGCACCGCTGCAGAAGTTACAATCAACTATGTTATCACAGACGCACAGAACAACAGAAAGATGGTTTGCGTTGACGTTCACGACATCCCAGTTGTTGCTGTTGTTGACCCTGATATGATGTCCACAATGCCCGCAGGTCTTACCGCCGCAACAGGCATGGACGCTCTTACCCACGCTATTGAAGGCTACATCACCAAGGGCGCATGGGAAATGAGCGATATGTTCCACATTAAGGCCATTGAAATTATTGCAAAGAGCCTCAGAGGCGCTGTTGCAAACACAGACGAAGGCAGAGAGGGCATGGCTCTCGGCCAGTATGTTGCAGGCATGGGCTTCTCAAACGTTGGCCTCGGAATTGTTCACTCAATGGCCCACCCCCTCGGCGCACTTTATGACACACCTCACGGCGTTGCAAACGCAATCATCCTTCCCACCGTTATGGAATATAATGCACCCGCAACAGGCGATAAATACAGAGATATCGCAAAGGCAATGGGTGTTGAAGGCACAGAGGCAATGAGCATTGAAGATGCAAGAAAAGCAGCTATCGAAGCTGTTAAGCAGCTTTCAATTGATGTCGGAATCCCTGCGGACCTTAAAGAAATCGTTAAGGCTGAGGATATCCCCTTCCTTGCACAGTCCGCTTTCGATGACGCCTGCCGCCCCGGCAACCCCAGAGACACAAGCGTTGAAGAAATCACCGCTCTTTATAACTCACTCATCTGAACAGAATAACTGAAACAGTAAATCCTCCGAAGCATTAAGCTTCGGAGGATTTTTTTATGGCAATATATATTTCTCTTTATAGTTCATAAATTTAGTTGTAAACTCTTCGCTGCCCGAGGTTTTATAATTATTAAGATATTCATGAGTATCAAAAACAGACCGACTTATCTGAATAAGACAAACTGCAATGTTAGAGCAATGGTCAGAAACTCTTTCGTAGTTGGTCAGCAGATCGGAAAGGACAAAGCCAAGCTCTATGGTGCAGCTGCCGCCGGTAAGGCGCGAAACATGCCTTTTCTTTATTTCAGAAAGTATTCCGTCAATAACCTGTTCAAGCGGCTCAACGCTTAATGCAAGCTGAGCATCGTTGCCGCTGAACGCATCTGCCGTTATTTCAAGAATTTCCTTTATTGCCTCAGTTGCCACTTTTAATTCGCTGTTGGCATTTTGAGAAAAATGAATCTGTTTTTCGCTGATTTCCTTTGCCGTTTTCATAATATTAACCGCATGGTCGCCGATTCTTTCGAAATCGCCTATTGCATGGAGCAGCGTCGCTACCGTGTTGCTGTCCTCATCAGACAAATCATGACTTGAAATTTTAACAAGGAATGTTCCGAGTTTATCCTCATATTCATCAAGAATCTGTTCCTGCTCAACAATTTTTTCAGCTGATTTGGAGTCAAACTTTTCAACAAGAGAAATAGAATCCAGCAAAGTATCAATCGCAAGTCTGCCCATTTTAACCGTATAATTCCTGCTTTCCGCAACGGCAAGTGACGGAGAGTTGAGCAGTCTGTCATCAATAAAGGCGCTTTTGCCAATCGACTTTTTATCTTTAACCGTCTTTCTCGCAAGCTTTTCAAGCTGCTTTGAGAACGGGAAAAGAAGCACTGTTGTTGCAACATTAAAAATGCTGTGGACTATTGCTATTCCCGCAGGGTCAATTGCCGAATCGGCAAAAGCAAAGTCAAAAATCATGTTTGTTGTGTAGAAAACGGTGAGCAAAACAGCAGTTCCGATAAGATTAAAATAAACATGAATCGCAGCTACTCTCTTCGCATTTTTGCTGACGCCGATGCTTGAAATGAGCGCAGTAATGCAGGTTCCGATATTCTGACCCATAATAATCGGAATTGCCATGCTGTAGGAAAGAACACCTGTCAATGAGAGCGCCTGCAAAATACCGACCGTTGCCGATGAGCTTTGAATAACCGCAGTTAAAACCATACCTACAAGCAAACCGAGAACGGGATTGTTAAACATAACCATCATTTCTTTGAAGCCGTTCATCTCCGAAAGCGGTGACATGGCATCGCTCATCATTTCCATGCCAAACATCAGTATCGCAAAGCCAAGACAAATGCTGCCGATATCCTTAGAACGGCTTTTCTTTGAAACCATAGCCAAAAGGATTCCTATAAACGCAACTATAGGCGAAAACGATGACGGTTTAAGAAGGCTGACAAAGAAATTGTCACTCTCTATACCCGCAAGGCTGAGTATCCATGCGGTAACGGTTGTTCCGATATTGGAACCCATAATAACGCCGACCGACTGACCAAGCTGCATTATGCCCGAGTTAACCAAGCCCACAAGCATAACCGTAACAGCTGAAGAAGACTGAACGGTTGCAGTTATTGCAACGCCGAGCAAAAGAGCTTTGAGCGGCCTGTCCGTCATCTTTTTCAAAATTTTTTCAAGCTTTCCGCCTGCAGTCTTTTCAAGCCCTCCGGACATTGTGTTCATTCCGAAAAGAAAGAGAGCAAGGCCGCCTAAAAGCGAAATAAAGTTAAAAACCGTCATAGAATACCTCCAAGCCTTTGCTTAAGAAAATATAAACGTTTTCTTTTAATATAAAACAAAATCCGACAATTATCAATACTTTTTAAGCACTATTAAAATAATAACATCAGTTAATTATTCTACAACTGCACAGAAAAGAATATATTTGTTTAAAGGGTGTGTGATTTATGATATTCAAACTGAAGAAGGCATATATTGTTGCTGCAGTTTTTGCAATTGCAACCGCCGCAATCACATTTTCGGCATTCAACATAATAACTGTATCAGCGCGTATCTCTTCTTTTCAATTGCCCGTTGTCATGTATCATCAGCTGACAAAATCCGATTCAAGAGCAGGAAAATATGTGCTGACGGTTGAGCAATTTGAAAAAGATTTGAGGTTTTTGAAGTCCAAAGGGTATCAAACCGTCTCCGCACAACAGCTTTTGGACTTTTCTCAGGGGAAAGGCCAGTTGCCCGAAAAAGCAATTATGCTGACATTTGATGACGGCTGCGAAACACTTTATGAATATGCTCTGCCGCTGCTTGAAAAATACAGTTTCTGCGCAACAGGCTTTGTTATAGGCTCACTTGCCGATTATTATACAGCAATTGACGACCACAACCTTAATTATTCTAACCTGAATTGGGCACAAATAAAAGAATTGAGTGCCGGAAACATAATTGATATCCAAAGCCATTCCTACGATTTGCATAAAAACACGGAAAACCGTTCAGGAATAAAAAAGAAAAAAAGTGAAACAATTGAGGAATACAGTGAATTTTTGGGTGCCGATGCGGAAAAAATGAAAACAGAAATGATTAATCACACAGGCAAGGCTCCGATTGCGATTGCATACCCTTTTGGCAGCTACAGCACCGAAAGCAAAGACATTTTAAAAATGCACGGAATCAAAATGGCTTTCACCTGCGAAGAACGGATAAATATAATAAAAAAATCCGAGTCCGACTGGCTTTTCGGACTCGGCAGATATAACAGAGCAAACGGTATAAGCTCCGAGAGCTTTTTTGAAAAAATGGGAATAAGTTAAGGTTTGCCTTAACCGAGAATTTTCTCAATTGCGGAAATTTCAACGCATAAGCAGAGAATTTCAACCGCCTTGCAGAGTTCGTCCCTTGACGGGAAGGTGGGGGCAATGCGGATGTTTTTATCCTCGGGGTCTTTGCCGTAGGGATAGGTTGCACCTGCACCTGTCAGAGTAACACCCGCCTCTTTGCAAAGGGCAACAATTCTTTTTGCACAACCCTCCAAAACATCGAGACTGATAAAGTAGCCGCCGTTGGGACTGGTCCACGAAGCAACGCCCTTGCCTGCAAGATTCTTTTCGAAAGCAGTCAAAACAGCATCAAACTTAGGCTTCAAAATTTCAGCATGTTTGAGCATCTGAGCCTCAACGCCGGATTTATCCTTAAGATAGTTAACGTGGCGAAGCTGATTTATTTTGTCATAGCCGATGGTTTGAACCGTCATGCGGCTTTTTATTGATTTGATGTTAGCATCGGAAGCGGCAAGAACGGAAATGCCTGCGCCGGGAAAGGTTACCTTGGAAGTTGATGTAACCTCAATGAAGTAATCCTCGGTTCCGTATTCCTTACAAACTTCAAAGATGTTGAGAAGCTTGTCGGGAGTATCGTTAATATGATGAATACAATATGCATTATCCCAAATTACTCTGAAATCCTTTGCTGCGGGTTTGAGAGCGGCAAATCGGCGAACGGTTTCGTCGGAATAGGTTATTCCCGAAGGATTGGAATACATGGGCACACAGATAACACCCTTGACTTTTTCGTCCTTAACAAACTCGTCAATCATATCCATATCGGGGCCGTTTTCATCAGAAGGAATATTAATCATCTCAATGCCGAAATGCTCGAGAATGGCAAAATGTCTGTCATAACCCGGAACAGGGCAAAGGAATTTGATTCCGCTCTGTTTGCACCAAGGCTCACCGCCGGCACCGAAAATCATGCACTGTGCAATATAGTCATACATAATTGTGAGGCTGGCATTGCCGAAAACAATCAGATTTTCGGGTGCAACATCAAGAATCTCCGAGAAAAGCTTTTTGCATTCGGGGATTCCGTCAAGAACGCCGTAGTTGCGAACATCAAAACCGTTTGAAGCTTTGAAATCGCCAAGCAAATCCGAATCAAGCATTGCGTTGGTTATTTCAAGCTGATCTGCTCCGGGCTTGCCTCTTGACATATCAAGCTTCAGGCCCATTACTTTATATGAATTATATTCCTGCGTGAGAGCTGCAAGGCGTTCACTAAGCTGCTCACGGGATAAATTTTGAATTTTCATTTTCCAGAACCTCCGAATTTTATAGCTCAATGTTATATATTCTATAATATGCAGGCAAATTTTGCAAGTGTTATTTTTAAATCCTGCAAAAATTCGGTGATATGCACTATGCAGTATCAAAAAGCAACAATCGAATAGTGAATAGTTACAGAGCAGATTTTTATATAAAAAGTTTTTGCCCTTTTCACGAGCGCAATGCAACGAAAAAAGCGCAAGCAATATTTGGATATTGCGAGCATTTTTGAGGAAGCAACGTGCCGTGAAAAGGGCAAAAAAAATGAACAATGAACAAGTTTGATATAATAAATATATACGCAAACTCACAATTGTCTCTTGCTCAAACATTTTAAATTTATGTATATATTAAAATAATATCAAATTATTCATTATTCATTAATTAATGCCCCCGAATGCGCAAGCGGAAGGCATTCTGGTGCCGGTGACCGGACTTGAACCGGTACGGTGTTGCCACCGAGGGATTTTAAGTCCCTTGCGTCTGCCGATTTCGCCACACCGGCAACTTTGCAGGTTTAAGCAAGCGCAATGCGCCCATTGATACTAAACCAGCATCCATATTATAAATAATTTCCACGATTTTGTCAACAGTATTCACAACAATTTAATATATTAAATAAGAAAAATAGCTTCAAAAAGCGCTGCCGTTTCAGGCAACGCTTTTGTTTCTATTAGTTCTTGTAAGCATCTGCATTTATTAAAAAGGTGGTTTTTTATTATTTTTTATCCGTGGGTATTGCTTAATAATCAGAAAAATAGTAGAATGTTCAGTATTAAGCATAAATAAATAAATTAATTAATACACACTCATATCTACGGAGGAAAGAAAAATGAAATTTTATCCGCTTGATCTTGCAGAGCAAATCAAAAACAGAGACATCGAAGGCATCATCGCCGAAATAATTGCAAAGGCTCCGCTCATCATTGCCGCAGCAGCAATTATTGTTATAGGTTTTATTATTTCAAACCTTATTGGTAAACTTGTAATTAAAGGAATGCGTGCAAAAGGCGTTGACCCTTCGATTCATTCTTTTATTAAAACCGTTATAACACTTCTGCTCAAATTTGTTTTTATCCTTTCCGCATTATCCACACTCGGTTTTGACATCAACTCATTTGTTACCGCTCTTGGCGCCGCAGGCATTACCGCCGGTATCGGCCTGCAATCCAGCATAAGCCAGCTTGCCAGCGGCATTCAGATTCTTGCCAACCATCCGTTCAAAAGCGGCGATTATATTGACGTCGGCACCGTCAGCGGCAAGGTTCACGAAATCAAAATGATGTACACGGTTCTTATTACGGTTGACAACAAACGTGTTATCATCCCCAATTCATATATTACCACCAACAACATTATTAACTACAATGCAGAAAACAGGCGCAGACTGGACCTTGTTTTCTCAATCGGATACGATGCGGATATCAGCAAAGCAAAAGAAGTTCTCAAAGAAGTTATTGCTAAAAACAATCTTATTTTGACGGACCCCGAGCCGCTCATTGCCGTTAAGGAGCATGCCGCAAGTTCCGTTAACCTTACATGCTACATTTGGTGCGCAGGCGACAATTATTGGGATGTTTTCTATTACATGCAGGAAGCAGTCAAGCTTTCATTTGACAAAAACAACATTTCCATCCCCTACGGTCAGCTTGATGTTCATATTTCAAAGGATTAATTTTCGGGAGTGATTTTTTTGACAGCCTTGCTGTTAAGACTTTTTGTTAAAGACTACCAAAACACGGAAAATGAAAATGTAAGAATTAAATACGGAACGCTGAGCGGTATTGTCGGAATTTTGCTCAACATTATTCTTTCCGTTTTTAAAATGATTTTCGGCGCTCTGACAAAAAGTATTTCTATTGTTGCAGACGGAGCCAATAATATTTTTGATGCCGTTTCATCGATAATTAACCTTATCGGGTTTAAGATTTCAGGAAAACCGGCTGATGACGAGCATCCGTTCGGCCACGGAAGGGTTGAATATGTTTCTGCCTTAACGCTTGCATTTTTCATTCTGATTATGGGCGTTGAGCTTATAAAATCCTCAATTGACAGATTTACAAATTCCGAAGCTGTTCTTTTCAGCGTTCCTGCAGTTATTGTTCTTGTTTTTTCAATTGCCGCAAAAATCTGGCTCGCTATTTTCAACCGCAAGATAGGCAAGGCAATCAATTCCGTTGCAGTTGATGCCGTTGTTACGGACAGTATAGGCGACATTGCCGCAACAACCTGCTCGCTGATTGCACTCATTGCTTCAAAATTCACCGATTTCCCTGTTGACGGAGTTATGGGCATTGTGGTTGCGCTGATTATAATTTATGCAGGCATCGGAATAATAAGAAGCACACTCGGTCCCCTGCTGGGCGAACCTCCCGATAAAGAAACCGTTAATCGCCTTGTTGAGCTTGTTATGTCTTTTGACGGCATTGTCGGAATTCATGATCTTGTTCTTCACAGCTACGGTCATTCAAAAATCTATGGCTCACTTCATGCGGAAGTTCCAGCAGAAATTGACATCATGCACAGCCATGACACAATAGACCTTATTGAGCGAACGGTAAAAGAAAAGCTCGGCATTGAAATTTCAATTCATATGGATCCGATAATAAATGACGAAAGGACAGATGACATTCGCATCGCAGTTGCAGACTGTGTTCACGAAATATGCCATGATGCATCAATACACGATTTCAGAATTGTTGAGGGCCCCACTCACACCAATTTGATATTTGATGTTGTTCTTCCCAGAAATTCCGATTACTCCGAACAGGATTTTAAAAATCTTGTTGACAGAGCCATTAAGCAAATTGATAACAACTTCTTTACCGTTATTAACATTGACAGAGATTACACTGCACAAAACTTTTTTAGGAGATGAATAATAATGAAAAAGGCCGTCAAATCTGTTGTTTCCGTTTTACTTGCAGCATTAATGATGCTGTCCGCAACAAATGTTTTCGCCTTAGGCTCTTCATCCGCAAGCGGCAATGAAGCAATAATCGGCGCAGCAAACGCTGTTAACACCGTTCTCAACGGTCTTTTCGCCGTTGCAGAAAAACTGTTTCCGAAACCCGATTATCAAACAGTTGAAGAATACTATAAAAGCAGCAGCAAACACTTTTATGAAGGAACAAGCAGTTTTATTGATACACCGACCGAAAATGCACAATGGAATCTCGGATTTGCCCAAAAAAGCATTGTTCCATCAAACCTCAAAGACAGTTCTAAAGAATACTACACAGGCGGCTATTTCACCCAGAAAATCAGCGGTGTATATGACGACCAGGGAGTGAACGCAATTGCCCTTAATGACGGCTCAGGCAGAGGAACTGCTGTTTTTGCGGCAATTGACGGCTTGGGTGTAGGCAATGCGGATATTCGCGCAATCAGAGCTTCAGTTGCAGAAAAGCTCGCTGAAAAAGGAATTAAAAACGATATCATTGCCATTAACATAAACAGCACCCATTGCCACACGGTTATCGACACTCAAGGCTTCAGCCTTGCTTTGATTTCAAAGATGTTCACAAACATGTTTTCATTTCTTCCGTTTATTGACCCCGTCAGAAGCATTGACGAGGATTTTCTTGAAGTTATGATTGACGGCGCATCCGATGCAATAATTGATGCATACCTTGCCATGGAGAGCGGAAGCCTTTATTACTTTGAAACCGCAACAATAGGCAAGGATGAAGAAAAAGGCCTTTACCTAAATGATGAATATTCATATCTTACCAACAAGAGATATAACACCGAAGGTTATCAGAATTTTATCGCATGCTTCAAATTTGTTCCGGATAACGAAAGCTCCAAAGAAACAGTCTTTGCAAATCTCGGCGCACATCCCACCACCATTGACAGAGCAACCGAGCTTCTTTCTGCAGATTTTCCTCACTATATTGAAAAGGGAATCAACGAAGCCGGCATGAACTTTATGTTCATTCAGGGCGCACAATCACCCATTTCAGTAAAAAAAGGCAACGTCAAAACGCAGTCCGTTCTTGATAAAGTTATCGCAGAAGCCGCTGATGACCCGCTTGCATCCGATTATGCAAACGCAAAATCTTTGGGTTATGAATTCGCAAGGCTTATTACGGAAGCTTCTTCCGATGCAAAAGCTGTTGAGCCTGTTCTTAACGTTGCAATGGAAGAATGCACGGTTAAGCTTGACAGAGGCTTGTTCCAACTCGGAGCGGCCTCGCAGCTGCTCGGCTTCACCACAGTTTTTGATGACGCAAGCGAAAGCGGATATTCAATAATCACCGAAGTGGGATATATCGAAATCGGAACAGATATTGTTATTTTAACTGTTCCCGGTGAACTTGTTCCTCAGCTTGTTTTCGGTAATGTTGTTACGGCTGAGGATTCATATCTCGGAACAAATTGGGAGCTTGATGCAACCGCAGATATAATCGGCAAAGGCAAAACCGTTCTTATTATGGGCCTTTGCAACGATGCCATCGGATATATTATTCCGGACAATGACTATGCTCCGTTCATTGCAGATTCGCTTTGGGCAATGGAAATCGGCGACTGGAAGCTTGGGGAGCAGATTTTCGGCGAATATCACAGGCATTATGAAGAAACTCTTTCAGCCGGAAGCACCGCTGCATCGTCTGTTATGAGCACTCTTAACGAGTTAACGGAGAAATCAATCAAAGACTGATTTGGATAAAATCACCAAATGTTGTGTATATTTTTGGCTTTGTCGGCAAAATAGCCAAAAATATTGATAAATTGCCACACATTTTTTTACTGATTATTTTTAAATATAATCTTTTAAATTTTGTGAAAATATTGTAGAATGTTGATAGACTATAAACGCGGAGGATTGTTCTATGCCTGATTATCAAGATTTCACCACAATACCTGTAGGTCAGCTCGGTATTCTTCCTTTACCCGGCTGCGAAGGGGTTGCACAAAAAATCGACAGCTATCTTGTTAAATGGAGAAAAGAGAGAGACAGCGAGCACAAAATGACTCTCCCATTTGCCGGTTATGAAAAGGAATCTTACATCATTAAAGCTGCGTTCCCCAGATTCGGAACAGGCGAAGGTAAGTGCGTCATCAATCAAACCGTCAGAGGCTTTGATGTTTTCATTCTTTGCGATCCGTTTAACTACAGCGTTGAATATAAAATGTACGGCCGTTTTGTGCCAATGAGTCCCGATGATCACTATGCAAACCTCAAAAGAGCAATCAGCGCCATTGCCGGCAAAGCAAGAAGAATAAATGTTATTATGCCCATGCTCTATGAGGGCAGGCAGCACAGACGCTCAAGCAGAGAATCTCTTGACTGTGCAGACATGCTCCGTGAGCTTTGCATCAACTACGGTGTTGAAAATATTATCACCTTTGATGCGCATGATCCCAGAGTTCACAATGCAATTCCTCAGAGCGGATTTGAAAACGTTCAGCCTGTTTATCAGATGATAAAGGCAATGTGCAAAAACATTCCCGACCTTAACATTGACAACAACCACATGATGGTTATTTCTCCGGACGAAGGCGGTATGGGTCGTTGCATCTATTTCTCAAACGTGCTTGGTCTTGACCTCGGCATGTTCTATAAGCGCCGCGACTATTCGGTTATCGTTGACGGCAGAAATCCCATTGTTGCCCACGAATTTCTCGGCACAAACATTGAAGGCAAGGATGTTATCATTATTGATGACATGATTTCCTCCGGCGATTCAATGATTGAAGTTGCAACAAAGCTTAAGGAGCTTAAAGCAAACAGAATTTTCATCTGCTCCTCTTTCGGTCTTTTCTGCAACGGTCTTGAAACATTTGATAAAGCTTACGCAGACGGACTTATCGACAAGGTTTTCACAACAAACCTTATCTATTCAACACCCGAACTTCTTTCAAGAGAATGGTATGTCAGCGTTGATATGTCTAAATACTGCTCATACATTATCGACACGCTTAACCATGATGAATCCATCAGCGGTTTGCTTGACCCCAAGGACAGAATCCACAAACTTCTCGATAAATACGGATTCAGCAGCCATAAATAATACCAAACCGCCGAAGCAAATCCTTCGGCGGTTTTTTGATAGGTGATAATATGCAAAACCAAGCTTTGAATTTTACAAACGGCAAATTTAAAATAATGCAGATTGCGGATACACAGGAAATCCCGTGTGTATCGCCGGACACAATCAAGCTTATCAGCGCCGCTCTTGACGCTGAAAAGCCCGATCTTGTTGTTTTCACCGGTGACCAAATCAAAGGTTATTCATCGTTTTTCTTAGGAGAAAAGGGTAAGAAAAATGTTGTTTCAACCATAAAAGCGCTTTTAAAACCGCTTGAAGAACGTTCGATTCCGTTTACAATGACTTTCGGCAACCACGACGGCGAAGCCGCTCTTAAAAATTCCGAACAATTTGAAATATATAAGCAGTCCCCCATGTTTGTTTATGCCGATTCCTGTTCGGATGATGATAAAGGAACTTTTTGCCTGAACATATCAGATAAATTCCTTGTTTATATGTTCGACACACATTCAAAAGCCGAAAACGGAGGCTACAGCGGTCTTAACAAAAAACAGATTGAGTGGTACCGTTCGGTGCGTGACAGTTATGATACTCCACTGCCCTCCCTTGCTTTTCAGCATATTCCGACACCCGAATATTTTGAGGTAATCAAGCGTGTCAAAAGATTTACCAAGGGCTGCGTCAGGGCTTACGGCAACCATAAAAACGAGTTTTATTCACTTGATCCTCACAATTCGGGACTTCGAGATTTTATGGGTGAATCGCCTGCTGCTCCATTTGAAAACAGCGGAGAAATCGAAGCTTTTCTTGAAAAAAAAGAGATTCTGGGCATTTTTGTCGGCCATGACCATAACAACAGCTTTGTTGCAAACTACAAAGGCATCGATTTAGGTTATACACAAGGTGCCGGCTTCAATGTTTACGGCCCGGGGTTCAACAGAGGTGTACGCATTTTCAACATTGAAGAAAACGGCTCCTATTCAACAAAAACCGTTACTTTTGGCGAGCTTTGCGGAAACAAAGTTAAAAACAAAGCAAAATTTGCGCTTTATACTTACGCACCCACCAATGTTTCGCAGGTCACAACCGCTGCTAAAGAGCTTGCAATTGTTGCAGGAGCTGCAGCAGGTTTAATCGCATTGATTAAGAAAAAGAAATAACAAAAAAACAGCAAGCCGTGGAAAAACCACGGTTTGCTGTTTTCATTTAAAGATTCAAAAATTCTTTGAAATCAGAAATATATTTTGCGGCCGTCTGCTTGTTGCTGCTTTCTGCAAAAATGCGAAGAAGGGGCTCTGTGCCGGAAAAACGGCAAATAACAAAATCTCCGTTTTCAAAATACACCTTGCAGCCATCCTCATAGCTAACATGCTCTATCTTCGCTGAAAATTCGGGTAATAACTTTTTCTCAAATATTATTTCATTCACAACCGCTTTATATTCCGGAGCAAAATGAAGATTATCTTCAACCATAGTAAACTTTCCGAATTTGCTCTCAAGCTCATCAACAATTTCAGTCGGTGATTTACCGGTTACACTCACCATCTCGGCAAACAACGAAGCGGCATAAACGGAATCCTTGCCGTTTATGTGTCCGCGCACGGTTAAACCGCCGGAGGATTCGCCTCCGAGAACTGCATTTGTTTCATCAATCTTAGACGAAATATATTTAAATCCAACAGGAACCTCATGACATTTTTCGCCAAAGCTTTCGGCTATCCTGTCAAGCATATGTGTTGTTGCAAGATTTCTGACAACGGGGCCTGTCCAGCCCTTATACTTAACAAGATAGTAATAGAGCATACAAAGAATTTCGTTTGCATTGATGTATCTGCCGTTTTTATCGACAATTCCCAAACGGTCACCGTCGCCGTCCATGGCAATACCGAAATCATAGTCGCCTTTTATAACCATATCCTTCAAAGTACTGAGCGTCTGTTCAGTAGGGGCGGGCATAATACCGCCGAAATATGCATCCTTGTTGAGGTTTATTGTGTCTATCGTGCAGCGTGCAGTATGAAAAATAACCTGCAAGGGATATGCACCTGAGCCGTGCATTGTATCAAACAGAACACGCAGTCCGCGCTCACGCAGAGCTTTCATATCGAGCAAATCAATAATATCATCAAGGAACTTGTTGAATGGATTGCGCAAATAAACAATCCTTCCGTCCTTAACGGCATCATTAAAATTGCAATATTTAACCTCTTCCGTTTCTTCGATGATTTGCTCAAGCCTTTGTGTTGTTTCAACGGGCGCATCCCTGCCTTCATCAACAATGAGCTTGATTCCGTTATAGTTTGCGGGGTTATGGCTTGCCGTTATTTCAATTCCAAAATACAGCTCTTTATCCTTAACTGTGTGCATTATCAAAGGAGTGGGAGCAGAACGGTTAAGAAACCAAACAGTTATGCCGCCCTCTGCAAGAGTTTCTGCAACCCATTCCGCCGCACTTTCCGACAAAAATCTTCGGTCATATCCTATAATAATCGGTTTGTCTGTTTTGTTTTCTTCCTGTGCGAGTTTAAGAACCGCCGCAGCCACATGCCTGATGTTTTCACAAATGAAATCTTCTCCGATAACGGCTCTCCAGCCGCCTGTTCCGAACTTAATCATCTTTTTAACCGCCCCTTTCTTTTATCATTTTAGCACATATTTACAGCATAATCTTACACTTAAAGCCGTTAAATTTATAATTTCGGCTCATTTTTTATTGCAAAATCAAACTGAATATGTATAATGGTATTTATAAACGCATGGGAGAAAAAAATGGAATACACAAGAACACAGCTTAACAAAGCCCTTAAAATAGACGGAATATATACGATTCACTATTTTGAATATACAAAGGATTTTGCCTATTCGGGTGAATTTCACGATTTCTGGGAAATAGTTTATGCTGATAAAAAAAGCGTTGTTATTACCGCCGGAACAAAGGAAATGACTTTAAAAGCGGGGCAGATGTATATTCACAAGCCAAACGAGTTTCACAAAATCCGCTGCGACGGCTCAAATGCAGCCAATTCTGTTATTATTTCCTTTGACTGCCAATGCAACGAACTGATAAATATTGCCGGAATAATCATAAACTGTTCCTCTGAAGAAAAAAGGCTCATGGGTCATATAATAAATGAAGCCTCGGACGCTTTTTCCACCCCTCTCGGAATACCGTATACATCTGTTCTTGAAAAGTCAAAAAACGGCAGCTTCGGCTGCGAACAAATGGTTCAAAATTACATTGAGCAGCTTCTGATACGTCTTATAAGAACCAACAGAAGTCAGCGCACTGCCGCAAAAAATACAGGCGGTGAAATTTTACTTCTCAAAATCTGCGAATATCTGGAAAATAATGTTGATAAACCTCTGACTTTTTCTGACATTCAAAAAGAATTTAGTGCATCGGCATCCGTTATCAAAAGACTTTTTCACAGCAACCTTAACTGCGGAATCATGGAGCATTTTCTGCGTCTTAAAATAGATGCCGCAAAACAGATGATAAGAGAAAACGAATATAATTTTACGGAAATTTCTGAACATCTCAGTTTCAACACTCCTCAATACTTCACAACTGCATTCAAAAGAATTTCGGGAATGTCACCGTCAGAATACGAAAAATCCGTTAAGGCTAATTTCAAATAAAAAAACCGCAAAAATCGTTTTTTACGATTAATGCGGTCTTTTTTATGTTATTCTTCGACAGCCTTAAAATACTTTATGAAGCTGTCGCCGTCATCGTTGCGCAAGGTTGTGAATGCAAGGCCTGCATTCATAAGCAGCGCACCGGAATATATTTCATCGGTGTCCTCATCAATATAATACTTGTCGGGGTCAAGACCTTTAAGCTTGATATAAAAAGCCCTGTCAGCAGGCTCTCTCATAATTACACTTGTGAGCAGAACCTCCTTTTTATCCTCGGAAACAAATTCCCACGCGGCTCTGTAGGGATTTTCAAAAGGAGTAACCAGCCTGTAAAGATCACCGAAATGAATAACATCATAGTATTTATGATATTCCTTGACCTGGCGTTTAACAATTCTCTTTTCTTCATCGGTGAACTTATTCGGGTCAAGCTCATATCCGAATGAACCCCAAAGCGCAACGTTGCCCTTTGTGTCATATCCCGTGCGTCTTGATGCCGAAACATGAGCACCCATAGCGGATGCAGGATAGCACAAAGAAGTACCGAACTGAATGGTGAGGCGTTCAATCGGGTCTGTGTTGTCGCTTGTCCAAATCTGGGGTGAGAAATAGAGGGTTCCCGGGTCAAAACGTCCGCCGCCGCCTGAGCAGTTTTCAATCAGCATATCGGGAAATGCTTTGGTGAGCCTGTCCATAACATCATAAGTTCCGAGAACAAAACGGTGGAACACCTCTTTCTGCTGCTCGGCAGGAAGAAGCGCCGAACCGACCTCGGTGAGATTACGGTTGAAATCCCACTTAAGATAGTCTGTTTTGCAGCTTGAAAGAACCTTATACATTTCGCCAAACACATAATCGCGGACATCCTGCCTTGAATAATCGAGAACATACTGGTGCCTGCCGATTGATTTTTCTCTGCCCGGAACATGCAAGCACCACTCGGGATGCGCACGGTAAAGATTGCTGTCACGTGAAATCATTTCCGGCTCATACCAGATACCGAACTTGATTCCGAGATCGTTGATTTTGTTAACGAACTCAGCAAGAGTTCCGCCGAGTTTTTCTTCATTAACCTGCCAATCACCCAGACCGCTGCGGTCTGAATTTCTGTCACCAAACCAGCCATCATCCATAACAAGCATTTCAATTCCGAGTTCCTTTGCTCTTTCCGCAAAGGTTACAAGCTGATCGCCTGTGAAATCCATACCTGTTGCTTCCCAGTTATTAATAAGAAGCGGGCGTTTAATATCCTTCCATTTTCCTCTGATAAGGTGCTTTCTGTAAAGTCTGTGGAAAATTCGGCTCATTTCGCCAATACCGTCGGGAGTATAAACCATAACAACCTCGGGGGCGTTGAAGCTTTCACCTGCCTTAAGCTGCCAGCCGAAGCCATCGGGATTGATACCCATAACAACTCTCGTGCCTGCATTCTGATTAACTTCCGCTTCAAAAACAAAGTTGCTGCTGTAAACAAAATTAAAGCCGTAAGCGTTGCCGTAATCCTCGGTTGCGCCCTTATCAACAATTGCAGCAAACGGATTGTGATGATGGCTTGACGAGCCGCGCTTGCTTGAAACAAGCTGTCTGCCATGAGCAAGGGGACGTCTTTCAAGACTTCTCTCCTTCCCCCATCTGCCGTAAAGGCTGAGCATTTCAAAATCGCTTGTGTGGAAGTCCACGCAAGTGCTCATAACCTTTTCAATTTCAACCGTCTTATCGGAAGTATTAATAACCTTAACACTTCTTGTCATCGCTCCGAGCTTTTCAAAAACAGTATAAAACAGAACAGCCTGAACACCTGTTACAGCATCCTCGGTAAGCACTTCAAGAGTTGTTGCTTCTGAATCATCCTCAACATAAAGAGCCGGAAGGCCCTCAATAGCAGGCTTGCCCGAATAAATCTTATGCGCTTTGTAACGCATATCGGTTGTGTTGTTGCCGTCTGCATTCTTAACGGAAATTGCCGATGTTCTGAAATCGCCCGCACCGTTTCCCGAATATTCAAACGGATTGATATCGGGTGAAAAACGCCAGTCATCAACTTTTATGTTGTTGGGGCTGAACGAAGCAAATCCGCCGGTGTAACGGAATTCACCTAAATTATAATCGGGGATTTTTGCTCCGTAATAAAGATGAACAAGATAATTCTGTTCGTAGATTTCAAAAATATAGCTTGAAGTTGCGGTATCAAGCTTAAAAATCTTTTTTTCGCTGTCAAAATAAATCGGCATTTCAGTTCTCCTTAATCATTTGATTTATCTTTTCTCTTGTTTCAAGCAGCCATTCATTCTCATGCGGATAATCCATGAAAGAAAGCGGTTTAAACAAGTCTTTTTCAATAAACTCAAGCACTTTTTCCCTTCCGATTTTTTCCTCAAGCAGTTTGAGTGCCAACATATCTTCAAATCCGTCATAAAAAACCTTGAGACGCAATGATTCAAGTGCTTCACCGTTCTTGCTCGGATAAACAACGAAAGAATCGCCGGAGGGAAAAGCGCCGCCCGCATCGGTAACTTTATAAGGGTCTATTGCTTTAATTGAATATTGAGTGTTATAAAAATTATATCCCCACTGCAGGAAGCCTTTTATATCATACTTATACAAAATAATTCCGAGAACACGATTGCGAAGCGAGGGCATTGACATAAAACGGTTCGGAGTATATTTCTCACCCTGACAGCAACAATAATATGTCCAAAGCTCGGAAACATTTCCTACAAACTGTTCAATATGATCCTCAGAGGGGATAGGATTTTCGACCACGCCCTTCTCATAAAAATCAAAATCCGAAAGAGCATCAATAACCTTGAAACCCGGGAATATTTCTCTTATCAGCTTTGCTCTGCGCTTATAAACTTCAAGATGCTTAAGGCTCGGTTCGTCCGAAACATGCAGGAAGCATTTTTCACGTATTCCTTCACTTTCAACAACTCTTATAAGAGCAGCAGCAAACTGGCGAAGAAAATCGTCATACGCCTTACTTGATGTTCTTGTTGCCCAGCCAAAAATCTTTTTCTCCCTGCCCTTTCGGTCTAACGCAACAATTTTGGGCGCATGCTTTGCACCCCATTGAGTGAAGAAATGGCTCATTTCAAAATATTCGATTCCGCATTCACGGCACATTGAAATCCATTTTCTCAAATTATGGAAATCAAAATAGTACTTACCGCCATGATGACGGACTTTAACAAGCTGAACAGTCTTTCTTTCCCCGCCAACTTTTGTGTCAAGAGGCGGTGTGAAAAGAGGGGTCAGGATGCAATTCATTCCATGTTCCGCAGCAGTTTTAATGAAATTTTTATTGATTCGCCAATATTCGTCGCTGAAAGGCTCAATGCCGTAGTAATTGCATATACAATCCGAATGATACCAGTTGGTGTAAATAAGCTCCTGTTTGGGAAGCTCGGCATCAATAACCTCAATTTCAACCTCGGCATGTGCTGTTTTATCGCCGATTATATCAACGGTTACAACAGATTTGCCGCATTTCTCGCCTTCGGGAGAAATCTCCACCCACAGACTGTACCACTTATCTTTTCTTATCTGCGTTTCACCATTAAGCGGAACAAGGCAGTCAGGATAGTCACCGGACGCTTTGCGAAGATAAAAATCATCTGCGTTATCAAAGCACGCAAGGCCTACCGAAACATTCTTAACAATATAAGCTTTTATTTTTGATGCAAGCTTTCCGCCGAACTCAAAGGAAACAGATGTATCCTTATCGGAGCAAAAAGCAATTTGAAAAGATGCTTTTTCATTTTTGAGCATTGAAAAGTTTTTAATTTCGGGCGCATTGTTTTTTTCGTCCGAAAAAACTTTTTCAAGAGAGCTTAAAACCAAAATTTCCATTGCCGTCCTCCAACAAAATTTATTTGCCGCTGCTCATCAGCTTATCTTTTGCAACCGTTTTATCAATTGCCGTGATAACCGAATTTTCAAAACCTGTTTCTTTAAGGCTGCAAACACCTTCAACGGTGGTTCCGCCGGGCGAACAAACACTTCTGATAAGCTCGCTGACGGATTTTTCGCTTTCAAGAAGCATTTTTGCGCTGCCTAAAAGCATCTGTGCTGCAATATTCTGTGCTTCTTTTGCAGGCAAGCCGTATTTGACTCCGGCCACGGCAAGTGCATCGGCAAACATATAGGCAAAAGCCGGTGCGGAGCCTGCAACGGCAGTAAAGGCAGAAAAATATTTTTCTTCAAGATAAACGGATTTACCGAAGCAAGTGCAAAAATCAAGAACAAAATCTCTTTCCGCATCGGAAACGGAATCTGTAACGCTGACGGCAGTCATCGCCTCACCGACGGCTGCATTAATGTTCGGCATTATGCGGGCAATCTTTGCCTCAAAGCCGAAGAATGAAGCTATTTTTTCTGTTGCCGTGCCCGCGGCAGTTGAGATAATCAAAGGATTATTTTCTTTAACTTCGCGTTTGATACCGTCTGCCAAAGCTGCAAAATCCTTGGGTTTAACGGCAATAACAACATTTTCACTTGTTGCCGCAACTTCATTTGCAGAGCCTGCGGTGCAAACCGAAAGCTCATTCTTAAGTTCTTCCGACTTTTGGCTGTTTACATCAAAAATAATTATCTCAGACGGTTCAATTCTTCCCGAACCGACAACGCCTCTGAGAATTGCGCTTGCGAGATTGCCTGTTCCTATAAAACCTAATTTCATTGGTCGTTCTCCTCTATTTAACAAAAGCGCAAAGCATCACGCTCTGCGCTTTCATTAAAACTAATTTATTAAAGCTCGGATGTGCAGTTGGGGCATCTTGTTGCACCGATTGCAATTTCGCTCTTGCAGTAGGGGCATTCCTTTGTTGTTGGCTCTTCGGGAGCGGCAGGTTCTTCTTTTTTCTTTGTCTTTTCAGCAACAGTATTGATTCCTTTAACAAGAAGGAAAACAACAAATGCCATGATGATGAAGTTAAGAATTGCGCTGATGAAATTGCCGTAATTAAGAGTTGCGGCTCCTGCTTCCTGAGCGGCTGCAAGGGTTGCATACTCATTGCCGTCAAGAGCGATGAACAAATCAGCAAAGTTGATTCCCTTGGTTGCAAGGCTGATTACAGGCATAACAACATCGTCAACAAGTGACTTTACGATTGCCTGAAAAGCACCGCCGACGATAACGCCGACTGCAAGGTCAATAACATTGCCTCTCATAATAAATGTTTTGAATTCGCCAAAAAATCCTTTTCCTTTTGCCATAATGACAACCTCCTGTTTTCATTTACAAGATACAATTTAGCAGAAATTTCATAAAAGGTCAACACCTTCAAGGTTAAAATTTGGAATAAAACTTTCGGTTGATGAATCTTTGCCCTGAAAAAAGCAGTTTTCAAAGCCAAGAGAGAGAATTTTCTCCTTAACAATCGAGTATTCCCTTGAAGAAAGCTTTCTGTTTATGGGCGGCATATCCTTAGCCTTTCCGTAAGGAGTATACTGCCGCATAACGCTGATATACGTTTCGGGAGGAAAATGTTCACGAACCCACGAAAAGACCTTGACCGCCTGAGATATATTGCCGGGCAGAACCATGTGCCTTATGATTATCCCCTGCCTGGCAATTCCGTTTTTATCAGTCTGAAGCGTTCCGACCTGACGAAACATTTCAAGCACTGCCTTTGATGCAAACTCAAAATAATCCGCTGCACCGGAATATTTTAATGCCGGTGCGCTGTCATAATATTTTAAATCCGGTAAATATATATGCACAAGACCTTCAAGCATTTTAAGAGTATCTGCTTTTTCATATCCGGAAGAATTATAAACTATCGGCACGGGCGAATTATATTCTTTCAGCACCTTCGCCAGCATCGGCACATAGTGGGTAGGCGTTACAAGATTAATGTTATGAACACCTTTCCCGATAAGAGAATCAAATATTTTCATCAGCTCTTTACCGCTGACTTCTTTTCCGAAAGCGCTATGGCTGACCTCGTAATTCTGGCAATAAACACAGCCGAGATTACAGCCCGAAAAGAAAACCGTGCCCGAACCGTTGGTTCCGCTGATACAGGGTTCTTCCCAAAGATGCGGAGCAGCCCTTGCAACCTTGAATTTTTCGCCGACCGAACAAATCCCCGCTTCGTTTTTTCGCTCTGCCAAACATTCACGGGGACAAATTGAACATATCACGGCACTCACCTCCTGAAACAAACAAATCTCTTAAAATATTATAATGATATTTTTATTAAAAGCAAGGTTATTTTCATTGCATTATTAATAAATATGTTGTATAATATATTTAAGTTTGTCCGAAAGGGTGAGTTTATGCTTCTGACAATAGACATCGGCAACACCAACATAACTTTAGGTGTTTATAATAAAGACAGCCTTCTTTTTGTTTCACGAGTTGCAACAGACCGCTCAAGAACTCCCGACCAATATGCAATCGAGTTCAAGCAGATTTTTGCTTTATATGACACTCCGCAAAACAGCTTTGAAGGTGCGGCAATAAGCAGCGTTGTTCCCGAGCTTTCTTCAACAATAAGCAAGGCGGTTGAAAAAACAACCGGATGCAAACCGATGATTCTCGGCCCCGGAATCAAAACCGGCATGAACATTCTGATCGATAACCCCGCTCAGCTCGGCGCAGATTTGCTGGCCGGCTCCGTAGGCGCAGCGGCACTTTACCCCCTGCCCTGCCTTGTTATTGACCTTGGAACGGCGAGCAAAATCAGCGTTATTGATAAAAGCGGCGCTTTCTGCGGCTGCACAATCACCCCCGGCATCGGCATTTCACTTGATGCTCTTTCAGCAAGAACCTCTCAGTTGCCCAGCATAAGCCTCAAGACTCCTAAAAAGGCAATCGGAAAAAACACGGTTGACTCCATGCAGTCTGGAACCGTTTTCGGCTATGCCGCAATGATAGACGGGCTTTGCGAAAAGCTTGAAGAGGAGCTTGGCGATGAGGTTAAATCCACAGTTGCCACAGGCGGCCTTGCAAAGGACCTCATCAAAAGCTGCAAGAGGGATATAATTTACAATGGTGAACTTATTCACTACGGTTTAAAGGTTCTTTACGAAAAGAACAAGAAGAATTAACCTTTTATTCGTCAAATTTTGCGCTGCATCCGGCAGATTAAGATCGGAGCAGCAGCAAGGAGGAATATATATGTCAAAATCATCCACCATGAAAAAGAATCTCAGCCTTGCACAACTGGGAGTAATGAGCGCGCTCATTATCGCAATGACCTTTGTGCCGTATATCGGATACATCAGCTACGGAGGGCTGAGTATCACACTTATTCACATCCCTGTTATTATCGGCGCCTGCGTTTTGGGCGCTAAGGGCGGCGCTGTTCTCGGCACGGTCTGGGGCGTTTCCTGCATCATCAAAGCTCTTTTGGCTCCCCCGTCACCGCTTGAGGGAATAATCTTCAAAAACCCGATTGTCGCTCTGATTCCGCGAATCATCGCCGGCACAGTTGCAGGCCTTGTTTTTTCGCTTGTTGCGAAAAAAGATAAGAAAAAACACATTGCCTCCGGTCTCGGTGCTCTGTGCGGTTGCATTTGCAACACCGTATTCGTTATGGGCAGCATTTATTTGCTTTACGGCGAATCACACGGCGCAGAGCTTGGAATCACTTCCGTTAACTTCGGCGGCCTGACCAACTACATTCTTGCAGCCTTCGGCATTAATGCCATTATTGAAATAATTGTTGCAATTGTTATTGCAATCCCCGTCAGCCTTGCGCTGAGAAAAGTTAAGACCAAAATCTGAAAACACGAAAGACGGTGACCCAATGCCTATCAAAATCGCAAACGAGCTGCCGGCTCATCACGCTCTGGAATCGGAAAACATATTTGTTATGACCGAAGACAGAGCCATAAAACAGGACATTCGCCCTTTAAAAATCCTCATACTTAACCTTATGCCGACCAAAATCGAAACTGAAACCCAGATTTTAAGGCTTTTGAGCAACTCTCCCCTGCAGGTTGAGGTTGAGCTTTTGCAGGTTAAATCACATAAATCAAAAAACACCTCCGAAGAACACATGCTTAAGTTCTACAAGACGTTTGATGAAATATGTGAAAAGAAATATGACGGCTTAATAGTTACGGGCGCTCCCGTCGAGAACCTTGAATTCAATCAGGTTGACTATTGGGACGAGCTTTGCGAAATCTTTGAATGGAGCAAGAAAAACGTTTATTCCACCTTTCACATTTGCTGGGGTGCACAGGCTGCGCTTTATTATCATTACGGAGTTCCAAAATATCCGCTTAAAGAAAAGCTTTTCGGTGTTTTTCCCCACAGGTGTTTGGATTCCTTTCATCCTCTTATGCGCGGAATTGACGAAGAATTCTTTGTTCCTCATTCAAGGCACACGGAAAACCGACGCAGCGATATAGCTCTTGTTAAAGATTTGCAGATTCTTTCATATTCGGAGCTTGCAGGTGTTCACCTTGTTTCGGATATGGATTGCAGAAAATTTTTTGCAACGGGTCACTCGGAATATGACCGCGAAACACTTGCCAAGGAATACTTCCGCGATGTCAACAAAGGGCTTGAAATAAAGGTTCCTTACAATTATTTCCCCGATGATGACCCATCCATGATGCCGCGAATGAACTGGCGCGGCACGGCGAATCTTCTTTTTACAAATTGGCTCAATTATTTCGTTTATCAAAGAACACCCTATGATTTAAGCACACTCTAAAAATTTTGGCGGGATGCTCTCGCATCCCGCCATGAAATTACATGATATTAAAGTCACCGAACAGTACGACGCAGGCTATCACCGCATGAAGCGCAATTTCGAGCGGCAAACCTATCATAAATTTTTTATGCTTTGTCTTATGCCTAATCGTTTTCATTGTTACATACATCGGCAGCGCACCGCCGAAAAGCCCTATGAGCATAAGCGTTGCTTCAGGCACTCTCCACGCACCTTTTTTTGCGGCAAGCTTATCCGCTGCGGTTATTAAAATCGCAACAAGCGAAACGGAAATCAAATAAACAACAATTAATTTTGAAAAAAACGGCATTTTACACAGTCCTTTTTAATATATTGGGGTTGAAAATTCGGAAAGACGAAAGGAAAATCACAATGAAGAGAATCCTTCCTTTCATGATGATTATTATATGCCTTTTTTTGTCATCATGTCAACTGAATAATCAACAATTGGTTTTTACAACCACTCCGCAGACAATCGAAAAAACTTTGTCATTTTCTTCTGTTACGGAAGAAGAAAGTTCTTTCAGCCATTATCAAAGCTCAACATCCGAATCTGCAATTAAAACTTCTCAGGCTGCATCCGCATCCGCTCACATACCGGCATTAAAACCCAACAAATCAACCACAAAGGCTTCGGAAGCTTCGCAAGAGTTGCGCGGAGTGTGGATTTCATGCTATGACCATATCAGCGCAGCCGAAAAAACAAAATCAGAATATAAAGCAGCAACAGACGAAATGTTCAAGACCATCAAGGATTGCGGCCTTAACACAGCTTTTGTTCACTTGCGTGCCTTCTCAGATGCGTTTTATGAATCTGAAATATATCCCTACTCCTCTTTTATTGCAGGCAAAGAAGGAGCCGATTTAGCCTTTGATCCGTTTGAGGTCATGTTAAAAAGCGCCCAAAAATACGGCATATCGGTTCACGGCTGGATAAATCCGTTCAGAGTATCAACAAAAACGGATATTTCCCTGCTCAGCCAACAAAACCCTGCAAAGCAAATTCTTGATTCGGGAAATCCCGATGGCGAAATATGCATTCTCTCAAACGGAATATATTATAATCCGTCCTGCACATCCAACCACAAAAGAATACTTGACGGAGTTAAAGAAATCATCAGCAAATATGATATTGACGGAATACATATTGACGATTATTTTTACCCTTCAACAGAAGAAATCATTGATAAAAAGCAATATTCCGAATATATTTCCGAAGGCGGCACTTTGAGCCTCTCCAAATGGAGAAAAGCACATGTTGATTCATTTGTATCATCACTTTATTCTGCAGTTAAAGCTGCTGACCCTGCGCTGACAGTCAGCATAAGCCCTGCCGCTGAAATTGACAAGAATTTAACTCAGCTTTATGCGGACTGCAAGCTGTGGCTCGCTTCCGCCGGTTATGCCGATATTATAATCCCTCAGATTTATTACGGATTTAATCACGAAACGCTTGCTTTTCCCGACATGCTCAAGCAATGGAGCCTGTTGCCGAGAAGCTCTAAAGTTAAACTTGCCTGCGGAATAGCGGCATACAAGTGCGGCCAAACGGATAAATATGCCGGCACAGGCTCTGCCGAATGGCGTGAAAACTCAGATATCCTTGCCCGCCAGCTTTCCGCATTAAGAAGCAATAAAAGCTACAGCGGTTTTGTAGTTTTCTCTTACCGTGATTTGATAAGCGAAGCTTGCAAAACCGAAATTCAAAATTTAAAAGATACAATCAAAACGGGGAACTGAAAATGAAAAAAAACAAAGCTTTGCTTGCCGCAATAATCGGCATTGCTGTTGTGATTATCGCAATAATAGCCGCAATGTTTGCAACAGGCAAATTCACAGAACTGAGGAATTACTTTGAGCCTCAGACAACGGCACCTGCAACAACACAAACAACGCTACAAACCGTTGCCGTATCAGGCAGACCCAAAACCACGCAACCGTCATCAATCGTTGCCGCTGTTTATTCGGAATATTCCGAAAACAGCGCACAAGAACTCGCAAATTTTGAAAAACTCGGCTTTAATACGGTTATTTTTGACATAAGCGAAGAAAGCGCAAGCAGCGTTGCTTCTCTTTTGCAATCTGCAAAATCAAACAACCTTTATTTCGGGATAAGAGCGGATATTTCGGAAAATTCCGATTATGTAACCTCATTTATTGAAGAATTTAATGTTGATTTTGTTATCCTTGGCGGCTGCGACGAAACGCTTGGCGAATACGGCACAAAGCTGATGCAGGTCTGCAAAAAAATCAAGCAAACAGATTCTCTCATGTCAATAGGCCTTGAGCCGGTTTACACTTCAAAAGCATCGGATTCCTTAACGAATTTAATATCTTCAGGCAACGCGGATTTTGTTTTTGTTTGCCATGAAAGCGGCAAAGACTCTGCTTTTGAAGCGGCACAAACCGTTTGGAATGAAAAAACAAGCCCCCTGTGGCTCTGCCATGACCTTAAAGGGCTTTCATCATTCACCGCCGATAAGGCAGCAAAAACCGTTGAACTGATTTCAAAATCTGCGGATATGTCTCTCTGCAAGGCACTCTCCTTCTATCCATACAATGAAATTGCAAATGCCTCCGGAGCGGCAGCAGAAACAGTTGTTAACTATATTCAAAAACGTGACACATATTTGCTCGACAAAGAGTTTTCAATAACAAATTATTCCAAAACAAGCATTACTGTTGAACAGTCAACTATCACGTTCCGAGGCACAAGCAGCCCTGTTTATGACCTTTTATGCAACGGTAAAAAGCTGAATGTTGCGAAAACCGGCGATTTCTCGGTTGACTGCGAGTTGAACGTTGGAAAAAACACAATTAAATTCGAGCACAAAGGAAAAACCTATACATACACGGTAACATATAAAATCAAGCTTCTAAAATCCGTTTCTCCTCAGAGCGATATCTCCGTTCCGGGTGAAATGATGATTGAGTTTTCTGCCGTTGCGCTCAAAAAAGCAAATGTTTCAGTTACTTTTAACGGCAAAACCTATCCGATGTCTGTTATGGAAAGCTCAGGCGAAGAAGAGGATACTTCCCCTGACAAAGAATCGGATTTTGCCACGTTCTCCGCCACGGTTACCGCCCCAAAAAGCACGGCATCCGTTCAAAAGCTCGGCAAATACAAGGTAACCGCCAAATACAGCGGGCTTACCGAAAGCCTTAACGGAGCCAATGTTTCAGTTGCCGCAAAAGAAATCATATTGCCGCCCGAGCCCACAACAGCAAAACCAACCACAACAGTTATAACCACCACCGAAAAGCCAACCGAAACAGTAATATCAACGGAAAACGGTTCACAGATTAACACAAGCACTTCCGAAAGCAAAGTAACAGACACATCCTCAACGGAACAAAAGCCGAGTATTCCGGATTCGGACAGGCTTCAAAAATATTATTACACCGAAAATTACGGCCTCGGTCAAGCAAAAATATGTGAGATTATTGACGATTATGTTGAAACATATCCGGGCAACACAACCAGCACATTCTCCGTTCCGGACTGCTCCCCCCTGCTCAAAGGCACGGTTGATTATGTTAAATCAACCTCAACCTTTGACAACGAAACTTATTATATTCTTGCTTCCGGAGTTAAGGTTCCCCTGCTTCGTGAGGAACGTCTTGCTTCCGGTTCAGAAGGCAAAGTCACTCATGTCAGCATCAAAGACGGCTATGTTATGCCGAAAAACAGCATCAAAGTAATTTCAAGCAAATCTGCAAACGGCAAAACGGTTATAACTCTTGATATGAACAGGCCTGTTGCCTTTAACGCTAAGCTGCTCGGGCAGACTTACGGCTCATATAACGGCAGACCTGTTACCGTTTCTTCCCTCAACTGCACAGCTCTTGAATTTACTTTCAGCGACACGGTAACCGCAGAGGGAAACATTTCCGTTTCCAACTCGGTCTGCACGGGCGGAAAATGGACCTCAAACCAAAATACCGCAACCGTAACACTAACTCTGGAGCTTGCTCAGAGAGGCAAATTCTATGGCTTCCACTACGAATATGACGATAACGGATTCCTTGTTATAACCGTAAATCATAAGCCGTCATCTTTAAACGGCTACACAATAATGCTCGATCCCGGCCACGGCGGAGTTGACCCCGGTGCCCTCTGCGCAGTTTCTTCGTCAAGCTTTGGCCAAGAAAAGCAAATCAATCTTTCCATCGCAACAAAAGTCAAGGAACTTCTTGAGGCTGACGGTGCAAATGTTGTTATGACAAGAACAACGGATAAATGGGTTTGCTACACTGAGCGAAACGATGCTGTCAGAACTCACAATCCCGATATGTTCATCGCAATCCACTGCGATTCAAGCACCTCGGCATCGGCAATGGGAACATCCGCTTATTATTACAGGGCATATTCTCAGCCGCTTGCCAAAGCTGTTCACACAAGCATTGTTAACGCTTACAAAAATGATATATACAAGGACGAAGCTCAATCCGTAAAAGATAAGGTCAGCCGCGGCGCAAACTTCTATGCGTTCAGGGTAACACGCGTTGAAGAATGCCCCGCAATCCTGATTGAATACGGCTTTGTTTCAAACACCAATGAATGCCAGGTGCTTCAGTCTGCCCAAAACAGAGATATTCTTGCTGCCGCAACGGTTGAAGGCATCAAGAATTATATTGCATCGGCATAAACCGTTTTTGAATAAACCGGCAAAGCCAAAAGGCAGGTATGCTGATAAAAAACCATCCTGCGGTGAAAAACGGACAAATCTGCCCAAAAACATTAAACGGCTTATCGGAATAATCCCAAACATTCCAGCCAAGGCCTACATTGACAATCATACCGACGGTGAATTCAACTGCGGTTATGACAAGGGCACCTATCAGACAGCGCATAAGAAAATTGATTTTTCTGTTTTTGCTGATAGCATTAAATATAACCAAAACCGTTCCTCCTGCGAGCGCCATAGTCCAATGGGTATATCCTCTCACAACAATCTCCACAAGTCCGTAAATAACCGCTCCGAGCGAAAAGCACATAAGATATTCTTTAAATTTCACCATTCCATCACCTTTGATTATGGTTTACAAAAGAGGTGTTTTTATGCGGCAAATGACCGCTCTGGTAAAACCTGCATCATCGCTTTGCAATCTTAAATGCAGCTATTGCTTTTATTGTGACGAAGCGAATCTGCGCCAAAAAAACAGCAATTCAAAAATGAGCCTTGAAACGGCTGAAAATCTTATTAAAAAGATGTTTGATTTCTGCGGAACAAATTCTGCACTGACCTTTATGTTTCAAGGCGGAGAACCGCTTCTTGCAGGTTTGGACTTTTTTGAAAAATTTGTTGAAACAGCCGAGAAACACAAAACCAAAGGCAGCGTGATTTATTATTCCCTGCAAACCAACGGAACTCTTCTGACCGAAGAATACTGCAAATTCTTCAAGGAACATAATTTCCTTATAGGCGTTTCCGTTGACGGCGAAAAAGAGCTTCACAACAAGCTCCGCTGCAATTCGTTTGAAAAAACAATGCATGGCGTAGAGCTTCTGAAAAAGAATTCGGTTGATTTCAATATTCTTTCGGTCATAACAGCTCAAACAGACGCATCTGAGCTTTTCAAATTCTATATTGAAAACGGTTTTCGCAATGTTCAGCCGATTTATTGCCTTGACCCGTTAAGCGGCGAAAAAGCTGAACACAGCATCAGCGCAAAGAAGCTCGCCCGCTTTAAGAAAAGACTTTTTAATCTTTGGTTTGCAGAAGTATCCGGAGGCAACCATTTCTATGTCCGTGATTTTGATAACCTGCTTTCATTGCTGACAAAAGGCCAAGCCGAGCAATGCGGCGCAAGCGGCAGATGCAACGCTCAGCTTGTTGTTGAGTCGGACGGCACATGCTATCCGTGCGATTTTTACTGCCTTGACGAATTTGAGTGCCTTAACATTAACACGGCAAGCATAAACGATATTCTCAACTGCAACGGGCTAAAAAATTTCTTTGAGCATAATGAACCAAAAAACAGTCTTTGTCCCACCTGCCCCGTTAAATCGCTCTGCGGCGGTGGCTGCAAAAGATACAGAAGTCTTTACAATCAGCTTTCGGGCTATTGCCCGCAAATGGATTTTATTCTTCACGCACTTGATAAACTGCGTTCGGTAAGAGGAGGTTAAAAACATGAATAAACCAAACATCATTTTCTATTTTTCAGACCAACAAAGAGCGGATTCTGCAGGCTGCTACGGCCAAAAGCTGCCCGTAACCCCGAATCTCGATGCCGTTGCTGAAGAAGGAACTCTTTTTGAAAATGCATTCTCCTGCCAGCCTGTATGCGGCCCCATGAGAGCATGCTTGCAAAGCGGTGTTTATGCAACGCAAATCGGCTGTTACAGAAACGATATCGCCCTGCCAACAGACACAAAGGGCATTGCTCATTATCTTTCCGAAGCGGGTTATGACACAGCTTATATCGGCAAATGGCACCTTGCCTCCGACAAGGAACACCGTCTTGCAACAAAGCCCACCCCCAAAGAACGCCGCGGCGGCTATGATTATTGGAGAGCTTCGGATATTCTTGAATTCACATCCCATGGCTACAACGGCTATGTTTTTGATGAAAATTGCAACAAGCTTGATTTCAAAGGTTACCGTGCCGACAGAATAAATGACTATGCTGTTGAATACATAAAAAAAGAACATGACAAACCGTTCTTCATGTTTGTTTCGCAGCTTGAACCGCATCATCAGAACGACAGACTGCGTTTTGAATCGCCCAAGGGGCTCAAAAACAAGTTTAAGGATTATGAGGTCCCCGGTGACCTTAAAGGCACCGTTGGTGACTGGAGACTTCAAATGCCGTCCTACCTTGCCTGTTGCAACAGAGTTGACGAAAATTTCGGCAAGCTTATTCAGGCACTTAAGGATGAGGGCATTTATGATAACACGGTTATTATCTATACCTCAGACCACGGCTGCCATTTCAGAACAAGAAACTTTGAATATAAGCGTTCCTGCCACGAAAACAGCATTAAGGTGCCTCTTGTAATAACAGGCGGCGCTTTCACAGGCGGCGGCAAGGTCAATGACCTCGTTTCACTCATAGATTTGCCTGCAACCGTTCTTGATATTGCAGGTGTTGAAATTCCCGAACACTTTATGGGCAAAAGTCTCACCGATAAAAAAGGACATGACAGCGTATTCATGCAGATTTCGGAAAGCCAGATAGGCAGAGCAGTCAGAACAGGCAGATGGAAATACAGCGTTTCCGCAAAAAATGCAGACAAGGCTTTTGCCGATGAATATGCAGACGATTTCCTCTATGACCTGCAAAATGACCCTTATGAAAAAAATAACCTTATCAGTAAACCCGAATATAACGAAATCAAGCTTGAGCTTCGCAAAATATTGCTTGATTATATGAGAAAGGCCGGAGAACCGGTTCTTAATATCGTTGACAATCACTAACATAAAAACAGAAACAGCGGGCTGCACTCAGCAAGCCCGCTGTTTCCGTTTATAAACACATGAAGAAAAAGAAATTGGCATTATAAATTATTCACTTTTTCCTTTTATTTATTCCGATTATATTTTAACATTTTGAGGTTTTTCATAAAACGGACATATAAACAGCCGTGAGAAAAATTCCCTCACGGCTCAAAAAATGTCCCATAAATCTATTTGATTTTTTTCAGACTGTTAACCATCGAGTAAACAGAATCCGGCATTAATGCGCAGAATTTCTTGAGTTTTTCTCGTTCTTCCTGCTTAAATCCGCTGTTTATCCACACAAACGTGTTGCCTATAAAACCGAAAACTAAAAACCTTGCGATTATCTCAATATCAACATCTCTCGCCGCATTTGCGGCAGCTGAGCTTTGAACGATTTCCATAAATGCCTTTAGCAGAATTTCATTCATAAATCCTTTTAACTCATTTTCACCGGAAAAGCTGAATGAGTGCATCACAATTCGCTTATTCTTTTCGATCAGGTCACAAAAAAGATTCATCGTTTCCTCTACCGAGGTTTCGGGGGTCAGGCTTTCGGAGAATTTTGAAATTTCGCTTCTCAAAACATACTCTGCAAGGTCATAAATATCGGCAAAATAATAATAAAATGTTTTTCGGTTAACTCCGCAATCCTCAACAATATCCTTAACGGTTATTTTTTCAAAGCTCTTTTTTTCAAGCATTTTTAAAAACGAGTTCATTATTGCTGTCTTAGTAAATTTTGCCATATTATTCCCCCTTCTTTCCAGCAGGTACCGCTTCTCGGTGAGCAACAACAAAAGCGCTCAACGCAGCGCCTGCCCTGCCCGCTTTTTTTATATCGCCGCTTTTAAAGTATTCGCACAGAAACGCAGCCGAATAACTGTCACCTGCGCCGACTGTTGAAACAACATTGGTTTTGACACTATGAATATCATAATACTGATTGCTTGATTTATCAAAAATAACCGAGCCGTTTTCACCTTTAGTGAACAAAACAATCTTGATATTTTCAAAAGCTTTGCAGATGTTAAAAATTGTTTCTCTCTCATTTTCACCGCATTCGTAAAATCCGAACTCGGCAAGCAGAGGTTCTTCCTCGCTGCTGATTTTCAGAATGCTTGCGTTTTCAAGACAGCAAAGGCAGGAATCCTTATCATAACAACTCTTGCGCAGATTAACATCGCAAAAGACATCTGAAAATCTGCAGGAATCAAGTATATCACGCACCGCTTTTCGCGAAACGGCATCCCGCTGAACAAGCGTTCCGAACGCAAACACATCCGCATCAAATTCAATAATACTTTTAATTATATTATCTTCTGCATTTATTTTGTCATAAGCGGCAGGGCAAAGAACGTCATATTGCGGATTTCCGTTATTTACGGTAACAAGGCATTGCCCCGTCGGAAAGCTGTTTTTTTGAATAAACAAATTTGAAATGCCAAACTCTTTAATCCGATGCAAAGCCTGCTCGCCAAATGCATCTTCGCCTACAGCCGAAACAATTGCACTTTCCGCACCGAGTGCGGCGCTGTGGGCGCAGAAATTCAGCGGGGCTCCTCCGATTTCCGCCTCGCCGTTGAAAATATCAAATATTATTTCGCCGATTGCCAAAATTTTCATATCAACACCGTGTTAATTATATCCTTTTCGACACATTAAGTCAATTAAATAGATGTTGAAAAAATATGAATAATATGTTATGCTTTCCTTGTAAAAAAACTCGGAGGTTTATTATGTTTTTTAATTTTGTACCCGAAAAACTCAGCTATCTGGGAATTGTTATTCTTCCCGTTGTTATCTGTTCGGTTTTGCTTGCTCTTTTCAAAGATAAGCTGCCCAGAGACCAGGGTCGCGACTTTGCCTTCAACGGCAAGCTTTCTGCCGGCAAGGTCAGGGGTGCAGGCATTATTTTTGTTTGCGCATTTATCATTGTTTCATTGCTTACTCTTGAATTGCCTGCAAGTGACTTGGCAATTTTTACAAATCTTGAATACTATTTTTATCTTATTTTAATTTTCCTCGGCATGCTTTCCGGCTATCTTGACGACAAGGCTGAAAAACCCTGGGGTGAATACAAAAAAGGCGCAATTGACCTTGTTATTTCCGCACTCACAGCCGCAAACTTTGTTTATTTTAACCGTGACATTCTGAGCGTAAGCCTTTTCGGAATGAGCATTGATATCCATCCGATTGTTTTCGGCCTTATTGCCACAGTTCTTGTGTGGATGCTTATTAACGCCACCAACTGCTCCGACGGTATTGACGGTTTCTGCGGCAGCCTTACAATTGTTTCGCTTATTTCAATTATGGCTGCAAATATTGTTCTTGGCGCAGAAGATACAAGAATCAATCATCATATTATCATCATGATTTTCACACTTCTCCCCTATCTTTGGAAAAACGCCGAACCCAGCACAATGATGATGGGCGATGCAGGTTCACGAGCACTCGGTCTTTTCCTTTGCATTTGCATTTTCAAAACAGGCAACATACTTCTTGTTATTCCCCTGTGCTTCATGCTCTGCCTTGACGGACTTCTCGGCATTGTAAAGGTTTCGCTTATCAGATTCCTCAAAATGAAAAATGCATTCAAAAACATCCGCACACCGCTCCATGACCATTTCAGAAAAAATAAAGGTTGGTCAAACACACAGGTTATTTTCCGTTTCTGCATGATTCAGGCAATCATTTCGGCAGTTACAATTCTTGCAATAAAATAACAAAAACAGGCTTTTTCCGCGCAGAATATGCCAAGGGAAGAAGCCTGTTTTGTTTTATCTTTTAATATTTATTAAGCGTGCTGAATTTGCCACGCAGAGTATCATTGTGCCGACATCGGCCAGAATTGCCGACCACATCGGAGCGATACCGATAATACCGAGAGCCACAACAATAAATTTAATCAAAAGTGCAAAAGTAATGTTTGCTTTTAAAACTGCCATGGTTCTTTTGCTGTGATGAACGGTTTCAGCAAGGCGCAAAAGCTCGGAATCGGTCAGAATAACATCTGCCGCTTCGCAAGCCGCCTGAGTACCCAGACCCATTGCAATACCTACATCCGCCGCTGCGAGAACGGGAGCATCATTAATGCCGTCGCCAACATAAATAACCCCGCTCGCAACGTCCTTGATTTCTTCAATTGCAGCCAGCTTATCCTCTGGAAGCAGATTGCTTTTAAAATCATCAATATCGCATTGAGAGCATGTTTTCCGAGCCTGCTCTGCGCTGTCACCTGTCAGAATAAAAGAATGTTCAACGCCGAGTTTGCGAAGTTTTTTAACTGTTTCCCCTGCATTTTCTCTAAGCTCGCCGTCAACCTCAATTGCAGCAACAGCGCATCCGTTAAGCGCAACATACACAGGCACGGTTGGAAATGCAGAAATATCTACCGCATTCTTTTCCATCAGCCTTTTTCCGCCGCAAATTATTCTGCCCTCAGGAGCTGTAACCGATGTTCCGCCGCCTGCCTCCTCCGAAAAATCATTAACGGAACTCATATCCGTTTCGCCATTTTGAGCAACAATTGCTTTTGCGATGGGATGCGTCGAAAAATATTCGCATTTCGCAGCAAGAGAAATCACTTTTTTAACCGAGTAACCTTCGGCCGTGTAAATATTGCCGAGCTTTAATTCGCCGGTTGTCAAAGTTCCTGTTTTGTCAAACACAACGGTATCCGCCTTTGCAAGCGATTCAATATATCTGCTGCCCTTGATTATCATTCCGTTTTTTGCTGCCGCGCCCATTGAAGAAAAGAATGCAAGTGGGCAGGAAAGAACAACAGCGCATGGGCATGAAGCAACAAGTAAAATAAGGCTTCTGTAAATCCAGCTTTGCCAATCACCTGTTATCAAAGAAGGAACAACAGCAATAATCACCGCTGCAACAACAATCGCAGGTGTATAATATTTTGCAAACACGGTTATTGCTCTCTGTGCCTCGCCTTTTTGTTGGGCTGCTTCTTCAACCATTTCAACAATTCTGGCCGCAGAGGACTTGGCTTTAACTTCGGTTGTGCGAATATAAAGCGTTGTGTCTGCGTTTATCATTCCGCTTGATAACGCAGAACCCTCTTCAACATATATCGGAATTGATTCGCCCGTCAACGCCGAAGCATCAACACTTCCTATCCCCTTAATAACGACACCGTCAACAGGCACGGTTTCGTGAGGCAAAACAGCAATAGTGTCATTGATTTTAACATCATCGGCATCAATCTTTTGAATATTGCCGTTTTCATCAACAAGATTTGCTTCGTCATTCACAATTTCAAAAATTGATTCTATTGATTTTCTGCTCTTGTCGCTTGCATAATCCTCCATTAACTCTCCGATTCTGAACAGCACGGCAACAACCGCCGCTTCAAAATATTCTCCGAGAAAAAACGCAGCAATAACTGCTATAACAAGCAAAAGCGATTCGTTTATCCTGAATTTTGAAACAGCCTTAACCGCATCGGCAAAAACGGGGATTCCGCAAATAATCATAGCTGCAACCTGGAGCAAACCGCCAGCTTTTTCCCCGATAAACGGCAAAAGCGAAACAACAATCAACAATACACCCATCGCCGTTATTACAATTGGGAACGCCTTGTTTTCTTCCTTCTTTTCATGGCAATGGCCGCAGCCGCACTCGTGTTTATCACTCATCAAATCACACCTTTATTTATGAAGTATATGTTCAAGACCCGCTTCAAGGATTTCTCTAACATGGTCATCATCAAGCGAATAATAAACGGTTTTGCCTGCTCTGCGTGGCCTCACCAGCCCAGATGCACGAAGAATGCGCAGCTGATGAGAAACAGCGCTTTGGCCCATACCAAGGTGTTCTGAAAGATGCAGAACACACATTTCCCCCGCTGTCAGCGCAGTCAGGATTCTGATTCTTGTGCTGTCACCAAAAACTTTGAACAATTCCGATAAATCATACAGCACCTCTATATTGGGTTCCACCGACTGATTTATTGCATCGCATATATGCCCTTTCCTTGGACTGATATTTTCCACAGAAACCTCTCCTTTGCAATGTATGAATATATGTTCATATATTATATATTGTATCACTTATCTGTATAATTGTCAATAAACATTTCAAACGCCGTCTTTTTTTGTGCTTATTGCCCTTAAAAGATTGACTAATAAATTAAAATTATATATAATAATGATAATTAACTATATTTCATTATATTCGAGGTATGAGTTTATGAAAAAGGTTTTTGCTCTTTTATTTTCATTTTTGCTTGTTTTGTCATTTTGCTCATGCAAGGATGATAACGTACGCAAAGTAGAAGAAGGCGATTTGGAAGCTTTTGTCGGCGCAGGAGAAATAACAATGCTTAACACTCTTGTTAATTCAAACGCATTTTTTGTTGAAAACGTTTTTATTGCCAATCACCTGCCGGTTGACACAAAAAATCTTATAACTAATGAGCAAGGCACGTTTGCACCTGTTGTTTCTGAGGAAATAAAATCTTATGCTGATTTAAAAAACAAGCTTAGCTCAACCTACACTGAAGAAGTTGTTCAAAAGCTTCTGAATTCACCTGTCAAATACACAGAAATCAACGGCAAGCTTTGTTTCAATATGGCTTATGACAAAGAAACGGAGCCTTCATCTGATTGGAGCAATCCCGAAATATCGGCTAAAATCTCCCAAGACGGAAAATATGCCATTACCGCCACCGTTAAGGATTCAAACGGAAAAGAAAACACCTTGACCATGAGCGCCAGCAACATAAACGGAAACATTAAACTTGATAATATTTATTCTTAATTTGATACAGAACAGGAGAGATTTGTATGAGCAAGCTCAGAACCGAATGGTTTAACACAATCAGCAAAACATGCCCTCTGCCGGAATATCCCAGACCTCAGCTTGAGAGAAAAAGCTGGCTGTGCCTTAACGGCGAATATGATTATGCAATAACCGATGCAAACTCTGAAAAGCCCGAAAGCTTTGACGGAAAAATTCTTGTTCCGTTTTCGGTAGAATCGGCGGCATCCGGTGTTGAAAAAAAGCTTTTATCCGATCAACGCCTCTGGTATCGCAGAAATTTCCGCTTAACGGAAGAATTCAAGGGAAAGAGAACGATTATTCACTTCGGTGCGGTTGACTGGCAATGCTGCGTTTTTGTTAACGGCACAAAGGTTGGCGAGCATACCGGCGGCTATAATCCTTTCTTCTTTGACATTACGGATGTTCTTACCGACGGAGAAAATGAGCTTGTTGTTAAAGTTTATGACCCCACCGACGACGGTCACCAGCAACGAGGCAAGCAGGTGCTTGAAACCAAAGGATTCTGGTATACAGCAACCTCCGGCATTTGGCAGACTGTCTGGCTTGAGCCTGTTAACTTCTGCCATATAGAAAAAATCAAGCTTATTCCCGACATTGACGAAGGTGTTATCGGAATTAAAATTAACCATACCTGCGAATGCGACGGAAAGCTTTATGCAAAAGTACTTGACGGAGAAAAGATTGTTTTTGAAGGTGAAATTTCCTCAGATGTCAAAATCCCTGTTCCCGATGCAAAGCTTTGGAGTCCCGAAACTCCTTTCCTTTATGACCTTTATATTACACTTGACTGCAACGGAGAAAAGGATGAAATTAAGAGCTATTTCGGAATGCGTAAATTCTCGATTGTTAATGATGATAAAGGTATTCCCAGACTTGCCCTCAATAACAAGCCCTATTTTCAGAGAGGCTTACTTGATCAAGGCTACTGGCCTGAAAGCCAGTTGACTCCACCCTGCGATGAAGCAATGATTTTTGACATCGAGAAAATGAAAGAATGCGGCTTCAATATGCTCAGAAAGCATATCAAAACGGAACCGCTTCGCTGGTATTACCATTGTGACCGCCTCGGCATGCTTGTTTGGCAGGATATGATAAGCGGCGGCCAATATATAGGCAACATCCTTGCAGGTGTTTGCCCTAACCTTAACATTCATGTTAAAGATAATATGTATAAAGCCTTCAAAAGAGGCAAGCCTGAATGGCGTGAAGAATTCAAGCAGGAGCTTTGGGGAATGATTGACAGTCTTTACAACTGCGTTTCCATCTGCTGCTGGGTTCCGTTCAACGAAGGCTGGGGTCAGTTTGATGCCAAAGAAATCGGCACAAAGGTTAAAGAACTTGACCCGTCAAGATTTGTTGACCATGCCAGCGGATGGCATGATCAGAACGGGCCTGATTTCAAGAGCATGCACAGATATATCGTTCCCGTTACTGCCCCCACAAGATTCACCAAAAGAGGCAGACCCTTCGTTCTCAGCGAATACGGCGGATACAGCTGGAATATTGAAAACCACGTCTGGAATGCAAAACGCTCATTCGGATATATCATGTTTCCCAACAGCGAAATGCTCACCAAAGCATATAAACATCTTCACAATGTTCAAATTTTAAGACTCATCAAAAAAGGTCTTTGCGCAACGGTTTATACTCAGGTGAGCGATGTTGAATATGAGGTTAACGGAATCTACAGCTATGACAGAAAGGTTTTGAAGATTGATAAGGATGCACTTATCGAGATAAATCAAAAACTCACTTATTAATTCGGCACAGGTTCAGAGAGTAAAATTTTTTTAAAAAGCGGTGATTGCCATGGCAGAAAATTTTAATGCCAGAACAAGGCTAATAAGCCTTGTTGAAATAATGACCATGTACTCCGACGAACACAACCTGCTCTCCCTTGCGGAAATATGCGAAAAGCTTGAAGAATACGGCTATGACGTTTCAAAAAGAACGCTTCTTGCAGATATAAAAGCCATTAACGAAACCCCGATAAAGTTGATTTCCGTCAACAAACCCAAAAAAGGCTATTATCTTGCAAAGAGCTATTCTCAGGCTGCAATTAATTTAATTCTTGAAGCTGTTTTTTCTTCGGCTGTTATCTGCGAAAACGATATGGACTATATCAAAAAATACCTTTGCAGAAACACCTGCCTTCCCACTCTTGATTTAATTCTGAACACAACGCAGAATTTTCAGCCGGCATTACCAAAAAAAGAAACTTCCGCAGATGTTCTTTACAATTTGCGCACGGCAATTCGCGATAAAAAGCAAGTAAGCCTCAGCATTTCAAGAATAGTTCCCGGGGACAGCTTTTCCTCCGCAGAAAAGATTGAAAAAATCATCTGCAATCCGATATCCGTTGCTGTTTTACACGGAAGACATAACCTTGTTTTCACTCGCGCAAACACGCCTAAAAAAGTTGAATTCATAAACGTTACACGAATTAAAGCAGCTACAATTATAAATGAACCTGCATCTGAGTTTTCAGGCAAAGCTACCGATGCGACAAATTTTTTCAACGGAAAGCATTTAGGCGCAGACTTATGCACAACAGACTGGTTGCTTATCAAATTCAGAAACGCAGATATTGAATTAATTGATAGCTACTTTGCTTCGCCCGTTCAATTCCGAAAATCAAAGGACGAAGACTTCTGCGTTGCAAAGGTTTTCACCGCTATAGATTCCGCTCTTATCGGATGGCTGTTTCTGCTCGGAGACAGAGTTGAAATTCTTAAGCCTGAAAGTCTTAAAGAGCTGATGATGAAAAAATCACAAAACATTTAACGAGGTGTTTTTTATGAAAAACAATGTATTTAAAAAGATTGCCGCACTTTTCCTTGTGCTCGTTATCGTCTTTTCTTTCGCTGCCTGCAAAGACAACGGAGCCACCAAAAGCGATGACATTGTTATCCCCCAGAAGAAGGTCGCAATCCTTGTTGCACCCGAATCACAGTATCCAGAAGATTACAGAGCAGCAACTGAGCTTGCCGCTGAATATCCCGAAACTGTTATAATTAAAGAGTATTCAGACAGCCGTATTCTTCGCCCCGGCGACCCCGAAATCAAGCAGTATTCAAAAGAACTTGCCGAAAACGAAGAAGTTGGTGCCATCATTTATGCAAGAGCAACACAGTTCACAACCAATGCAATTGCTCAGGCAAAAGAAGTTAATCCCGACATTATAACTGTTTGCATTGAGCCCGAAGAGTCCGTTGAAAAAATTTCAAAAGCTGCTGACCTTGTTCTTTGCGCAGATTGGGCAAAGGCAGCAAATGATATTGTTACCGCTGCAAAAGAGCAGGGCGCTAAACACTTTGTTGTTTTCTCATTCAATCGCCATATCACCGATAACCCGCTTATCAGAGCTGAAAACACCGCAATCAAAGCTGCTTGCGAGGCTCAGGGAATTAACTATATTTACGAAAGCTCGCTTGACCCGATTTATCCCACACTCGGCAAGCCCCAGCTTTTCATCAAAGAAGCTGTTGCAAGACTTTATGATAACAAAAAGATCGAAGGCAGCGATATCGCTCTTTTCTCAACAGACGGAACAGTTCAGGCAACTCTTGTTGAAGTTGCAAATTCCAAAGGTCTGATTTATGTTTGCCCCTCATTCCCCACTGCCTATAGCGGAATCGGAGAGGCTTACGAAATTGCAAAGCCTGAAAAAGTAAGCAATATTGCAGATTATATCAAGAATGCAAAGGATGCCGCCGCAGCTGACACAGAAGGCAAAGCAAGACTCAGCATCTACAGTTTCCCGCTTGCATCAACTCTTCTCAAAGGCGCTCTTCACACGGTGTTTGACCTGCTTAACGGAACAGTAACCACCGAAAACCTTGCTGAAAAAGCTCAGGCAAGAGTAACCGCCGCAGCGGATAGCAAAGATTTCACAATCGCACCTTATGATACTGTTCTCACCAACACCTTCATGGCATACTGCCCCGGATTTGAAAAAGTAAAATAATTTTTGACATAAGAGTGACCCCTGAGTTTTAAAACTCAGGGGTCATTGCTTTATTAATAATACTTTTTAAGTTTGGAAAGCTGATTTTCACATTCTTCTCTTGTTATTTCGCCGTTGTTGCAAAGTGCCATAAGGCGAACATCCTTATCACGCAGCTTATAGCCGAAAATAAAGATGGGAAGAGCAATTATTGCACCCACAGCTGTTAATGCGGTAAATGTTAACCATACGCCGTTTTTGCCTGCATCCGTAACATTTGACGAATCAAAACCCAGAGCGCCGATAACAACCATTGTAAGCGACGTTACAACCGCACTGACAAGCTTTGAATTAAAAGTTTGAAGAGAGAAGCACATTCCTTCATTTCGGCTGCCCGATTTATAATGGCCGTATTCAACGCAGTCAGGAGTGAACAGAAATCCTAAAACGCCCATACCGCCAAGGCCGATACCCCTCAAAACTGTCACACCGTAAAGCACGCCAAGGCTTTCATAACCGACAAAATACTGTGCCACCGAAACAAGAGCAAAAATTGAAATAGCGGCTATATAAACATAAAACTTATCGATTTTCTGCGTAAGCTTCGGCATAATGAGCGCAACTATAATAATCGGACCCATTGCCGCAACAAGCAAGCCCGTCGCCAGCGTTTCGTCGCCCAAAACATATTGGCAGAAAATCGGAACCAGAATCTGCACACAGTTGGTAACTGTAAGAAAGAAAAGACCGCAATAGAAAATAAGCAAAAACTTGTTACCGACAAGGTTTTTCAAAAGTCTGCCTACAGACGGCGATTCTTCGATAACAGCATGACTTCTTTCCTTTGCCAAAAAGCAAATCGGAAGCATCAACACAAAGCCGATTACCGAAACGATTATCGCCGTTAATCCGAAGCCGAGGTTAAGACCGTTTTCGCCATACATCATCGGCACGGCAAGCATCGGCGCAAACGAACCGAGCGTACCTGTTATTCTGCCCATTGAAAGAATTGCCGTTCTCTCGTGGGGGTTCGGTGACATTGTTGTTGCCAAAGCAAATATCGGAGCATCACAAACCGTATATGCGCTGTCCCAAAAAATATAACCGAGAATTATCCAGGCAATTTTTGCCCCCTGAGGAATCGATGCAGGCATCAGGAACAAAACTGCAGTTGCAATCGGGATAAAAATAACGGAAAGCTTTATCCATGGCAGAAATCTGCCCTTTTTGAATTTCAGTTTATCAACAACAACTCCGAAAATCGGGTCATTAACAGCATCCCAAATCTTAGGCGCAATAAGCACGGCAGCAATAAGCACCTCATCCAAACCGTTATTAAGCAAATATGTTGCAACAAAGCTTGTTACAAAAGTATAGAAAATATTTTGAGCCAAATAATATATTCCGTAGCTTGCTCTTTCACCGAATGAAGTTACAAATTCGTTTTTGTTTTTCATGATACCCTCCATAAGAATATATTCTATTGTTGCACAAAAAACTAAAATTACAAATCAATTTTTCTGTCTTTGTAATAATAGATTTTGTCATGCTCCCCTATTTCGCGAAGAACACGGCAAGGATTACCAACAGCAACAACGTTGGCAGGAATATCCTTTGTAACAACGCTGCCTGCGCCGATAACAGAATTGTCGCCAATCGTGACACCGGGCAAAACAACCGCACCTGCACCAATCCAAACATTATCACCGATATGAATATCCAGGTTAAACTGAAGCTGTTCGCGGCGAAGGTCAGGGTCAATGGGATGACCCGCCGTTGCAAGAACAACATTCGGTGCAAACATGCATCCGTCGCCGATATAAATATGAGCATCGTCAACAAGGGTTAAATTAAAGTTTGCATAAACATTGTTGCCGAGATGCGTATTCTTTCCGCCCCAATTTGAATGAAGCGGCGGCTCAATATAACAGTTTTCGCCGATATCACCAAACATGTCCTTAAGCATTTCATTGCGTTTATCCATTTCGGACGGCTTTGTGTTATTGAAATACCACAGCTTTTCAAGGCATTTCATCTGTTCTTCCATTATGCTGTCATCATTGGGCTGATAAATGCGCCCGCTTTCCATTCTTTCTCTGGATTCCTTTGCGTCCATAGTTACCTCCGAACATTTTTCGGGCGATTCGTGAATCGCCCCTACATAAAGATTTTAACACAACAAGCTCTATATTTCAACAAAAAGAAATGCGGCAGCCTGCAAAACAGACTGCCACATTTTTATTATTTTGTTTTTAACGTCACTTAGATTATTTACCGGCTCTAAGGTCAACACGGCGAATCTTGCCGCTGATTGTCTTAGGCAAATCGTCCCTGAACTCAACGATTCTGGGGTATTTATAGGGAGCGGTACGCTCCTTAACATATTTCTGGATTTCTTTCTTGAGCGCATCCGTCTTTTCTGTGCCCTTAGTAAGAACGATGTCAGCTTTTACTACCTGACCTCTGATTTCATCGGGTGCAGCAGAAACAGCGCATTCAAGAACATACGGAAGCTCCATGATAACGCTTTCAATCTCGAATGGACCAATGCGGTAGCCGGAGGACTTGATAAGGTCATCAACTCTGCCGACATACCAGAAGAAGCCGTCCTCATCTCGCCATGCGGTGTCACCTGTATGATAAACATCATCGTGCCACGCTTCTTTGGTCTTTTCCGCATCTCTGTAATATTCCATGAACAGGCCACAGGGTGAACCTGCTTCTGTTCTGACAACAATTTCGCCAACCTCACCGACTTTTGCGATTGTTCCCTCATTGGTAATAAGGTCAACATCGAAGAGCGGGCTGGGCTTGCCCATTGAGCCAACCTTGATTGAAGAACCAACAAAGTTACCGATTGCAAGAGTTGTTTCAGTCTGTCCGAAGCCCTCCATAAGACGGATACCTGTTGCTTTCAGGAACTGCTGGAATACTTCTGGGTTGAGCGCTTCACCCGCTGTAGTTGCATACTTAATAGACTTGAGGTCATATTTTGCCAAATCTTCCTTGATAAAGAAACGATACATTGTGGGAGGAGCGCAGAAGGTTGTTATTTTATGCTTACCGATAAGCTTAAGAATATCATCGGCAACAAAGCGGTCAAAGTCATAGGTGAATACGCCTGCTTCGCAGAGCCACTGGCCGTAGAGCTTGCCCCAGAGTGCCTTACCCCAGCCTGTGTCAGAAATGGTGAAGTGGAGGCCGTTGGGGTCAACATTGTGCCAATATTTGGCTGTTATGAAATGACCGAGCGGATATCTGTGGCTGTGCATTGCAATTTTGGGATAACCTGTTGTTCCCGAGGTGAAGAACATGAGCATCGGGTCATAGCCGAATGCGCCGTCTTCGGGTGACGGCCTTTCAAAAACATCGCTGAACTGGCAATATTCTTCGTCAAAGCTGTGCCATCCGTCACGAGTGCCGTGAGCAATAATCTTTGTTTTAAGAACATCGCATTTTGCGGCTGCAAGCTCAACCTGACGGGCAACGTCGCCGTCGGCTGTGCAAACGATTGCGCTGATTTGGCCTGCATTGAAACGATATTCAAAGTCATGCTCAACAAGCTGATTCGTTGCAGGAACAACAATTGCACCAATCTTATGAAGAGCAAGAATTGAGAACCAGAACTGATAATGGCGCTTAAGAACGAGCATAACTCTGTCGCCCTTTTTGATGCCGAGAGATTTGAAATAGTTTGCAGTCATTGCCGAATGGCGGCTCATATCAGCAAATGTGAAGCGTCTTTCGGTGCCGTCATTTTCAACATGGAGCATCGCAGTTTTATCGGGGCATTTCTTTGCAAGCTCGTCAACAACGTCAAAAGCAAAGTTGAATTTATCGTCGTTTTTAAATTTAATTCCGTTAAGAACACCGTTTTCATCAAGAGTTGTTTCGATAAACTTTGCATAAACGGGGTTCTGGAGATTTGCAAGGTCAACGTTGGTTGTGCTGGGAGTTTTGATTTCCTCAACATATTCGCTCATTTCAGATGAACCGTCGGGAGAAATAACGATTGCGTAGAATTCGCATTCTTCGCCGCCGACCGCAATTTCGTCATGAGGAACTGATGAATCAAAATAGATGCAATCACCCTCATTAAGAGTCTCGGTTCTGTCACCGATAATCATTTTCAGAGTGCCGCGGGTAACGATGTTGATTTCCTGACCCTCGTGGCAAACACAATGATAAGGGGGATTCAAAGCCTCTTCTGAATAAGGAATAACAACTCTGAACGGCTCTGCAATTTTATTTTTGAAGAAGGGAGCAAGGCGGTTATAAACGAAGCCTTCTCTTCTTGTTATGGGCATTCCTTCGCCCTTTCTTGTGAGAGTATATTCGGTAAGTCCGGGGCTGCTGCCCTCCATGATATCGGTGATTTCAACACCGCAGACCTGAGCAATTTTGTAGATGAAAGTGAAACTGAAATCCTTGTTGCCGGATTCATAGAAGCAGTATTCTTCTTCGCTGAGGCCGATTTTGCTTGCCATTTCAGCCTGAGTGAGACCCATGTCAAGACGAAGGGAAATAATTCGCTGAGTAACCTCCATGATTTTGTTTTCGACTGAACCCTGACCAAAAGTTATCATATTCTTTTCTCCTTTCGCTTTGGAATAAAAAAAGTCCCAAAGCATTTTTAATCTGCTTTGAGACGAGTAAAATCTAACCCGCGGTACCACTCAAATTGCGCCGAAAGCGCCGCTCAACGGACTCCAACAAGCCCTACACTTTAACGCAGTGTCTACGAAAGCTGTCTACTCACCCGAAGGTTTTGGGAGCTTCTGCTCGGAAGGGATAGCATTGAAATGTCTCGCTGACGGCTCGCACCAAACGCCGCCTCTCTGAAAGCAAAAAACAAATCCGCCTTCTTCGTCATCGCTTTTCTTGTGTGATATAATATCACCTCAAAAAAGATTTGTCAACAGTTTTTATTCAAATTTTTTTGCTTGGAATTCAGTTATCACCCGCTCTTATGAGGTCATAATCCAATGCGATATTTCATAGTATCTAATGATATGGCATATAGGAGGGCTGTTATTGAAAGGCATCGTTGAACAAAGAGCCATTGAGTTGGCTGAATATATTATTGAAAACAAAACAACGGTTCGTGCGGCTGCAAAAAAATTCGGAGTTTCCAAAAGCACCGTTCACATGGATGTGTCCAACAGACTTAAAAAACTGAACCCTTCGCTTTATAATGATGTCCGCAAAGTGTTGGATATCAACAAAGCGGAGCGTCATATCAGAGGCGGCATGGCAACCAAGCAAAAATTTTCAAAATAACGGTTAATTAATGTTGAATTTAGTTATGATGTGTGATAAAATTATGACGATACATAGGGTGTTTCACTTGAATTTTCAGAGAAAGGACTTGTTAAAAATGAAGCAACTTAAAATCGGCATCATCGGTGCCGGCAGAATCGGTTCCCTTCATGCAAAGTCGATAACATACAATGTTCCGACTGCAACTGTTGTCGGAATCACGGACGTTTTCAAGGCTAACGCCGAAAAAGTCGCTGCAGAGCTCAATATTCCCAAGATTTATAATGATTATAAGGAAATGCTCGCAGACCCCGAAGTTGAAGCAGTTCTTGTTTGCTCTTCAACAGATACTCACGCTGATATAGCTATTGAAGCCGCTCAGGCAGGCAAGCATATCTTCTGTGAAAAGCCCGTTGACCTTACTCCCGAAAAGGTTAATGCTGTTATTGCAGCGGTTGAAAAAGCAAAGGTTAAGCTTCAGGTTGGATTTAACCGCCGTTTTGACCACAACTTTGCAAATGTTCGCGCAATGGTTAATGACGGCAAAATCGGCGATGTTCATATCGTTAAAATCACTTCAAGAGACCCTGCTCCCCCGCCGGCAGAATATTCGGCAGTCAGCGGCGGCATGTTCCTTGACATGACTATTCACGATTTTGACATGGCACGCTTCCTTGCAGGCAGCGAAGTAACAGAGGTTTATGCAAACGCAACCTGCCTTGTTGACCCCGCAATCGGCGAAGCCGGTGATGTTGACACCGCAGTTATCAGCCTTAAGTTTGCAAACGGTGCAGTTGGCGTTATTGACAACAGCAGACGTGCCGCATACGGATATGACCAGAGAATTGAAGTTTTCGGCAGCAAGGGTGCAGCCGTTGCGTCAAACGACACTCCCACAAACGTTGTTTTCATGGGTGATGAGGGCGTTGTTGCCGACAAGCCGCTTTATTTCTTCCTTGAAAGATATATGCAGTCATTCAGAGACGAAATGCTTCAGTTTGTTGAGGCCGTTATCGAAGATAAACCCACTCCCACCACAGGCGAGGACGGACTCAACTCAATCCTTGTTGCTCTTGCTGCAAAGAAATCCGTTGCAGAGGGCAGACCCGTTCAGCTTTCCGAAATGATCTAAAAAGAATTAACGCATTGATGAAAACCGGTTTCATCAATGCGTTTTTTATTATTAATCAAAAATCAGCTTTGTCATTCGGTTTAAGGCTAAGTTCAACCGCATCAGCAGGAACAAGCTTTTTACTTTCAACGCTGAAAAAGAAGCCGTCCTCGGATGCAGCTGCAGTATATCTGTGCCATTGCGTTTCAAAATACAGATATTCCCGACTTATTTGACCGTGTTTAAAAAGCGACGCTATAATTTCTTGAGGATTATCGTTTGGAGAATAGGTTTTCACAACACTTGCGGCACACGAAATGAAATCCGCTGCCTTGTCGGTCTGAGCACAGGCAAGGCTTATTTTTTCGGCATCTCCGCTGTTATTGACGGATATTTGAAACACATATTCCGTTGAGTTAAAATCGGAAACAAAGCAAACATAATCGCTGCCCTCAATAAACTGCTCCGAATTCTCTAAATCAAGCTGTGTGTTGATTTTTGATAAACGCTCAAAAAAAATCCGCGGACTCATTTTTTCCTGCACGGAGCATGCCGAAAGAATAGAAAGAACAAAAGCAAAAGTCAAAACAACAGAAAAGAACTTTTTCATTTTTCACCATCAATATTTTTTCTTGATTTTCAGGTTAACTGCCGAAATTCCTCCTGCTACGCTGCCTGCCGCAATAACGGCCATCAAAATAAAAACACCCGTGCCGACAGATGCTTTATTGGCAACGAACAAAACAACAGAACATAAAACGGCTTGAAATAATCCGCTCAATGCCCCGTAAGGCATTCCTTTTTCTTTAAGAGGTCTGACCGAAATAAAACCTCCGGCAAAAGCTGACAATGCACCCAAAATTATTCCAGCAGGCATATATGACGAAGCAGCAATATCGGTTTTGAGTGCCGCTGCCGCAAAAACAGCCAATAACACAAAAAACAAAACACTTCCGATAACAGAACCTGCAATTATTTTGGTTATAGGTGAAGTTTTATTATCATCCCTTCGTGTTTTTTTTGATTTTCCCTGCATAAAAAAACTCCCCTCATATTATCTAATCAATAATATGAAGGGAATCATTAAAGTATTCAAAATTATGAATCGAAAGTATCGTCCTTTTTCTTGGACTTCTTTCTGTTTTTCTTGCTGTTTTCTGCTGCTTCTTCCATCTTTGCTTTCTTTTCAGCCTCTGCAGCTTCCTTGGCAGCCTGTCTTTCAGCTTCAAGCTTTTCGTTAGCTGTGTTGTTGGTTGAAACAGCCCAGCGTGTAATCTTCATTTTGTTTCTGTCTGCGCCGGTTTCAATGATAAGCGAATCTTCTTTAACAGTAACAACACGGCCCATGATGCCGCCGATGGTTGTGATTTCATCGCCAACCTGAATGCTGTCACGCATATTCTGCTCTTCTTTTTGTTTTTTCTTCTGGGGACGAATCATAACAAAATACATAATCGCAAAAAGTGCAACCATCATTATAATCATTGACATAGGGTTGCTCTGCTGTGCGGTGCCGCCTGATGCTGCAGCGCCTCCTGCCATCTGAGCCATAAGAGAAATAATATTCATCGGGATAACCTCCAAAACATAATGCATATATTATATATTAGTTTGCAAAATTATGCAATATCTAAATCAAAATTTTTACAATTAAATTCTTGTGTCCAGCAAATCAACGTATTTATCGTGATATTCTTTGAAAGTTCCGCTGTCAATCGCATCACGGATTTCCTGCATGAGCATATTATAGAAATGCAGATTATGAATAACACAAAGACGCATGGCAAGCATTTCCTTAGCTTTAAAAAGATGCCTGATATATGACCTTGAAAAGCTGCGGCACGCAGGGCAATCACATTCGGGGTCAATGGGCAGCGGGTCTTTCTCATACTTTTTGTTGTTGAGATTAATAATGCCCTGTTTTGTAAAAAGATGGCCGTGGCGTGCGTTTCTGCTGGGCATAACACAGTCAAAAAGATCAACGCCCCTGTAAACACCCTCAATAATGTTGCCGGGAGTACCGACACCCATAAGATATCGGATTTTATCTGCCGGCATGTGAGGCTCAACTGCGGAAATAATGCGATACATATCTTCTTTAGGCTCGCCGACGGCAAGTCCGCCTATAGCATAACCGTCAAGGTCCAGCTTTGCAATCTCTTTCATATGTTCAATGCGTAAATCGTCAAAGGTGCAGCCCTGATTTATGCCGAAAAGCAGCTGATTGGGATTGACGGTATCCGGCAACGAATTAAGCCTTTGCATCTCCGCCTTGCAGCGCTCAAGCCAACGCGTTGTTCTTGCGCAGGACTCTTTTGCGTATTCATATTTTGCGGGATTCTCAACGCATTCGTCAAAAGCCATAGCAATGGTTGAACCGAGGTTTGACTGAATTCTCATGCTTTCTTCAGGACCCATAAAAATGTGTTTGCCGTCAACATGGGACTGAAAGGAAACACCCTCTTCTTTGATTTTTCTGAGTGAAGCAAGAGAAAAAACCTGGAAACCGCCGCTATCGGTAAGAATCGGTCCTTCCCAACCCGTAAATTTATGAAGTCCTCCCATTTCACGAACAAGCTCGTCACCGGGACGGACATGGAGGTGATAGGTGTTTGAGAGCATAACCTGGCAGCCGATTTCTTTCAGGTCAAGCGCAGAAAGTGCCCCTTTGATTGCTCCGCAGGTTGCAACATTCATAAAGGCGGGTGTCTGAACAGTTCCGTGAACGGTAACAAACTCCCCTCGCCTTGCGTTGCCTTCTTTTTTTATGAGTTTATACATAAATTATTCTCCGTTATAAATTATCATGGAATCGCCCAAGCTGAAAAACCTGTATTTTTCATCAACCGCTACCCTATATGCATTCATTGTGTTCTCATATCCGCAAAAAGCGCTCACAAGCATGATAAGCGTGCTTTCGGGCAAATGAAAATTAGTTATAAGGCAGTCGATGCACTTGAATTCATAACCGGGATAGATAAATATATCCGTCCACCCGTCATCCTCACGGATTTCTCCGCGGAAAGTTGCAACCGATTCAAGCGTTCTGCAGCAGGTTGTTCCAACAGCAAAAACTCTTCCGCCGTTTTGCTTGGTTTTATTTATTAATTCTGCGGTTTCGGCAGGCAGATAATAATGCTCGGAATGCATGTGGTGGTCTTTGATATCATCAGCCTTAACAGGCCGGAATGTTCCGAGACCGACATGAAGCGTTACAAACCCGATTTCAACACCCTTGTCTCTTATTTTCTGCATCAGTTCGGGAGTGAAGTGCAACCCCGCCGTTGGAGCTGCCGCACTTCCCTCTTTCTTTGCATAGACAGTCTGGTATCTGTTTTTATCCTCAAGTTTTTCGGTTATATAGTGCGGAAGCGGCATTTCGCCGATTTTATCTATAACGTCATAAAAATTGCCTTCAAAGCCAAACTTTGCGATGCGATTTCCGTCTGGAAGAACCTCAATAATCTCCGCAGTCAGAATGCCTTCGCCAAAGGTGAATTTATGACCGACTCTCGCCTTTTTGCCCGGGCCTGTGATGACCTCCCAGGTGTCATAACTTTTTTGATTGAGTAAAAGAAATTCAACAAGTGAGCCGGTGTCAATTCTTTCGCCGTACATTCTTGCGGGAAGAACCTTTGTGTTGTTCAGAATCAGGCAGTCACCCGCTTTAAAACAATCCAAAACATCGTAAAAATGCTTGTGGGATATTTCTCCCGTCACCCTGTTCATGGCAAGCAGCCTTGAACTGTCCCTCGGCTCAACAGGGGTCTGAGCAATAAGCTCTTGGGGTAAATCGTAATAAAAATCGCTTCTTTTCATTAAAAATCCTCAAATTATTCTCAAAAATTCCATTATATTTGTATAATTATTTGTTTGACTTAATGATGCAATGTGTGATATCATCATAATATTATAATAAGTTTTTGTCAAGGTTCATAATGACTAAAATTTATAGAGCTATTTTCTGAAAAGAGGTTAAAGTTATGAAGAATTACAAAGTCGGTATCGTAGGCGCAACAGGTATGGTTGGTCAGCGTTTTGCAACACTTCTTGAAAACCACCCCTGGTTTGAAGTTGCAGTTCTCGCTGCAAGCCCCCGTTCCGCAGGAAAAACATATAGAGAAGCTGTCGGCGCAAAATGGTGCATGACTACAGATATCCCCGAAAAGATGGCAGACATGATTGTTATGGATGCAACCGCTGATATCGAAAAGATTTCAGCATCCGTTGACTTCATCTTCTGCGCAGTTGATATGAAGAAAGATGAAATCAAGGCTCTTGAAGAAGCTTATGCAAAGGCAGAATAAGTCGGATCGTAGCC
>JAZNPT010000027.1:0-29340 GCA_045589815.1 Acutalibacteraceae bacterium
ACATATCCCCATCAAGGTTAATATGTCAGGTGTTATGCCCGTTATCTTCGCTTCATCGATTCTCTCACTTCCTCCCACAATCGAGATGTTCGTTTCATCAAAGATTAAGGAAGGCGGTTTCTGGGACGGATTCTTCGGAATCTTCGCTTATGACCACTGGGCATACAGCATTATTTATTTCGTATTTATCATCGCATTTGCTTATTTCTATTCAAGCATTCAGTACAACCCCATCGAAATGTCAAAGAATATCCGTGATAACGGCGGTTCAATCCCCGGCATTCGTCCCGGCGAACCCACCTCAAGATATATCGCGAAGATTCTCAACAGAATGACGCTTCTCGGAGCTCTTCTCCTCAGCGTTGTTGCTCTCTTCCCGATTCTCTTCTCGCAGATATCCACCTTCTTCCTCAACATGTGGCAGGAAGGCGCATCAATGAACGTTTCACTCGGCGGTACATCAATCATCATTCTCGTTGGTGTTGCACTTGAAACAGTTAAGCAGCTCGAGAGCCAGATGATGATGCGTCACTATAAGGGCTTCCTTGATTAAGCCCTGCAATTAACGGAGGATCAGCATGATAGTGCTCAAGACAACCAGAGAACTCAGCCTGATGAAAGAGGCTTGCGTTATTTCTGCAGGAGCATTAAAAGCAGCGGGCGAAGCAGTTGAACCGGGTGTTTCAACCGAGGAAATCAACAGAATCGCCGAAAACTTCATAAAGAAGAACGGTGCAATTCCAACCTTCAAGGGTTATCAGGGATACCCCGCTGCTGCATGCATTTCCATAAACGATGAGGTCATTCACGGCATTCCGAGCAAGAAGCGCATAATCAAAGCAGGCGATATCGACAGCATTGATGTTGGCGCAACCTTCAACGGCTATGTCGGCGATAATGCCGCCACTTTTGCGGCGGGTGATATTTCGCCCGAAGCTCAGCGGCTGTGCGACGTTACACGCGAAAGCCTTTACGAAGGCATTAAAGCGGCTGTCGCAGGCGGCAGGATCGGCGATATAGGCTCAACAATCCAAAGGTATTGCGAGGAAAGAGGCTTTTCGGTGGTTCGCGAATTCACGGGCCACGGAGTCGGAAAGCAGATGCATGAGGACCCCAGCGTACCGAATTTCGGCACACCCGGTCGAGGTGTGCGCCTGCTCCCGGGCATGACCATTGCCATTGAGCCCATGATTAATATGGGCGGCGCAGGCATCAGGCAGTTGCCTGACGGTTGGACTATTAAAACAAGGGACGGTTCGCTCTCTGCCCACTTTGAGCATACGGTAGCCATTACTTCAAACGGCCCCGTTATCCTCACTCAGATATAAGGGTGAGAGATTATGCTTGAAAAAGGAACGGTAGTCAGATCGTCTGCAGGCAGGGACAAGGGCAAGCTTCTTGCAGTTATGCAGGCAAGCGAAAGCTGTGTAACAGTCTGCGACGGAAAAGAGCGCCCCATTGATAGACCAAAAAGCAAAAATATTCGCCATGTTGAGTGCGTAGGAGCTTCTTTAACAGAAGCGGAAACTGCAACCAACAGGGCTTTGAAAAAGGCTCTCGCGCGATTAAATGCAGAAATAAACGGCAACACTTAGGAGGTTATTATGTCTAAGCAGGACATGATCGAGATTGAAGGTACGGTAGTAGAATCATTACCCAACGCAACTTTTCAGGTTGAGTTGGAAAACGGACACAGAATATTGGCTCACATCTCCGGCAAGCTTCGCATGAATTACATCAAGATTTTGCCCGGCGATAAGGTGACGGTCGAAATGTCGCCATACGATCTCACAAAGGGCCGCATAACATGGCGTTCTAAGTAAGTTCAAGGAGGTATTCTAATATGAAAGTCAGACCTTCTGTCAAGAAAATTTGCGAAAAGTGCAAAGTTATTAAGCGCAAGGGAAAAGTAATGGTTATCTGTGAAAATCCCAAGCACAAGCAGCGTCAGGGTTAATCCCGACGAAAACCAATGTTAATTTGGAGGTGCAACTGACAAATGGCGCGTATTTCAGGTGTTGACCTGCCCAGAGAGAAGAGAATTGAAATTGCTCTTACTTATATCTATGGCATCGGTCGTAAAACCGCTAGCGACATTATCGCAGCAACCGGCGTAGATCCCGACCTTAGAGTTAAGGACATGACTGAAGACGATGTTTCAAAGCTTCGTGATTATATTGAGCATAACCTTACCGTAGAAGGCGATCTTCGCAGAGAAACCGCATTCGACATTAAGAGACTCATCGAAATCGGATGCTACCGTGGCGTTCGTCACCGCAAGGGTCTGCCCGTAAGAGGTCAGAGATCAAAGACAAACGCACGTACACGCAAGGGTCCCAAGAAGACCATTGCAAACAAGAAGAAGTAAGATTAGGAGGGATATCATGGCTAAAGCAGCAAAAAAGACAACAGGTACCCGCAGACGCCGCGAGCGCAAGAATATTGAGCGCGGTGCAGCCCATATCCAATCCACCTTTAACAACACTATCGTTACAATCACCGATACCCAGGGCAACGCTGTTTCATGGGCAAGTGCCGGTGAAATGGGCTTCCGTGGCTCCAAGAAATCAACTCCCTTCGCAGCTCAGACCGCAGCTGAAACAGCAGCAAAGGCTGCTATCGAGCACGGCATGAAGACTGTTGAGGTTTATGTTAAGGGCCCCGGCCAGGGTCGTGAAGCGGCTATCAGAGCTCTGCAGACAGCAGGTCTGGAAGTTAACATGATTAAGGATGTTACTCCCATTCCTCACAACGGATGCCGCCCGCCCAAGAGAAGGCGCGTGTAACCAGAATTATTTGGAGGTGTAACACAATATGGCAAGATATACCGGTGCGGTATGTAAACTCTGCCGTCGTGAAGGCAAGAAGCTTTACCTCAAGGGTGAGCGTTGCTACACAGGCAAGTGTGCTATAGAGCGTAGAGCTTATGCTCCCGGTCAGCACGGACAGAGCCGCAAGAAGGCAACTGAATACGGTCTTCAGCTTCGCGCAAAGCAGCAGGCTAAGCGTTACTACGGTATTCAGGAAGGCCAGTTCTATAAGTATTTCCTTATGGCTGAACGCAAGCAGGGCGTAACAGGTGAAAACCTGCTCCGTATCTGCGAAAGCAGACTTGACAACGTTGTTTATCTTCTCGGTTGGGCTAACTCCAGAGCAGAAGCAAGACAGCTTGTTACTCACGGCCATTACAAAGTAAACGGCAATAAGGTTAATATTCCTTCATATCTTATCAAAGCAGGCGACGAAATCGCTATCAAGGATAAGAGCAAGGAAAGCGATAAGATTAAGGCAACAGTTGAAGCAAATGCTTCCAGACCTGTTCCTCAGTGGCTTGACCTCAATGCAGAGGCTCTCACAGCTAAGGTTCTTGCTCTGCCCACTCGTGAGCAGATCATGGTTCCCGTTGAAGAGCATCTTATCGTTGAGCTTTATTCAAAATAATGTCCTGCTTGATTTGCCTTTCAAGGCATTTCAGCAGCGCATTTTTGCGACGAACGTTTTTGAATGCATTTTGAGCAGGATATTTCCTGCCTGTTTTAAAGGAGGGTTTTGAATGATTGGTATCGAAAAGCCCAGAATTGATACAGCCGAGTTTTCCGAGGACGGAAGATACGGTAAATTTGTTGTTGAACCCCTCGAAAGAGGCTACGGCACAACATTGGGCAACAGCCTGAGAAGAGTTCTTCTTTCTTCTCTTCCCGGCTATGCGATAACCTCCGTTAAGATTGACGGAATTCTGCATGAATTCAGCACCATCCCCGGAGTTAAGGAAGATGTTACCGAGATTGTTCTCAATCTTAAGAACGTTATTCTCAAGATTCACGGAGACGGTCCCAAAACAATCTATATCGATGCTAACGGCGATGACGAAATCACAGCCGGCAGCATTAAGACCGATTCAGAGGTTGAGATTCTCAACCCCGAGCTTCACATTGCTACCCTCAATTCCGATGCACATGTCAGCATGGAGCTGACTTGCGACAAGGGCAGAGGATATGTTTCCGCAGAAAGAAACAAGGCAATGATGCAGCCCATCATCGGCGTTATTGCAATAGACTCAATCTATACACCCGTATTAAAGGTTAACTATACAGTCGAAAACACCCGTGTTGGTCAGATTACAGACTATGATAAGCTGACTTTAGAGGTGTGGACAAACGGAACCATCAGCGCGATGGAAGCTGTTTCTCTCGGCGCCAAGATCCTCAACGAGCATCTCAACCTCTTCGGTGACCTCTCAGGTGAGGCATACGACACAGAGGTTATGGTCGTTAAGAGCGACAATGGCAAGGAAAAGGTCCTTGAGATGACCATTGAGGAGCTTGACCTTTCTGTTCGTTCCTTTAATTGCTTGAAGAGAGCTCAGATTAATACGGTTGAAGATTTGATCAACAGAACCGAGGAAGATATGATGAAAGTTCGTAACCTCGGCAGAAAGTCCCTTGATGAAGTTGTTGCAAAGCTCAATTCACTTGGCTTTGACCTTCGCAGGGATGAGGAATAATCCACTTAATCGACGGTAAAGGAGTGTGAACTAAATGCCCGGTACCAGAAAGCTTGGCAGAGCAAGCGACCATCGCAAGTCGATGCTCAGAGGCCTTGTTACCTATCTTTTGGAAAACGGCAGAATTGAGACCACCGTTACAAGGGCTCAGGAAGTTCGCGCAATGGCTGAAAAAATGATCACCATTGCTAAGGACGATTCTCTCCACTCAAAGCGTAAGGTTCTTGCTTATGTCACAAAAGAGGACGTTGTTAAGAAGCTCTTTGATGAGATTGCGCCCAAATATAAGGATGTTAACGGCGGTTATTGCCGCATAATCAAGGCAGGTCCCCGTAGAGGTGACGCAGCTGAGATGGCTATCATCGAGCTGGTCTGATTATAATCATGCTTTTAAACTCCCCGACTTCGGTTGGGGAGTTTTTGCTTTATATTTTAATAAAAAAACCCGCCGAGAAAATCTTCTCAGCGGGCAAATTTTATATTATGCAGTTATTATTTGTAAAGAGGGCCGTAGTTTTCGCATGCTCTGAAGTCTGCGCCTTCAAGGTCCTTTGTGCCGAATGCACCCCAGCAAGCAGGGCGGAAAATCTTTTCATCGGGAACGTTGTGAAGGGCAACGGGGATGCGGAGCATTGATGCCATTGTGATGATATCAGCGCCGATGTGGCCATAGGAGATTGCGCCGTGGTTTGCGCCCCAGTTGTTCATGAGGTCGTAAGCCGACTTAAATGCGCCTTCGCCTGTGCATCTGGGTGCGAACCATGTGCAGGGCCATGTGTAGTCTGTTCTCTTCCAGATGATGTCTGAAACTTCGTCGGGGAGATTAACAGTCCAGCCTTCAACAATCTGAAGAACGGGGCCAAGACCCTTGACAAGGTTAAGACGAATCATGGTTGCGGGCATTTCAGCTCTGGTAAGGAATCTTGAAGAATATCCGCCGCCTCTGAAATAGCCGTTGTCGGCTGCGTTCCAGGTTGTTGCCTCAAGAATCTTGTCAGCATCAGCTTCGGTAACGTTATACCACTCTTTCATGATGCCGTTGCCGTTTTCATCCTTAACTTCGCCGCAAGCATCAAGGCAGCAAGCGCCGGAGTTGATGAGGTGGATAAATCCGCCGGCATCCTTTGCTTTGCCTTCGATATCATAGCCTGTAACTCTCTTAACAGCGTCTGCACTCCAGTGAGTACGAACGTCTGCAAACATCTGGGGTCTGTTGGTGAGCAATTTCATAAAGAGCATACCGATGCCGTTGAGAACGTCGTTCTCTGTTGCAAGGATATAGGGCTCTCTGACGCCTTCCCAGTCAAAAGATGTGTTGAGAAGAGCCTCTGCGAAGTCAGCGTTGGGATAGAAGTCTGTCCACTGTCTCTGACCCTGGAAGCCTGCTGCAATAGCGTTGTGGCCAACCATTTCTTCTTCGCAGCCTGCAGGAAGGTTTTCGTTGCCGTTCATGAGGTCTTTGATGATGCACATCATCTTAACAACGAATTCCCAATCCTTTTCTTTCTGCTCGTCGCTCTTCTTTACAAAATCGGGGTTCTTATCGAAGCCTTCCTTGCACTTTGCCTTTGTCCATGCAAGAGCCTTCTGATATTCAGCTTCATCATAAACGCCCTCGGTCATTCGACGGATGATTTCAACCTCGTCAACGGATTCAACTCTCATGCCGAGATATTCTTCGATAAAGTCGGGGTCGATAACAGAGCCGGCAATACCCATGCAGGTGGAACCGATCTGAAGATAGCTCTTGCCTCTCATTGTTGCAACTGCAACTGCGGAACGTGCGAAGCGGAGAAGCTTTTCTTTAACGTCATCGGGCATTGAGGTGTCGTCAGCGTCCTGAACGTCCTTGCCGTAGATGCCGAATGCGGGCAGACCCTTCTGTGCATGAGCTGCAAGAACTGCTGCAAGATAAACTGCACCGGGTCTTTCAGTTGCGTTGAAGCCCCAAACGCCCTTGATTGTTGTGGGGTCCATATCCATTGTTTCGGAGCCGTAGCACCAGCAGGGAGTAACGGAAAGAGTGATGTCAACGCCCTCTTTCTTGAACTTTGCTGCGCAAGCTGCTGCTTCTGCAACACGGCCGATTGTTGTGTCAGCGATAACAACCTTTACGGGTTCGCCGTTTGAGTAGCGAAGATTTTCCTCAAAAAGAGCCTTTGCTGCCTTAGCCATGTTCATGGTCTGGTCTTCAAGGGATTCTCTTACCTTGAGGGGGCCTCTTCTGCCGTCGATGATGGGGCGAATACCGATTACGGGATAATCGCCGATAAGTCTGCTTTTTGCCATAATAGCATCTTCCTTTCTATAAGTGAATGTGTATTTTTTATTTTACAACCGCTTTAAATCTCTCATAAGCCTCTGACCATGCAGCGGCGTTTTCCGGGAGATACTCAACGGTTTTTTCACTTGCTTTAACGATTTTGCGAGCTTCGGCAACGTTTTTGATTGCGCCGCATGCCATGAGCTGAACGGCGATGTTGCCCAGAACTGTTGCTTCAATCGGGCCTGCAACAACGGTTCTGCCGCATGAAGAAGCGGTCATTTGGCAAAGGAGAGTATCCTTTGTGCCGCCGCCGATAACGTGAATGACGGGATATTTTTTGCCCGTGCAGTCCTCAAGATTATCAATCGTGAGGCGGTATTTCATTGCAAGGCTTTCATAGATGCAGCGCATAACCTCGCCAACGCTTTCGGGTACGGGCTGGTTGGTCTTTTTGCAGTATTCACGAACTCTTTCGGGAATGTTGCCGTGAGGAACAAATTCGGGCGCATCGGGGTCGATGAAGCACTTGAACGGCTCTGCGGCAAGCGCAAGCTTTTCAAGGTCTGCATAGGAATAATCGCTGCCGTGTCTGTTCCAATGTCTGCGGCTCTCCTGAATGAGCCAAAGTCCGATTATGTTTTTGAGGAAGCCGACGGAAGAATCGCAGCCGCCCTCGTTGGTAACGTTCATTGCAAGAGAGGTTTCGTTGACGATAGGCTCTTTCAGCTCCGTGCCGAAGAGTGACCATGTGCCGCTTGACAGGAAGGCAAAATCTTCGCTTTCGGCGGGAACGGCGGTGATAGCGCTTTGGGTGTCGTGGCCGCAAACGCTTATTACGTCAACATCCTTTATGCCGCATTCCTCGCAGATATCGTCTGTTACCTTGCCGAGAACCGTGCCTGACGGAACAATTTCGCCGAGCAGCCTTGAGGGAATACCGAGCTTTTCTATGTAGTCCTTTGCCCATGACTTGGTTTCAAGGTCAATCATCTGTGATGTTGTTGCGATTGAATATTCGGTTGTCTTTTTGCCCGTGAGCATATATCCGAAAAGGTCGGGCATGAAAAGCAGTCTGTCCGCTCTTTCAAGAATATGAGGGCGGTATTTTTTGAGCGCATAGAGCTGATAAATTGTGTTAAGCTCCATGAACTGAATGCCCGTTTTGAAATAAAAATCCTTGTTGGGGATTATTTCAGCGCATTCCTCGATAAGGCCGACTGTGCGTTCGTCACGGTAGTGAACGGGATTTTCAAGCAGGCAGCCGAATTCGTCGATAAGGCCGAAGTCAACGCCCCATGTGTCAATGCCGATGCTGTCAAAGCCGCCGGCATTTTTGGCATTGATAATACCCTGCTTAATGTTATAGAAAAGACGAAGCACGTCCCAATACATTGTTTTGCCCACTTTTACGGGGTCATTTGAAAAGCGGTGAACTTCTTCAAGAGCGATTTTTTCGCCGTCAAACTTTCCGAGAATGGCTCTGCCGCTTGATGCGCCGAAGTCAATGGCTAATACTCTTTTATCCATGGTTATCTCCTTTGGAAAAATGGTTAGTGAAAAGTGAATAATGAAGAGTGAAGAGTTAAGGGGCTGCGCCGTTTATTATATTTGGGTACGGGTGAAACCCGTCCGAAACTTTTCACTTTTAACTTTTCATTTTTCACTCAATTGGTCGATGTGGGCATCGACCCCTACGAAATGATTATTGGATAACTACACCCTTTTTGAGAATGATGTTGGCATAGATTGCTGTTTCGCCTGTTGCGATAACGGCATAAGCCTTCTTTGCTCTGTCATAGAAAGCAAAGCGTTCAACAAGCTCAATATTCTTTTCGCCTTCTTCGGCGGTGATTGTCTTTTTGTAGTCTGCCCAAATGGGAGGGGGATTTGATGCGTCACCGTTATCCATAAGAGCAACGGGAGCCTCAACATAAGTATCAAGGGGCATGAGCTTGAGGATAGCGGCAAGGATTTCGTCAACTCCGTGGCCGTCAAGGCGCACAAGGCGCTGTGCAATTGAAGCTGAGGGGAAGTTGCCGTCGCCGATAACGATTTCGTCGCCGTGACCCATTTCCATAAGAATTTTAAGAAGCTCGGGAGAGATGATGGGGGAGATATTTTTGAGCATAGTTTATTATCCTTCTTTCTGCTTTTATATTTAATATGGTGAAAAGTTCAGGACAGGCTTCGCCTATGACCAAACATAAGAATCGGCGCAGCCCCATAACTTTTCACTTTTCATTATTCACTCTTCACTAAAACAAGTTTTACATCACAGCATACATGCTGTACATATTGCTGTAGATTCCGCCTTTTTGCATAAGCTCGGCATGGGAGCCGTGCTCTGCAATGCCTTCTTCGGTGAGAACGATGATTTCGTCGGCATTGCGGATTGTTGTAAGGCGGTGAGCAATTGTGAGGGTTGTTCTGCCCTCGGCAAGGCGTTCAAGCGATTCCTGAACAAGCTTTTCGCTTTCATTATCAAGTGCGGAGGTTGCCTCGTCAAGCAGGAGAACAGGCGGATTTTTGAGGAATACTCTGGCAATGGATATTCTTTGTTTCTGGCCGCCGGAGAGCTTAACGCCTCTTTCGCCTATGTATGTGTCAAAGCCGTCGGGCAATGCGCTGATGAAATCATAAGCGCCTGCCTTTTTTGTTGCCTCGATAATTTCTTCCTCGGTTGCATCGGCTTTGCCGTAAATCAGATTGTCACGGATAGTGCCTGAGAAAAGATAAACATCCTGAGCAACAACGCCGATGTTGGAACGCAGGGAATGAAGGGTTATATCCCTTGTGTTGATGCCGTCCAACAGGATTTCGCCGCTTTCGGCCTCATAAAATCTGGGGATAAGATTGCAAAGCGTTGTTTTTCCGCCGCCGCTCGGGCCGACAAGCGCAACATTTGAGCCGCTGGGGATATGCAGGCTGAGGTGGTTGAGAATTGTTTTTTCGCCCTTGACATAGCTGAAGCTTACGTCGCGGAATTCGATGTCACCTTTAACATCGGATATCTCAACAGCATCGGGGCTGTCGGTAATATCGGGTTCTTCGTCCATGATATCCGCAAAACGCTCAATGCCTGTTATGCCGCGGCTGAACTGCTCGCTGAAATCAACAATGGAGCGGATTGAGCCGAGCAGGGTGGAAACAAGCAGAAGGCTTGCAGCAAAATCGCCGGGGCTTGTGATTCCGATATGCATGAAATATGCGCCCACTCCGACAACCGCAATATACATAATGCCGTCAAGCAGGGTTACGGTTGCGTGGAAGGATGACATATATTTGTAGCTCTTATTTTTTATGCGGACATACTCGCTGTTGCCCTTGGAGAACTTTTCTTTTTCTGTTTTTTCGTTTGTAAAGGAGCGAACAACTCTGACACCCAGAAGGCTGTCCTCAATTCTTGCGTTGATTTCGCCAACCTGGTGGCGGCTCTGGCGGAAAGTGTCACGCATTTTTGTGCGTGTTTTCTTTGTGAGAATAATCATAAACGGCATCATGCAGAAAACGCACACGGCAAGACGCCAGTCCATGGAAGCGAAAATAAAAAAGCTTGCAAAAAATTTAACAACCGTCATGAACACCATTTCGGGGAAGTGATGCGCCCATTCGGCAACATCGAAAAGGTCGGAGGTCATGCGGCTCATAAGCTGGCCAACCTTGGTGTTATCAAAAAACGAGAACGAAAGCACCTGCAGGTGGTCAAACATGTCCTCACGCATTCTGTTTTCGATTTTGATGCCCATGATATGGCCGTAATAAGACTGGCAGTAGCTTGCAAGGCAGGCCATTGCCTTGAATCCTATGTAAAACAGGCATATCGCAATTATTTTCTTCAAAGTCAGCGAAGCAATATCTTCAACGCCTGCGTTTGTTATTTCACGCACGATGAGCGGCAGGGTGATGTCACATGCGGCGGAAACGGCAACGCAGCAGAGGACGAGAGCCTCTGTGCCGAGATGGCGTTTGAGATAGGGGAAAAACCGTTTTATCAACGAAAAATTCTTTTTCATTGAGTTCTTTTTCGGCGTTTCTGCCGGAGGCGGATTACCTCTCATTTTCATTTCCTCTTTCACAAATAATATAATAATATATTATGTATCAAAAAAGAGAATTTGTAAAGCCTGTTTTCGTTAATTATTGTTAAAAATTTAAAAGGCAGCCATATTGGCTGCCTGAAATTTCATATCAGATTTCTTCTGCCACAACGGCGATAACCGTCATGTCATCAAATGTGTCGCCGCAGCGAAGGCGTGCGCTGCCGAGCACGGTGTCGCAGAAACCGCTTGCATCGGGGCCGCCCGAAAATGTTTTTATTTCATCCTTAACCCATTCCGTGCCGCCCCCGAGAATGCCGTCGCTGACCATTACGAGAGTGTCGCCGCCATGCAGTTTTAATGAATATCGGCTGAAACTGACCTTGCTTAGTATACCGAGCGGAGTTGAAGGAATTTCAACGGTTTTGACCTTGCCTGATGCGGTGTAGAAGGAGGGGGCTGCCCCTGCTTTAAGAATAACTGCATTGCCGCTGAAAAGGTCAATCTCCGCAACATCGAGAGTGGAAAGGGATTCGTCATCGGATTTAACGGATAACGCGGAGTTGGTTATGCTCAGCGCAGTGTCAAGACTTATTCCTGCACGGACAAGGCGGGAAAAAAGCTCAACCGTCATTGCCGAATCAATCGCCGCGCGCCCACCTGTTCCCATGCCGTCGCTGAGAATGATATATGCCTTGGATTCTGTTTGGAAGCATTCAAAATAGTCTCCGCAGAGCTTGTGGCTTCCGCAGCTTGCCGCTGCCGAACCGAGACGTATTTTGAACATTTCTTTCCTTAAAAACAAAAGCTCTTTTCCGTTTTTATGTTCCTTAATTTTCGGCGGCAGAAGCTGTGCTTCAAGCTCGGAAGAAAGCTCGCCCGTCAGGCGCGAAAGGCTTGTTGACGCAGGAATATCCTCCACGATGCAGCGCAGCTGCAAAGCGCCCGAAGCAGGGCAAACACAGCTTGAGGAGATAACCTTAAATCCGTTGTCGGAAAGAACTCTGGCGGCACTTTTTTCTTTGTTGAAAAGGACCTGTGCACCCTGACCGATTTCGGTTGAAAGTTCACGCAAAAGCTCTGCAATCCAGTCAAACTGACCGCAGGCAAGTTCTCTGTTACGTGCTGAATTTGCCTGCAAAGCATTAAGTGCATTTCGGCTGTGATATATGCGGTTAAAGCTGTCTGCAATGCGGGGTGTGCTTGGGCATTTTGCGTTGAAATTCACGGAAAAATCCTCTGCAGTTATTTCATTTCCGCAAGAAAGCTTAGAGAGAATTTCGGAGAATTCTCCGTCCTCGGGGCAAAACGTGCCGTTCAGCGGACATTCGTCACAAATGCGTTCTTTTACCCTCATGCAAACCATAACATCGTTGGCGGGAGAAAGGCTTTCTATCCCTTTTGAAACCTTTTCGACGCAGTCCGAAACAGAGCCTATTGCGCGCGAAGCTTCAAGAAGACGTTCGCCTGCCGTGCCGAACTCCGAATCTATTCTGCGCATCTTCGGGCTGAGGATGTTGTTTCGGACCTTTGATAATTTATTTTTCGGAACAGCGGCAAAAACAACCGCAGCTGCAGCCGCCTCCGCAAAAACCGAAACACCCTCACTTGAACCGTCAATCAAAGCGGCGATACCTGCCGTTACCGAAAAAACAAGGGCGCATATCATCTGGCCGAATTTCGAGAAAATCCCCGAAAGAAGGCCGCATATTCCGTAGCATATACTCAGAGCAACGCTTGTGCCTGAAACGGCGATGCATCCGCCGATTGCGATGCCTGCAATGCTGCCTCCCGAACGGCTGAAAATATAGGCAGCGGTTAAAATCACAAAGCAGCCGAAAAATCTTGCAGGGCGAAAGCCGAGTATGCTCACCTCCGAGGCTCCGAGAAGCAGCGTGCAAAGGCTTGCTATAATGCAGACAAGGCTGTGGTTATCCAGCATATAAGGGCTTCTCTTTTTCTTGATGCAGTCTGCTGTTCCCGAATAAAAAGTGACGGAAGCTCCGCAAAGAAGGGAGGAACAGAGAACAAGCACCAGCCTGTTAAGCGAGGGCGTGTCCGAAAACATAACCGCTGTTCCGCAGGCGAAGCACATCAGAAAAACGCTTACGGATAAAATCATTCTTCTTTTTTTATGTATGCCGAATTTTTCAAGCGCAAAAACAACGGCTGATATTCCTGCAAGAGGAACAATTAAGTTTATCATTTCACCGCCGCTGAGCCGCAACACGGCGCCGAGAATTCCTCCTGCGGCGGCGAAGAACAAATCAAAATCCGTGCAGGCGGCGGCAAGGCCGATGCTCAGCGGAACTCGAAGCGAAAGCAGCCCTGCTCCCGACAAAATGAAGCCGCACATAAAATACAAAGTGGAGGTCAGAATCTGAGTTCCGCGTTCCCACAGCCTGTCCCCGAGCGTTTGGCCGTGAACCGCATTTGTTTTTTCCATCTTTTTCAAAATCCTTTCTTTAAACCATTCGATTTTATTGTAGCGGGCGAAAACGGAAAAAACTGTCAGTTATTAGACCGCTTTTTAAACTTTTTCGAATATTTTTTTGTAAAATTTATATTTATACTGTTCAATTATGATGTTTTATGTTATAATAAACTGAATATAGCTGAAAATAGGAGGAGTTCGCTTTATGGAAAACCAAAATGAGCGCCAGGGTCTGATAATCGGGCGCAATGCCGTTGCGGAAGCTTTAAAAAGCGGCAGAGCCATTGACTGCCTGATGGTTGCCAAGGGAGAGAGAGGCGGCTCCGTCGGAAAAATCATCGGCCAATGCAGAGATAAAGGCATTGTTATAAAAGAAACCGATAAAAGAAAGCTCGACAAGCTCTGCGAGGGCGAAAATCATCAGGGCGTTGCTGCCTGGGCGGCGGTGCATGAATATGCGTCGATTGATGATATTCTTGAAAACGCCAAGGCAAAGGGTGAGCAGCCTTTTGTTATAATCTGTGATGAAATCGAGGACCCTCACAATCTTGGTGCAATTATCAGAACGGCGGATGCCTGCGGAGCGCACGGAATAATAATTCCCAAAAGGCGCGGCGTTGCGCTGACCTATGCCGTAGGCAAGGTTTCGGCAGGCGCGGTTGAATATGTTCCCGTTGCAAGGGTTTCAAATCTTCCGAGCGCAATTGAGGAGCTTAAAGAAAAGGGCTTTTGGATTTACGGCGCAGATATGGACGGCGTGCGTTGGGATAAGCAGGATTATTCGGGCAGCGTTGCGCTGATTGTCGGCTCCGAGGGCAAGGGAATAGGCAGGCTTGTTAAGGATAAATGCGACTTTATCGTATCCTTGCCGATGAAAGGAAAAATCAATTCTCTCAATGCCTCCGTGGCGGCGGGAATTTTAATGTATGAAATTGCAAAAAACAGGTAGGTGAATGCTTTGAGTGATTACAACAAAATGATATCGGGCGACAGCGAGCTGGACGCAATTCTTGCAGAGGTTAAGAAGTCAAAGCAGGATGCCGAGGTTTCGCAGGAGGAGCCGTCAAAAACATGGTCGCTTGACGATATTGACAGGCTGATTGCCGATTCAAACGGCGAGGAATATGTTCCGAAAGCTGCAAAAGCCCCCACACCCGCCGAGGATTTCGAAAGAATTCTCAGCCGTGAATTTGATACAGGTATGTTTACCTTAAAACCCATGGCAGAAGCTGTTCCAGAGCCGGAGGAAATGCAGGATATTTCATCGTCTTCCGGCGAGAGCGAGGTTGACGGGCAGGAAACGTTCTTTACCGAGGAAGAGGATGCGTTTGACGAGGCTTCGTTTGAGCTGGAAACGGTTGTTGTGCCTGAGGATATTCCGGAGCCGACTTCCTTCCGCTTTGCATGGCAGGAGCCGGAAAAGAAGCAGGAAGAAGTTAAGGAAGCCCCGAAAATAACGGCTTTTTATGAGGGGGAAACTCCTGCGGCGGACTTCTTTGCAAAGAAAGAAGAAAAGCAGGAACCCGAGCATATTAAAGAAACTGACTACAGAACCAGATTCTTCACAAAGCTCAATCTTGAAAATACGGCGGAGATTGAGATTGTTGAGGATAACGGGCCTATAGACAAGCCCGGAATTGTTGTTGAAAAATCCGGAGAATCGGCAGAAAACGGCCTTGAAGCCATGCCCAGAGTTCTTGCTGCGGAGGACGCAAAGGAAATCGCCGATGAAAAAACAAGGATAATGGATAAGGTCGGCTCGCCGGAAAAGAAGGAACGCTCAACGGGCGACGATGTTGAAGGCCAGATTGTTCTGACCGGCTTTGAATATGAAGCTAAAGAAAGCGTGCCGAATCAGGAGCAGGAGAATGATGTTGAAGAGCGCCTTTGGGAAAAGCGCAAGCAGAAGGCGAAAAACTTCAAGCTGATTGATGCCATAGATCTTGATGAGGAATTCCACGGCGACTTCGAAGCCCCTCCCGAGGACAGAACAAGAGAAGAAAAGGCAAGAAGAAAAAAAGAAAGAAAGCTTGAGCTTGAACAGGAGGAAAACAGGCCGGTTGCCAACGAATACTCCTCCCCGGCAGAGCGCTCGGCAATTCATACAAGGCTCACCGAAGCCTGCAGAAAAGCTACGGTCGGGCTGATAGCGGTCGGTATTGTTGAGTTCCTTGTTGTTTTGGTTAACATAATCCCCGTTATTGCACAGAAGCTTGCAATAGAAACCGAGATATTTGCTGCAGGCTCCGTTTCCGTCTGCGTTATCAATGCCGTTCTGCTGATAGCTGCGGCGGCGATTGACAACGTTAAGTTTGTTGACGGACTGACGGGTATTTTCAAGCGCAAAATAACAAGTGACACGGCAATCAGCCTTTCGATAGTTGTTGCCCTGCTTCAGAGCACGCTGGCGGCGGTTATCGGCGGCGAGGGAACCGAAACCGCGGTGTTTGCGGCTGCGGCGGTAACGGCTGTGCTGATAGGAAAAGCCGCGGATAAGATGGATGCGCAGCGTACTCTCGGCAATTTTGAGGTTTGCGCTTATAAATATGAGCATAATATGTATGCTGTAAATCCCATCGAAAACGAATCCGAAATTTTCGAGCTTGGCCGAGGCCTTATGATGGGCAATGCGGAGCTGCTTTATTCCACAAAGCTTGCTTTCCCCACCGATTTCACAAAGAATTCGCAGGCTGATGCGGGCGAAAAGAAGCTGATGAAAATTCTGATTCCCGTTGCTTTCGGTGCAGCTGCCGTTGCGGCTGTTGCTGCAGGAATCATCGAAAAAAGCGTGATGTCCGCTTTTTCGGCATTTGCGGGAACATTCTGCATAAGCTCTCCCGTATTTTCGGCGTTCATTCCCGCTTTTATCTCAAGAATAACAAACGCACATCTTAATTCCGAGGGAACAATGATTGTCAGTCTTGATGCGGCGGAAAAGACAGCCTGTGCCAACGCTGTTGTTATGGACTGCGCCGATATTTTTGACCGCTCCAAATGCACCATGCACGGCATGAAGGATTTCAAGAATATCAGAATAGACGATGTTTTGCTTTATGCTGCTGCAATGGTTATAAAATCTGGCGGACCTCTTCGTGAGAGCTTTGAACAGGTTGTTGACGGCAGGCAGGATTTGCTGCCACCCGTTAAGGAGCTTGTTTACGAGGATAAATTGGGCATAGCCGCAAGAATTCACGGCCAAAAGGTGCTTCTTGGCAGCAGAAATCTGCTTGTTCACCACAATATTGAGGTGCCCGAAAAGGCTCTTGAAGAGAGATATTCTCACAGCGGAAGAAAGGTTATGTATCTTGCGGTTGCAGGCAAAATAGCCGCTATGTTTGTTGTCAGCTACGCTGTTGACAAAAACCTTGAAGGATATTTCAAAACTCTTGAAAACAACGGAATTCAGGTTCTTGTTCGCACAAACGACGTTAACGTTACCGAGGAGCTTATTGCAAAGAGCTTTGATATGCCGCAGGAAACCTTCAAGATTCTTTCGTCGGTTGCAGGCCGCCTTTTCAAGAGAAGGCGTGATGCAGTTTGCGACAAGCTGCCTGCAAGAATAGTTCATGACGGCACGGCATATTCCATGCTCAAGGCTGTTGCAGCTTCATGCGGAATGGTTTCCGGCGTTAAAATCGGCGCTGTAATTCAGATAATTCTCAGCGCACTCGGCCTTGTCCTGAGCCTTGCTCTTTATTGTACATCGCTGGGCGCAGCCTTTAACGGATTGACCGCCGCTCTGTTCCTCGGAGCAGGCCTTGCAATATCCGCAGGGGCAATGCTTTTGGGTAAAATAAAATAATTTTGCAAAAACCCTTGACATTTTCAGGGATATGTATTAAAATGACTTGCACAATAAAGCAGAGCAGGTTTTGCTCTCACCTTCCGGGGAAGTCCCGCGTCGGTCAATAGCTTCTTTTTAATCGGGTGTTTCTGCCCGAAAAAAGCGTTGATTTTATGCGAGGTCGGGGTTTTCCTGCCCTCGCTTTTAATTTTGCTTTTCATTCATTATTCAGGAGGTGCTTTAACATCAGCAAGCAAGAGCAGCAAATCAATGAGGAAATCCGTGATAAAGAAATAAGAGTTATTTCAGATGACGGCGAGCAGCTCGGCATCATGTCCGCAGCAGAGGCTCTCAAAATTGCCGAAAGCAAAAACCTTGACCTTGTCAAGATTGCTCCCATGGCAAAGCCTCCCGTCTGCAAGGTTATGGACTACGGCAAGTTCCGATTTGAGAAGGCAAAGAAAGAGAAAGAAGCAAAGAAAAACCAGAAAACCATTGAGATTAAAGAAATCAGACTTTCTCTCAACATCGACACGCACGATTTCGACACAAAGATCAACCATGCTCGCAAATTTATTGCGGCAGGCAACAAGGTCAAGGTTTCCATCCGTTTCAGAGGCCGTGAGATGGCTCATCCCGAGCTTGGTCAGGTCATTATGACACGCTGTGCGGAAGCCTGTGCAGACTGTGCCTCGATTGAAAAGCCCGCAAAGCTTGAGGGCAGACAGATGCTGATGTTCCTGGCACCGAAAAGCACAAAGTAAAAGGTTTTAAATTATTAAGGAGGAAATAACCATGCCTAAGATTAAGACTCACAGCGGCGCAAAGAAGCGCTTCAAGATTTCAAAGGGCGGTAAGCCCATGCGCGCCCATGCTTACAAGTCACACATTCTCAACAAGAAGAGCACAAAGCGTAAGAGAAATCTTCGCAAGACAACTGTTGCAGATGTTACAAACTGCAAGCAGATCAAGCGTCTTGTTCCTTATAAATAATATCGGAACTTTGTAAAACAACTAACACATATTAACGGAGGATATAAAAAATGGCTCGTATTAAAGGCGCTATAATGACTCGCAAGAGAAGAAATAAAGTACTCAAGCTCGCAAAGGGCTACTATGGCTCAAAGAGCACCCTTTTCAAGACTGCTAAGCAGGCAGTTATGAAGAGCGGCAACTATGCATATATCGGCAGAAAGCAGAAGAAGCGTGATTTCCGTCGCCTTTGGATCACTCGTATTTCCGCTGCTTGCCAGGCAAACGGCATGAACTACTCAACATTCATCAACGGTCTCAAGAAGGCTGACATCAGCCTTAACCGCAAGATGCTTGCTGAGATTGCTGTTGCTGACCCCGCAGCATTCACTGCTCTTACCGAAAAGGCAAAGGCAGCTCTTAACTAATCACGGCATTTATTAATCAGAGATGTGGCATATACTGTTACATCTCTGATTGTTTGTTTTTAACTATATAAAAGGTATCAAATAAATAGACATTATATCAAAAAGAGAAAGATTTTGACGATGGAAAAGATAACCGCACGCACAAATGAAAAAATCAAGCACGCCGTTCGCCTTGGAGAAAGTGCTTCGCTCCGAAAAGAGGCAGGGGAATTTTTTCTCGAGGGCGCACGTCTTTGTTTTGATGCGGTTCAGACCGGCATTGAAATTAAGCAGGCGTTTTTTACCGCAAAGGCACTTTGGAAATATTCCGAATATGTTGATAGCATTATTGCTGCAAGCGGCATAAGCTATGAAATAGGCGCAGAAGTTTCTCAAAAGCTTTCTGACACGGAAAATCCGCAGGGTGTTTTTTGCGTGTGTGCCATGAGGGCGGATTTCTCTTCGGAAAAGCTGAATCCCGCAGGCAAATACATTGCTCTTGAAAATCTTCAGGACCCTTCAAACCTCGGCGCTGTTTGCAGAAGCGCTGAAGCACTCGGCCTTGACGGCCTTATCGTCAGCGGAGGCTGCGATGTTTATAACCCTAAGGCTTTGAGGGCGGCGATGGGTTCTTCGCTCAGGATGCCGGTCATATCGGCAGAAAATCTTGTGCAGCTCATTAACGAAGCGAACGCATCGGGTATGCAGACTTTGGCATCCGTTCCGCGCAGCACGGCAACCGATATCCGCAAGGTTTCCATGCAGGGCGGAGTTATCTGCTGCGTCGGCAACGAAGGTTCGGGCCTGACGGATGAAGTTATCAATGCCTGCAAAATGCAGGTTGTGATTCCCATGAGCGGAAGAGCGGAGTCGTTCAATGCATCTGCCGCTGCCGCCATTCTTGCATGGGAGCTGAAAAGATGAACGGCAACAAGAAATATTGGATATGGCTTTCAATTGCGCTGGGAGCAGGGGCAAGGGTTGATGAGATACTCTCCGCTTTTTCCGACCCACGCAAGATTTACGAGGCGGATACCGCAAATCGTGTTATGGCAGGTGTTTTTACCCGCAGGCAAATTGAAAGGCTTGAAACGGTAAAATTAACAGATGCAGAAGGTGCGGTTTGCCTTTGCGAAAAAAACGGTTGGAATATTGTTACTCCTGCTGACAGAGAATATCCTGCAGGGCTTCGCAAAATATCCGACATGCCGCTTGTTCTTTATGTTGACGGCGACATAACCTGCTTGCGAGGCAAGGTGATGATAGGCGTTGTGGGAACCAGAAAGCCCTGCGGTGAAAGCGTTGCGGTTGCCCGCCGTATATGCTCCGACCTGGCTCGTGCAGGGGCGGTTGTTGTCAGCGGAGGAGCGCTGGGGATTGACAGCGCAGCTCACGAAAGCGCAATGAACGCAGGCAGCAAAACCGTTTGTGTTCTCGGCTGCGGACTTGGATGCGATTATCTTCGGGATAATGAACCTATGCGCCGCGAAATAAGCCGCAACGGAGCGCTTGTGACGGAATATCCGCCGCTTGCTGCAGCATCCAGAACAACATTCCCGATAAGGAACAGAATAATTTCAGGCATGAGCCACGGAGTTCTGGTTGTTGAAGCTGGAGAAAAGAGTGGTTCGCTGATAACTGCAAAACGTGCCAACGAACAGGGCAGAGATGTTTTTTCGATTCCCGGCAGCGTTTTGACAACCGCATACAGCGGCGCAAATAATCTGATAAGGGACGGTGCAAAGGCTGTTACATGCGCAAGGGATATACTTGAAGCATATTCGGTTATGTATCCCGACAGACTGAATCTGAATTTCATCGGCACCGAACCTGCAGAAATAAAACAAGAAAAAGCCAAAACAATCAAAAAAGAATCCGTTCAGGGTCTTGACCCTGATATGGCGGCGATTTATAATCTTTTTGGTGAAACACCGCTGCATCCCGATGAAATAAGTGCCGAAACGGGAATGTCCACGTCAAGGATTATTTCAGCACTTATGCAGCTTGAAATTTCAGGCCTGATTAAACAGACCAACGGCAAAAATTACACACTTGTCTGAACGGAAGTTTTTGCATCCGTAAAGCTTTAAGAATTAAATTTAATCATAGGAGATTTATCAATGTCGAAACTTATTATAGTTGAGTCGCCTGCAAAAGCTAACACAATCAAGAAGTATCTCGGCAAGGATTTTGATGTTGTTGCTTCAAAGGGACATATCAGAGATTTGCCTGCAGCAAAGCTCAGCGTTGACGTTAAAAACAATTTTGCGCCGAAATATGCGCTTATAAAGGGCAAGGAAAAGCTTGTTAAGGAGCTTAAGGACAAGGTTGAAAGCAGCGAAGCAGTTTATCTTGCGGCCGACCCTGACCGTGAGGGAGAAGCAATTTCTTGGCATCTTGCAACCGTTCTCGGTCTTGACCTTAATAAGCCTAACCGAGTCACTTTCAACGAAATCACAAAAACGGGCATTGCCAACGGTATGGCAAATCCCAAAAAGGTTAACACGGACCTTGTTAATGCTCAGCAGGCAAGAAGAATTCTTGACCGTCTGGTGGGCTACAGGCTCAGTCCTTTCGTTTCCCAGAAAATCAGAAGAGGTTTGTCCGCAGGCCGTGTTCAGAGCGTTGCGCTGAAGATCATTGTTGACCGTGAGGAAGAGATAAATGCTTTCAAACCCGAGGAATACTGGATAATTGAGGCAAAGCTTGCAACCTCACAGAGAAGAACTTTCACAGCTACGCTTTATTCCGACGAGAGCGGCAAAATCAAGATTACCGACGAGGCGCAGGCAAAGAAATATCTTGACAGACTTGACGGTGCGGAATATGCCGTTAAATCCGTGAAAAAAGGCACAAGAAAAAAGAATCCCGCCCCTCCGTTCATAACCTCAACTCTTCAGCAGGAGGCCTCAAGAAAGCTCGGATTCCAGGCAGAGAGAACCATGAGAGCTGCACAGGAGCTTTATGAAGGCGTTAACATTCAGGGTACGGGTATGGTTGGTCTTATCACTTACATGAGAACCGATTCACTCCGTATTTCAGAGGAAGCAAGAGCTGCGGCAAACGAATATATAACAAAAACTTTCGGCGGCGAATATCTTCCCGAAAAACCCGTATATTATAAATCAAGAGCGAATGCTCAGGACGGCCACGAAGCTATCAGACCTTCAATTCCGTCAATGACCCCCGAAATGGTTAAGAGCAGCCTCACATCAGACCAGTATAAGCTTTATAATCTTATCTGGAAGCGCTTTATGGCAAGTCTTATGGCAAGCTGCGTTCAGAACACCGTTAAGGCTGAAATAATTGCTTCAAAGAACGGCAATGAAAAAGAGTTCTGCATTTTTACCGCTGCGGGATATTCAATTAAGTTTGACGGCTTCACAAAGCTTTATGAACTGCCCGAGGAGGATGCTGAAAAGGGCGTTCTTCCCGAATTCAAAGCGGAAGAGGTGCTCAAGCTTCGTGAGCTTCTTCCCAACCAGCATTTCACTCAGCCCCCCGCACGCTATACGGAAGCCTCGCTTATCAAGGAGCTTGAAGAAAACGGTGTGGGCAGACCCAGCACCTATGCAACAATACTTTCAACAATCATCAAGCGCAGCTATGTTCAGCGCAAGTCAAAGCAGCTTGTTCCCACCGAGCTCGGTGTGGCCATCACGGGCTTGCTTAAGGATAAGTTCCCCAAAATAGTTAACACAAAGTTCACCGCTCAGATGGAAACCAATCTTGATAAGGTTGGCTGCGGAGAGGTTGACTATGTTAAGATGCTTGATGAGTTCTATGCGGATTTGGAAAAGTCGCTTGACAAGGCTAAATCCGAGATGAAAAATGTCAAGATTCAGCTTGAGGAGGACACAACGGATATCCCCTGCGACAAGTGCGGAAGAATGATGGTCATTAAGACCGGCCGCTACGGCAGATTCCTTGCTTGCCCCGGCTATCCCGAGTGCAAAAATGCAAAGCCGCTTATTGTTAATACAGGCGCAAGATGCCCCGTTTGCGGCGGCGAGATAATTGAAAGAAAGTCCAAAAAAGGCCATGTATTCTATGGCTGCGGCAATTGGCCCAAATGCAATTTCATGAGCTGGGATCCCCCTGCAGGTGAAAATTGCCCCGATTGCGGCAAAGCCTTGTTCAAAAAGAAAACAGGCAAGCTTGTTTGCATGGCAGAGGGCTGCGGATATGAAAAATCCGTATCCGGAAAGAAAAAGAGCAATGGAAAAGGTTAAAATAATCGGCGGAGGCTTTGCCGGCGCAGAAGCTGCATGGCAGCTTGCCAACAGGGGAATAAGCGTTGAGCTTTATGAAATGAAGCCTGTTAAATATTCTCCCGCTCATTCAAGCAGCGGCCTTGCGGAGCTTGTTTGCTCAAACTCATTCAAGGCGATGCGTCTGGGATGTGCGGCAGGCATGCTTAAAGCGGAGATGGAGCTTATGGGTTCGCTCTGCGTTGAATGCGCAAAGGCAACTGCTGTTCCGGCAGGCGGTGCGCTTGCTGTGGACAGAGATAAGTTTTCCGCTTTGGTAACTGAAAAAATACTTTCCAGAAGTGAAATCAAGCTTATCAGAGAAGAGGTTACCGAAATCCCGGACGGTGTTGCGATTATTGCGGCAGGCCCTCTGGCTTCGGAAGCTCTCTCCGAAAAAATCAAGGAGCTTTGCGGAGGAAACCTGAGCTTTTTTGATGCGGCGGCTCCGATAGTAACGGCGGAAAGCATAGACCTTGAAAGAGCGTTCATGCAGTCAAGATATGACAGGGGCGACCCTGATGACTATATCAACTGCCCGATGAACAAAGAGGAATACGAAGAGTTTTACAACGCACTTGTAACAGCGGAATGCGCACCTACGCATGAGTTTGATAAGCGCAAGGGCGTTTATGAGGGCTGCATGCCCATTGAGGTTATGGCATCCAGAGGGCACGATACAATTCGCTTCGGCCCCATGAAGCCTGCGGGTTTGCTTGACCCGAGAACAGGCCACAGACCTTGGGCAAACCTGCAGCTTCGCAAGGAAAACACCGCAGGAACAATGTATAACCTTGTGGGCTTCCAGACGAATTTAAAATTCCCCGAGCAGAAAAGAGTGTTTTCAATGATACCCGCATTAAAGAATGCGGAGTTTGTCAGATACGGCGTTATGCACCGCAACACCTTCATTGATTCGCCGCGCCTTCTCGGAAGCGATTTCGGCTTCAAAGGCAAAGAAGGCCTGTATTTTGCGGGGCAGATAACAGGTGTTGAGGGATATATGGAATCTGCAGCTTCGGGAATTCTTGCAGGCATAAATGCAGCCAACAGAGTTCTGGGCAAGGAAGCATTTCTTCCCTCTGAGCTTACCATGACGGGAGCTCTTGCCCGCTATATCAGCGACGGCAGCGTAAAGAATTTTCAGCCGATGGGCGCATCGTTCGGCCTTTTGCCTGCGCTTGAAGAGAAAATCAGAGATAAGAAGCTCAGGTATGAGGCGCTTGCCGAACGCGGTTTAAATCACCTTAAAAACCAACTTTAAAATCCTAAACTGTTCCATTACTACGGAGGAATGTTTGTGATACTTGAAAAATTGATTGAACTGATTTGCGATGAACTCGGATATGACGGCAGCGAGGTTGATGAAAACACGGTTCTCAGCGACCTTGTGAGCGACGAGCTTGAAACAGATGAACTTATTCAGGCTCTTGAAAACGAATTTGAAATTGAATTTGCAGGCGGAATCAGCGGAGATGTTTCCGTTGCGGAGCTTGCAGAAATGATTGAGAAAGATTCCTGAGAAAGGAAGAAGGAAGATGAACGAAAATCTGGCTCGGTTGCAGGAGAATCTCGGCTACCGATTCAAGAATATATCTTTGCTTGAAACAGCGCTCACGCATTCGTCCTATGCCAATGAAAAAGGCGGCGACACAGTTTGCAACGAGCGTCTCGAATTTCTGGGCGATTCCATTCTCGGCTTTGTTTCGGCAAAGTATTTCTATGAGAATTTGGATTGCCCCGAAGGCGAGCTCACAAGGCACAGGGCGGCAAAGGTTTGCGAAAATGCGCTTTGTGTTTTTGCAAAGGAGCTTGAGGTTGGCCCTGCGTTGCGTCTTGGCAAGGGCGAAATAAGAATGGGCGGCATGGAAAAGCCGTCGATTCTTGCCGATGCGTTTGAAGCAATTCTTGCGGCAGTCTATCTTGACGGCGGTCTGGAGGAGGCAAGCAAAATTGTTCTCAGATTCATCCCGAGGCATGACAGGCTTGACGGAGCAAGGGATTATAAAACCACCCTGCAGGAGATTATTCAGCGCAACCGTGAGGAACACGTTGAATATGTTCTTATTGATGCTTCGGGGCCTGACCACGACAAAACCTTCACCGTTGAAGTGCATCTTAACAGCAATGTTATAGGCACGGGCATAGGCAAAAGCAAAAAGCTTGCCGAGCAGCAGGCGGCAAAGGAAGCCCTTGAGCTTATGGGAATAAAATGAAACATATAAACGTTGCACTTTTTGTTGTGCATAAGGGTTGCCCGAATATGTGCTCTTTCTGCAATCAAAGGAGCATTTCGGGCAGCCAAAAGGATATAACGGCGGCTGACGTTCATGATGCGGCGCAGACGGCGGTCAAGTCGCTTTCGGCTTCGCAGGCGGCAGGCGGAGAGATAGCCTTTTTCGGAGGCAGCTTCACGATGATTGAACGGGGATACATGATATCCCTGCTTGAAGCGGCTTTTGAATATATCCGCAAGGGTGTATTCAAAGGAATAAGAATATCCACAAGGCCCGACGGCATAAGCCCCGAAATATGCGAAATCCTCAGAAAATACGGCGTGACGGCCGTTGAACTCGGTGCACAGAGCCTTGATGACCGAGTGCTTGAGCTTAACGAAAGAGGCCACACAGCAAAGCAGGTTGAGGATGCGGTTAAGCTGCTGAAGGAATACGGCTTTGAAACGGGCCTGCAGATGATGACGGGGCTTTACGGCTCCGATGATGCGGACAGCGTTGCAACCGCCGAAAAAATTGTTGAGCTTGCGCCCGCTACCGTCAGGATTTATCCGACGGTTGTTATAAAAGGCACAAGGCTTTATGAGCTTATGCTGAATGGGGAGTTTATTCCCAAGGGAATACCCGAAACGGTTGATTTGTGCGCAAAGCTTATCCCGATGTTTGAAAACGCAGGGATAAAGGTCATCAGAGTCGGTCTGCACTCCGGCGGCGGAGTGGAGGAGGGCTTTGCGGGCGGCGCATATCATCCTGCACTTCGGGAGCTTTGCGAGGGCAGGATTTACTATAATCATGTGCTCGGAGAGCTTGAAAAACTCGGAAAAGGCAGCTATGCTTTAGCTGTTAATCCGCACGAAATATCCAAAATGACAGGGCAGAAAAAAGAAAATCTGTTAAGGCTTCGTGAAAAAGGCTATGAGTGCTCCGTCAAAGGGCAGGACGGACTTTTGAAATACGAGGTTGAAATACATAATGAGGTATTCAAATGATATTAAAATCGCTTGAAATGCAGGGCTTCAAATCCTTTCCGGACAAGACTGTTCTTGAGTTCGGTAAAGGCATAACAGCGGTTGTCGGCCCCAACGGCTCGGGCAAGAGTAATATCTCCGATGCCGTGCGCTGGGTATTGGGCGAGCAGTCAACCAAAACCCTTCGAGGCGCCAAGATGGAGGACGTTATTTTCGGCGGCACAAGCCAGAGAAAGGCTTTGGGCTATGCCGAGGTTACTCTGCGCCTTGATAATGCAGACAGGAGCCTGAATAACTATGACAAGGACGATGTTGCCGTTACCCGCCGCTACTATCGCTCGGGCGAGAGTGAATATAAAATCAACGGCGAGGTGTGCCGCCTGAGAGATATCCATGAGCTTTTCATGGATACGGGTCTTGGCAGGGACGGCTATTCAATGGTTGGCCAGGGAAGAATTGCCGACCTTGTTTCCGCACGCTCAACGCAGAGGCGTGATATGCTTGAAGAGGCTTCGGGAATTTCTGCATTCCGCTACAGAAGAGCCGATGCAAACCGCAGGCTTGACCAGGCGGAGGAGAATCTTGTGAGGCTTCGTGATATTCTTGCCGAGCTTGAATCAAGAATCGGTCCGCTCAAAACTCAAAGCGAAAAGGCAATGAAATTCCTTGCCCTTGCCGATGAAAAGAAAACTCTTGAAATCGGCCTGTGGCTTCACACAATAGAAAAATCCAAAAACGGTTTGAGGGAGCAGGAGCATAAGCTTTCGCTTGCATCCGCACAGTATGAAAAAACCGAGAGTGAGCTTGTTGAGCTTATTTCTCAGATTGAGCAGGCAATCAGAGAGGGTCAGGAAATGACTCTTGAAATTGAGCGCATGAGGCAGAGCATTTCCGACAGCGAGGAAGAAGCTGCTGTTATAGGCGGCCGGATTGCTGTTGAAAAGAATACCATTGAGCACAACAATCAGACCATTGAGCGTATTACGGGCGATATGGGCGACAGCGAAAGCTCAAAAGCTGAAATAGACACTCAGATTGAGCAGGCTCAAAAGGATATTGCCGAAAAAGAGGCTCAGGTTGCAAAGAAAAAAGAAGAGCTTGCCGCAGAGCTTCAAAAGCTTAACGAATTGCTTGGTCAAAACAGCGAAAACAGCGAAAAATCCCGTGAAATCAGCGAAAAAATCACAGCAGCGGCCTTGAAGCTTGCGGATTTGCGAGTTGAAAAATCAACGGCTCAGTCTGCACGCAGAGAGCTTTCCTCAAGAATCGAAAACATTAACGAGGTTATCGAAACAAGAGGCGGAGTTCTTACCGCTCTTGAAAATGAAAAAGCAGAGGCTCAAAAGGAGCTTGACCGCCTTAATGCCGCTGCAGCGGAGCATGAAAATGCTCTTGACGGCTACAGAATGATTATCGGCACAAGGGCAGATAAGGTTGAGCGCTTCCGCAAGGAGCTTGATGCGATTAACCTTGACATATATCAGAAAAACGCAAGAATCAAGATGCTTGATGACCTTGAGAAGAATCTTGACGGCTATGCCGGCAGCGTTCAGAAGGTTATCAAAGAGGCAAAGAGGGGTGCCATAAGAGGCATTCACGGCACTCTTTCGCAGCTTATAACCGCGCCTGCCGAATATGCCGTTGCGATTGAAACAGCTCTCGGTGCAGCAATTCAGAACATAGTTACCGACAATGAAAACACCGCCAAAAGAGCAATTAATTTCCTTAAGGATAACAGGGCGGGCAGAGCAACGTTTTTGCCTCTCACCTCCGTTCAGTCAAGGCCGTTCACGGAAAAGGGCCTTGAAAAATGTGACGGATTTATAGATATGGCGGATAAGCTGCTTGAGTTTGATTCCAAGTATTCCGGCATAATCGGTTCCCTGCTTGGCAGAACGGCTGTTGTTGATAATATTGATAACGGCATCGAAATGGCAAAGAAGTATTCTTACCGCTTCAAGATTGTTACTCTTGATGGTCAGGTGCTTAATGCAGGCGGTTCGATGACGGGCGGTTCAAGAGGCTCGGGAGCAGGTTTCCTCAGCAGAGCAACCGAGATTGAGAGCCTTAAGGAAAAGGTTGCCGTTCTTGAAAAACAGCTTGACGAAAAGCAGGGCAGCTTCAAAACTCTCTCCGAGGAGCTTGCTCTTGTTCAGGCTGAGCTTGAAGCGAGCGAGGCCGAGCTTATAAAGACACAAGAGGATATCATCCGTGCAGAGAGTGCGCTCAACCTTATAAAAGACAGATATGCCGCCGCAAAGGGACATATCGGCGAGCTTGAGGCTGAAAAGGTCAGAGCAACCGAAAGAATCAAAGATTCAGATGCAGCAGAAAAGAAAGCGGATGAAGAAATTGCCGCTGTTTCCGAAGAATCGGAAGAACTCAATGCACAGCTGGTTCAGCTCAATGAGCAAAAGGAATCGCTTGATAAGCTCCGTGAGGCTTCTGCGGAAGTTCAGAACGGCTTGAACCTTGAAATTGTTGCGCTTTGCAAGGATATTGAGGCGGATAACGAAACAATTGCAGGTTGCCTTGAACGCAAGGAAGCTTTCAGCCTTAGAGCGGATAAGCTCAGCGAAGAAATTGCGCAGATAGAGAAAGAAAACGAACAGACTCTGGCGAATATTGCCGAGCTTGAAGAAAGCCTTGTTTCAATGCGAGAAGACTCCGTTAAGACCCGCGAAAAGATAGATTCTCTTATTCAGAAGCGAACCGACGGCGAAGCAAGAAGCACCGTTCTTCGTGCCAAGGAGCGCGAAATGACTTCTGAAAGGGAGAAGCTCGGCGGTGAGCTTGCAAGGCTTGAGGAACGCCGTGATTCCATGCAGAGAGAGCTTGAAACGGCGCAGAATAAGCTTTATGACGAATATCAGCTCACCCTGCGTGAAGCTGCCGATATGGGAATTGTTCTTGAGGATATCCCCAAGGCTCAGCGCACCTTGCAGGAAATCAAAAACAAAATCCGTGCACTCGGCAGCGTAAATGTGGGTGCGGTTGAGGAATACAAGGAAGTTTCGGAACGCTATGAATACATGAGCGGCCAGATAGGCGACATTGAGAAATCCAAGGAGGAGCTCACAAAGCTTATCGAAGAGCTGACGGGCAAAATGGCCGAGAGATTCAGGGAGCAGTTCAGACGAATCAACAATAACTTCACCGAAACCTTCAAGGATTTGTTCGACGGCGGACGTGCGGAGCTTGTGCTTGATGACCCGCAGGATGTTCTTGAATGTAACATCAATATCAGGGTTCAGCCTCCGGGCAAAAACGTTCAGAATATAGACCTGCTTTCGGGTGGCGAAAAGGGTCTTGCAGCAATCGCACTTCTTTTTACAATTCTTAAAATCACACCCGCACCGTTCTGCATCTTTGACGAGGTTGAAGCGGCGCTTGACGACGTTAACGTTTCCCGCTATGCAAGCTACGTGCGTAATATGACCGACAGCACACAGTTCATCCTTATCACCCACAGACGAGGCACGAT
>JAZNPT010000028.1:0-2700 GCA_045589815.1 Acutalibacteraceae bacterium
AACTCGACCCTGTAGTCAATGCCGTTGAAGCTGAATTCAACCTCTTTGTTCTGCAAAAGGTAGCTGCGGAAAGCTTCCTTCTGTGCAGTGAGCCAGGTCAGAGGAAGACCTGCCGCCAAGTGAACTTTAGCCTCACGCAATCCACGTGCACGAAGTTCGTAAGCGACAGCCGCCAAGGTCAGTACATAGTAATCCATATCCTGAATTTTGTCGGCAACGAACTCCTTGTGACCTTCACCGATTGTGTAGTATTTACCGTTCCACGTAAGCAAATTGTCTTTGAAAGCGGGCTCGGTGTCGCTCACATAAACACCTGTTCCAAAAGTTTTATTTGCTGTTTTGATATTCCCGTATCCGTGGTCAATACCGAGAATAAGAGAGTCATTTGAAGTTTGCATAATTTTCACTCCTTTTTTGATAATGATTTTGCCCTCCAACCATATACGACACAAGAAAGCCAAAATGTTCCAAAGGTTGGAGAAAAATTTTATAATAAATCCAAGTTGGCGGCACAAATAGAAAAAGCCCCGCACGAAGCGGGGCAAATAAAAGCGGTCTAATCATATACCAGTGGGCAAATATATTTGCCCATTTGGATATGAACGGCACAAAAATCACGGTGGAATTTTCAGGCTATCTGTGATATGATTAAGATGATAAAAATTTTTACGAGGTACATTATGGCTTCAAGTAAAGAATATCTGGATTTCATTTTAGAACAGTTATCTGGATTAGAAGAAATTACATACAGAGCGATGATGGGAGAATATATCCTCTACTATCGAGGTAAAATCATCGGCGGAATTTACGATGACAGACTGCTTGTGAAGCCCGTCAAATCGGCTGTTGCTTTTATGCCCGATGCAACTTTTGAACTGCCGTATGAGGGCGCAAAAGAAATGCTGCTCGTCGATGATGTTGACAACAGAGATTTCCTTGCAAAGCTTTTCAACGCTATGTATGATGAACTCCCGTTACCGAAGAAAAAGAGATAGATAAATAAGAAGTTGGAGAAGTGTTTATTATGGCTATGTGGAATCCGTGGCGAGGTTGTAAAAAATGCAGTGAAGGATGTCTGCATTGCTATATACACAAAGGTGATGCAAAACGTGGTGTTAATACAAACGACATTATAAAAACAAAAGATTTTTATAAGCCTGTTGAGCGGTTAAAAAACGGAAACTACAAAATGAAAGCAGGAATGGTTTACCTTTGCTTTTCAACGGATTTTCTGATAGAAGAAGCGGACGAGTGGCGCAAAGAGTGCTGGGATATGATAAAACAACGACAAGACTGTACTTTTCTTTTTCTCACTAAACGAATAGAAAGGTTTGCAGATTGTGTCCCTGACGATTGGGACGACGGATATGAAAATGTTGTTGTGTGCTGTACCGTTGAAACTCAAAAAAATGCAGATGAAAGATTGTCATTATTTGAATCGCTTCCGATAAAGCACAAATGTATTACTGCACAACCGTTGCTTGAAAAAATACATATCGAACCGCATCTTGATAATATTGAACTTGTAGTTGTCGGCGGAGAGTCAGATTATTGTGCACGGGTGTTTGATTATGATTGGGCACTTGATATCAGAGAACAGTGTATTCGTAAAAACGTATCCTTTGAGTTCAGACAATGCGGAACTCATTTTATCAAAGACGGTAAGGAATACAAATTGCAGACAAAAGACCTGTGCAGTCAAGCAAGAAAAGCAGGGATAGATTTTAAGGCTCACAGATAAATTCATGTTAATCAAGCAAAAGCAACAGCGAGTTGCTTGTTCATTAAAACATTCGGTGTTAGAATAATACTGAGGTGATAAAATTATGGAAACAAAAGATATTATTCTTGAACTCAGAACAAAAAACGGTATGTCACAGGATGAGCTGGCAGAGAAAGTGTTTGTTACCCGCCAGGCGGTCAGCCGATGGGAGAACGGTGAAACAACGCCTAATACGGAAACTCTGAAGCTTTTATCAAAGCTCTTTGATGTTTCAATCAACACTCTTTTGGGTTCTCCAAGACAGCTTATATGCCAATGCTGCGGTATACCGCTTGAAGACAGCAATATCAGCAAAGAAACCGACGGTGTTTTCAACGAGGAATACTGCAAATGGTGTTATGCAGACGGAGAATATATGTATCATGATATGGATGAGCTGATAGAGGTCTGCGTGCAGAATATGGCAAATGAACACTTTTCATCTGAACAGGCTCGTGCTTATATGAAAGATATGCTGCCCAAACTCAATTATTGGAAACAGTATAAAAATCTTGACGGTGCAGAAAGGTTTGAGGAATTCAAGCAACAGCTCATTAATGAATTTAATGATTTACATATCGAAGGAATGCCGAAGGTTGAAAAGCTCAACGCACTTGTAGGCGGATATATCAATCTTGAATACCGTCTCCCCAACGGACAGACTGTTAAATTCCTTGATGATAACGCCACCTATCTCGGAAATCAATTGGAATGTGAATTCGGCGGTGACAGATGCTTCGGTATTGCCGCAAATATGGATTTTTTGCTTGTTTGCACATACGAAGAAAACGGTGAAAATCCTGAACTTGTTGTTTATAAGAAAAGATAGAAAAATTAGAAATTGCAGAGGATTGACAAGATGCAATATAATATTGAATTTTGGAACGCATTAGATGAATTGGTGAATAATTCTGAAATAATAATTGATAGACCAAAAG
>JAZNPT010000029.1:0-9297 GCA_045589815.1 Acutalibacteraceae bacterium
AACCGCAATACCCGAGCCGTTAGAAATAACGTTGTCGCTGCCCTTGGTGTTTGATGAACGTCCGCCAATACGCTTCTGTCCCTTCACCATGAGCACGTCATTTTCGAGTGAATCGCAGTAGAAAAATTCCTTCCACTGGTCAGCAAGGACACCGCCGTGTGCTCCTATTCCTGCTTTAATAAGTCCCATATAAAATTTCTCCTTTCAGAAATTCATTTATTAATTACTTTTTATCCTACAGGCAAATCGCAATCAACAACATCTGTGATTACGTAGCCGAAAGGACTGTTTGCATCGGGTTTGACGATTACCGCAAGACCGAATTCTTCATAGCCTTCAAATCTGTAATCGTCAATTCTGATTTTAACGGAATACGTTCCGTTGCCGTTATCCTCAACACCGTAGAATTCGTTTGTGCTGAATCTTTCAAACAGATACGGTGTGACATCATAATCCGAATACTGTTTCATACTGCCTTCAACATTACATTCTTCAGGAATTCCGGGATAATTTCCTTTATACTCGGGATACATTGAATCCATATACGATTCAAGTTCCCATGTTGTCAAAGAGATAACATCATAATATGTTTCGCCAACCATTTTTGCGTGGTTGAGCGTTACGGCATAAGCAACGGTATCCCACACAACGGCAGGGTCATCGTTTTCGGCAAAGCCGTCATAATAAATCTTCGATGCTGCACGGGCAACGCAAAGCTGATAAAACGCTGTATCTTCGGTTGTTTCTTCGGGAACAAATTCTTCGCCCGTCATTTCAATAACATTCTTTACGGATTCGCCGTCAATCGACATATAATACTCGGATGTTTTTCCGTCATATTCCGCAACAAGTCTGAAATCGGGAATTGTTTCGGTAACACAGCAATCAAATTCATAAATCTTGTCTTTTTCTGTTGTGATTTCAAGGTATGTGTAGTCACGCTCAAAATCATTGACAATCGGTGACCACATAATGCCTTCAAGCCTTACCTTGACACCGTTTTTGGGTGAAACAAATCTGAAGCCCGTCATACCGTATTCGCTGTCAATGCCCGTATCAAAGGTTTCAATTTTGCCCTTCAGATCGTGATATTCGTCTGAATCGTAATTATAAAGAGTTATGAGCAGGTTTCCGCTGTCATCCTCTTTATTACCGCCTTTGTCGTTTGCAGAACCGTTACCCTTTGTGTTTGCTTCTTCGGTCTGCTGAACCGACGGAGCTTCGGTTGTTGTTTCGCCGTCACCCTTGTCGCCGCAGGCTGCAAATGAGAGCAGCATAATCAGCGCAAGCAAAACGGCTGTTATTTTTTTCATTGGCATTACCTCCTTATCCCATTGCAGTTGTTACATAGATTGTGTAATCAATTCCGTCACCCGGATATTCATATTCCTGTGTGTAGCCTTCGTCAAGATAAACTGAAAATGCAGGGGTATCATATAAATTATTATCTGCAACTACTTCCCAGCTGTACGGAACTTCATATTCTTCGGTATATGTTACGGGATTTCCGTCTTTATATGTTTCATACACAACCGTAACGGTTTTCATTTCGCCGTTCCAATCATCAAGTACATTCATCAATTCATTCGGTTCGTTGTAAATATACTCATCTTCAACAACATATCCGTCGTTGTTATGAACCGTTTTAACTATGTTAAGGGTTTGTTTGTCAACATAACAAACAGTCTGAATATACAGCTCATCGTCGGGGTCGTCATCAAGATTTTCGAAGATGTAATATTCGTCCGTTTCTTCTCTCAGGCTGAGATTATCATTGATGAGCGGATATGCGATTGTGTCGTTATACCACGGCGTATCTTCGTTTTCTTCTTTTGTTCCGAACATATCAAAAAATGCACGGACACCGAATCTTCCGTTATTTACAGACAGCATATTCATTCCTTTGTATTCAACAACAATCAAGTGTTCATCTGCATAGTACAGATTCTGGTCAACCGCTCTGACTGTTTCAGAATTGAATGTGAAATAAATCTCTGTTGTTGATTCGCCGTCATATTCCGTTTTGAAAGAAACGCTTTCGTTTCTTTTGAGAAGGTTTTCAAGAAGATTGGCTTCAATTACCCTTGCCAACAAATCTTCTTTGCTCTCCGTTGTACTTTCGATTGACGGAACTTGTGATGTTGAAGTAACTTTTTCTTCGCCGCCTTCATCGGAGCAGGATGCAAGAGCGAAAGGAATAACGGCACACAATGCAAGAGAGACAACTTTTTTCAGAATTCTCATATATTACCTCCTTATTTATTCGGTTTATAACCTTTTGATGAATAGGGGTTTTTGTTTTCTTTGGGCGGGTCGGGAATATTACCGACGTGAATAAGCCACGAGAAAACCGCTGTTTTTATCGCAACGCCGATAACCCATACGGCGAGTGCACCGACAAACCACCAGATTGATATTTTAAAAATGAAATAAGCCGCAAGCAATATCCATGCAGGAATTGTCCATTCAAGGTCGAATATGAGGTTTATCAGCAACGCCGAAATGAATCCGTTGCCCTTTGGTCTGTTCTTCTTCATAATCATTCAACTATAAGTCTTCCGCTGATTTCACGGTCAAGAGCATTGTGAACAGAAAGATACTCATCAAGAATCTCTCTACAAGAGGTTGAAACCATTCGGGGCTTGCCGTTCTTTGCAACCTCGTCATAGGGAACGGAGAAGAAGTTTTCAAGATTCTTGAAATGGAAATGCTGAAGACCGATTTTATAAATCTTTTCATCATCAAGCGGCTCACCGTTGAGCACAAACTTTTTGAATTCGTGAGTGTTGCGGTCATAAACAACTCTTGTTCCCTTTGAGAACTGATAGAATTCGCAATGCGAGCCGCCCCACACCTCGTCACGGAGCATAAATTTTATCATCCGTTTGAGCTGTTCGCCCGTAACACGGAGCATATACGCAGGGTCATCGTAAGGGAAGCATTCCGCAAGATCCTGATAAAGAACAATCGGACCGAGTTCTGTTGTGCGGACACTTCCCGAGCCGAGAAGCATAAGGTCAAGACCGAGACTGTCACGCATAATATCCGCAAACAGACCGCCGAGCTCGGTTTCGCGGTAGCGTGACGGATGAGTGAGCTGCCTTTTGAATCTCGTTACCATGCGACCGTATTTCATATCTGTCTTGTTCTTATAATACTTGATTATATCTTCAAGCTTTTCATCTCTCGGGCAGTTGTCGGCATTGATTGGAAGACTCTTCCACGTGTAGCTGTCAATACAGTTGTTATCGGTATCAACCATAATATCGAATCTGCCTATCTGGTCTGTGCCCGTTCCTGCCTGAACGATAACAATATCATTGACAACCGCAGGCTCTTCAATAAACGTATGCGAATGACCGCCTACGATAATATCAACACCCCACGCAGGGTCAAGGTTTGCGGCAAGCTTTTTATCCTCTTCAAATCCGATATGAGTGAGAAGAACGGTAAAATCAATATCAATTCTGTTATATGTATTACAGATTCTGCCGACTGCCTGTGCAGCTTCCTCGATATCAACAAAAGTTCCGACAAGGCCGTCGTTCCTTGTCTGGTCAAGGACATCTTCCGTAAGAATACCGATAAACAGAATTTTCATTCCGTCGATTTCGATTATATGGTGAGGCTTGAAAAGTCTTGCACCGTTGGTTTTGATATGTAAATTTGCGTTGATAATCGGGAACTTTGCACATTTTTCGATAAACAGAAGATGCGAAATGCCGTAATCCGTTTCGTGGTTGCCGACGGTAACAACGTCGGGCGAGAGCATATTCATAATTTCAATTGTTGAAACACCCTGATATTCGGAGTCAATAACAGAGCCTCTGAACATATCGCCTGCAATGCAGTAGATTGCGTTCTTTTCTTCATTTCTGACCTTGTTGACATATCCCGAAAGCATTGAAACGCCGCCGACAAGCTTTGAATCAATCTCTTCGGCAAGGAAGTCGCCGTGTAAATCGTTGGAATGTAAAATGGTAAGTTTTTTTAAATTTTTCATATTGTTATTTCTCGCTTTCATCACATTTTCGGCAGCATACTCCGCCGTTCAGATTCTTGCCGTAAACGGTGCAATCTTCACAAACCATAGCTCCGCAAATCTCACAGCGGTTCAATTCGTGCATAGCCTCGATATTTGCTCTCTCAAAAGCATTGCAGTGGTCTGCCGCATAAATAATATCTCTGGCTTTTTTCATATCACCGTTCAGAAATCTTTTTCTTTTGAAGCCCGAAACAAATTCAAGCACAGGCGTTTTTACAGCCTTTTTACAGCAATCACAGTAAAACTCGAACTCAAACTTTTCAAGAGTTGAATAATCCGAAAAATCCTTGGTAACAGGTTTAAGCATCTTAATCTCCTTATAAAGCACAAAGTGCCGCATTCAGATAGCTTTGAGTAACCGATGAAAAGAAGAAAGCATCTATTCTGCCGTCTTTCTTGGCAAGCATAACCTCACGGGCAATATCGGGTGCGGAATTTTCATCGCAGAGCATTACGGTTTTGCATTTGGGAAGATTCTCACGCAGCTCTCTTGCCGTGTTAAGGCTGATTTCAAGAGATGTTGAAGGAGCATAGGAAACTTCCATCAAAAGAATATCGGCAGAAAGAGTTTCGCAGTCAAAAGGAATGCTTTCGCTGTGACCGTTTATGCGAAACGGCTTGAACTCGCCCGATTCACGCAGGGAGCGTGTTATTGCTTCGGCAAGCAAACCGTTCTGAATGTTAACAACTATTGTTTTCAAACTCTTTTCCTCCTTTTAACACTCATTACAGTTAGATTTTAACAAATAAAAATAAATCGCACATTGTACTTTAGTGCAGAAATGAAACTTTTTTTAAAAATATTTTATATTTTTATATAAAAAAGACGGCAGATTGCTCTGCCGTCTTGGGGTTATTCTTTTAAATTAAAACTCGGGTTTGATTGTTATTTCGGGGAAAAGCCAATCGAGCGTAAGGGCATAAAGCACCTTGTGAACAATGTTGCCAACAAAGCAGATTATGGGATAGAAGAATCTGCAGATATCGGATGTGTGGTGAGCTGTATCAGTTTCTTCAGCACCGCAGATTGCACAAGCTCTTGTCTTTGTGCCGTTTTCTGTGAAAGTACCGTCCTCATTATAAGTCCACTCACCCCACTCGTGGTCGTGAGTTTCTTTTTCGCCGCAAGCGTCACATTCTCTTGTGTGAGATGTGCCGTTAGCATCGTCTGTCCACTTGCCCCACTTGTGGCCGAGAGCCTGAGTCTCGCTGTCAATGTAGCTGTGACCGCAAACGTCGCACTCATGCTTTGTGTAGCCGCTTTCAAGGCAGGTTGATGCAGTTGAAGTTGCTGTGTATGTGCAGTTTTCTTTTTCCTCAACACCGCAGTTGTAGCAGGTTTTGGAGTGTGAGCCGTTAGCATTTGTGCCGTAAGCACTCCATGCATGGTCTGTTGCTTCAACAACCACTGTTTCAACTGCAACACCGCAATCCTTACAGTACTTGACGTTTTCGCCTGCCTGTGTGCAGGTGGGCTTAACGGAAACTGTTTCAACTGTTTCACCGTGACCTGTCTTTTCGATCACTTCTGTCTTGTAGCAAGTGCCACAATCAGCGCAGAATGTAGCCTTTTCGCCATCCTGTGTGCAGGTTGCGGGGATTGTCTTTGTATAGCCTTCTGTATGTGTGTGCTTCTCAAATGTCTTTGTTTCAAGCACTGCATCACACTTTGTGCAGTAACGTGTCATCTGACCGTTGTGCTCTGCTGTTGCCTCGAAATCAACCTTCCAGATTCCTTCGTCGTGTCCTGTGGACTCAACGGGCTTTGTAGCTGTCTTTTCGCCGCATTCTTTGCAGAAGGTTTCGATAATGCCTGCATCCGTGCAGGTGGGTTTTGTTGTGGGTACGTCGATAGTTTCAGCGTGAGGAAGCTTTTCAATAGCAGTTGTGGCAATAACGTCACCGCAGATATCGCAGGTTGTTTCAATAACGCCTTCCTTGCTGCAGGTAGCCTCTGTTACAACAGTGTCTGTTGTTTCAGGGTGATTGAGTGCGGGGATTAAACCGTCGCCCGACTTCCATTCGTTAATGTCTGCAATTTCTTCTTCGCAGTTTTCGTCAAGATAGCACTTGCCGCACTCGCACTCGTAGTATGGCTTGTAGCCGTCGTTTTCACAGTCAGCCTCTGTGCCTTCAACAAGTGCGACATCACAGATGTGAATATCGCCGATTACTATCATATCGTAATCCTTATGATTTTCTGCTACGTAATCAACAAGCTCGCCGTAAGGCTCTGTTGAAGCCTTGATTACAAGTGAGGATGCAAAAGTTATAGAATCAGCAGGTTCTTCATCAAAAACCTGTATTGCATAATATTTTGTATCGTCACCATATTCAGTGCTGTTTACAGCAAGAATATTACCGCCGTTGATAGTGATATCGGAGTATGAACTGATTCCACCATAAACTGTACCGCCGTTGATTATAACTTTGCCGTTTGCATATATACCGTCTGTAACATAACCATCATTCATAATAACGTTGTCATTCACCGCATTTATATCGCCTTCAATTATGCCGCCGTTGACAATTATATCAGATGTTTGTGAATTAAGTAATCTTTCAGCATTTGTACTCAGCTTGCCGTCTCCTTCAACCGTAAGGTTACTGCCATTACTGAAACTGCTGACAGCATAGCATGTAGTGACTTCTTCTGAATCAGGAACGAAAATAAGCTTATTATCGCCCTTGAGATTGAGTGTCAGCGGTATCGTATTATGGCTGATCAACACAGCCCATGTGTTGAAGCCTGAGCTAATACTTTGGGTAACGCCGGCACCCTCATACTCATAGTTGTTGAGAGTAAGCACGCCGTCTTTAAAATAAGCATAGCCGCCCGAAGGCTCGGTTGTTGTGGTTGCGGTTGCACCGTTTGCAAGGTAGTCGCCATCGTTCATCTCAACACCGCCTACCCAAAGTCCCGGTTCTGCCGCAGAGGTGTTAACACCAACTGCCGCAAAGATACCGATAACCATTGCAAGTGTCAGCAAAACAGCTACCGATTTTTTGAAAAATTTCATAGAATTTTTCTCCTTTCGTTTTGTTTATAAAAGGTATACTTTTGTCAGTATACAATCTTACATTGTAATTGTAGCACCTTTTTTTAGTTTGCACATTGTACTTTAGTGCAGAAATGGAAGTTTTTTAAAAATTTTTTCAAAAAAAGACGGCAGATTGCTCTGCCGTCAGATGGTATATTCAATTAGTGATTCATACCGCAAGCGCAGACTTTGTTCTGACCGAAAAGCTTCTGGAAGAAGAGAACAATCTTGAAGAAGAAGCCTGCGATACCTCCCTGATGGCACTTGCAACCGCAATCTTCTGATGCATCATATCCGCAAGCGGTGCAGACAGACCCATCAAAGTTGTGAGTTTCGCAAGAAGCTATGAATTCCATTTCAACATAAGCTATATTGTTGGAATATGATCCACCGATAACCGCAGTTTCGCCGTTAATGGTTACAGAAAATTCAGATTTTGACGAAGGGAACAAATAGCCCGAATTGGGGAAAACCTGCATATAGCAAACGTAAGTTTTTCCTGCTTCAAATTTTTCGCTGTTTCCCATCGCTTCGCGTGTGCCGTTTTCTACACGGTACCACACTATTCCTGCCATAGAACCGATTCTGAAAGTCGATTCGGTTGTTGCGGTTTTGTCGGGTGTTGCATTTGCTACGGGCAAATCTATGTCTGTAATTGCGATACTATTAACCTGAATCGGTTTTACTTTGGGTTGAAGATGAAATGTGTTTACAACTGTTTTAACAACATTACCATAGGGATCATACAAAGTTACAGTTTCAAGAACTGATGACATATTTTCGTTGGTGCGCTTAAAACTGATACTTACAGGATTCATGCTGTTGGTATTTACGCTCTCCTTACTGGATGTCGGATCTGATGATGTATTATGGTCCACTTTCTTTTCAAGCTTATAGCCTGCGTTGATTAAACAACTTTCGGGCATAACCGTATTAAAAGTAAAAGTCTGATTATCACCGATATAAACAGGCATAATTGTAACCGTTCCGCTTCCGATAGAAGGAGTCTGATCAATCAGGCTCAGATCAACTATAACAAATTTGAAATCTTTTATTTTATCATAAAGCAATACGCTGTTTTTTTGGATGACTTTTTGTATATCAAATACGTATTGTAACATGGAAAAAGCACCGGAATAAATCACAACGTCGTTGATATCGGCATAAGTCAATGCATAAGATTTCCTTGTTATTTCATCATAACCGCCGCCGTTATTCTCAATCCAGTCCGTATATTCATCACCGACAAATCTACCGCTTCTGCATATAAATTTACCGTTTTCCCCAACAGATACAGCTGCACCGGCATCATGTCCTGCATTTTGAAAAATAACTTTTTCAGTTTCCAGAACACCCTTATTAACGAACACAACAGACGCTGAGCCTGTGGATAAAGAAAGAATACTAAAGTCATTAACGGTTACACGAGCATTATCTGCATTAACCTTTATAACAGCGGTTGTTGAAAGAAGGCCTATATTACTTAATTGTTTTGTTGAGAAAATAATTCTACCGCTACCGCTGAGTGACAATTCACCCAAAACACTGATTAATGCCTTAGGGTATTCGGCTCTACCTTTTTCCTGACATATCAAATTCATTTCGGTGTTTATTTCAACATAAACTTTAGCGTTTGCGGACACAGTAATAACAGACTCATCGGTGAATTCGGTAATTGTTGTTTCCGGAAAAGTACCGACAACTTTAACATAATATGTGCCGTTTTTAAGCTCCAATGCATTTTTGAATTCAGAAAAGTTGTCCACAATAAAAGGGTCGTTTTTTGTGCCGCTGCCGGTTGCACCGGAAACAACAGCCGCACTTGCCGACAGCGGCGCTATGCTCATAAGCATAAGCAGACAAAGAATCATTGCCAATGTTTTTTTGAAAATCTTCATAGAAAATTTTCTCCTTTCGTATTGTTTTATAATGGGTATACTTTTGTCAGTATACATTCTTACATCGTAATTCTATCAGCTTTTTTCGGTTTGCACATTGTACTTTAGTGCAGAAATGGAAGTTTTTTTTATTTTTTAATAAACTAAAGCCGCTTTTGTAAATCAAAGGCTTCTTTCGACACATTATATTGATTAGGTTTCATAGAATACAAATTTCTTAATATTATTTTTTCACAAGTTTGTTTTAATATGTAGTGGAACATCAACCTCTCTTGCAGCTTCCATCTTTAACTGGTCAAGAGCAGCTCTTGCC
>JAZNPT010000030.1:0-29254 GCA_045589815.1 Acutalibacteraceae bacterium
CTTTCGACACATTATATTGATTAGGTTTCATAGAATACAAATTTCTTAATATTATTTTTTCACAAGTTTGTTTTAATATGTAGTGGAACATCAACCTCTCTTGCAGCTTCCATCTTTAACTGGTCAAGAGCAGCTCTTGCCTGAGGAACAACTGAATTATTCTTTGACATTTCGTTTACACCCCTTATTCAGGGTTTATTAATGTTAATTTTTTGATTATTTTGAAAGTTTTTAACAGTTTGACCTGACGGATTAAAACTCCGTCGGCTTTAGCGATTTTATACCGGCTGTAATATTCAGTACCGCCTGCGTCAAAGAACGCTTTATGGTTGCCTGCGTTAACGGGTGCTTCTGTTGTTTCCTGATTTGTATCAAGATTTCTGTATTTCAGTGCAGGCTTAGTAACTGCTCCGCTGCAAGAGAATGTTGCACAGTGAGAGTTGCTGTCATATGCGGCACCCGAAGCTGAAACCGATGCTGTTCCGTTTTTTTTAACAAAAAAGCTTCATATATTCAAACGAGCCTAAGAATTTCTTGCCACTATTATACACTATATTATTATATAGGGTATTGTTTTATATCCCGAATTGTGATATAATGCATTAGAATATAACTTGGCTTATTTAATTCATATAATTAGAACTGAAATAAAACTATTTTTAACCGACAGAGGGTTTTATTAAATGCGAATTGTTTATTTTGCAGGGTATTTTTATCCCGAAGAATATGCGGGCAGTTATGTTTTCGAAACGATTGTCAAGCAAGCGGCAAAAGGAAATGAAGTTTATGTAATAACTCCTCAGCCAACCAAAGTTGCTGATGACAAAAGTCATTTGAACTACAAGGAGTATGAGGAATATAAAGGCATAAAAATTTACCGATTCCCGATGAAGAAAGAATCCAAAGGTACTTTGGGCAGATTTTTACGGTATTTTATCTGCAATTTCAACTACATGAAATATGTAAAAAAAATTCCTGAGATTGATTGCGTTTTTTCAGGAAGCACTCCGCCCATACTCGGACTTGCCGCAGGAACGGTTGCTCGTAAAAGAAAAGTTCCTTTTGTTTACAGTCTGCAGGATGTTTTCCCCGACAGCCTGATATCAACCGGTTTGCTCAAGAAAAAATCAGGAATCATATGGAAAGTCGGAAGACTTGTTGAAAATATAACATATAGCCTTTGCAGCAAAATCGCAGTTATCTCCGAGGATATGAAAGCAAACCTTATTGCAAAAAATGTGCCTGAAGGCAAAATAACAATCATCAGAAACTTTACAGATCTTGAAGGCTATGTGAACATAGAAAGAAAAAACAACCCTTTGTTTAGTGAGTTTGGGCTTGACGAAAGCAAATTCTACGTTATGTATGCGGGCAACTTCGGAAAAGCTCAGAATCTGAGCCTTCTTCTTGAAACTGCCAAGATGCTCAAAAACGAAAAAAGCATTCATTTCCTTCTTATCGGCAACGGCTTTGAAGAGGATAAGCTTAAAGAATATGCAGCAACGCACAAGCTGGAAAATGTCAGTTTTTTTCCTATGCAGTCTGCCGAAAAGGTTGCTCAGGTTTATAACCTGCCCGATGTTGCGATTGTTATGTGTCGCAAAGGAACGGGAAAATCATCAATGCCGAGCAAAACATGGACAATAATGTCCTGCGAAACCCCGTTGATTGTCAGCTTCGACAGCGAAACCGAAATGGAGCGGGTAATCACAAAAAGCAAAAGCGGTCTTTTTGTTGAGGCGGATGATTCCAAATTGCTCAAAGATGCTATATTAAAATTCAAAAACAGCGGTAAGGATATTGCAATTTACGGCAAAAACGGCCGTGAATTTGTTGAAAAAAATCTTTCCGAAGAACACTGCATGGCAGCTTATATGGAGCTGCTTGGTGTTGAATAAAATCTCAGGGTGAGTTATGAAAGTTTTAATGATAAATTCAGTTTGCGGCATCGGCAGCACGGGTCGCATATGCACCGATATTGCAGAAACGCTTGAAGCACAGAACCATGAATGCAAAATTGCTTACGGCAGAGGCTCAGTTCCGGAAAAATTTCGCAAATATGCCGTTCGCATAGGCAACAACACGGGCGTTAATCTTCATGCGCTGCAAACAAGAATTTTTGATAATACAGGATCCGGCAGCAAGGCTGCAACAAAGAGATTTATAAAATGGGTCAAGGAATATGACCCCGATGTTATCCATCTTCATAATATTCACGGCTATTATATAAACATTGGTGTTCTTTTTGATTATCTGAAAAAAGCCGAAAAAAAGATTATCTGGACTTTGCATGATTGCTGGGCATTTACAGGACATTGCGCTCACTTCGAGCTTGTCGGATGCAACAAATGGAAAGACGGAACCTGCGGCAACTGTCCACAGAAAAAGGAATACCCTGCTTCGATGGTTTTTGATAACTCGAAGAATAATTTTATTAAAAAGAAAAATCTTTTCACCGGCGTTTCCGATATGACCGTTGTTGTGCCGTCCGAATGGCTGGCATCGATTGTCAGAAGTTCTTTTTTGAACGAATACAACATCAAAATCATACGAAACGGAATAGACACTGATTTGTTCAAACCCACCTTCGGAGATTTTCGCAAGCGTCACGGTTTAAAAGACAAAAAAATCATTCTCGGCGTTGCAAGCGTGTGGAGTGAGAGAAAAGGCTTTAACGATATTCTTAAGTTATCCGAAACACTTGATGATAACTGCAGAACCGTACTTGTCGGCGCAGATAAAAAGCTGATAAAATCACTACCCGATAATATTCTGGGAATTACTCATAGGGATAACCCGACTGAGCTTGCAGAAATTTATACCTGCGCGGATGTTTTGGTGAACCCCACTTTTGAGGACACATATCCTACCGTTAATCTGGAGGCGCAGGCTTGCGGCACACCCGTGATTACATACCGAACGGGTGGAAGCCCCGAATGCGTTCCCGAAGATCATGTTACCTCGGAGAACAATGCAAAAAGCCTGAAGCAAACCGTTGATAAAATTCTGAGTTCTCAAAAATGCAATGTTATGTCCGAGCGCTTAACAAACAAAAAAGATTTTTGCTCAGCTTATATTGAATGCTATTCCGCAACTTCGGAATGAGATAATATTAATGCTTTAAAAATGGAGAGTGCTATGGATCTGAGGGATAAAAAAAATTTGGTGCTTGTGCTGGGAAGCTTTTATCCCTTTCCGTCTGCAATCGGAGAAATCGCAGCTTTTTTTGCGGATTTTCTTAAAGATGATTATAAAATAAGCGTTATCTGTATACAAAAGGCAGATAAAAAAGCTTCGGGCTTGTTCTGGAAAAACACAGAGGTTTACGCACTGACACAGACTCGTTTACGATGGACTCAGCTTGCTGAGGAAAAATCTCAAAAATCAAAATCCCCTTTCAAAAAAATGTTTTATCGTCTGATCCGTGATTTTATGAGGGGAATCGGAAAAATCCAGTCAACATTCTTTTACATAGATAATTGCTATTGGTATTCAAAGAAAGCAAAAAAACAGTTGGATAAGCTCAACAGCAAAAATAGAATTGATGCTGTTATTTCATTGAGCTCACCTATCGAATCTCATTTTGCTTCCCGCAAATTCAAAAAGGAAAATCCCGATGTCAGATGGGTTGCTTATTTCGGAGATCCTTTTGTAAATCCTCAGTTCAAAAAAAATATTTTTATTTCAATGAAAACTCTTGAACGCATTCAGAGCGACATAATCGAAAATGCTGATTATGCTTTGATGACAGAGGAGATATATGAGAAATGGAATCCGAAACACGCTCATTGCGGCAAAAAAACGGCAGCTTTGCCCTATATTCTCAAAGAGGATATTTTCAAAAATTCTTCTTGCTCCGAAATCAATTTTGATTCTTCAAATATTCATGTTGTTTATGCAGGCGCATTCTATAAGGACATCCGTAACCCCGAATACGCATTAAAAGTTTTTGATGCGGCAACAAGGAGGTCCGATATTATGCTTCATCTGTTCAGTCAGGGCAATTGCGGAGATACGGTTGAGAAATATTCACAAAAAAGCGGCGGAAAGATAATCAACCACGGAATAGTAAGTAAAGAAGAACTTTTGTCAATCTATAAAAAAGCCGATGCTTTGCTTAATATCGGCAATTCGACCGACGCTTATAATCCGAGCAAGGTTTTTGAATATATCTCAACCTGCAAGCCGATTATAAGTTTTTATCAGAACGGTCTGGTTTCAAATGAACTTTCAAGATATCCTTTTGCTGTTCAGATCGGTTTTGACGGTGATATTGATGCTGATGCCGAAAAAATAATTTCTTTTTGCAGCAGCACTCTTAACCAATCCGTTGATTTTGCCGAACTTGAAAATTTATTTCACGAACACACTGCCAAAAGCATCAAAAACAAGCTTGAAATTGCTTTAAAATAGTTGGAAGGGAAAATACAAATGAAACAAGCAAAGGTTTTCGGTACATCTCCGAACCTGAACCGCCAAAAGGTATTCACCTTGGCGCAAAAAATAATTCTGCTGTTTATGTTTCTGGGCGCAATAAACTTTGTCGGCAGATATTATTACTGCGTTTATATTGCATTTTTGCTCTTTATGGCTTTTGAAAAAGGCAAGATAAGACCGAGCGTGTCGCTGTTCTCTCTGGTGTTGCTGTCGCTGTTTGTTTTGCTTTTTGACGATTCTTGGAGCGGAATAACGGACATGATAAAGCCGTTTACATATCCTATATGCTTTGTTATGGGCTATAATCTGCTGAATGTTCAAAACAACGTAACGGTTGAATCCAAAGAAAAAGCACTAGGAAACATAATTTTTTTAGTTGCGTTTGCCAATTTTATTCATTTTGCGCTGAACATGATAACCAATTTCGGTTCTCTCTCCAGAAACACCATAGATTTCTGGACCAAATCTATTTTGAGTGCAACCGGTCAGATGGCTCTCGCTTGCCTTGCAATCGGAGTTGCCTGCGCATTTTTGTTTTCAAACAGCAAGCCCGGCCACAAAGTGCTGTCTGTTATCATTCTGACAATCATTCTTGCCTATAATCTGATTCTTGCAGGCAGAACGCTGATTGTTATGATTGCGGGAATACTTGCCGTATCATACATTTATTACATGATAAAAAGCGACGACAGAATCAAAAAGCTTAAGGTTTTCATTTGGGTGATTGCTATTTTTGCGCTGATTGCTGTTTGCTACGGAATTGATTTGTTCGGAATAAGAACAGCAGTTGAACAGTCAAACTTATACAATCGATTCTTTGGCGAATACAGCGTTATCAACGTTGAGGAAGATTCAAGATTGGACTATAAGCTTGCATATATATCAAAAATGCTGAGTTACCCCTTTGGCGGCAACCATATTTTTGCAGAGGTCGGAACTTATGCACACGACTTGTTGCTTGATACATATGACCGTTCAGGTGTTTTTACGTTTCTTGCAGTTTTGATTTATATTATCTCCTCAATTGCAAACATGGTCAAAATTTTAAAATCAACCAACAGTTCGTTTTTTATTAAGCAACTTGTTCTGTGTACCTATATTGTTTTATACATGGAGTTTTTGGTTGAGCCTATTTTAATCGGAATGCCGTGGCTGTTTGCCACATTCTGTTTCATTGACGGCGCTGTATCGAAGCTCATTACCGAAATGAGCAGAGCAGAAAAGAAAACTCTCAGAATCTGATTACGGAGGCGGCTTATGCGGATTGCTGCAATAAATATGTATTCCGACGGCAGTACAGGCAAAATCATGCTTCAGGTTGCAGAGCTTGCAAGAAAATCCGGCCATGAGGTTGTAACTTATTCCACCCACTCCGCCGCCGGTCACTTTTCAAAACTGCCCGAACCTCCCGAAGGGCACAAATATTACGGCAATTTTGCAGAAAACTGTTTGCACTATATAATCGGCAATGTTTTTGGCTTCAACGGCTGTTTTTCAACCGTCGGAACATATAAACTTATCAAAGAATTAAAAAAGCAGAAAATTGATATTCTTCATTTGCACAATCTACACCGCTATTGTATCAATCTGCCTGTTTTGTTCAGATTTATCAAAAAGAATAACATTAAGGTAATCTGGACTTTGCATGACTGTTGGGCTTTCACGGGTCATTGCCCTCATTTTGATATGGCAGGTTGCGACAAATGGAAAAGTCAATGCTTTTCCTGCCCCAAACACAGGTCTTACCCCTCGAGTTATTTTGACGATTCAAGGTTCATGTATAAAATCAAGAAAAATATGTTTTCGGAAGTTGAAAACCTGACCCTTGTAACCCCGTCGGAATGGCTTGGAAACTTGGCAAAGCAGTCTTTTCTTAAAGACAAACCTGTTAAAGTGATTAATAACGGCGTTGACCTGAATGTTTTTAAGACGGTCAAAAGCGATTTTCGCAAAAAATATCAATGTGAAGATAAATTTATTATTCTTGGTGTAGCTTTCGCCTGGGGAAAAAGCAAAGGGCTTGATGTTTTCATTGAGCTTTCAAAAAGGCTTCCCAATAATTACCAAATCGTTCTTATCGGCACCGACGAAAAAATTGATGATCTTCTTCCCGATAACATCATTTCGATTCACAGAACCGGCAGCCGTGAAAAGCTTGCGGAAATTTATTCTTCCGCCGATTTGTTTGTTAACCCCACCCGTGAAGAGGTTTTCGGGTTGGTTAACATTGAGGCTCTTGCGTGCTCAACTCCTGTGCTGACATTCAAAACAGGCGGTTGCCCCGAATGCATTGACGAAACCTGCGGCAGTGTTGTTGAAAAAAACGATATCGACGCAATGGAAAAAGAAATAATAAGAATTGCACAGAGCAAACCGTTTTCGCAGGATTCATGCGTTGAACGTGCAAAGCTTTTTGATATCAACAAAAAATATCAGGAGTATATAGATTTATATAACTCGGTTTCCCAAAAGGAGAAATAAATGAAAATTACGTTTTTTTCAAATTTTCTCAATCATCATCAATATCCGCTGTGCAACAAATTGCTCAAACTTCCGAACATAGACTTTCACTTTGTTGCGACAAGCAGAATTCCAGATGAACGGGTTTCTTTCGGTTATTCGGACATGAACAAAGAATCCTTTGTTATCAGGGAATATGAAAATGATGAACAGAAAAAGATCGCAGAAAAGCTTTGCGTTGAAAGCGATGTTATCATTTTCGGCTCTGCGCCCGAAAAATACGCAAAGATGAGGCTTGAAACAAACAAGCTGCTGCTGCGATACAGCGAAAGAATTTTTAAAAACGGTCTGATTCATTCTTTTTCACCAAAGGCGATAAAAAACATCGGACAAAATCACACTGTATATCGCAACAAAAATGTTTATTTGTTGGGTGCGAGCGCATATGCCGCAGCCGATTATAACAGAATGGGTGCTTATCCTGACAAAGTATATAAATGGGGATATTTCCCCGATATCAAAACATATAGCTCCCCAAAAGAAATAATCAGCAACAAGAAACCCGGCACAATTCTTTGGGCAGCAAGATTCATCAGCTTAAAAAGACCGTTTCTGGCACTTGATGTTGCCAAAAAGCTGAAAGAAGACGGATATAATTTTCAGCTCAACATGATCGGCAACGGCGAGCTTTTTGAAGCTGTGACAGAAAGAATCAAAAAAGATAATCTTGAAGACTGCGTCAATCTTTTGGGTTCCATGTCCCCTCAAGAGGTAAGGGAAAAAATGGAGGAGAGTGAAATTTTCCTTTTCACCTCCGATTTTAACGAAGGCTGGGGCGCAGTTCTGAATGAATCAATGAACAGCTGCTGTGCTGTTGTTGCATCGCACGCCATAGGCTCTGTGCCCTACCTTATCGAGCATACAAAGAACGGGCTCATTTTTAAAAATGAAAGCTTCGACAGCCTTTATGGCAATGTTTGCAGCTTGCTTGATAATTCGTCTTTTCGCTCATCGGTTCAAAACAATGCTTACGACACCATCGCTAACCTTTGGAACCCCGAGGTTGCGGCTAAGCGCCTTGTTCTCTTGTCCGAGGATCTGATATCAGGCGGAAAATCAGAGCGATTCTCTTCAGGTCCGTGCAGCCGTGCCGAAAAGCTCGGCAACCGTTGGTTCAAATGAAGGAGCTGAAAACATTATGACTGAATTGCAGTTAAAAGAATTTAATCTCCTTAAAGAGTTTGTAAGCATCTGTGAAAAATCAGGCCTTAAGTATTATCTTGTGTGCGGCACCGCTCTCGGTGCGGTAAAATACGGCGGTTTTATTCCGTGGGATGACGATGTTGACGTTGCCTTGCCAAGAAAAGATTACGAAATCTTCATCCGCAACGCTCCGTCAATGCTTCCCGAAAACATTTTTTTGCAAAACTATAAAAGCGACCCCAAGTTTCCACAGATTTTCAGCAAACTGCGTGACAGCAACACAACTTACATCGAAAAAAGCGCAGCAAAGCTACCGATAAATCACGGCGTTTTCATTGATATTTTTCCTCTCGACGGTTATCCCGAAAAAGAATGGAAAAAGAAAATTTTCGAAATCAGAAAAACAATATACAAACGCTTGCTCTCCGTTCCTTTCGAACCCGACCGCAAGTGGAAACGGTTGATTATGTTCCCTTTCAGACTGTTTGGGATTCATAAAAAAAGCTCTGAAATCGCAGCTTCCTATGAAAGTATGATAACCCGCTATGATGCAGAAAAATCAGATATACTTTGCAATCATGGGAACTGGCAAGGCAAACTTGAATATTCGCCTTCCCTGCATTACGGCAACGGAATTCAGGCGAATTTTGAAGGGCTGAAGGTAATCATCCCGGAAAAATACGACGATTATCTGACCAAAAAATACGGCAACTGGAGGAAAGATCCTCCTGCAGAGGAACAAATCGGCCATCATTTTTTTGAGGTTTGCGATTTAAACAAATCTTATACATACTACGCAAAATCCAAACAAAAGGAGGGATAGAATGAAGGAAAAAAATTCAAAAGTTTTTCTTGTTATCACTGTTGTTCTGATTGCTGTGATTTGCGTTCTGAGTGTTTGTCTTATAACAGTCATATCCTCAAAATCCGATAACGGCACTGCATATGATTCCGAAAATCATGTTGAGTTTAATGTCGGAGGGGATATTGCTGTTCCGACCCCTTATTGCGAACTGCATTTTCCTGCAGAATACAGCGAAAATCTCAAAGTTGCTGAAGATAAGGACGGCAAAATCCACAAGTTCATTTTCATTGCTCAGTTTGAAAACAGAGCTTCAGAGCTGTTCACGATTTCTTTCGGCGATTATGAGCAGGAAAAAATCGGCGAGATTCAGGCAATCGGAGGTGGCGTCCCCGTCAGCGTCGTCTGGTCAGAAACCGATGTCAAGGATGAGCTGACAGTTAATTCGCTGAATGTTTATTATGCAATGCAAGAAAGTGTAAACTACCTTATTGAAAGGCTCGGCAGCGAACCGAACTTTATCCCCGCCGCATAATTTTGTTTATTATTGCTTTATGCAAACAAAAAATAAAGGAGATATACAGCATGAAAAAGCAAAAACTTTTTTTCCGCACTTTGGCAATTCTGATGTGTGTTTGCATGCTTGCAGGAATTCTTCCCGCAGGTATGGCCACAGCAAGCAGTAGCTTCGTTTCAGAAACACACGACGTAGTTACAAGAACATCATCAACAATTGCTCCCGGTGTTACCCAGGACATAGTTTATGCTTATGCAAAAGACGGCAAGCAGATGGTATATTATGTCGCAACGGCAGATATCACCAGAAATGACGTTAATGTGTATGCAAACTACAAAGATAACCAGAACGCGGAATTCGGTATGCAGAAGCTTACCGAACAGATGGCTGCGGCACAGAAAAGAAATACAACGGATACAACAGCACCCAACTATAATCCGTATTATACCGTTGTTGCAGGTACAAACGGCGACTTCTATAATATGTCCAGCGGCAGACCCTCAGGCGCTTTTGTTATGGAAGGAAACGTTGTAAACTCCGCAAATAACAGACCTTTCTTTGCTATCCTTAAGGACGGCACTCCCGTTATCGGCTCAGGCGACAGCGATTGGTCAAAGATAGCTGACCAGGTGCAGGAAGCAGTCGGCGGAAGCCAGGTTCTGCTTAAAAACGGCGTTGATGTTACAGCAAATGCAAGCGGTGCTTATAATACAGAGCGTCATTGCCGAACCAGCGTTGGTATTACCGCAGAAGGCAAAGTTGTTATGATGCTTCTTGACGGACGTCAGGAGCCTTTCTCATGCGGCGGTTCAATGCATGAAATCGCTCAGATTATGCTTGAAGCAGGCTGCGTTGCGGCTATCAACCTTGACGGCGGCGGTTCTTCCACTTATGCTGCAAGACAGGAAGGCGAAAACGAAGTTACAATTGTTAACAGACCTTCTGACGGCTCTGAACGTTCAATCAGCTCATCGCTTATGATTGTTTCCACAACTCCTCCTTCGGATGTTTTTGACCGTGCGGTTCTTACTGCAGAAAATGCATATGTTACTCCCGGTTCTTCTGTTGTGATTTCTGCAATGGGTGTAAGCCCTGCAGGTACGGCGGCTGAAATTCCCGCTGATGCAGAATGGCAGCTTGCAGACAGCTCGATGGGTACTGTTGAAAACGGCGTGTTTAAATCAAACGGAAAAACAGGCGAAGCTGATATTCAGATTGTTTATGAAGGTTCTGTTGTTGGTGAAACAACGGTTAATGTTGTTATTCCTGAAGAAATCAGCTTTGTGTATTCCGATATAGTTGTTCCTTACGGGAAAACAATTAAATTTGCAATGAATGCAACCGTAAACAATGGTCTCAATAAAGTTTTGTTAAAGGACGGAGATATAAACTTCATCCTTTCAGATGCTGCTCTCGGCACAGTAAAAGGTTTTGAATTCACCGCTAATTCAGGCGAAACAAGCGCGGTTTCCGGCAAAGTAACCGCAGTTTTTGCTTATGATGATTCTCTTACTTCAGTAGCAACCCTTACATTCGGACGTGGTTCGGAAATCGTTTATGATTTCGAAAACGATGATATAAGTGCATTTACAATCGATTCCGGTTATTATCATAAGGATGCTAAATATGGCCGTTGGGGCACAGGCAGCTATGAACTTGTAAATGAAGATACAGGTTTGGTTAAGAACGGTAACAAAGCACTTGCTGTTACTCTTGACTATTCTAATTTCAATAACATGGGCTGGAAAAACGTTGCTCTCAAAGGCTTTAACATCGATTTGACAGATGCTGTTGCTGTTGGTATGTGGATTTATATCCCTGCCGAAGCTGTTGGCATGGTTGAATTGGATTTTAATAACAACGTTATTATTGACGATTATTATGCAGAAGTTCAGTCTGACGGCTTTGACGGCGGCTGGTTCTATGTTTCAACAACAGACATTGCATCACTCGACGGCAAGCTTGATAACATCTATTTCTATCATCAGGACGGTTATGATGGTGCAGAACAAGATGTTAACATAATGACAAAGTTTACTGTTTATATTGATGATATTACTGTTGACTATTCAACAGCTGTTGATGACCGCGAACTCCCCGAATTCAGCTATGTGCGTGCATCTTACGGCGGTCTCAGCGATGCTGTAAATCTTAATGGTCAGACAATTTCTGAAAATGTTGTTTCTGCAACAGCTCTTGCAACTGATAACACCGCTCTTGATATCAGCTCTGCCAAGGCGTATGTTGACGGTGTTGAACTCAGCGCGGATGAATATACCTGCACAGATACAGGCATTATCACAATCAATGATATTACTTTTGCTGACGGATTACATGAATTCACCTTCAGCATCAGCGATATTCTCGGCAACGAAAGAACAGTAACACGTTCGATTGTTATTGATTCAGGTTCTGATATTGCTACAGTAAAATTTGCTCCTAAGAATCCCGAAGCTGATAAGGTTTATATCGGCTCTGTTCAGTGGTTTGACCTCACAGCAACCGATATCGAAAAGGTTGAAAGCATCACAACTACCATTGACCTTGATAACAGCAGCCAGTGGCAGCTCGACAACATGGTTGTTGCAGATGGATTCGAAGCAGAATATGTTATCGATGACGCAACAAATGATGCAACAATCATAATTGAAAAAACAGGCGAAACTGTCAGCGAAGGAACAGCTGTTATCGCTTCTCTTCCCGTTCGCACATGGGAACATACCAACCATCTGAGATATCCTAACGATGTTTATACAGCTTGTTCAACAGGCGATGCAACTCAGGCAAACTCTCCCCATACAGTATGGAAGACTGACGCCATGTGCCATATAGCAATCGTTATTGAGGTTGACAGCGGATATGTTGTTTATGCCGATGGCACAAATAGCACATTCTCCTCAGATAAGTATCAGATTGATACTGAACTTGCATACCACCGTTTTGAAAAAGATGCAGATGCAAGTATTCAGGCTGTTATTAACGCAACATACAGCTTCCATGTTCATAACGAAGTTGCAATTGAAGATAAGGCAGCAACATGCACAGAAGCAGGCTATACAGGACGCACCATTTGCGCAGGCTGTATCTGCGATGACAATGCTCATAATGCGGCAGAAGCTTGCTGTTCGCACGATCTGAACGGCTGCGGTTCGGTTATCAAGTGGGGAACAACAATTCCCGCAACAGGACACAGCTATGAAATGACCGAAGGCGTTCTTAAGTGTGGCTGCGGTGAACTTTATAACGGCGAATACGATGGCAAGCTTTATATCGATGGCGTTTTTGCAGAGGGCTGGTCAGGCAATTCTTACTATGCAGACGGAATAAAGGTTACAGGTATTTATCTTGTTGACGGCTATTATTATGATTTCGGCGAAGACGGTATCAGCAAGGGTAAATATACCGGATTCATTGAACTTGATGACGGCGGAAGAATGTATTCCGCAGCAGGTCAGCTTTCAAAGGGCTGGATGCTTATCGACGGCGATTATTATTTTTTCAACGAAAACACAAACATCGCTTATGTAGGCTCCATTACACTTGATTTCGGTGAAGATGATGTCAAGTATATCTTCGGAAAAGACGGCAGACTTTCATCGGGCGTTTGGGTACATACAGCTGAAGGTTCAAGATACTACTACGGTCCTTCAAGATACTACAGAACATGGGCTGAAATTGACGGCGAAACATATTATTTTGATACCAACTCATTCTGTGTAACAGGTTATTGCTGGCTTACTCCCGGTTACGGCAATCCTCCTCAGTGGTATCATTTCAGCGACACAGGCGTTCTTCTTGAAACAATGACAATGACAGGTCTTTTTGAAGCCAACGGCAAGCTCTATTATCTTGAAAACGGTATTTCAAAGACCGGTCTTATTCTTGCAGAAGACGGCAACTACTATTATTTCACAAGCTCCGATTATTCGGCAGTCAGCGGTAAGTATTGGGTAAGCAACACCAACGGTCTTGATGTTGAGCAAACATATCATTATTTCGATGAAGAAACTCACGCAATGGTTGTTGAAAAGCCAGACGAGACTCCCAAGAACGGTCTTGTTGAAGAAAACGGCGAGCTTTACTATTATGTAAACGGCGAGCTCAACTACGCAGGTCTTATTGAAGTTGACGGTGATTATTATTATATCAACAGCTATTGCAAGGCTGTTAAGGGCGAATACTGGGTAACAAAGACCAACGACCTTATGACCGCAAAGAGCTACATCTTCGGCGAAGACGGCAAGATGCTCAACCCCGAAGTAAAGAACGGCCTCATTGAAGAAAACGGCGAGCTTTACTACTATGTTGACGGCGAGCTCAACTATGCAGGTCTTATCGAAGTTAACGGCGATTATTATTACATCAACAGCTACTGCAAGGCTGTTACAGGCGAATACTGGGTATCAAAGAACAACGGTCTTATGGAAACCAAGTATTACACATTCGGTGAAGATGGCAAAATGATTATTGACACCGATAAGAACGGTCTTATCGAAGAAAACGGCGAGCTTTATTATTATGTTGACGGTCAGCGCACGTACGCAGGTCTTATAGAGGTTGGCGGTGATTATTATTACATCAACAGCTATTGCAAGGCAGTAAAGGGACAGTATTGGGTTTCCAAGACTAACGGTCTTATGGACGCAAAATATTACACCTTCGGCGAAGACGGCAAAATGGTTAAACCAGTTGTTACCAAGAATGGCCTTATCGAAGAAAACGGCGAGCTTTACTACTATGTAAACGGCGAGCTCAACTACGCAGGCCTTATCGAAGTTGACGGTGATTATTATTACATCAACAGCTATTGCAAGGCAGTAAAGGGCAAGTATTGGGTTTCCAAGACTAACGGTCTTATGGACGCAAAATACTACACCTTCGGCGAAGACGGCAAGATGATCATTGCATAATTAAAATCAAGGCAGGGTGAGCAATGCGGCTCACCCTGCCTGCGAAATTAATAAAAGGTGGATTGAGAGAGTGAAAATAAGGACTTTAAAAAAGCTTGTTACGATGTTTCTTGTGAACAAGGTATATGTCGGAGTGAAGCATTTTGAAAAGAAGAGAAAATTGCTCAATTCAATCGGATATAAAATAGGGGAAGGCACAAAAATTGTCGGCCCTATAGATAACACAGGTAAATTGACGGTCGGCAAAAACTGTTGGATAGGCAAGAATTTTACTGTTCACGGCAACGGTGAAGTTGTTATAGGGGATAACTGTGACGTTGCTCCTGATGTTATGTTTCTGACAGGCGGCCATAAAATCGGCGATTCAAATCGCAGAGCCGGTGAGGGAGAAAATTATTCAATCAGCGTTGGTAATGGCGTGTGGATAGGCGCAAGGTCCACGATTTTGGGGAATATTCAAATCGGAAACGGCAGCGTTGTTGCTGCGTGTTCTTGTGTGATAAAGAATATTGAAGAAAATAAACTTGTCGGCGGGGTTCCCGTAAAGGTGATTAGAGCGTTAGATGATTAAAAAATTTTTAGCAAATAAAACAGTAAAAAATGCCGGATGGTTAATTGGCGGCAAGGTTATCCAGATGCTTATAAATCTGGTTGTTGCTTTGCTTACTGCCAGGTATCTTGGCCCGTCAAACTACGGGCTTATTAACTATGCGGCTGCATATACAGCCTTCTTTGCTGCTTTCTGCAACCTGGGCTTAAATTCGGTTTTGGTCAAGGAATTTGTAGATAATCCGAATCAAGAAGGCAAAATAATCGGCACATCATTGGCAATGAAAGCTGCATCAAGCTTTATTTCTGCAATTACGATAATCGGAGTTGTCTGCATCGTTGATGGCGATGAGAAAGTAACCGTGTTTGTTGTTGCGCTCAGCTGTGTCGGGCTTTTATTCCAGATATTCGAAACCTTTAATTACTGGTTTCAGTCAAAATTGCAGTCAAAGGTTACCGCAATTGCAACTCTTGTTGCTTACGCCGTGACGGCACTGTATAAGATTATTCTTATTGTTATGGGCAAAAGTGTTGAATGGTTCGCTTTTGCCACATCTGTTGATTATATCTGCATTGGCATCATGCTTTTGCTTGCTTATCGAAAGCATAAAGGCGGAAAGCTCACTTTCTCCTTGGATTATGCAAAAGCAATTTTAAAAAAGAGCGTTCATTTTATTGCTCCGGGGCTGATGGTTGCGGTTTACAGCCAAACGGATAAAATCATGATAAAGCAAATGATAAGCGATGCCGAAATCGGCTATTATTCAACCGCCGTTGCTCTTTGCAGCATATGGTGCTTTGTTCTTACTGCTATTATTGATTCTGTTTATCCGTCGATAATGCAGGCAAACAACACCGATGAAACTTTGTTTATCAAAAGAAACAAACAGCTTTATGCAACCGTATTCTATATTTCTGTTTTTGTTTCGCTTTTGTTTACCGTTTTTGGTGAACTGATAATCAAAATAATGTACGGCGAAGCTTATTTGCCGGCGGTGAATCCTTTGAGAATCGTCACATGGTACACAGCGTTTTCATATCTCGGAGTTGCGAGAAACGCATGGATTGTTTGCAAAAACAGGCAGAAATATCTGGTTTTTGTTTATCTTTCCTCGGCTGTGTCTAACGTAATTCTTAACTTTATATTTATTCCTTTGTGGGGCGCTTCGGGTGCGGCTTTTGCATCTTTGCTTACCCAGATATTAACAACTCTTGTCGTTCCTTTCTTCATAAAGGATCTGCGTGAAAATTCATTTATGATGCTGGAAGCAATTTTACTGAAAGGAATCCAGAACAATTAATTTTTAGGCTTGGAGATAGTTATGGAAAAAAATGAATTGCTGAATGAAAACCCTAAAAAACAGAATGATGAGCCGAGGTTTGTGATAAGTGAGAGCAACGACGATAATCATAATCATCACCGTTCGGAATCAGGCTCACACCACCATTCGCACCATCATTCGTCGCATCACCATTCACACCATCATTCAAAAAAACATTCAGGCAAGAAAAACAGGCTCATGAAAAAGCTCAAGAATTCATTCAAAGGCGATAAAAAGCTTTTGATGATTATAATTTCTGTTTTCACTGCTGTGGTTGTTTTATGTCTGGGGTTCTTCTTGATCAAAGGAACCGATGCCATAAAAACCGGCATCAGCCAGTCCGAGCAAAAGACTGTTATTCCGATTGAGGTTTCAACCTTTACCGAACCTGTCAGCCTTGCGAATGAAGCAGTTGTTGAATATATGAACTCATCTCCTCATATCATCGGCACAGACGTGTTCAAGGCTTACAGAAAAACAGGACGTCTTGATAAGGGGTTGGGGGTAACTCTTTCATATTCTTTGGGAAATCTTCCATCGGATATATATGTTACTTCTGCCAATGCGGAAGTATGGGAAGAGTCTGATTTTGAAAATGCGTGGTTCGTTTCATTCAGCGGAGCAGAAACTTCCCTCAAGGTTTATAATTTAAAAAGCGGCACCCACTATTTTTACCGAATCAATGTTATGCTTTCCGACGGCTCTCTCGGTTCCGGAACAGGCGAATTTTATTCAGGAGATTATCCACGTATTCTGAACTATGAAGGCGCCGTGAATGTTCGTGATATCGGAGGCTGGACAACCGAAAACAATCAAAAGATAAAGCAGGGCTTGCTTTTCAGAGGTTCGGAGCTTGACGGCAGATTTGAAAAAGCTTTCTGCTTAACAAACAGCGGTGCTTTTTCGATGCTCAATGAGCTAAAAATCAAAACCGACATGGATTTACGCGCTGCGAGCGAAAACACCGTCAGCCCGCTCGGCATCGGCGTTGAGCATAACTACTATAACTCGCCCGCTTATTCCGATGTGTTCAGCTCAAACGGGAAAGAAAAAATCAGAAGAATTTTCTCCGATCTTGCAAACCCGGATAATTATCCCATTTATCTACATTGTACTCACGGTGTTGACCGCACAGGCACTGTGAGCTTTATCATCGAAGCTCTTCTCGGTGTTTCCGAGGATAACCTTATCAGGGACTATGAGCTTTCGGGTCTTTATTATTCAGATGTATCGCGTGAAAGCAAAACCGAATTTGTTAATTTTTTAAACAAATTCAAAGCTATCGAAGGAGATACATTTGCAAAGAAGGCCGAAACCTATCTTCTCTCTGCAGGTGTAAGTCAAAAAGAAATTGAAAGCATACGAACAATTCTGCTCGAAAACTGAGCTGAAAAACGAATAAAAAAACCAAGCGGCTTGTATCGGATTAACCTTTACAAGTCGCTTTTGATTTTGATATTTTATTTAACTTCTTCGTAAAAAACGTTGATTACAAGCTCTTTCAAAGCCGCATCATCAACATGAAACTCGGCGAATTCATCTCCCTGAACGCTTTCGCCTTCGGGCGTGATAATCTCCGAAAGTGTGTAGCTTGAAAGCTTTTCAGCTGTTTCGGACAAATCGGTTATCGAGCAATCCGTAATCATATAGTCAACAATGGCATTGTATGCTTCAAGAATAATGTTTTCATTTTGAAGATAAGCTGTTTTCAATGCCAAAGCAAAGGCTGACATATACTGACGCTGCCTTTGCATTCTGGAAATGTTGGTCTGATCGCCTACGTTTCCACGGCCTCTGACATATGTCAAAGCTTGTTCGCCGCTTAAAACAACGTTTTTGCCAATTTTCAAAGAAGCATCAACATCCGAAAAATCGTCAAGAACCTCAACCTCAACACCGCCGACAAGATCGTTCAACGCAGCAACAGCATCCATATTGATTGAAAGATAATTATTAATTTCGATGCCGTAAAGCAAACCTGAAACAGCTTTTGAAGTGTTTTTGCAGCTTGATTCCAAGCCGTTGCCGTAAGTGTGAGCAAGCGCCAATTGACCGTTTATTGTGCCTGCTTTTTCGCCTGTAACGCCTAAAACCTGAATTTCAGCCATGGTATCTCGGTTAAGCTGCAGAAGAGTGCAACTATCGGTTTCTGAATCAAAAACAAGCAGAGCAAGAAAGTCGGCCTGCCTTGAATTGGTATAAGATATGCTCTCTTGCACCTTGCCGAAATCATCAATACCGAGCAGAAGAAGAGTGTTCAGGCTATCTTTGAGCGTGTATTTTTTGCCGTTATGATAAACAAATTCTTCTGTAACTGAGGTTGATGTGACAACTGAAGCAATAATTTCTTCATCTTTTTTTTCGATAAAATAATCTTCAATTTTTGTCATTCCGAAAAAAACCAGCAAGAGGACAATTATTGCGGCAATAATACCGCAAACAATTTTCAAGGTTGAATTATTAAAGCTTTTCATAAAAATAGGAATTGGTTATTTTGAAAAACCGAATTTCTTGGAACCGATGAATGCAGCTGCAGAAATCATGCCGAATATTGCGGCAAGGCTGAGCCAAATTGCGGCAGCATTCACATCGGATGTTTCGGGAGAGGTAACAACAGCATCATCATCCTTATCAACAAGGAAAATGACGGGACAAAGCTCATCAAAGATAACGGTAACAGTGCCGTTGCCGTTGTTGGTAACCTTGTTAACAAACTGCCAGCCTGTTTCGTCAGAGCAACGGGTGAGCACTTTGATGTTTGCACCTGCTTCAATGCCTGTGTCGAAAGTAACCATAAGCGACTTGCCTTCGTCAAAGATATTTTCATAAGTGCCTACAAGAGTTACGTCAAAAAAGTCTCTTACAAGCATTCCTTCGGGAATTGCTTCATTAAGCTCTTGGAGTTCCTGAGCAGAAAGAATTTCCTTGTATGATTCTTCAAAGTAAATAACATTAACTCTGGGGTCTGCAACTTCAATGTCGGAATATGCGGTAACAATGATTTCACCGTCCGGCTGTTCCTCATCAACAATATGAAGACCTTCGATGATTTCGCCCGATTCAAGAACGAAGGCATCATAAAGCGCTCCGTTGAATTCCTGAGGAACAATCTCGGGAGCACCCTTTGCTTCAACGCTCGGTGTGAAACTATCGCGAGCAGCAAAAGCGGTTAACGAGAGAGCAAAAACCATCATGACAGCTAAAATTACCGATGCAGTTTTTTTCATATAAATCATCTCCAAATAGTTTTTATATATTCTGTTAGTCTGTTAAAACAGCCATAACAACATAACGCTTGGTTTTGTCGTTGTTAATGCAAGTTGAAAGCATTACAACCTTATCGTCGGGGTTGATTTCGATGCTTTCATCCCTTATGGTCAAAAGCGAACGGGTGTTGAACGCATCGTTGAAAAAGTTTTCAAAAACATCTCTGTTTTTAAAATTATGATAATACAAGATATGTGAATTGTCAAGCGGAACGCCGCAAAACACACGGTAGTGCAGCTCTTTGTCGGGAAGATAAACCGTTAAATTCTGATGTTTGAAAAATGTTTCGGAATTGGTAAAAATCTTCTGAATCGGAGCAAACATGCCGCCTGATCTGAGATTGTGTCCGTATATCACGGTTACAGGGTCGTCGAAATCGGGTTTGTTGAAATTCTCAATAAACAGAGAGCCGCTATGACTGTAATTACCGTGTATATCTCTCCGCAGATAATATGAATTATCGTCCTCTCTGAAAACAATCGGATAGCTGATGTCGGTGCCTTCTATTTCGAGCCACGCAACAACATCGGGAGCATCCTTTTTTATTTTTTTAAAATCAATCGGACTTTCATATGCTTCAAATGTGGTTTGAAAAGTTGATTCCAAGAGGTTGCCGGAAGAGGTGCTTATCGGTTGGGGGTTATCGGCTGGTGCAAATGATTTTATTGCAAAAACAATGCAGACAACAAAAAGAAGAGCAAAGATAACACCGACAGCTGAAAGCAAGCGACGTTTCATATAAACCACTCCTCCAACAATGATGTTTCGTTTGTGAAAACGCTTTTTTCAATGAGGGATATCCTGTTCAGGGCATCCTGACCGAGCTTTCTTTCTATCACATCAAAGGCAAATGCGAGATTCTGAGTACGCTCCGTTGTGTCATGGCAGTCGGACCCAATCAGGTGTATTTTTCCCTTTGACAAAAGAGAAAGTGCAAGCTTCGATGTTTTTCTTGAAAGAAAAAAACTTGAATTTGCCTGAATGAGAACCGGCAATCCGCTCAGATAATCAATAATATGCTTATCTCGCAATAATCTGATATAGCGGTCAATATGAGCGATAAGAGGAACTATTCTGTTTTTCGCATATATATCATTGAGTTCAGAAATCATTCTTGAATTCCAGCGACACATCGGCATTTCAACCAGAAGCAGAGGTGTGTTTTCCATTTTCAGCCCTTTCAGAAATGAGCAGTCGCTTATTCCTTCAAAATAACTGACCTCAGCGCCCACAACAATTTTGGGTAACTCGGGCAACTCTGCAGTTGCATTATCAAGAAGGATTTTTGCTTTTTCTCGCCTTTCAAAAAAATGCTCGGGATAGTCATGCGATGCATAAAAATGAGGAGTTGCCGTTATTTTTTCGATACCTTGGTTTTTTGAAAGCTTCAGCAATTCAACGGATTCTTCAACGCACGAACTGCCGTCATCAATTCCGGGCAGGATATGTGAATGAAAATCAATCATGTTTCTTTTTCGGTGTTTGTGTAATAACGGCTGTAATATCTGCCATATCGTCCGTATCTGCCGTATCGTCCGTATCCCTTACCGCCATCATGAGCGCCGTTATAAACAAAGCCGATGATGTTTGCCTCAACGAACTTAAGCTGTTCAACGGTTTCTTTAAGTAAATCCGTACGGCAATAGTCCTGTCGGACAACAACAATCATGCCGTCTGTAACCTTTGAAACTATCAGAGCATCTGTAACGGCACTTATCGGAGGAAGGTCGATAATTATGTAATCATAATATTGTTTTAAAGAAGCAAGCAATGATTCCATTCTTTTTGAACCCAGAAGCTCAGCAGGGTTCGGAGGAAGTTTTCCCGAAGGAATAACATCAAAATATGTGTTCGAGGTCTGTGATGTATAGCGCTGGAAGGTGTCGCCAACCTTATCAAGGCCAACAAGCAGATTCGAAAGCCCTGCACCGGGTTTAAACGAAAGTTTTTGGGTGATTGACGGGATTCTTAGGTCTCCGTCAATAAGCAAAACCTTTTTTCCGCTCAGAGCCATTGAATAAGCCGTGTTTATTGCGGTGACGCTTTTTCCCTCGCCTCTCAATGAGCTTGTGATGCCGACCACTCGGCAGGCTGTGTTATCTGCAAAAGAAAAAAGAATATTGGTTCTCAAGCGCTTATATGCTTCGGAAGCTGCAAAATTAAGATTATCGCATATTGTTGCGGTTTCAACAGACAAAGCATTTTTCGAAAGCTTTTCAATAGCTGTTTTCTTTTTCATTCTCTGACTCCTTAGAAATTGCTTTTGTTATTTATATGTAGTATGAGTTCGATTTTGAGCTGCGCATATCCGGTATTGCAGCGAGAACGGGGATGTTGAATGTTTGGCTCAGATACTGCTCGTTGCGAACATAAACATCAAACATTTCCTGAATAACAATAATGGCTATGCATAAAAAGATTCCAATAAGCATGCCGATAAATGTGTTTTTCGCATAGCTCGGTCCCGACCTTTCGGAGGGAACAACCGCATAGTCAACAACTCTCACGGAGCTGCCGTCAACAATTTCAGCAATTCTCTTGGGCAGGATTTTTGCAATGGCGTTTGCAATTTTTTCCGCCTCTGAGGGATTGGTGCTGGTTACAACAACCTCAAAAATTTCGGTTGAGTTAACGGGAGCTGCGGTAATCATATTTCTCAGATCGTTATAAGTACGCTCCAGTCCCGAATACTCTATGATCTCATTGAGAGAAGTTCTTGATTCCAGAATAACGATATAGGTGTTAACAAGTTCCTGAGCAGCGCTGAGTGATGAGGTGGAAATGTTAAAATTTGTGCTGCCAACGGAAAAACTGCTGTTATTAACATAAAGCAGAGTTCTTGCTTCATAAGTCGGCTCAACAAAAACATATGTAAGGCCGAATGTTGCACCGCCGAAAAGAACTGCTGCAATTATAAGAGCCCATATTCTCTGCCAAACAGCTTTGATAAGTTTCAGAATATCAAATTCTATGATTTCTTCTGTTTTTTTCAATATAGTCACACTCCAAGGCTATTATATTATACTATATAATAAATTATAAACCAAATGATTATAAATTACAATAGCTAATATTAACAAAACCGAACATTTTGTCAGACAATCATCGTCATAACTGCACCGTAACTACAAAAAAGCAATGCTCTCTGCAAACATCGGATTGAATTACAGAGTGACCGGAGCAATATGAAAAAACATCGAGCGGTTTCTGAGCTTGTCGCTGATAGTTTACATAAAAAACGCAAAATTATTTCTTTTGATTTTTTAAAAATTTATAATATATGATTCAATATAATAACATTGAGAAGTTTCATCATGGCTAAAAAAGACTATGGCAAGCTAATAAAAAATTCTTCAGATTGCCGCAACATTTCTGATGCTTATCATGGTTGTGCTTTGCATTTATCTTACGCAGAAATATAACATCAAGGTTTCAAATATCCCCGAAATCAGCAAAATGCTCACCGGTGGCACAGTAGCTCTCGCAATCGGAACAATCTTTTTTCTGTTATTATGTCTTTTGCGCTTGTGTTTCCGCCCGCAGTTGTTTTCTCTGTATGTGCTTACATAATGCCAAATTTTGGGGTTGCCCTTCTTGTTAACATAGTTTCCGTTTTTCTGAGCTTTTTTGTTCCCTGTTTCCTCGGCAGATTCTCAGGTTCGGGAATGGTTGACACTCTCAAAAACAAGTTTGCGGCAATCAAAAAAATGGACGATTTCGCAGGCGTAAGCGAAACGGAAATGACCTTTGCAATCAAGCTTTCGGGCATTATGCCGGGAGACTTATCCAGCCCTCTTTTCGGTACAATGGGTATCTCGCTCAAGAATTACACCATCGGCGCAAACATCGGTAACCTGCCGCTTGTTATTGCATACACCATTTTTGGAGTACCCCTCAAAAATGGTGGCGAAAAACCATGGGTTGTTGCATGCCCGTTGCGGTTATCATCGTTTTCGTGCTCATCGCAAGCCTGATTACAAAAAAGCTTATCGAAAAAGCAAAAGCAAATCAGAACAGTAAATAAAAATGCGGAGTGCAGTTCAGAACTTCACTCCGTTAGTTTTTATCTTATTTTGTTTTAACCTTGTAGCACTTGATTTCGAAGCTCATTGTCTTGCCGTCAACAGCGATGAACGAACCGCATTCCGCACCCTTTGCATCCTCTGCAAGTTCAACGGGAAGCATGGGATTGTTGAGTTCAAGACCTCTTACAAGAGTTTTCGCATCCTTCCAGTTTCCTGCATGGGGATAGAGCGAATATGTGAAGTAGCGGTCGCCTCTGTCTGACTTGGGGTTGGGGTTCATGGGAGCCTTTAGAAGAGTGATAATCATTCTCTGCCCGTTTACTTCATAACCGCACTTGCAGTCGTTGAGCTTTTCAAGAGGATACTCATAGCCGTTCTTCATTGCGTCATCAACACGGACCTCAAAAGGATGATCTTAAAACGGTCGAATATTATCAATAAGTATGATTTCAACCATTTCTAAGGAATTCATTCTATCACCTCTATTCACATAAAATAAGAGCCACATTATCTCGACTGATAAATGTAGCTCTTAAAATATAAATTGCTTAATATTATGTTTTCACAAGTTTAAATTTTAAGATGTAGTGGAACATCAATCTCTCTTGCAGCTTCCATCTTGAACTGATCAAGAGCGGCTCTTGCCTGAGGAACAACTGAATTATTCTTTGACATTTCGTTTACACCCCTTATTCAGGGTTTATTAATGTTAATTTTTTGATTAATTTGAAAGTTTTGAATAAGAAAACCGCTTCACTGAAAGTGAAACGGTTCGATGAAATATATTACATTTGGATTTCTGTTAATTATAAAACTTTTGGATTTAATAATGCAAATAATAATTTCTTATTACAGAATCAAGCATTTATTGAGTTTGATCATCATTATTATTTCCTGAATTAATTTCATTCATCTGGGTAATGATGCTCCTGCGGCGCTCGGCAAGCTCCTGATACATTCTCTCTTTCTTCTCGCCGGAAAGGTCATAGAAGAATTTGGGTATCAGACCGAAAACACTTGTAACGGTAGGAAGCAAGGTGCACATCATAAAGAGAAGATATTCTGTTTTTTCGGTCTGATTGCCGTATCCTGCGCCTTCAACATAACCGATTTTGCTTAAAATAAAGGCTTTTATGGATGCGCCGAGAGTTCCGACAAGCTTTCTTGCAAGATCCTTGGCAACGCCCGTCATGCCTTCCGTTCTGTAGCCGTTTTTCCATTCACCGTAGTCAATGGTTTCATTACGCATTTCTTCGGGGATAACGTTCATAAGTCCCCAGCAGGTCATCCATATTGTTTCTCTTATCATAAATGCGGGTATCATAACCGCAAGCTTTTTGTAGTTCTTGTTAATTGAACCGATAAGATAAACAAAAATCATAAGGAAATCACCGAAGTGAGAGCTGAAAATCCAGAGAGCTCTTGTTGAAAATCTTTCTCTTGCTTTTGTTACAAACGCATAGCTGGTGGGCGAAACAAACGCACCGGGAATGCCAACGATTGTTGTCATGGAAGCAAGACCGAGAACGTTTATGTAGTAATAATTTGTTCCCGAATTCATACCGAACGCCGCAAGGAAATCTGTAATTGTAAGAATCAGCAACGGCTTATTGTTCATAATCGATTTGATTCCCTGAATAACGCTCGGCTTTTCAACTCTCTGAGCAACTCTCTCCTTAGCGGTAAATACGAAGAACAGACCCATTGCAGCAGCAACCGTTGATGTAAAAATGCCTGCCGTAACATAAAGAGTTCTCATTTGTATTTTTAGTGTGCCGTGATTGATAAGGTCAATGAGAAGTCCCATGAATATTTCAGGCCATTTTTCAATAAAACCGGAAAAAAGACTTGCCTGCGTGATGAGCCTTGTTCTCTCAATAACATTCGGCGTTATGGTTGAAAGCATACCTGTTCTTGAAATGGTTGCAAGTGAACCGTTAAGGTTGCTTATCAACTGAAAAATCATATAGAATGCAAGCTTACCCGCATGGTAAGGGTCGGTAGCGGCAAATATAATGGGCAAAAGCCAATATATGAGTGACAAAAGATAGCCGGGCCCCGAGCAAATAAAGAGCCACGGTCTGAATTTGCCGAATCTTGTTCTTGTTTTGTCAACGATTGCGGCAAGGAACACGTCATTTATAACATCCCAGATACCGATAACGAAAGTGACTATCGTCTGAAAGCTGAGTCCGATTTTAACAACGTCGGTTATGAAAATATCCTGATATTTGTTTATGTTGTAGCTTTGTGAAATATCGTAAACAACATACGCCAATGATTCTTTTGAGCCGACATATCTTCTGCTGTTTGACATAAGACTAGCTGAACCGGTTCGATTAGTATTGTTGTTTTCTTGAATTGCCGTCATTTCAGCCATAGGGTTGTCTCCTTTAATTTTTTATTTATTTGCTGTTTAACATTTTTTAATAAACATTTCTCCGGTTTCATATGCTAACAGGCACAGGGAAATCAACGCTTGGTAAAATTATTTGTTGAGTATCGGCATTTCCGTCATTCTGAGTCTTGCGCAACCGTACGGACAAAGCTCTATTTCCTGAACTTGTGAAATAGGTTTTGTTGATTTTGGAGTTTTTCTGCAAACAGACCTGTAAGGGAATTTAAGTCCCCAGTTTATTTGTTGCATTTTTGCTTTTATTGTTATTGGCGGATTATCCTGTGAAAACGGAATATCTCCGACGGTGTTGTAATTTATTTCAAAATCATCATCGGAATAACCGTAGTTCCAAGGAGTTTTGGGGATAAACTGATAATCGCAATACGGGAACTTACGTTCAACGCCTTTTTTGGTGTATTCTCTCATTTTTTTATCATAAGCAACGGGAACAGAGAAAAGTAATGAACCCATCTGCAAAGCATAAAGGTCATTGGGTCTCTTTTTGAAATAAGGTGTCGTCTCAAATTCTACTGCGATTTCTGTTTTACCTGTATTTATTGCAAACTCAAGATCTTTGATATCTGTATATTCACCGTTTACCTTAAGATTTTTTGCAAAAGACGGAACACGGATTACAAAGTCAAAATCCTTTTCTGCCTCTATGTAATAATGTATCTGATTGTTAAAGGGGTAATCTGTTTCAATTCTGATTGTGACATCATTATCTTTGAGAACAGACGGCAACATAACTGAATTGATAATTGTATCTCCCTTGTGCATAAATGATGAAAGGGCAAATTTAGGCCATCCCTGATTGAAGTTTGCTGTACAGCAACCGAAATTCGGCTCAAGTCCAAATGTGTGCGCATAAGGTCCGTTTGTGCTGAACGGAGCCATAATCATTGTTTTCTGACAGGCAACCTGATTCACCTGCTGAACATATTGATGAGTCCACATATCCTCACTGAGTGTGGCGGGAAGAGCGTTGAATCCAAGCATCTCAAGGCGTTCAGCCCATTTGTTATTGCCCGTGTGAGCGAAGATTTCTTCATAGGAATACATCTGCTCAACAACAGCACAGCACTCGGTTCCTCTTGACGGGTCAATACCTGAAAGAACCTCGTCACCGGTGAAGCCTTCAAAAGCTGTTCCGTTATATTTATCGAGAATTGCACGAAGCTTTTCGGCGTTATCGGTATATTCTTCTTCCAACAACTCATGAGAAATCGCTTCGCTTTTAAGCATCATCGCTATGTTTACAATATGAGTTTTTCTCAGCCAAACATGGCTGGGTTTCTTCCAGGAATTAATCGCTGAATTATAATCATAACCTTGTTCTTTGATTATTTTGGCAAGGTCTCTTATCCAGTCTTCTCCATACTTTTCATATAAGAAATTAATTGAAACAAAAGTTTCAAACCATCTGTATTTTGCCCACCCGAACAGCTTTATTTCTCTGCTTTTGAGCAGATCATAATAGTTCCTGAGGACTTTGTAAATGACGTCGGGAATTCTTTCGTCGCCCGAACAGTCGTAATAAACCTTGAGCGTTTTACAGATAAGCTGTATTGCCCAAGTGTCATATGTTGCTCTTTTTTCCTTTTTGCACGGACAAATCCAGCCGTCATCTTCCTGAGCCGAAACAATCGCATCAATGTATTTCTTTGCGGTTGCAATCATATCTTCATTTTCCAAAAGATAAGCAAGAGGTATAAAACCATCAAGCCAATAGGGAACTCGTTCCCAGCCTTCACGGTTACCGCCAATCCATGCGCTGTCACGGATATCCGGCCATATTTTATGAAGATTACCGCTCAAACCTTCCGCCTGTATTTCAAGCTGACGGCGAAGCCAACCCTCAGGTTTTATTTCCTTTGATGTATAGAAATTCCATTTGTTCATATTATTTCACCTCAGAAGTGTTTTCGGTTTTTTCTGTTTTGTTTTCTTCTGTGTCAACACCTTTTCTGATAAGAAAGTACAGCGGAATCAATGCGAATATACATACTATGGCTGCCCATAAGAACATATTTTTTGCAGGAACAATTACCTCTGCATTAGCTTCATTCAGAATTGTCTGTGCTGCACTCTGGCATGCCTTATCACCGATAACAGGACCTATAACCATGGGAAGCATAACAGCGAATATCATTCTTATACCCTGGAAAAGTCCCGCTTTGCCTTCCGGGATAAAATCCTTGACAGCAGCGCCAAACAAAATATTAACAAGAGCATTGCCGAGAATTACAGGTAATACGCTTACAAGAATAACGTAAATGTTTGTGCTTGTTGAAAGCATGAAGAAGCCCAATGTCAAAACAATAACACCAGTTACAAGGCAAAAGCCCTTTTTCTTTGTTGAAAGCTTTAAAAGTGTTACAATGCAGGTAAGTAGAATAATTGCAACAATTACTGCGGTAATAATAACAGAGGGCTTCAGGATATTTTCAACACCGCCGTTATCTGGAATAACCACATACTGAATATATGTAAGAAGATACGGGTAGAAAACCTGAAATGCAATTATCGCAAAACAGAACGCTGCAAGAGCAAGGTAGAGTTTTGAGTTTTCTTTTATAACAGAAGGTCTGAAACCATAGAAAAGGTCTGATAAATAGGATGATGAGCTGTTATTTCTTTCAACGGTGCGGGGAGGGTCTTTGATAAGAAACAAGCCCAATATGCCGCACAAAGCAACCACAACACCAAGCCCTGCAAAAAAGACCTTATAGCTGATTGTGCCCGCCTGAGCAAAGCTTCCTACACCGGTTACTGCGAATGAAGAAACAGTGCCTACAACAGATAAAACCGTTTCAACCAGCGGCCTTTGACGAGGCACGGTAACATCTGTAACCCAAGCCTGAAATGCTGCATCGTTACTTGTGGAGCCCATAAAGGTCATTACAATATCCATCAGAATAACAAACCACACTGTGCAGCCGAGAATCTTAGTTTCATCTGTAAGGTTAAGAAGGTTTGCCACGTTATCCTTTGTTATAAAGCCAAACATTGCAGTAACTGCACCCCAGAGAATGTAGCCAACGGAAATAAACATCTTACGGTTTTTCAGTTTATCGCTGAGAGCACCCATAATAAAGGTTGTAATCACCGCTGCAATTGCTGAGAGCGCCACCATGCGCGCTACTGCAGTTGTGGCTTCCATCGAGCCTCTAATAGCCGCCTGTGAAACATCGGCATAAATTTCGTTGGTGATGAATGTGTTGAAATACATATTCTCTGTATTCCACGCAACACCGCCCATAAAACAGAACAATGTAATTATGAGCCAGTTCTTTTTGCTGAGTTTTTCTTTTTGCATATTCGGTTCCTTCCTTGCAAAAAAACTTTTAACTACAATTAATAT
>JAZNPT010000031.1:0-4480 GCA_045589815.1 Acutalibacteraceae bacterium
TTGGCATTGTATTGAAATTAACGGAACTCAAAACACAACAGTTCAAAACTGTATTTTTGACGGTCCTTCATACACATTCAAGACTGATATCCTTTTCAATGAGCAGATTCAGCTTGATATGTCAAGGCACGGCTCATACGGTCCCGTTTACAATTGCGACGGAACGCTGATAGATTTCAAATCCGATGATACGGTTTGCCGTAATATTACCATAAGAAACAATATCTTCAAATGTGACGGTTTTCCCGGTGTAGGTCATCATGGTGATATTGACCATCACGATATTATTATTGAAAATAATATATTTGACGGTCCTACCGGCAGAATCGGCAAAAGCAGAGGTTACATATTCTTCAGACCTATGGTTTATAACCTTACAGTCAGAAACAATGTTTTTATTGCCCCCGAAAAAATCGATTCTCCCGCTTATGGAATAATTCACGAAAACGATGACCCCTCCGCTTTGAAAACTGAAAACAACCTCTTTATCGGCAAAATTGATAAAGAAATCATTAAGGGAGTGCAAGAATGAGCTGTAAAGAATATAAATGGTATTCCGGTGTTCCTCATTGCCACACGGTTGCATCCGACGGCGGTCTGACATTGGAACAGGTTATTGAAAAAGCCAAGAAAAGCAAAATAGATTTTCTTATAATTACCGACCATAATGTTAACTGCAAGGAGTTTCCCGATGTTGACGGGCTTACTCTCATTTACGGTGCCGAGCTGACAAAACACGGAGGGCACTGCAATATGTGGGGTGTCAAAGATGTTATTGATAAAGAAGATTATGACACCTGCGAAAGCTATGAGGATTTTTTAAGAGTTAAGACAAAGGCAGAAGAGCGCGGAGCGGTAATCTGTATGAACCATCCTCATTGCAAGCAATGCCCGTGGAGATGGGAAATGAAAGCTGAAGATGTGGACGTTCTCGAGGTATGGAACGCACCGACACACTTTGATAATCTCGAATGCACCGAATGGTGGCATGAGCAGTTGAGAAACGGACACAAGCTGCCCGTTGTCGGCGGCAGCGATTATCACAGAGATTATGTTGTCACCAATCTTTTAACCTGGCCTGTTACTTATGTTTATGCAAAATCAAACTCTCCCGAAGATATTTTAGATGCTATCGTTAAGGGTCGCACCACAATATGCTTTGATGTAGGTACAACATTTATTGATATCGTCAGTGGCGATTCCGTGCTTGGCGATACCGTTAAACTTACCGATGAAACAAGCATTACAATCAATGTTAAAAAACTTCGCAGAAAGCATAAATTGATTGTTTTTGACCGTGACGGTGAATGCTTCTCATACACGGCAAAAAAGACAGAAGATTATTCTGTTACTCTGCCTGTGAAAAAAGAAGGTTTTATGTGCGCTCATGTTGTTTTTGAACCCGGATTCATATACAGTAAAATCCACGATGTTGCAATCGCATCCAGAATCCCCGAACAAAAGGGAATGGATTTGCCTCCCTTGATTTTCGCTCAGAGCGGTGCAATATATTTTGAAAAATAAAAAGTCAATTCAAACTTTTGGAGGTACTGAAATGAAAAACAAGAAAAAGATAATTCTTTCGGTTGTTTCCGTTGTTCTTATTCTCGGAATTATCGCAGGTGCTCTGGCGCTGTATTTCACAAGATATAATAAAGACGAAAACGACACAGAAGAAATATACAGACAGAATGTTGCTTCCGTCGGCTACGAAAACACAGTTGAAACCGCATATCCGTTTACCGATGTTTACGGTATCATAAACGAACATTTCAGATCCGAACTACCCGAAGGCAAAACCGAAAAGAAGGTTGCCGTTATCGGTTATGACGGCTGCCGTGCAGATATTCTTGCAGAAAAGCAGGACAACGGTGCAATAAGCTATCTTCTTGCTAACGGTGCATCAATCAACCTTACCTATTGCGGAGGCGTGAATTATCCTGCAGAAAACACTCAGGCAACTTCAACTGCTCCCGGCTGGTGCTCAATGCTTACAGGCGTATGGTCTGATGTTCACGGAATTACAGGCAACGGAATAACAAAAGACCTTGAGCCTAAAACCCTTATGACTTCTCTTGTTGAAGAGAACGTTATTGATGACGCCGCATTCATCACAAAGTGGAAGGGGCACTTTTCAAGGGACGGCGCAACATACAACACCGAAAAAGCTTATTGCGAAGAGAATGACATCGACGTTGATTTTAACCTTCGTAAAGGTCTGAAAGATGTTCACACAGGAGCAATGGAAGAAATAACAAGCGAAGACTGTGCAGACTTTGTGCTTATTATTTATGAAAACACAGATTCTGCGGGACACAATTTCGGATTTACGTTCAATAACCCCGTTTATAAAGACGGCTTCAGAACCGAAGATGCTTACGGCTACGAAGTAATAAAAGCCATCGAAGCAAGAGAAACATATGATACGGAAGATTGGCTCATTATCGTCACTTCGGACCACGGCGGAGTCGGCACAGGTCATGGCGGACCGAGCATTCAGGAAAGAATGAACTTTGTTGTTATGAACAAGAAATGGGACTGATACAAATCGGAACCTCCCTGACATAATCCGGGAGGTTCTTCCTTTGCTGCAACTTTTATAAAGATACGGGAGAAATGACCATGTCAAGAAAATACTCACATGTAATAGTTATCGGCGTTGACGGTGCAGGCAGTTGGTTTAAGGATGCAGACACACCTAATTTCGATAAAATATTTGAAAACGGTGCAATCACATACAAAGCCCTTTCTTCAAAACCCACCATCAGTGCAGAATGCTGGGGTTCAATGCTTATCGGAGTCGGTCCCGAAATTCATGGGCTTACAAACGGCATAGTTTCTTCTGTGCCCTATGATGTAAATTCTTCGTTCCTTTCGCTTTTCAGAAGAATCAGAGAACCGTATCCCGATGCCGTTCTCGGTTCATACTGTGACTGGAATCCCATCACTTACGGTATAGTTGAAAATAACATCGGCGTTTCTCACGCAACGGCACACGATGATGAACTGACACCTGTTGTCTGCGAATATATCATTGAAAACAAGCCCGATTTTCTGTTTGTTCATTTTGACAGCATTGACGGTGCAGGACATTCAACGGGTTACGGACTTCCTGCTTTTATCGAGCGTATTCACGAGGTTGATAAGCTTATCGGAGATGTTTACTCTGCAGTTAAAAATGCCGGAATGCTTGAAGATACAATTTTTATTGTTATTGCCGACCACGGCGGCACCAATGATGAAAACTGCAAGGGTAGTCACGGCGGATGGACAGATGAAGAAAAATATGTAACCTTTGCCGCAACAGGCAAAGGAATAAACAAAACCGAAATAGAAGAAATGAATATCCGTGACCTTGCCGCCATTGTGCTTTACGCTATGGGAATTAAGGCTCCCGAATTTGATGAAAACGGCTGGACATCGCAAATTCCCGAAGGTCTGTTTGCTGATTATGACGGAGAATACCGTGATATTTCTCATCTCACGGGTGCGGCACCGAGGATTTCGAAAACTCATCACGAATCCGAGCTTGTTTAAGGAGAAACAAATTTCATTATGCTGAAAATTAAGAAAACCACAATAAAAATAGGTCTCGAAAAACCGCTGAAAATTCTTCATATGACAGACTCACATCTCCCATTTTATTGTGACAGTGACTCTGAGAATATGATAAGACAGGGCAAAAAACGAAACGAGAAAAGAAGTGTACGAAATCTCAACAAGCTGATAAAGTACGGTGAAAAGAATTGCGATCTGATTGTTCATACCGGAGATCTTATCGACTACATATCAAAGCCTTGCGTTGAATTCGCAAAGGATTTTTTAAAGCGGGATAAGTTTCTTTTCGTTGCAGGCAATCACGAATATGCAAAATACGACGGCATAAAAGAGGATATGGCTTACCGTCTTAACAGTTTGAAAGAAATCGGCGGATATCCTGTTAATATATTCTTTAATTCTCATATCATCGGCGGTGTTAATTTTGTCGGAATAGACGACGCTTATCATCAGGTGGAATATGAACAGCTTGAAATGCTTAAAGAGGAAGTAAAGAAAGGTTATCCAATCATTCTTTTTATGCATGCCCCTTTATACGAAAAAGAACTTTATAAGAAAAGTTATAAATTCTGGAACGGTGAAATATGCCTGCTTGGCTCCGACTCAGAGGTTCACCCCGAGGTCAAGGGAGATATAGCAGAGCCGACAGAAGCTTCAAAGGCATTTTACGAATATGTTACCGGTGAGCCTATGATTAAAGCCGTTCTTACAGGACATCTGCACTTTGCTTTTGAAAGCATACTGCCCGGTGGTACGATGCAATATGTAACAAACCGTGGTGACAGAGGAAGCGCAAGAGAGATAACAATATTATAAAAAGAAACAATCAGGCGCAACAATATATCTGTTGCGCCTGAAGTATATTCTGTTGTATATTTAGATATTTTCATCGAGTAAATCAATAATAATAGAATACCAAATA